>JBGTLA010000190.1:0-9104 GCA_041744375.1 Acidimicrobiia bacterium | reverse complement strand
AGTCCTGGCCCGAGTTGTAGGTGGCGCCCATCGTCGCCCCCCGGGCGGCGGCGGCGACGTCGGCGTCGTCGAAAACGACGAGAGGAGCTTTGCCTCCCAACTCCAGATGGAGCTTCTTCAGGGTGGGAGCGGCGGCGGCGGCCACCTGGCGTCCCGTGGCGGTCGACCCGGTGAGGCTCACCATCGAGATGGCGGGGTGGGCGACCATGGCCTCACCCACGTCGTCGCCGCCGGTGAGGACGTTGACCACCCCGGGGGGTACTCCGGCCTCTTCGGCCAGTTGGGCCAGCCTGACCGAGGTGCCGGGGGTCTGGGGGGAGGGCTTGAGGATCGAGGCGCATCCCGCCGCCATCGCCGCTCCCACCTTCCAGACCGCCATGATGAGCGGGAAGTTCCACGGCGCCAGCTGTCCCACCACACCGACGGGTCGCCGGGGAACGAGGGAGGTGTAACCGGTCTGGAAGACGCCGCCGGCGGTGCCTTCGGTGCTGCGGGCGGCACCGGCGAAGAAGCGGAGGTTGTCGACCACCAGCGGCAGCTCCCCCTCCCGCATGGTGGCGTAGGGCTTGCCCGTTTCCTCGACCTCGAGGCGCGATAGGTCGTCGCCGTGGCCCTCGACGAGGTCGGCCAGAGCCAACATGGCCTTCGCACGCTCCCTGGGGGTGGCAGACCCCCACTCGCCTAGGGCAGAAGCAGCGGCCCGTGTGGCCCGGTCGACCAGTTCCAGTCCTGCCCGGTCGACGGTGGCCCCGGGGTGGCCCGTGGCCGGGTTGATCAGCGTTTCGGTGTTGCCGGAGGCGGCCTCGGTGCCGCCGATCCAGGAAGTTACGGTGTCTGGCATCGGGTCACATTGGTGCTCCGATGGCGGCAGCGCAATCGGGCGCGGGGCTACCGAGAATCGTCACACTGTTGCATCATCATCCCGGTGCGGCTGCCGGCGGGAGCGGAAGGAGGTCGCCGTGGCGGCTCGGACGGAGAGAGAAGGCCCTGTATCATCGACTTACCGAGGTGCTCGGCAACGGACCGGCGGAGACGCTCATGAGTTACATGCCCGACGATCTCCCGGCGACGAAGGCCGACGTCGGTGACTTGAGACGCGAGGTGGGAGATCTCCGGACAGAGCTGCACACCGAGATCGGTCAGCTGCGGTCGGAGCTGCACACCGAGATCGGTCAGCTGCGGAGGGAGCTGCACACCGGGATCGGCGAGCTGCGGACCGAGATCCGGGGCGACCTACGGCGTCTCGACGACCGGTTTGGTGACCTCTATCAGTCGATGCACGCCCAAACCAGAGTCCATGTGGCGGCCTCTCTGGGCTCGGCAGTCACCGTGGCCGGGTTCGTTTTCATCGCCGCGCAACTGGCCTGAGGACCGTGTTGAACAATTCGTTCCAGCCATCGACGCCAGCCCTCCTGCCCGGGACTGGGCCGAGCTGGGAGTCGGGCTTCCACTGTTATTCAACACCGTCCTAGCGACCGTACGATGCTGGTTCGTCTCTACCCTCGGGGCAGTGGACGACGAGCGCACTCCCTCAGACCTAAGGGCCCGGGGCGGCCTGAAGTGGAACTACTTTCCCGACGACGTGCTGGCCGCCTGGGTGGCCGAGATGGACTTCGGCCTGGCTCCGGCGGTGGCAGATGCCCTCTCTGCTGCAGTGCAACGGGGCGACACCGGGTACCACTACCCGGCCATCGAGCGCCGCGCCGCCGAGTCAGCCTGTAGCTTCTGGACGGACCGCTTCGGGTGGGAGGTGAGCACGGATCAGGTCTTCGCCGCCCCCGACGTCGTCGAGGGGATCCGCCGCGTCATCGTCCATCTCACCGCACCCGACTCGCCGGTGGTGCTGCACACACCGGTCTACCACCCGTTCTTCTCGATGGTCGAGCGGGCCGGTCGCCAACTGGTGGAGGTGCCGTGCCGACCCGGCCCGGACGGCCGCTACCAGCTCGACCTGGACGGGATCGAGCGGGCCCTGGTCGACGGAGCCGGTTCCATCGTCCTGTGCAACCCGTGGAATCCGGTCGGGCGCAGCCTTACCTCCGAAGAAGTGGTCCGCGTCGTCGAGATCGCCGCCGCCCACTCGGCCCGGGTCATCGCCGACGAAGTGCATGCCCCGCTGATCCCATCCGGTGGGGGTCACGTCGTGGCCGCTTCGGTGGACGCCGAGACGGTCATCACGGTGACCTCGGCCTCGAAGGCATGGAACCTCCCCGGGCTCAAATGCGCCCAGGTGGTCCTCACCGGCGACGGTGATGTCGAGGTGTGGGCCGATTACTTCACCCCCGAGAAGGTCGGAGTGGGGACGTTCGGTCTCATCGCCAACGCCGCCGCCTACGCCGGGGGTCGCGATTGGCTTGACGCCGTCATTTTGCGCCTCGAGGCGAATCGTAGCCTGGTCGGTGGGCTGATCGAGGCGCATCTACCGGACGTGGGATTCAGCCCGCCCGAGGCAACGTATCTCGCCTGGCTCGACTTCCGGAGCTACGGCATCGACGACCCCGCCGCCTACCTGTTGGACCATGCCCGGGTGGCGCTCACCGAAGGGCGGCCCTTTGGCCTCGGTGGCCAGGGCCACGCCCGGCTCAACTTCGCCACCACCGCCCCGATCGTGACCGAGCTCTTCGAACGCATGGCGGCCGCGTTGGAGGCCATCGCCTGAAAGGGCCTCTTCACCCTGCTCAGGGGGACGAGAGGGCGGCGGCCACTTCGGCGAAGGCCCGGACCTGGGTCTCGGCCTCCTCGGCGAGCATGAGGACGAACGAGTCCATCCGGCCCTCGTCGGCGACGCCAGCCAACTCCTCGACCCAGTGGTCGTGATCGCCCTCGAGGAAACCCGTGGCCGGGCCCGGGCGGATGCGACCCACCACGTTGTAGATGCGGCGGATCGCCTCCGGGTGGCGCCCGGCCTCCTCGGCGGCCTCGTCAATGAGGCGGTGCCTGGGAGCAAGTCCCTCCGGAGGGAGCCAGCTGCTCGAAGGAATCCAGCCGTCGCACCTCCGCCCGATGATCGACAGCATGCGCGATCCCCCCGCCCCGACCCACACGTCGATGCCGGTGGTGGGCACCGGTCCCGAATGGGCGCCGGCCAGTCGATAGTGGTCGCCGTCCACCTGCAGCCCCCGTTCACCCGACCACAGCGCCTCGATGACGTCGAGCGCCTCCTCGAAGGCGTCCACGGCCTCGCCGGGGGAGCGCCGGGGACCGCCCAGTCCTTCCACCGCGTCCCAGAAGGCACCGGCGCCGAGGCCCACCTGGAAGCGGCCCGGGAACATCACGTCGAGGGAGGCGCCCACCTTGGCGACCGACACCGCCCCCCGAACGGGGAGGCTGGCGACATCGGGGAACAGGGTGATCCGCTCGGTCCGGGCCAGGAGCACCGAAAGAAGCGCGAAGGTGTCGAGGAACCGCCTCTGGTAGGGGTGGTCCTGGATGCCCACCATGTCCAGGCCCAGCTCCTCGGCCAGGGTCACCAGCCGGACCGTCTCGTTGTATCGGGAGGCATCGGGCGTGGGAGAGATTCCGAATTGGAGAGGCTTCATGGCTCCTCAACGTTGCGGAACCCGAGAATATCGTGGGTGCGATGACAGGCCACGTGACCGTGCGGTTCTATGCCGAGCTCACCGGCCACCTTCCCGGCTCCGGACGGGAGATGCAACGGCCGGTCGACGGGTCAGAGGAGGTCGGGTCGCTGATCGAGGCGTGCGGGATCCCGCTGGCAGAGGTGGACCTCATCGTCGTCGACGGCGAATCGGTCGGGGCGAGCCACCGGGTTGGGGCGGGCGAACGGGTGGGGGTGTTCCCGGTGTTCGAGCGCTTCGACATTGGCCCCGTGGCGAAGTTGGAGAACCGACCCCTGCGTGTGACCCGATTTCTCGTCGAATCGGGGCTCGAGCCGCTCGCCAGGCTGCTGGGAGAACGGGGGTATGACACGGTCGTCAGCGAAGGTCCGCTCACCGGTCACCTCGGGCCGGAGCACGCAGGGCGCATCATCCTCACACCCGACCCCGACGTCATCGGTCCTTCCGGCGCCAGCCACGGACTGGTGGTGAGAGCGACCGACCCGGCGGACCAACTGGGCGAAGTGGCGCGGCGGCTGCACCTCTAGGGTCATCGAGAACCGGCCTGGTGGAAGCGGGGCAACCGAGGGGCTGCCACCACCAGTGTGGCGATGATCGAGATGAAGCCGGCCAGGAGGCTGAGCCGGCAACGAACGATCCGCTGGGTCACAGGGGCTCGGAACGTTGCGCGTTCCCTAAGCTCGACAGCGATGAACCAGGAATCCGACTACTCGCCCGGTTTGAAGGGCGTCGTGGCAGGCGAGACTTCCCTGGCCCTGGTGGACGGGGAGCGGGGCCGGCTCCATTACCGGGGCTATCCCATCGGCGAGCTGGTCGAACAGGGGACCTTCGCCCAAGTGGCCGAGCTGTTGTGGTCGGGGGAATGGCCCTCGTCACCCGTCGACCTGCCGTGCGCGGACCTTCCTGCCCGCGTGGTCGACTCCCTGGCACAGCTCCCGGTCGCGACTGCACCCATGGACGCCCTGCGCACCGCCGTCTCCGTGTGGGGAGCCGAAGCAGGCACGGCTTGGCCTCCAACCGTGTCCCAGGCCCGTCAGCTGACCTCGATGGCGCCATCCGCCCTGGCCGCTTTCGCCCGTCTCCGGCAGGGAGACGAACCAATCGAACCCGACCCGTCGTTGGGCCTGGTGGCCGGGTTCCTGTATCAGATGACCGGCGCCCGTCCCGAGGAGTCGGCCGTGCGGGCCCTGGATGCCTATTTCGTCGTCGCCGCCGAACACGGGTTCAATGCGTCCACCTTCACGGCCCGGGTCATCACCAGCACACACTCCGATATGGCTTCGGCCCTGGTGGGGGCGATTGGGGCTCTGAAAGGCCCCTGGCACGGCGGGGCTCCTTCCGAGGTGGTCGATCAGCTCCACCAGATGGGCACCGTCGACCAGGCCGAGGGCTGGATCCGCCGAACCCTCGAAAGCGGGGAGCGGCTGATGGGCTTCGGTCATCGGGTGTATCGGGCATACGACCCGCGGGCCACAGCACTGCGTGGCGTGGCGGAAGGGCTGGCGGAAGTGGCCGACTGGTTGGAGAAGGCGGTGGCGGTGGAGGAGATCGCCCTGCGTCTCCTCGCCGAGCACAAGCCCGAACTCACCCTCAAGACCAATGTCGAGTATTACACCGCCGCCGTCCTCCAGGGCGTCAGTATCCCTCCCGAGTTCTTCCCGGCCACCTTCGCCCTGGCCCGCCACGCCGGGTGGACCGCCCACTGTCTCGAGCAAGCCGAAGCCGACGTGCTCATTCGCCCCGCCGGACGCTACGTGGGGCCCGAGGAACGCCACCTTCCCGCCTGAGCGGTCACGGGGCGGGAGGCACTCCGTCGATCTCGTAATGGAGCTGGAAGATGTGGGTCTCTTCGTTGGCTCCGATGTGGGCGTGTCCGGAGATTCCCGCCAGCTCCCCGGTGCCCGAGCCGGGGACGATCGGCCAGTGGCCGACCGGCTCACCCGATCCGTCGATGGTGCCGAGATGCAAGAGGACGAAGGTCCCGACCCGGTCGCCCAGTCGCCCGACGATGCGCTCCATGGCCACATAACCGGCCCCGCCCTCAGGTGTCCGGGTGGCCAGCATCTCGGTGACGCTGTCGCCGTCGAGATCGCCACGGAAGGTCTTGTCGAAGGAGGTGTGGGACAGGTCCACGCCCACCACCGACGTCACCTCGTCGGCGCTGGGTAGCTGGCGTTGGTTGGACAGCTCGAAGGTTGCGTTGGCCTCCACTCGCCCGAGGGTATCAAGATCGATGCAGATTGGCGCCGTCAGAACCTTGCGGGCGAGAGGCTCCGGAGAGCGTATCGAGGGGGGCGCCGCGCGGTTGGAGGTGGCGTGCGGACTGGGGAGGATGTGGCGCCGGCACTCAACTGAGCTTCTGTGCCATCTTCTCCTTGGCGGTCACCAGAGCCCCGTCCTCTGTTTCCTCGACGAGCACGTCGGTCACGCCTGCCCTTTCGGCCTCCACCTGCGCGGCCACTGCGATTCCTCCCATCAGTGCCAACCCGCTGAACTGAGCCCACAGCATGAGCCCGATGAATCCGGCCAGTGGCCCATAGAGGTCGCTGAAGGTCGAGCTCATGGCGAGATAGAGCGAGAGGCCGATCGAAGCTGCCAGCCAGAGGACGGTGCCCGTGGCTCCGCCCACCAACAGCCACCGCAGCGGCGGCTGCCGACGATAGGGAGCGGCCTTGTACAACACGGACATCGCCACCACGGCCGCGAAGATGCCGACAGGCCACCGGAGCCACAGCCACACCGAGTCGTCGCCGACAATCTCACCGAGCGTCTCCCCTGAGGCGATGGCGAAGAACGCCGTTACGAACAGGGCACCAACCCCCAGCGCCAACAACAGAGCCTGGGCGTAGCGCCGCAGAGGCGGACGGTCGCGCTTGATTCCGTAGATGCGGTCGGCGCCCTCGGCTACCTGGCTCATCGCCACCGTGCCCGAAGTCAAAGCGGCGACACCGCCGGCGATCATGGCGATGATGTCTCCCCGGGCGCGATCCTCGGCCTGGTCGACAGCCTCTGACAGCAACTCGGCGGTTGGGCCGGGGCTGAGGGAAGTGAGCGTTCCCTCTACGGTCGTCCGCAACGTCTCGTTGCCGGTCCACATGGCCACCGCGATCAAGAAGATGATGCCCGGCAGCGCCGCGAGGACGAGTTGGAAACCGATCGAGCGGGCGTAGCTGAATCCGTCGGCGGCATTGAGGCGCTGCACGCTCTTGGTGGCCAGGCGGCGAAGCGTTACCTGGGCGACGAGCTCCTTGGGGCTTTCGGTCTCTAGCTCTTGGGTTTCGGGAATGGGGGTGGCGTTGCTCAACAGATTTCCTCGGGAGGTCGGGGGTGGCCTCGTCTGCTCGTCGGGCTTACCCACACCGCCGTTTTGCAAACGAGAGGGGCCGGGCGTCGCCCGCGCAGCTCGGGCGCCTGAGCCTGCCGCTACCTTTCCCACCATGCGGGTAGCGACGTGGAACGTGAATTCGCTCAAGGCGCGCCTCGATGCCGTGGAGCGGTGGCTGGAGCGGGCCGAGCCAGACGTGTTGTTGATGCAGGAGACGAAGCTGGCCGACGAGGACCTCCCCGGCCTGGTGTTCGCCGCCGCAGGGTACGAGTTGGTCCATCACGGAGAAGGCCGATGGAACGGGGTGGCGATCGCCAGCCGGGTCGGGATCGGTGAGGTTGTCACCAACTTCGGCGACGGTGCCGTTCGCGACAGCCGTCGTCGGGGATCCGACCAGGAGGACTTCGACCCCTCCGACGAGGCTCGGATGATCGGCGCGGTATGTGGGGGTGTGCGCGTCGTCGCCGTATACGCCCCCAACGGCCGGGTGGTCGGATCTCCGTTCTACGAGGGGAAACTGCGATGGTTCGACCGGCTGCACCGATGGCTGGTCGAAGACTGTTCACCCCGAGAACCCCTCATCCTCGGTGGCGACTTCAATGTCACCCCCACCGACGACGACGTGTGGGACCCAGCCGCCGTCCACGGCGGCACTCACGTCTCGGCGCCCGAGCGTGAGGCGCTGGGGCGGTTGCAGGAGTGGGGTCTCTCCGACGCCTATCGCCTCCATTCCTCAGAAGGAGGCCGGTTCTCGTGGTGGGACTACCGGGCGGGCCGTTTTCAGCGCAACGAGGGGATGCGCATCGATCTGCTCTACGTGACCGAGCCGGTGGCGTCCCGGGTGGTGTGGGCCGAGATCGACAGGGAAGCCCGCAAGGGCCGCCCGACACCTTCCGACCACGCCCCCGTCGTCGTCGATCTCGACGAAGGCGGCAGGCCTTTCGATGCCGGCTGGGAGGCGGCGATGACCCGGATCGCCGCCCGTGCCAAGTCCCGACCGTGAGACTCGGGTGGCGGGGGTGGCTGTGTCCGTCGGCCAAAGCGACGAGACCCGGTGGTCGGTGCCGTGGTCAGGGGGACCGTTGCGCCGCCAGAGCCTGAGCAAACCCGGTGCGGTTGGTCGAGAAGAGGAGTTCTCCGTCGCTGGAGCGGAGCATGAACCCGTTGGGGATGGTGGCGACCGTTGTGTCGCGCACGGCCCAATCGACGATCTCCACCTCGCCCGACACGATCACCAGTCGACCTTCGTCAACCGTGGCCTCGGCGGGAACAGGCTGGTCTGGTTCGGATTCGAGCCAGATGAATCCTGGGAACTGCGACAAGAAGGCTCTCCTCTTTCGGAAGGAACTTAGCGGCTCCGCCTCTGCGGGCTCTGGTTTGTCCCGCTGGTCAATCCCGCAGCCAGGCCAGGATACGGTTCAAGCCGTCGTCCAGGTCGAGTTCTGCTCCCTCGGCCATGAGCCGGGCTGCCTCCTGTTCGCCCAGGCCGGCAACGATGTTGTCACGCCACTTCTCGAGCCGCTCGTCGCGGTCGTGGATAGCCCCTCGGGCGGGAGCGGCGACCTGGCGAGCCAAACCGAGCGCGAGGCCGGCCCGCTTCAACTAGCCGGCTGCTACCAGCACATCGACTGCGGCGTCCACCGCTCGGGGCTTGGCCACTTCGGGAATTGGGAGGTCGGGGACGGCCTCGATGAGGGCTACCATTCTCTCCCTGGCGCGCTCCGTCGAGCCGAGGGCCGCCTCGCCCATCGCCAGAGTGCGGTTGGTCGCTGCCCAGCACGACATGTCCCCGCAATCCTCGAGATGACTGGCTGCGTCGATCAGGTAATCCTCGGCCCCGGCGTGGTCTCCCTTGGCGGTGAGAGATTGGGAGAGGCCCGATCTCATCTTGGCCCACATACAGGATTTTCTCGCTGATGAAACCGCCGGCCGCGTCGCCCCCGCCGAGATGGCGACTGTTCTCTTCACCGACATCGTGGGCTCGACCGAAAAGCTGCGGGCGATGGGCGATCGGCAATGGGCGGCTCTGTTGGGGGTCCACGACGAGCCGGCCAGGGAGTGGGCGGACCTGAGTCCGCGGCCTAGGAGCGGAGCGGGCGGCTCGAGGTCCGTCACCCCGGTGGGCCGCCTCAGGGCTCGTCGTGGCGATGGGAGCCGACTACGACATGACTGCAACCCCCGGCCTCGAGGAGGGCGGCCGC
>JBGTLA010000189.1:0-2334 GCA_041744375.1 Acidimicrobiia bacterium | reverse complement strand
TGGCGGCGTCGTCGTCATCGGCCCGGGGCTCAGTGGATGACCCAGGCGGGTGTGGCCGCTACTCCCGCCCAGTTCTGGGTCACCTCGCTCGGAGCCGCCGCCCTCATGGCCGCCTTGGTGACGCTGATTACCGGCAGCTGGGCGGTGGCGGTGGTACCGGCAGTCCTCCTCGGGATGCTTCCGCGGGTGTACTTCGGCGCCGAGCGACGCAAACGTCTCGGAGCGGTGCGACAGGCCTGGCCGGACGGTCTGCGCGACCTGGTTGCTTCCGTTTCGGCCGGCCGTTCGTTGACCCGGGCAATCGAGGATCTGGCCCGGAGCGGGCCTCTGCCCTTGCGCTCGGTGTTCGCCAAGTACCCCTTCCTGACTCGAAGCATCGGTGTGGTGGCGGCCCTCGAAGCCATCCGCGACGAGACGGCCGATCCCACGACCGATCGCGTCATCGAGGTGCTCATCGTGGCTCATGAACGGGGTGGGACAATCGTTCCCGACATCTTGCGGGATCTCGCCGGGGCCACGGCTCGCGACGTCTGGGCCATAGAGGAGATCGAGACCGCAGCCCTCGAGCACAAGATCAACGCCCGGGCCGTCTTCGTCCTCCCCTGGCTGGTGCTGATCGCCATGACGGCCCGGGAGGGTCCGTTTCGCGACTTTTACGCAACTCGATTCGGGCTCGTCGTCATCGTCGTCGGCGGGGTCTTGTCATTGACGGGGGCGGTGGTGGTGGCGCGACTGGGTAAGCAGCCGGATGAGCCGCGCGTGCTGGGGCGACTGTCATGAACGCCCTCATGCTTGTGTCGGCGACGGCATCGGCGGTGTTCGTGGCCGGTCTCATGTGGTGGCTCGTGCCTCCCATCCCGCGTTTGGCCGGTCGGGTGCGACCCTATCTGGCGCCCTCCGCCTCGGTCAGTCGTAGCGCAGAAGGGTCGATGGTTGTGAGGGTGTTCGGGCCCATCGTGCAGCGCATGGCGGCCGCGCTGAGTCGTCGGCTCGACTCCTCAGGTGAGGAGACGTTGGCCATTCGCCTCCGGCAGGCCGGCCTCCAGCCCGACCTCTCCGACGCGGAGCGAGTGGCGTCGTTTCGCCTCCGCCAGCTGGCGGTGCTGGCGATCTGGGGCGCTCTTGCGGGCATCCTGGGAGCCCTGGTCGGGGTTGCGACGCCCGGGATCGTCGGCCTGGTGGTGGCCGGAGCCGTGGCGGGGGTGGGTAGGGCGCGAGGGCGGATTGAACGGTGCCTGGAAAGGCGGCGTCTGCTCATGCGCATCGAGATCTACACGATCGATCAGCTGCTCGCCCTGAGGGTGCGGGCGGGCGGGGGAGTGACACAGGCCGTGGGCCAGGTGGTCGCTCGGGGCCGGGGCGAGGTGGTGGAGGAGCTGGCCGAAGCTCTCCGGCTTCATCGGGCGGGCCTCTCGGCGGCTGAGGCCTTTTCCCGGGTGGCTGAATTGAGCCCCGAACCGGCATGCTCGCGCACCTATCGCCTCCTGGCCGTGGCCGATGAGCGAGGTGTCGACCTGGCTGGCGGCTTGCTGGCGCTGGCCGAAGACATCCGTGAGTCGCGACGCGAGGCAATGCAAAGGGCGGCGACCAAGCGACGGGCGGCCATGTTGGTGCCGACTATCGCACTCCTCGCCCCCACCCTGCTCTTGTTCGTGGCAGCCCCACTGCCGTATCTGCTCACCGGTTGGCGATAAGAAAGGAAGGCCATCATGCACAACCTGTTCGAGTGGGCCGCCCGCTTGGCCCGTACGTTTGACAGGGACGAACGGGGTCTCAACACCGCCGAGCTGATGGGCAATGCCGCCCTGGCCATCGGGGCGCTGGTGGTCATATGGGCGGCTCTGCAGGCCCTCGGTGTGGATGTGGTCAATTGGATTCGCGGCCAGCTGCTGACCGGGTAGGCGACGAGGGGCTCGCCTCGATTCAGTTCGTCGTTGCCGCCGGTCTGGCCATGCTCCTGGTGGTGGGGATGATCCAGGTCGTGACCTACCAGTACGTTCGGGGTGCGGTCATGACTGCCCTGGAGCGAGGCGTGCGTGTGGGTTCGGTGATCGGGACGGGCGCGGCCGAGTGCCGTGCCGCCATCGCTGATTCACTGGCGGAGGTGCTTGGCGGCGTGGTGGGCGAGTCGGTCGTCGTCGACTGCGCCGACGACTCCGAGTGGGTGCAAGCTTGGGCGCGAGGCACTGTGCCGGCCTGGCTGCCGGGCTGGGAGGGTTTCTCCTTGCACATCGAGACGGCCGCCCGTCGAGAGCCGGTGCCGTGAGGGAGCGGGGCGGCGCCGCCCTGGAGTTGGCGTTGGGGATGGCGGTGCTGGTCGTTCCGGCTGTGCTG
>JBGTLA010000188.1:0-7243 GCA_041744375.1 Acidimicrobiia bacterium | reverse complement strand
GCGGCGGTTGTCGTGGTCGCCCTGGCGGCCTGCGCCTCGCCCGACGTCACCGTGCCCCACCCGGGGAGCATCGTCGACGCCGTCGCCGAGGATGGCGACAGCCTCCGCACCGACGATGGGCAGCGTTATCGGCTGCTGGGGATCAACGCCCCCGAGGCGGGAGAGTGCCTCGCCGACAGAGCCCGCCAGCGTCTGGGGGAGCTGACAGAGGGACCGGTCGTCGTCACCCACGACATCTCCGAAACCGACCAGCACGGCCGAGAACTGGTGTACGTCCACCACGACGACGTCCTCGTCAACGCGGTCATGGTCGCCGAAGGGCTGGCGCTAGCGGTGCACAGCGCCCCGAACTCCCTCCACACCGACACACTCTTCACCGCCATGGGGGAGGCGCGACGAGACGAGGTGGGGATCTGGGACATGACGGCGTGCGGGTCGGGCCCGGTGGCGCCGCTCCGCATCGTCGACGTCGAGTGGGATCCGCCCGGTGACGACCGCCACAACCTGGACGGCGAGTACGTGGTGATCGCCAACGCGGGCGCGGAGCCCGTCGACCTGAGCGGATGGGTCCTGCGCGACGAGTCCAGCGTGAACCGGTACTCTTTCCCATCGGGAATGGTGCTCGAACCGGGCTCCACGGTGACCATCACGAGCGGCGATGGACCTTTCGGTTTCGGCCTCGGATCGCCGATCTGGAACAACGACGGGGACACCGTGTACCTCGTCGACGACCAGGGACGATTCGTGGACCATGCGGCGGTGCCGGGCTAGCCGCCCGCACTAGGCTTCGCCCCACATCGCGAAAGGATGACCATGGCGATCATGGACACGTTGAAGGGCTTTTTCTCGAAGGCCAAAGACCAGGCCGCAGACGCTGCCGAAAAGGCCAAACCCATGGTCGAGAAGGCACTCGAAAGTGCCGGAGAGGCGGCCGAGAAAGCCAAACCCATGATGGAAAAGGCCAAGGAAGCTGCCGGAGAGGCCGCCGAGAAAGCCAAACCCATGATGGAGAAAGCCAAGGAAAAGGTGAGCGAAGGCGCCGCCAAGGCACGCGAAACGGCCGAAGGCGCTGGCGAGACCGCTACGGAAACAGCCGCCACGGCCGCCGAGAAGGCGAGCGACATAGCTTCCGGGGCGGCTGACACGGTCGAAGCGGTCGCAGAAGAGGTCGGCGACGAGGTTGACGACGCCAACTGAGCCGTCGGCTCGCGGTCGGGTATCGCGCCGCCTGAGCATGATCTCAGAGTCGGCCACAATGGCCGTGACGGCGCGTGCCGCCGCGCTGCGGGCGGCCGGAACCGACGTCATCAGCTTCTCGGCCGGGGAACCCGATTTCGCCACTCCCGATCACATCGTGGAGGCGGCCGTTGCGGCGGCTCGTCTTCCCGTCAACCACCACTACTCGGCCTCCGCCGGCCTCGGGGACCTGCGGGAGGCCATCGCCTCCGACGCCACCACCTACTCGGCTGTGACGGTGGCGCCCTCACAGGTGCTGGTCACCAACGGCGGGAAACAGGCGGTCTACACGGGCATGGCTGCCGTGCTGGACGCAGGAGATGAGGTGCTCATCCCGGCGCCGTATTGGGTGACCTACCCGGAGGCGGTGTCCCTGACCGGTGCCACCCCCGTGGTGGTGCCTACCACCATCGATGACGGGTTCAAGGTCACCCCCGACACGTTGGAACGGCACCGGACTCCGGCCACGAAACTGCTGGTGTTCGTCTCGCCGTCCAACCCGACCGGTGTCGTGTACACAGCCGAGGAGGTGAGGGAGCTGGGCCTGTGGGCCGCCGAGAACGACGTGTGGGTGCTCACCGACGAGATCTACCAACGGCTCGTCTACGGCCACCATCGCTTCACCAGCCTTCCTGCCGTCACCATGGAGCTGGGCGATCGATGGATGATCGTGAACGGGGTGGCCAAGAGCTACGCCATGACTGGCTGGAGGGTCGGCTGGCTCATCGGCCCGCCCGACGTGATCGGGGCTTCCATCCGGCTCCAATCCCACCTCACGTCGAATGTGGCCAACATGACCCAACGAGCGGCCCTGGCTGCCCTCAGAGGCCCACAAGACGAGGTGGAGGCCATGCGCCGGGCATTCGACCAGAGACGGAAGATGATGTTCGAGATGCTGTCGGCCATAGAGGGGCTTCGCTGCCTGGAACCGCACGGGGCGTTCTATGCCTTCCCCGACCTGTCGGCTTTCCTCGGGGGGCGCTTCGCCAACTCGCTGGAGTTGGCCGCCTGGATACTGGATGAAGCCCAGGTTGCCTTCGTGCCGGGTGAGGCGTTTGGGGCGGACGGGTACGGCCGCTTCTCCTACGCCCTGTCCGAGAGCGACCTCGAGCGTGGCCTCGGTCGACTCGCCTCTGCCCTGACTTCGATCTGAGGGCTAAAGGTGACGTGCCGATTGGGGCCGCTGCGCGTCGGTTTACACTCCCCCTATGGTCGAACTGGGGCACGCCGCCAAGGCGATGGTGCTCGTCGAGCCCCACCAGCTCGCCGCCACCCGGATCCCCTCCCAACACGTCGAGGCGGGGGGGTGGCTGGCGGTGGAAGCCACCGCCATCTCCGGCGCCGACGTCCAGGCGTGGGCCGGGGAACGAAGCGAGGTGCTCTACCCCCTCATCCCCGGGCACCAGGTCGTGGGACGTATCGCGATTGCCGACGAGACCATCGGGTACGAAGTGGGAACGAGGGTGGTGGTGGAACCGGGCATTCGGTGTGGGGCATGCAGCCGCTGTCGTCACGGCCTCGCCACCTGCCAGTTCCGGCGACCCTCCAACACCTATGGCCTCATCCCCTCCACCGAGCCGCCGGCGCTGTGGGGTGGGATGGCCGAATACCTCTACCTCGACCCCTCCTCCACCCTGCATCCGGTGACCGACGATGTACCGGCTGAGGTGGCCACCTCGGTTCACAGTCTCGCCACCGGCCACACGTGGGCGGTGGAGCTACCCAACCTCCAGCCCGGTGATCGTGTGCTGATCCTCGGTCCCGGTCCCCGGGGTCTGGCGTGCCTCATCGCCGCCAAGGCGGCGGGGGCTTCCTGGGTGGGCATGACGGGTCTCGCCCACGACCGGGACCGCCTGGCGCTGGCTGAACGTCTGGGAGCCGACCTGACGATCGACGCCGAACGTCATCCCGATCTCGCCTGTGTGATCGCCGAGGCCACGGGGTGCCGGCCCGATGTCGTCATCGACGTGACCTCCGATGATCCCGAGGCAGTCTTCACCGCCCTCGACCTGGTCCGCAGCGGCGGACGGATCATTCTCGCTTCCACCAAGGGAAACCGGGCCCTCCATTTCTTCTCCGATGTCCTCGTGGCCAAACAGCTGACGGTGCGAGGAGCGATGGGAGCCTCCACCGCCGGCTACGAGTGGGCAGCCGAGCGGCTCGTCACCGACAAGCTCGTCGACGAACTGGTGTCGCATCAGTTCCCACTCGAAGAGTCCCAACGGGCGATGCAGGCCGCGGCAGGAATGCTCGGCCATGACGAGTTGATCGCCGTCGCCGTCACCTTCTGAGCGAGAAGCGGTGCCGGAGTCCGACGCCGGCACCACCCATCCCTCCCGGCGATCGACACGGTCGTGGGTCCTCTATGACCTGGCCAACACCACTTTCGCCCTCGGAGTCGTCGGCCTCTACTTCCCCGCCTGGTTGACGGACCGGGGCCTGGCCGACTCGGTTCTCTCACTCGCCGAGGCGACGGCAGGAGTCGTCGTCATCTTCCTGGCCCCGTGGGTCGGGGCGCGCAGCGACGCCCTGGGCCGGAGGGTGCCGACCCTCATCGGGACCACGATCATCACCGTCGCCGCCACCAGTGTGCTGGCCTCGGGGCCGGTGTGGCTGTCCGTCGTGGCCTTGTCCGTGGCACTCGTGGCTTTCAACACCGGCTCGGTGGTCTATGACGCTCTCCTCCCCGACGTCTCCACCTCCCTCACCCGGGGGCGGGTCTCGGGTCTCGGGGTGGGGTTCGGATACATCGGTTCCGCCCTGGCGCTCGGCATCGGCGTCGTCACATTCGATGTCTTCGGGGCCGGATATCCCGCCACCTTCCTGGCGCTGGCCGGGGCGTTCCTCTTCTTCGCCCTGCCCACCTTCGCTTTCGTGGAGGAACCACCGCGACCGTCCCTCCCACCCCCCGGCATGGCCGACCTCCTCCGCCGGCTGGCACGATCGTGGCGACTGGCCGCCACCTTCCCCGGTGTCGTTCGCTTCCTCGTCGGCCGGTTCCTCTACACCGATGCCATCAACACCTTGGTGGGTGGGTTCCTCGCCATCTACGCCATCGGAGAGCTGGGACTCGACGAGTCCCAGGTGCGCGCCCTGCTGGCGACGGCCATCGCGGCGGCCATACCGGGCGCCTTCCTGGCCGGTCGGGCGGTGAGCAGATTTGGTGCTCTCACCGTGCTACGAGCCGCCATGGTGGGTTGGCTGGTAGCCCTGGGGGCAGGCGTCTATGCCGGAGTGTCCGGCGAGCTCACCGTTGCCTGGGCGATCGGACCCCTCGGGGGGATGGCCCTGGGAACGACATGGTCGGCCGACCGCGTCCTCATGGCCGACCTGAGCCCGTCCATCCATCTGGGCGAGATGTACGGGCTGTACGCCACTGTCGGTCGGTTCGCCACCATCGTGGGCCCGCTGGTGTGGGCCCTCATCGTCGACGGGCTCGGGCTGGCTCGGACATGGGCATTGGGTGCGCTTGGGGTCTTCGTTCTGGCAGCGTTGATCGTGCTCCGCGGCCTCGAGAGGACCCCGGGCATCGCCCGGGGGTGAGAGTCAGATGTGGCGATTGTCGTTGGCGTACGTCAACCGCTGCTCGACGGCATAAGGAACGGGAAGGTCGGTGAGGCGCGCCTCGCCCGCGGGAAGGTCGGTGAGGTTGGCTTCTCCCGATACCAGGCGCTGGCCGAGAGCCACGAACCACGAGTCGTTGGGAATGTCCCACGGCCACAATCTGATGCCGGTTCGGGCACCGATCATCGCCCCCACGAGGGCTCCCATGACACTGCCGCCGATGCGGGACGACGCCTCCACCACCTCGTGGGGACGGTCAGGAAGAGGGGCGGCCACCGCGATTGCGGCCACCACCACGCCCACGGCGTCCCTCCCGACGGCGTCGGCGATGACGTCGGCCGGTGCGCCGATGAAATCGACGACCGTCCGCAACCGCTCGAGTGTGTCGGGAATCGCTTCCAGGCGGGCGTAGCGAAACTCCTGGCTGGAAACGGCCTCGGCTGCCTGGGAGGCCACCTCGGCCACCGCCATGAGCAGGTCTCTTCCGTTCTGGGCGAAGCAGCACGCCGCCACGGCCCCGGCGGCGGCCGTCGCCACCACCGCGGTGGGGCCGTCGAGGTGGGTGAGGCGAGAGGTCTCGAGGGCGGCGGAGACGAGGGCGTCGGGATCTCTCCGGAACCAGATCCCCACCGGGGCGACGCGGGCAGCCGGCTCGGTGCTCGGCTCGGCCGAAAGAGTCAGTTCGCCTTCACGCACCGAGTCGAGCCAGCGGCGAAAGTCGTCCGAGGCGGCCCTGAACACACCGGCCTCGGCCCGCGGACCGTCGAGCTCGGCCAGCTCGCGGGTGAGAAGCTCACGATCGATGGCGCCGCGACGCAACAGGTGGTAGGACAGGACCACCGCCTGCTGGGTGATGGAGGAATACGCGCTCGGGTGGGCACCGCCGGCACTGTCGCCGCCGGCGAGACACAACATAGCTCCTTCTCCCTCTCCGACCGGGAGGGAGAATCGTGGACCGGCCGATTCATTCATGAGTGCATAGCGTACTGTCGGCGTCATCGCCCCGGCAGGGGCCGAGCGACCCACGCCCGCCCACACCCCTCGGCCCACACCCCTCGGACAGTATTGAACGATTCCTTCCCGCCATCGACACCCGTCTCCCCACCAGGGACTCTGCCAAGACGCAGGTCGGCCCTCCATTGTCGTTCAACACCGTTCTAGGCTGCGATCGGTTCACCCAGGAGACCAATGGCCCGCATGATGCTGGTCGCCAACCCGGCGGCTTCCCAGTTCACGGGCGGCGACCACCGAAACATCTTGTCGCTGCTCAACCGCCGCCACCTGGTGGAGGCGGTGTGGCCCCGATCCGCCGCCGACGCGCGCGACATCGCCAGCGATGCGGTGACTGCCGGCTTCGACGGTGTGGTGGCGATGGGCGGGGATGGCATCGTCCATCAGGTGGCCCAGTCACTGGTCGGAACTCAGGTGTTCTTGGGCGTGATCCCAGCCGGGACCACAAATGTGTTCGCGCGACAGATCGGTCTCCCGGGCAAACCGTCGAAGGCTGCTCTCCATCTGGCCGACGTGCCCCACCTCGTGCCCAGGGCGGTCCTGTCTCTCGAGGGGGTCGACGCCACCGGTACCCGCGTCGTGCGACATGCGGTCTTTGCTGCCGGCATGGGCATCGACGCCGACGTGGTGGCCGCCGCCGAGACCGAGCCCTACCGGAAGTACCGCTTCGGGGCGCTCCACTATGCCCGCACCTCGATCGAGTTGCTGTGGACCGACTTGCGTCACCGTCAGCCCACCATCACGGTACGAGCAGGTGAACGCTCACGCCACGCGGTGGCCGTGATGGTCCAGTTCCACGATGCCTTCACCTACCTGGGCCGGCGATCTCTGTCGTTCGAGCCGCCACCGCCCGACCCGATGACCTTGCTGGTCGTGGTGGACTTGAGCATGCGACGCCTTCCGTCTCTCCTGCGCCACCTCACCGCGGGTCGGTCCTTGTCGGGCGTGAAGGGAATCGAGGTCTGGTCGGGTGTTGACTCGTTGGAGGCCGACGCCCTCGTCCCCGCCCGGACACAACTCGACGGCGAGCTGGTCGGCGATCTGGTGACCGCCAAGCTGACCTACCGCCCGTCGGCCCTATGGGTAGCCGGCCCGGCCCGAGGGGGGCATCACTCCCCCAGTCGCCGTTCCAGTTCGGCCAGAGCGAGATTGAGCTCGGTGGCGGCAGCGGTGACGCCGGCCCGTCTCCGGAGCACCTTGCGCAGGGGTCGACCCAACTGAGTCTCGAGGTGGCGGGAGATCGGTTCTACGAGAGAGGCACGATGCTCGTCGGCCAGTCGACGCGACTCCCGGGCGCGAAATTGCGCCGACCACGCTCCCGCCGTCATCCACACCACCAGCGCCACGGCCACTACGGACGCCGCCGCCAGGACGGTCCCACCCGTTCGCAGGCTGTCCAGGGCCCACACCACCCCGAGTGCCGCCCCCGCCA
>JBGTLA010000187.1:0-20024 GCA_041744375.1 Acidimicrobiia bacterium | reverse complement strand
GCGCGCGGGGTGGTGCAGCCTGTCAGCTGATCGGAAGAGCTCAGCCGGCCGCTTGTAGCGGGCCGAGCACCCGGATCGTCTCGATCTCGTCGACGACCTCCACGCGCCACTCGTTGCCCAGGAACACCCAGCTGGAGAAGTGATCGACCTCGGCGCGGGTGTTGAAGGGTTCTTCCGCGAGGGTGGGAAGCCAGCCCGGTCTCTTGCACTCCCGCCCTCAGATGAGCAGTTTATTGATATACAAGCGCTGATGGAGATCGGCAAACGACATGCCCAAGAGTTTATTGGGCCACCGCTGCCGCCGAAAGACTGACCTTCACGGACTACAGCGCCCGGGACCAGGGAGAAGTTCCCGGGAATCGAGATGACCGGCAACAGAGTCGACCCAGACCAGATCCAGCTGGTCCGAATCGCCACCCATCACTACCCCAGAAGGGGCGCATAACGCGCGGCCTCTTATCACGAAATCGACGAAATCACCCGCGCGCTATCCGGCATTATGCCAGTGTCCCGGAGTTCGTTGCCTTGCCTGATGCCCGAGGACGGAGAGCCGTTCTTGATATTGCAGCTACCTGCTGTACGATGTATGTACACCACGGTCGGAGGATGGCATGACAGTTGAACAACGTGATCGGAGATGGGCGTTTCGTGTCAAGCCGCGGAGTGACGCACTGGTGCGTGAGGCCGCCACGTTGGCCGGGCAGTCGATGACGGCGTTCGTCGAGCAAAGTGCTGTCGCCCGTGCTGAATCGGTTATCGCCGAGTACCAGGCTGTGAGGTTGCGACCGGATGAGTTCTCCCGCTTCGTCGATGCCCTGGACCAAGCCCCTGTGACGGTTCCGGAACTGGTTGAGCTGTTCTCGCGGCCGAGTCGCATTCCAGATAGTTGAACGTCCTCCGTGCAGTTCGGCGGCTCGAGGCAGTCGATAAGCTCGACGACTTCGACTGTGGCGTTCCCGGCCTGAATAAGTGGCTACGCCAATTCGCTATGTCAGATCAGCGGGCCGGTGCCTCCGTCACCTACGTCCTGCGTCGGGCTGCGCGGGTCGTAGGGTTCTACACCCTTGCTCCGAGTGCGATCGAACCCGTAGAGGCCGCCGGGCGGCTCGGTGCCGGGCTTCCACGCAACCGGCCGATACCTGTGATCCTTCTCGCGCGTTTGGGACTGGAACGTTCCGAGCAAGGCGGTGGGTTGGGTAGCGAGCTTCTCAGGGACGCACTCGCGCGCTGTGCGGCGGCGGCCGATGAAATCGGTGGCCGAGCCGTGCTCGTCCACGCCAAGGACGACGATGCCGCACGGTTCTACCGAAGGTGGGGGTTTCTGGAACTCGCCGACAACCCCCATCACCTCTACCTCCTGATGAAGGACTTGCGGGCATCGATCCGCGGCCAGAGATAGTGCCCAATGCGCCGAGCCGCGGCGGAGCGATGGAGCCACCCATCAGGCTCCCCCCTGGTCGCTCAGGACGCGCATAGGACGCGATTTGCTGAGAAACGCCGCGAATCGCTGAACCTCGATGAGCAGCAAAAAGGCTGGTCAGACGGCATTTCGCGCTGAAACGTCAGACCGCCAAGACCCCCTGAAAGGCCTTCACACGGCAGAGGTCACTGGTTCGATCCCAGTAGCGCCCACCATAGAGATCCCTTGCCTGCGCGGCGCGAGACAAGCACAGCCACCAATCGATTCTCGACGACCGCCACGCCGAGCTTACGCTGAACCGGTTATCCAATGAGGCCGACCCAATCGATGTTGAATATGGAGTTCTAGTTCTCATCTGGGCGGCTGACCACGATGGAGCTCGGGCCGCGCCTTTCGCCCGGCGCCACCTCCGCCACGCAGCCGTGTCCGCTCCTCATCCTCTGGATCTGAAGGCAGCCGATCTCTTGGGTGAGACCGACAACCTTGAAGACCACGCCACCTTGCTGGAGTTCGCCGGCAGGTACCTCGATGGCGGCACAGCGGAACTGTGAAGGTGGACACCACGGGCGTGACGTTCATGACACGACGGGGCTGAAAGCGCTAGTCGATGGGCAAGCCACGTCGGAGAGGAAGCGACTGCATTTGGTCCCCGGCCCCGGGCCACGTCGGCTTCTGGAGCTTCTGAAGCTCACCGGGTGGGAGTACCAATTCAATCTGGTCGACGAGTAACTGGGCATGAGAGGGGGTCGCCCCGGTGATGTCATTTGCTGGCCCCGGAGACGACCCCGGCGTCAAGCCCCCCAGACCCCGCGCCCTTTGGTACCCCTCCATCCAGGCGCGAAAGGGACTGCGGGCCCCCCCTGATCCCGTCACCCCGAGAGGAAACTCTCGCACGCCGGCAGACTAACGGCGGGCATCCTCGAAAAAGTACAAACGCCTCCGCTCTAACCCCGAGCCAGGCTCAACAGCCCCGCTTCGGGATCTTCGGCGACCGCTTCGTTGATCACCACCGCCACCGCCACCAGCGGGATGGCTAGGAACGCACCGAACAGCCCAAAGGCGAGACCTCCGACAGCGACACCCAAAAGGATGACCAGGGGGTGAAGTCTCAGCGTCTGGCCGAAGACGAGCGGCATGATCACGTCGCCTTCGAACTGTTGCACTGCGACGATCACGGCGAGAATTATCAGACCATCGGTGAGCCCGCCGTTGACGAAGGCGACGGCAACGGCGAGAAGACCCGAGACGAAAGCGCCGACCAAGGGGATAAAGGCACCGAAGAAGACGATCACCGCGAGGGGGATCACGAGAGGAACCCCCACGATCAAGAGCGCTATGGCAATCAGAGTGGCGTCAAAGAGGCCGATGAGTGCGATGCCACCCATGTACTGGGCAAGTGCTCTTCGACCGACAATGAATCCCTTTTCCACTTTTCTGGCCGTCTCGTCTGACAGTCGGCGCTCCAGCCCGTCGACGAGGCGCCGGCCATCCTTGAGGAGAAAGAACGTGACGATCACCGCGAGAAAGATCCCAGTGACTCCCTCGAGAACAGCCGCGGCTCCACCGACTATCGACTGACCGCCGGCGCCCTGCAGCCACTGCGTCACGTTCTCCCAATAGGTGTCTATTTCGGCTTCGGTGAGCCTGAGTGGACCGTTGATCAGCCACTCGCGAATCGATGTCACCAACTCACCCACGTCCGAGGACAGGGTGTCGAAGTTGTCGGCAACTTGCGGCACGATCAGAGTGACTACACCCACAATCACTGCGACGGCTCCCGCCAGGGTGAGGAGGCTGGCCAAGGCCGGCGGGAGACCACGGCCCCTCAGCCAATTCGAAGGCCGCCACAACACTGCCGCCAGGAACAGTGCCATGATGACGGACAAGACGACGACGCTGATCGTCGTAAGGACCCGAAAGCCGAAGAAGACGACCACGCCGATAGCGATCAGCCGAAATGACATGTCGCCCCACCTCACCAGCCAAGCGGGAATGGAGTCACGTGTCACGGTCAACCCTCATCAAGTGAGCCAAAGGATAGATCCTCCCCACGGCGCGCTGCCTCAAGGTGCCATTCGGGGAGTTGGGACCGAACCTTCGCCCTCCAGCCGTCGGCCGCTGGTTGGTGTCGGTGCGAACGCCAGTTCGACTTCGTGTCACAACTTCGGGTGCCTGAGGGGGGAAGCAGGACTGAATGATGATCCAGGAGCACCATGTTCGTGCGCGTGATATGCATGGTAGTCGTCGTGGTAGTGGCGGCTGCGTGCTCGGACGGAGCCAGAATCACCGCCGATGAAGACGGGCAGACGGTGCACATCGGAGTCGGATCGGAACTGGAGGTGTCGTTGCCAGGCAACCCCTCCACCGGCTATTCCTGGGCAGTGATTGCCAACGATCCATCTGTTCTGGAGCAACTGGGCGAACCCGCCTTCGACGTGGAGTCTGACATTGTTGGTGCCGGAGGTACTTTCATCTTCCGCTTCCGTGGAGCGGCCGCCGGCACCTCGATGCTGAAGTTCGCCTACGAGCGCTCCTTCGAGAATACAGAACCCCTCGATACGGTCTCGGTAGCGGTAGAGGTCGACTGACAGGCGCAGCGCTCACCCGGCGAACAGGCGGCGGTAGGAGTGTCCTGAGGGAGACCGCGCCTATCGCGGTGTCGTTCCCTTCCTGGTGGAAGACGTCGATATGACGACCCGAGCCGATACGCGCACCCGTCTGATGATCAACGTCGGTAATCCCGATCAGGCGTTCGGCCTGGGCCGCCTCCCGGTCGACGGAGTTGGACTTGCTCGAATGGAATTCATCGTCAGCGAGTCGATCCAGGCGCACCCCACCGCCCTGCTCCATCCCGAGCGCGTGGAATATGCAGCCGAGCGTCGAAAGAATGGACCAGCTCACCGCCGGCTATCCCGACGGGGGGACCTTCTCCGTGGAACGCCTCGCGGAGTGGGTGGGAACCATCGCTGCCGCCTTCTACCCGCCGCCGGTCGTCGTGCGAGTGTCGGATTTCAAATCCAACGATACGCCAGCCTGCTTGGGGGCTGGCTTCGAGCCCACCGCAAACCCCATGCTCGGATTCCGAGGTGCCTCCCGGTAACCCCACTCGGCTTACGAAGAGGGCTTCGCCCTGGAATGCGCCGCCATGGTGAGGGTGCGTCGAGACATGGGCCTCACCAATGTGATTCTCATGATCCCGTTTGTCGTCGAGTCGAGGAGGGCGAG
The DNA here is from genome assembly GCA_041744375.1 of Acidimicrobiia bacterium. GTDB lineage: Bacteria > Actinomycetota > Acidimicrobiia > Spongiisociales > ZC4RG35 > JBGTLA01. Next base: position 15,379 of record JBGTLA010000187.1, on the reverse strand, counting down.
CGCGTCCTCGCCGTCACGGAGAAGCACGGGCTGCGGCAAGGTGAGGGCGGGCTCGAGATCTACGTGATGTGCGAGATCCCAACAACGTTCTCCAGGTCGATGCATTCGCTCGCCTGTTCGATGGCTTGTCGATCGGTTCGAACGACCTCACCGCCCAGCTCCTGCCCGGCGCGGACCGAGATTCCGAACTCGTGGCCTTCGATTTCGACGAGCGCGATCCCGGAGTCCTCGCCGCGATCGAAACGGCCGTTGCCGGCACCCACTGCAACGGACGGCACATGGGATCTGCTGCCAGGCTCCCTCCGACTATCCGGAGATCACCAAAGCCCTTGTGGAGATGGGCATCGACTCCATCTCACTTGATCCGGCCACGGTCATGAGCGGCCGCCCTCGTCGCTCAAATGGAGAAGGAGCTGCATGCTCTGGAGCCCACCGCCCGGTGAAGAAGCGATCGGTGCGATCACGCCGACTCCATGGCAGCATCGGCTCGGTCCGCGTTCCCCGGAACACCCTGCTCACGCCGGGGTGGGAGACCCGACGAGATCACTCGGCCAAGCACATCACGAGGCAAGTTGGAGTCAACGTCTCGATCTAAGTCGTCCGCCGAGGCCGGTCACGTCCTGGGCCACGCGGTCGCCCTTGACGAATGGGCGCGAAAGGTCATCGGTTTCCGCGACGACGCTTCGATCGAGCGGAGATCCCAAGGCGAGCTGAACTCGCGGCGCCGATCCCGAGAACTACCTCGCCGACTAAGCCGCCGACGGCTGGGCCACTGTTATCGTCTGGCCCCGCGACTGACCAGATCTCATCTGGTGCGGAAACCGAGCACTCGCGGCCTGCTACAGCCGTGAAAGACTACTTGCGTTGAGTCGAACCCACTGGCTGCCAACGTCTGCTGAATGGGCGCACGAAAATGGTTGCACATCAGTCAGGACGCGCCCTGAACGTCTCGATCCGTGTCAGGGCTGGAGCCAGAGGAGGACCAGAGAGACAAGGCAGACGAATGCGAGCGAGATAGCCGATCCCAACAGGGCACCCCTCCGGAACCCGGGGACACGAACGGTTCCCCAGACCACACAGGCCACCATCAACACAGAGGCAATCAAGAGGACCCACGGGAACATCGCCTCGGGATTCGGCAGAAACGTGCTGATGACGCCGGCTACGAGCCATGGGAAGAGGGCGACTCCGAGTCCTGCTACCCAGCCCAACGCCCGGTTCCTCCGAGCTTCCATTTCAGCGCCGAGCGGGAGATGCTTCAATGGAGGTGGCGGTCGAACCATGTCGATGCAAGGTCGGCAACAATGTCGAGGGCACCAGGCTCTTCGACGAGGTGGGTGGCTCCGGCCACAACCGCGATTTCGTGCGGGCATCGCAAACATCCTGCGGCCCGTCTGTTGAGTGCGAGGACCTCGGTGTCATGCCCTCCGACGATGAAGAGGGTGGGGGTGCTCACAGCTGCGAGCTCCGCCCCGACCAAGTCGGGGCGGCGTCGGGCTGGCTCCGGAGCCAGCGCGTCGTGGCCGTCAACCTGCGACCGAGCAGAGGTATGTCGAACACGTTGCGACGGTCTGCGCGCTCGGCGCCAGTCAGCCGGTCGAAGACGAGGGTGGCGTGCCCGGCGTCGTTCAGGCGGGCCGCCACATGGAGATTCCGGGGACCGTCCATACTGCTCCCCGAGCCGTGGGCAAACACCACGATGGACGTCGACGCAGGTGCGGCGGTCAACAGCCCACGCAAGGTGGCATCGCCCACCGGGATAGCGACGTGCCGAATCGTCGGCATAGCGGCTTCGGCTGCTATGTGAGCCTCGTGCAGGATGATGCTGATCACCTCGGCATCGGACGTGGGGGAGAAGTCGTGATAGCTGAACCCTATGGCACCGAGGTTCGCCGGAGTGTCGACGCTCACCACCTCGTCGGCGTGGGAGCTGAGGGCCCGGACCGCCTCCGGTGGGGCCACCGGCACCGCCACCACCACACGCTGGGCTCCGTGGGCTAGCGCCACGGCACAGGCCGCTTCGGCCGTCGAACCTGTGGCGATGCCATCGTCGACTATCAGGGCCGTCTTTCCGGCCAGACCGATCATCGATCGGCCTCCGCGGTACGACCGCACCCGGCGCTCGAGCTCTGCGCGCTCGCGCCTCTCGACCAACCGAACGAATCCTCGATCGGCTCCGCTCAGCGCCACTTCCATGGGAAGGCAGCCCTACCACTGCCAGAGCGAGAGGACCGCTATCGCGAGGAGGAAGACTCGGGGCCAGAAGTAGCTGTGGACCGGGATTCGAGCGAGCAGGTCCACCGCTATTCCAAACGGTGTCGATGGGTGGGCAGCATTGCCCAGCCCTCTCGGTCGCTCCGATGGCGAGCACCGACAGCAGAGCGGCGAGGGGCCACGACCCTTGGCGGTCGGCCGGTATGGATCGTATTGTCGCGGACTCGGGTCGGATTCGTGGGGTCGGCCATGAACCGAGTGTCTTCGACTGCCAACTCCGAAAGGAGAGTCATTGCCCCCTCTTTTCCGCACAGGACGAAAGGCCCTATCCGAAACCGCAACGGCACGCCACGGTGTTCATGCCGCCCAACGGCGGAGTCCGGCCGACCCGAAGGAGCACAGCGTGCTGATCGTTGCGGCAATCGATGGATCACCCACCACCGAGTTCGTGCTCGCAGCGGCGGTCGCCGAGGCAGCCGCGCATGGCGCCGATCTCCACGTGGTCCATGTGTTCTATCCTCCCACCTCCCTCTACTGGATCGAGACTGCCACCCTTCTCGACGAGACAACCTTCGGCGAAGCCGCTTGTGCCGAGGTCTGGAAGCGAGCAGAAGCGGCGCTCGACGGCGTCGACGTCGTATGGGACCGGGCTGACCTGCGGGGGCATCCAGCCACGGAGATCGTCGCCTACGCAGCCGATCAAACGGCCGAACTCATCATCATCGGCAACCGAGGGCGCGGTGACTTCGCCTCACTGATGCTCGGTTCGACCAGTCATGCCGTAATCCACGACGCCCCCTGCGACGTGATCGTGGTCAGGGGCCCTGGTGCGGGATGACATGACGGCCCAAGATCCCGTGGCAGCCAACGACCTAGCGGTGGAGGCCTGAGGTCTGCGACCGTGGCTCCGCACCGCCCGCACGCCCATGTCGCCCTGAGCCGTGCCGCCCGAGAAAACAAGCGGTCGCCGCATTCCATCGATGCGTCCGCCGGCTGACTGGGACTGAAGCACCGCGTTCGGGCGCGCGCACGAAACCTCCTCCATGGCAGCGAGCGGTCGGACCGAGGATCAGCAGAGGTAAAAGGGATTCGGTGGGCTGACCTCGACGGGTTCGGAATTCTCAGGGTGGCCACCGCCGACATCCCGGGAGAGCGGATCGAGTTCGAGCTGGCCGGATCGACGGCCGGCCTCGATCCGGCTAGCGACACTGCTCTCTGCTCCGACGGCTTCGCCACTGTGACCCTGCTCTCCCCGGTGCAGCCTCTCCCCTTCCCGCCCGCCGATCCCACTGAGATCTGGCGTCCGACGTCCACGCAGCGAGTCAACAAGTAGGCCACACGGTTTGCCGGTCGAGTCACGTGGCTGGCTTCGGACTTCGGGCTCCAGGGATGACGTCCGCGTCGCTCCTACCAGCCATCAATGTGACCGCCTTCGAATCCCCTTACGCGAGAGATGCCCGACCCCGGCTACTTCGCTGGTGAATGGGCCCATTCTGCAGGCAGCGGATCAATATCACCTCCATCGTTCATTTCACACCGCTGAGGCGGAGACACCAGGGCAGTAAAGGCCATGTGATGGTGGCCGAAACACCGGTCGAGGACTTTCTCCCCTACCTGAGCCGGACATACGCAGACAGGACTTGCTGGCTTCGGTGCACAAAACCTGTCTTATGGCCCTACCTCACTAACCGTATCGATCTGACAATCGAAAGACAGAGCCTGGCTGGGACGGGCCGCCAGTCCATTGAACAGGGAAGGGCCCGAGATAGGGGGTGACAGTTGTGAAGCTGGAACTATGGAGACCGCTCATCGACCTCGAGAAGGAATGGGATTCCATTATTCGTTTCCCCCGCTTTGTGAGCGAGGGACTCGAGTTTGCCTTTCGGCCGTCGATGGACGTCACTCGCACGGATGGAGAGCTGATCGTCACGGCTGAACTGCCCGGAGTCGACCCGGACAAGGATGTCGAGATCACCGTGGACGAGGACTATCTCACCATCAAAGGCGAGAAGTCCGAAGAGAAGGAGGTCTCCGAGGAAGACCGTTACATGCACGAGAGGAAGTACGGGAAATTCGTGAGGCGAATTCCCGTCCCCGAGGGTGTGAGTGCCGACATGATCGTAGCCAACTACACCAAAGGGATTCTCACAGTGAAAGTAACTCTCCCCGAAGAGACCAAGCCCGCCGAGCCGGAGAAGATCAAGGTGGAGGTCGAAGCTGGCTGATCCCTTCCGAATGCAGAAAGGAGCGGGCCGGAATGGCTCGCTCCTTTCTGCATCGCTGTCTCGTCTCCGGAAGACGGGGCTTGCTATATGAGTTGAGCCCGGCAGGCTCGAATTCGATCCTTCTTTGGAGGATGCCGGTCGGGGCCACCCGGTGACATCCGAACTCGTCGAGATCGGCCCACCTTCTCTGTGTGAGCTTTTGGCCAAGTCGCCTGACATGTCGAGACCTGCGATCTTTCTTCTGCCATGATCGAACCCGCGTCGATCCCCCGGACGAGGGCGTGGCACCTGATGATCCGGTGGCCGGCTTGCAACGCACGGCAGGGATCCGACGGTGCTTTGAGCGACGCCAACTCGACCTGACGGCTGTGCTTGGCGCCAGCTATCGGTCGACCCCATCATCATCCGATAGCACGATCTGCTCGCATTTGTGGTCAGCATGGCAACGATTCGCACGACATTCACGCTCGAGGAATCTCTCGCCGAACAAGCGCGTCGCCTCGAAATCAACGTGTCTGCTGCCGCTCGGGACGGCGTGGCTGCGGCGGTAAAGAGTGCCTTGGCCAGAGCAGACCGCGCCGCCTACCAACGCGATCCGGAGCAACCGGATTCGTTCTGGATCGAGGCAGAGACCTGGGGCAAGGACTGAACCGAGGAGAGATCTGGCTGACACAGGTTGGACGGAAACGACGACCGGTGCTGGTTATGACGCGGAACGAGGTCCTCGACGTCCGTGCGTTGGTCACCGTGGCGGAGATCACCAGCGCCAGGCGCGGCCTCACAGCCGAGGTTCCCATCGATCACACCCAACTCGGACTCGAAAGGAATCAGCCGTCAGCTGCGACGGAGTCCACACGGTACCCCAGGCGATGCTGACCGAGTTGGTCGCGGCCGCCGATCAAGAGACGATGAGCCGGGTCTGCGCTGCCGTCTCCTACGCCCTCGGCTGCTGACTAGAGGCCTCGGCGACCTCACCGGTCGTCGGCGGCCGCGACTTTTCCGCCTCGAAGAAGGTGAGCGTGTGCAGTGCACAAGCACCCTTTCGGGTCCTTGGTAGCCTGCGCGCCGGGCGGGTCCAGATAGGAGAGACATGGCCACGGAGCGTTTCGAACGACAGCCTGGAGGAGGCAGGGGAGTTCCCGGCCGGTCAGAAGCCGCCACCATGCGTGGTGTCGTCCTCACGGGTCACGGCGGTCTGGAGAAGCTCGAATATCGCGAGGATCTGCCGGTACCGGTGCCCGCCGTCGCCGAGGTGCTGATCGAGGTGGCGGCTTCGGGGATCAACAACACCGACATCAACACCAGGACCGGCTGGTACTCGGAGTCCTTCCCGGGTGCGACTGGCGCCAAAGAGGCGGATAGCGAGGATGCTGGCTCGTGGAGCGGCGGCATCTCGTTCCCTCTGATCCAGGGGGCAGACCCGGTCGGGCGAATAGTGCAGGTGGGCGTCGACGTGGACTCCCAACGCCTTGGCGAGCGAGTGGTCGTCGACGCCTGGATGCGCCATCCCTCGGGTGATCTCGAGAAGGCCGCCTATCTCGGATCGGAGCGTGACGGTGGATACGCCGAGTACGTGGCCGTGCCGGCAGCCAACGCCCATGCCGTCGACACCGACCTCACCGATGTGGAGCTCGCCAGCTTCCCCTGCTCATACGCCACCGCCGAGCACATGCTCCACCGCGCAGATGTGGGTGAGGGTCAGTGGGTGCTGGTGACCGGAGCATCGGGTGGCGTCGGCGGGGCATTGGTGCAGCTGGCCAAGCGGCGAGGTGCCGCTGTCGTTGCGCTCACCAGCGGTACCAAGATCTCTCGAATCGAGGATCTCGGTGCAGATGTCGTCTTCGACCGGACGATCGACAACCTGGCCGAGGCAGTGCTGGGAGTCACCGGTGGAGTCGACGTCTACGCAGACGTCGTGGGTGGGGACCTGTTTCCGCAGCTTTTCGGAACGATAAGACGGGGCGGGCACTACACCACCGCCGGGGCCATCGCCGGGCCGATAGTCTCGCTCGACCTGAGGACCCTCTACCTGCATGACCTGACGATGCATGGGGCAACAGTGCTCCCACCCGAGGTCTTCGCCAGCCTGGTGTCCTACATCGAGACGGGCGCCATCCAACCTGTGGTCGCCGCCACCTATCCACTGGACCAGCTCCGCAAGGCACAAGAGGCCTTCATGGCCAAAGACCATGTCGGGGCGATCGTGATCAAGGTGGTGAGCTGAAGGCCTATCCGTCTCGGCCGATCAGCAGAGTCAGAGCTGGCCCTTCCCGAGTGGCCGGATGGCAATCCGCAGCAAATCCACCTCGACCTTTGGATCGATGACATCGATTCAGCCCACGAAGAAGTGATGGCGCTGGGCGCAAAGCTGCTCAAATCGGCAACCGAAGTTGCGACACCCGACAACTTTCAAGTCTACGCGGATCCAGCCGGGCATCCCTTCTGCCTGTGCTGGGTCAATGATCGGTAACGCCCGTACCGACTCCGCCGCCAGCTCGCCCCCTCATGCACCGCTGGGCGCATACCGTCCGGGTAGAAGCGGTCGCCGTTGTACGTTGTCCGGATGCGCGACGGAACCGCCAAGCTTCTCTCTCGAATCCATGCCGTTCTTTACCGGCTCACGGCAGGAGTGGTCGGCCGTCGGCTGGTCGACAACGACATACTGCTCCTAACCACCACCGGCCGCCACTCCGGCGAGCCACATACCGTGCCGCTCCTGTACCTCGAAGACGGCGACCGATACGTGGTGTTCGCGTCCTGGGGCGGGCGTGACCGGCACCCCGAGTGGTACCTCAATCTCCTCGCCCACCCGCAGGGCGTCGTCCAGGTGAGGGGCCGACGACGACCGGTGACGACAACGACCGCAGGGGCCGGTGAGCGGAAGCGGTTGTGGGCCCGGGCGGAATCGGCATACTCCGGATATGCCGCCTATCAGGCCAGGACCGAGCGCAAGATCCCGGTCGTGATTCTGCATCCGAGCTAGAGCGTTGCGAGGTGTGCCAGTTCCTGGACCTTGCTGGGCACAGATACACCTGGGGTCGTTGGGTCGAGCCGTCACCTCCTGGGACAAGCGACCCTCTGCGCATCCCACTTGAAGAGCATTGCAGGACCGACTGCAAGGATCCCGTCGAGCCGGCCGACCCAGCCCCGACTGTCACGATGACCGGGCCATCCCCGGGTAGAGGGCTGCAATGAGCGGCGATTTGTGAACTTGGCCGTGTGGAATGGACCTTCGGCCCTGGATCCGTCGGGCGGATTGTCGTCCAATGGTGGCGACAGGAGGATGGGTGGCAATCCAACAGCACGATCTTCGCCTTCGGCGCTCGGGACGTCGGGTGGGTTATGGCGCTTCTGTGTTCATCAACGCGGCGGGGCTGATGGTGGTGCACAACATCTTGGAGTGGGGTTTCGTTCCCTTCCTGACCGCAGATTTCGAGAGGCTGGTGCCCTGGCTGAGTCTTTTGTTCACTGCCGCCATTGTGGCCAACGTGGCCTATTGGATCAGCGACGCGCCGACTGTCAAGGCCACCAGCCAGATCGGGCTGAATCTCATCAGCGTGTTCGTTACGTATCGGGTGTATCGGGTGTTCCCGTTCGATTTCGCGGCCTACTCGTTCGACTGGGGGGCCGTCACCCGGGTGGTGTTGGTGCTGGCTGTGGTGGGTGCCGGCATCGGGGTGGTCACAGAAGCAATAAGGCTCGCCTCCGGCGGGCACACTCGACCCGAGGAGGTGGTGGATGTCCACGGCACCTGAAACGATGAGAAGGGAACCGGCCCCCGACCCGGCGATGAACGAACGTTTCTACCGCAGCAACAGCCGGCGCATCGTCGGCGGGGTGGCCGGCGGGCTCGGTGAGTACTTCGGAGTCGACCCGGTGTGGTTCCGGGTCGGCTTTGTGGTGGCGGCGCTGGGTGGAGGATCGGGGATCTTGGTCTATCTGATCATGTGGCTGATCGTCCCCGCCCGTCCCGAGGGTCACCCCGAGCCGTCCGGGCCCCGGGGAGCCGTGCCGGGAGCGGCCGTGGTGGGGATGGTGTTGATGGCCGTCGGCACGATTGCCCTGGTGAACACCATCGCACCCTGGCTGGGACAGTACTTCTGGCCGGTCTTGTTCGTGGTAGGTGGACTGGCTCTGGTGATGGGAGGTATCAACCGTGACGCTGCTCGATAGCCCCCCGGTGCAACAAACCGGGACCGCAACACCACACACGCAGTCGCCGGCAGCGCGGATAGTGACCGGGAGCGCCCTGGTCCTCATTGGGGTGCTGTGGCTGCTGGAACGGGCAGGACTGGTCGATATCACCGTCACCGCCGTGCTGGCTTTGGGCACCGGGCTCGTCGGTGTCGGCCTGATGCTCCTGGCCGGACGCGGACCACAGCGGGGACTCATCGTGTTCGGAACCGTGCTCGCTCTCATCACCACGATCACCGCCTCAGCGCCCCTCGAAGGGTTCCAAGGGGGAGTCGGCGAGCGGGTCATCGAGGTGACCGCCGCCGAGGACATCCGACCGAACTACAACCTGGCGATGGGCACCCTCACCCTCGACCTTCGTGGCCTGACAGGACTGGAAGCGTCCACAGTTGTGACGGCCAGCGTCGGCATGGGTGAGCTCGTCATCCGGGTCTCCGCCGACACCCCAGTCGACGTCCAGGCCAGAGCGGGCGCCGGAGAGGTCGCCATCTTCGGCCGCACCGTCGACGGCATGGGCATCTTCGAGACGTACCAGACCCCAGGATCGGTGGAAGGAGCCGAGACCCTCGTCATCAAAGCCGAGGTCTTCATGGGAACCGTGGAGGTGACAAATTGAACGATCGATTCCATTACGGGACCTTCGTGTGGGGACTGGTCCTCACCCTGGCCGGGGTCGGACTGTTCGGCGTCGGCGTCGGATGGTGGACTCTGATCCTGATCGAGCTGCGCTACCTGGCGCCCATCGTTGTGATCATCGTCGGTGCCGTCGTCCTGCTCGGAGCGTTGACCCAAACCAACCCCAACACCACCGGTGAACACCGAACCTGACCTCTGATAATGGAGGCAAGACGAGGTGAGGGGAGCCGGCACGTCCGGCTCCCCTCACGATACGACAACCGGAGGGAGCCGGTGTCTGTTTGTATGTGATCAGTGTTCACTCCTCTGCGCACGGAACGCTTGCTCATCCGGCCATTCGTCGCTGAAGATGCCGCCGGTTTGACGGCCCGTCGTAACGATCCGGCCGTGGCCGAGTATCAGAACTGGACGCTCCCTTACTCGCTCGAAAAAGCCAACACGCTGGTGTCAGGGCTGATCGACGTGGACGGCCCCCAGGACGAACAGTGGTGGATGGCAGTGGTGTGTGACCCGGCCACCGGCGTGGTGTACGGTGACCTGGCCCTCCACCTGACCCAGCGGGGTCGCAGCGCCGAGGTGGGCTACACGTTCGCCAGCGAGTATTGGGGCCGCGGCTACGCCACGGAGGCGCTGGCCGCTCTGGTGGGTTACCTGTTCGACACGCTCGGTGTGACCCGAGTGTCTGGAACGCTCCATCCTGAGAACATCGCGTCGGCAATGGTTCTCGAACGAACCGGCTTCTTGTTCGAGGGCCACACCAGACTGTCGTATTGGGTCGGCGATGAATGTTCGGACGACTGGTTATACGGGTTGACACGCCCGGACTGGGAAAGCTGGCGAGACCGGCCCCGGCACCCTCCCGGCGACGTGCGCCTGGTCGAGGCCACTGCAGAGAACGAGCCAGCGGTGTCCCGGCTGGTAACCCACAAGAGTCAGGAGGCCTTCGTTGCCCCGATGACTCGGTCGTTCGTGGACGTACTCTTTCCCGAGATGGTCAACGGCGCTCCCCTGAAGCCGTGGCTGCGGGCCGTGACGGCCGATGACGAAGTCGTGGGGTTCGTGATGCTGGGGCGGTGACGACAGCCCAGCATCGCGAGCCCTACCTGTGGCGGCTTCTCATCGACCGGCTTCATCAACGAAGAGGAATTGGGGGACGAGTCCTCGACCTCGTCTCCGACGCCTGTCGGGCGATGGGGGACAAGACGCTTCTCACGAGTTGGAGCGAGGGCAAGGGTTCGCCGCGACCGTTCTACCTGCGCCACGGTTTCAAGCCAACAGGCGAGATCGTCGACGACGAGACCGAGGGCCGCCAGCAGCTGTCGTGAAGTTTGTCAAGAAGTTGTTCTAGCCGCTCACACCGGCGCGAACCAGGAAGGCCGCCATCTGCCCCCGGGTCACAGGCTCGTCGGGGCAAAACCGGGTGTTGGTGGGTGGATTACAACCTTTGGTGATTCCGGCCGAGGCCAAGCGGGAGATGTCGGTGGCGAAGATGTACCCGTTCGTGTCGGAGAACGCCGACGAACCTGCCGGCAGAGCCAGGGCCCGGGCCAGGAAGGCCGCCATTTGGCCCCGGGTCACCGGGGACTCGGGGCAGAACAATGTGTTGGCGGGAGGGTTGCACCCTTTTGTGATACCCGACGCCGACAGCCACCGGATCGAGTCGGCGAAAACCGACCCTTCGGCGTCACCGAACGGTGCCACCGCCCGGCGGGCAGCCGTCCACGCCGCAGCCTCGTCGGAAAACAACCACGCAGCTCCGCCCGTGCGGATGGCGGCGGTGCGCGAGGCGACATCCGACGGCAGGGAGGGGACGGTCAAGCGGAAGTCCTGACCGCCGGACACGACGTCGTCCCACAGCACACCCATGAGCTGGGGATGCTCGGAAGCCCACGTCGAGAGCCTCCCCAGGAACTCTGACTGGGCCGCCAGCGACGGCTCGTCGGGAGCAGCAGCCAGGCCCACGAACAGAGGCATGTCGGCGCCCGCCACCGTGGCGAGTGCGTCCACTGCGATCCCGTACACGGCGACCGGGTTGGCCGTGGCGGAAGCGGCGTTGCCCCGCACACCGGCCAGTTCCACGACATCGGCTCCCGGCCACCAGCGCTCGAACCCGCCGGGGTCCTGGACGGTGGCGTCGTAGCGGTTCGACGACAGCTGGCCGTGAGCTGAGAACGCAACCCGGACACGATCCGAACCCAGCCTGTCGCGAGCTGTCGCGGCCACCTTCCGAAAGGCAGCGCGGAAGCGGACAGGGTCGTCGCCGTACGCAACCTGTTGGCGGTTGGCGCCCGGCAGCACGTCAAGGATCAGATGGGCATCGGGGTGGTCGGCCAGGAAAGCCTCGTAGGCGGCCACCATCCTCGAGACACGATTGTCGAGCCCACCGTTCACCAAGGCGGCAAGGTCCGACACCGTCACCTGGACATAGGGCGTGGCGCCCGCCTCCCAGATCTTCCCCAACTGGGAGGGAACCCACTTGTTGGGGTTGTTGTCGTTGCCGGTGGCCAGCCAGTTCTTGTCACCGGAGACATCGTCGACCGGGTGGGTCACCACGTACGTGTCCAGCGGCGCTCCAGCTGCGGCGAAGGCGGCCAAGGTGTCGGTGTAGGAAGTCGACGAGCGCACCCCCCAGAAGTCCGGTGGCGAATCGGGTATCGAACCTGTGTCGACGTCGAGTCGGACGTCGAGGGCCCGATGGAGGAACGCCGCCATCTGGCCCCGGGTCACGGGGTCATCGGGACAGAAGCGGTCGTTGATCGGTGGGTTACAGCCCCTCGTCACTCCCGACGCCGCCAGCCGCTCGATGTCGGCTTCGAAAACCGAGTCGTCGTCATCGTGGAAGGTGCCGCGGGAATCCGGGTTGTCGTCACAGCCGATCCGTTCGGGGCCGGCTGCCAGAGAGTCGAAGAAGATCGAGTTGTCACGCGGAGAGGTGGCGTTGCCGCCGTGATATACGTCGAACCAGAGCGACTTCACAGCCAGATGACCTTCCGAGGCCCGCCGGAACATGAGGCCATTGTCCGAGTACGCCGCGGCGCCGTCGACGAATCCCCACAGGGCCCCATCGGGCTGGCCCGGTGTGTTCATCTCGACCCGTGCCTCGATGCAGTACCAGCGGTCGTGGCGCAACGTGGCCACGTCGGCGTCCCAGGGGATCACTCGTCCCGTCATTCCCTGACCGGAGGAGGACAGCGTGTAGGCGTAGAAGCCGATGCGGGTGACGGCGTCGCGGTCCACCGGGTACGACGGGAGGCCATCGTTGTCATACAGGGGGGAGAACATCATCCGTGCCGACCAGCACGGTGCCGACGTGGTCGAAGCACGACCCCCCAGGCAGTTGAAGGTGTAGAGCCCGCCGAAGCCGGGGAGCTTGCCGCGATTGCCGGCGGCCACTTCGAAGCCGGCCGGAAACCGGACGTAGTAGCGCATCCACATTTCGTCCGGCTCGAAGCCGATCTGAGTCTGGGTGTTCCAATGGGACGACGATCCCCAATGCTGGCCCTGGGGGAGGCGCGAGACGAGACCCGCACCGACATGGCCGTCGGGGGTGGCATGAACACCGAACCCCGAATCGAACACACCGGAGACACCGCCGGAGAAGTCCTCGTCCAGCCATGGTGCGGCTGCCACTGATACGGCTCCGCCAGCTGCGGGGTGAGCAGGCATGGTGGTAACGATCAGCACGAGCGCCAGGGTTGCGACCAGAAAGTGTCGATGGAAGCTACGAGGAGCGACGTCTCTTCGCAACGCTTCTGTCATGGTCCCTTCCCGGTGCCAGGTTGCTGAGGTTGTCGACACGACGGCGCGTGCGCTTGAGGCCCCGAGAGATCGTGACCCATGTCGTCCTCCGGAGCACACGGGCGGGCCGCTCCTGCCTCACCGCTGTCCGTCAACCCGCCCGGGCGGCATGCCATTCGAGGCGGGCATGGGCGTACTCGTGGACGATGGCGTGGGCGAAGAGGTCGCGTGGCACATCGCGATTGGTGCGCACGATGGCTACGTACCCGGCGGGTCTCCAAACCCGAAAGAGCTCATCGCCGGTCAGTTCGGCCAGGCACCCGAGCAACGACTCGTCGAGCTGGAGGGAATGGACCGCACGCCGGTACTCCTCGGCGGTGGTGAACAGGGCGAACGCCACGTTCATGCAGGCCAGGCCGGTTTCGAGGTCGAGCCGCATCCACCGGCGCTTGCCGGTCGTGTCGACCGGCGCCACGTCGAGCATGGTGAAATCGAGTGGCGTCGTCCTTTCCTCCGGCCGGGGGAGAGGTTTGTTCCCCAAGCCGGTGAGCAGTTCGTAGACGTTCACGTCGTGGATCACCACAGCGTTGTCGTCGAGGTCTTCGAGGCGAGCAGGCCGCAAGGTGGGCTCGGCCAGGCCGCCGTTGCGGGCGATGAAGGCTAGGACGTTCGTCTCGAGGATGAAATGCCGCAACAACAGCTCCCCGCCTTCTTCGGACACGAATCGCGACAAGAACCAGATGCCCAGCCTGTCGAGGGCGGTATGCGACGACATGTCGCCCGGCAGGATCCGTTTGACAAGGGTGATGATCCCCACCAGGCCTCGTGAGACCAGACGCATGGGGGATCGCAGGTAGCGAGCCGACCAACGGTTGGAGTCCCTTTCCAAGAGCGACAGGGAATGACGGCTGAGATGGTGGGTGGGGTCGCCCGCCAGGGCGTCCCAGATCGACGGTCCGGGCCGGTCGGCGAAGGCGATACGGGCACCATCAGCCATGGTCGATCTCCTCCAACTGGAGGGCGTACAGACGAGCCACGACCTTGGCCGTCTTGACGATGGAGCGGGCCACATCCCAGGTAATGATGTCGGAGCGGAGGATCTCGAACATTTCCTCGGTGTGTTCTTGATCGGCTCCGCCGTGGTAGTGGAGGAACGTCACCTGCTCATCCGTCAGGTCGAGCTGGTCTCGCAGCAGAGCGACCCAGCGGTCGGCCTTGTGAGCTCCCAGCCCTTCGATGATGTACATCGCCCCGAGCAGGTCGAGCGGGTTGACCTGGTCGGCCCGGTGGAACATGAAGGCACTCAGTGCCTCCGATCCGACGTTCTTGTCGGCGGACCGGATGGTGTCCAGGTCGCCGCCGCAGGACACGTAGTTGTCCTCCAGCATTCTGAAGTCGCGTTGCTCCTCGGCGGCGTGGTGGATGAATTCCGCCCGCAAGTCGGTGTACTCGACGGTCAGGTTGGAGGCGGCACGGGTGATCCAACGCGCCCCTTCCATCACCTGCTGGCGCATGTTGAGGAGTAGCCGGAGGTAATCGTGGCGCGTGGCGGCGTGATTCTCGATCCGAGCGACAATGGGGACCCGACTCAGTGCCAGCTCGAATCCTGCCCACACCAGTGCCAACTCCTCCAACAGCCAATCGTTGGGAGAACCCTCCGGTGAGGCGCCTTGCGGTCGCCCCGGGGTGGGAGCGGCCTGCCCCCTGTCCACTGCCGAGCCCATGTACTCGGCTTCGCCGGGACCCACGCAGGTGAGATGGACGAACGACACCGAAAAGCGGCCCGACTCGGGAACCATGAGCAGCACCCGGTCACCCTCGACGAAGCGGCCCGTTCTCAGAGCTTCCTCCAGCATGATGTAGATGCTGGCGGCACCGGTGTTTCCCTTGGTGTGCAGGTTGGTGAACCAGCGATCCTCGGGGATCATCAGACCCGCCTCGCACATGAGCTTGACGATGTCACCTCGGAAGTACTCGGAGCTGTAGTGACAAAGGAGATGGTCGATGGCGTCGGGGTCGATGCGGCCCTCCCGAACCAATGCCACATAGCGTTCCACACCCAGCGCCACCACGCCATTCAACAGGGCGACATCCTGGCGCAGATTGAGCATCGCCGCGCTATCGGCCGCCGTGACGGTTCGTTGGTCCTGCCAGGTGCCACCGGCCCGTATCGAGGCTGCCTCGGCGACGCCGGCGTACATGCACACCGGGTATCGGTGGGCGTGAGACTCGAGCAGGGACCAATCGATGCGGAGCGACAGCCCATCGCGGCGCGGTCGGTTCTCGATGACCGCCGCTCCCGCCCCATCCGACAGCATCCAGCGCAGGAACTCCGCCCCGAAGGCCGACCGTCGATCCCCGCGGGTGGCGGT
>JBGTLA010000186.1:0-16576 GCA_041744375.1 Acidimicrobiia bacterium | reverse complement strand
GCTCTCTCGACGCTATCCACCTGGCAACGGCGTCTTTGTTCGAGGAGACTCTCGGTGGTCTGGTCACATACGATCGTCGCATGTACGAGGCGGCCGAGAGTCTCGGCTGGGGAGTACACCAACCGGCTTGAGGCCCCCGGGGTTGGAAATAGAACGCCTTCGATTTCCCGCCCAAGTGGGCGACGGTTGAATCAGGCTCTGGTGACGCCGGTTCAAACAGATACCAAACCCCCTGAAGGCCAACTTCACCCTCGACGGCAAACCGAGCGGCGAGTTGGTCGAGTCAACGGGGCTTCGCAGCGACTGATCTCGAACAAGGAAAGGCTGGGCGCCGGCGGGGTCAGCTCGCCGGAGGATTGAACTCCACTAGTTCGAGTGTGACCCCGTCAGGGTCGTTGAAGTACACCCACCGCCAGCCGGCCAACGGTCCCTCGTCGACGATGTTGGGCGGAGACAGGAACTCAACGCCACGGGATTCCAGCTCGCTCATCTTTGCGTGTACGTCGTCGACCTGGAAGGCGACGTGCATCGAGCCGAGGCCGTGGGGTGGCATGGCCTGGTCGTTTGGTGGTGGGGGTGTGGCGTACTCGAGTAGCTCGAGGTTGGAGGCGCCGACCTTCATCACTGCGAGCCGCAGCGATGCGCCGTCTACCCCCACCCCGCGCGACAACTCGTCGCCGCCAAAGACTTCAGTCGGCTCGACCCATACCTCGAGGCCGAGTACGTCCCGGTAAAAGGCTAGCGACCGGTCGAGGTCCGACACGGTGATCCCGGTGTGGAAGACACCTTGCATGATGATTCCCTTTCTCGCCTCGGGCGGCGCCGCCGCCCTCCTACGTTGTGCATCGTCTGAATCATGCCTGTCTTCGGCATGGCCCGCTGGCTTGCCGGCGACGAGCTCATCAAAGTTCGCTTCCAGTGTCGAGCCGATGAGGTAGAGCGTGGTAATCGACGGATACGACCTCCCGTTCTCTATCTGGGAGATCAAGCTCTTTGACACTCCGGCACGCTGCGCCAGCGTCTGCTGGCTCATTCCCAACTCCATCCGCTGGTGGCGGATCCGCGCACCGACCCCCGTCCACTCGGGCCTGTCAGTGGGCTCGTGGTCCATGGCGTTCAGCCATACCAGGGGTGGATTGTGCTGATGTCGCCGCCCACCTGCTCAAACCTGCGTGGCGGTCACAAGGACCTTTGACTCGTTTCCTGACGGGTCCACCAGCCGGTCGAATCCACTTTCGACGACATCATCGATGCTGATCTCGCTGGAGACGACCTTCTCGACCGCCATGGCCCCCGCCGCCACCAGACGGCTGACACGGGGCCACACGTGGACCGGATAGGCCCATGTCGCCTCGATGTGCAGGTCCTTCAAACACCACTTCATCGGATCGACACTCGCCATTCCGGTGTGCAAACCGGCCTGGACGACGGTGCCTTTCGCCCGGACGCTATCGATACCACTGTTGAACCCGGCCTCGGTGCCGGAGCACTCGATAGAGGCGTCGACGCCGACGCCGTCGGTCAGGTCGATGACGGTGTCGGCGAGGTCCGGGCCGACGGGAATGACCTCATCCACCCCCAGGTCATCTGCTTGAGCCGCCCGATTGGGGTTGGGTTCGACGGCGAACACCTTGCCCGCTCCAAGGGCACGGGCCGCCATGGCGGCTAGGGCGCCGATGGGACCAAGACCGGTGATGAGGACGGTGTCGCCGCCCCCGAGGTGGGCGCGTTCGACTGCATACACCGCGACGGCGGCAGGCTCCAGCAGTGCTCCCTGCTGGAGGCTGAGGCTGTCGGGGATCACCGTCAGCTGGTACCCAGGCACGATGGCTTTCTCGGCAATCGCCCCCCACTGGTAGCTCAGACCGGTGCACGCCATCGTCAGGCACAGATGCTGGTCACCCCTGACGCAGTGGTAGCACTTCATGCAGGAAATGAGCGGCATGCCCGAGACGCGGTCTCCCACCTTTACGTGAGTGACGTCCGGCCCGACAGCGACCACCGTCCCGGAATACTCGTGGCCGAGGATCTGGGGGAGCTCCGCCCCCGTCAGCGGGTGGGGCTCCTTGGGGGTGACGATTGGCCCGGCGATGTACTCGTGCAGGTCCGTCCCGCAGATCCCGCACCAGGCCGGCTCGATGAGGACCTCTCCGGAGCGGGGGTCGCCGGGTGCCTCTACGTTCTCCACCCGGATGTCCCGTTCGGCGTAGAACAACGCTGCCTTCATCGGTACCTCCTCCTCTAGAGCTGCTGCCCGAACCACTCGGTCGCCGCCGCGGCGGCGCGGGCCAGCTTCGTTTGGTCGCTGTACAGGGTCATGTGGGTCGCCTCGCGCAGCACAACCAACTCCTTCTTGGCGGTGGGGAGGGTGTTGTACGCCCCGATCTCCAGGTCCCACAGTGTCAGGTCATCGTTCTCGGCCACGATCACCAACGAAGGCGTGTCGTAGACGCGTCGGGCGAACGGGATAATGTCATAGTTCAGGAGCAGGTCGACCGATTCCACGGTACTCCGGTTCTCGTACAGCGGGGCGTCGGTCTCCTTCAGCTTCATGAACGTCTCGAGTGTCTCTGGGAAGGGCCACGCCGAGACTTCGCTCTCGGGGGTGGCGCTGGCATGGGGGAGGAACAGGCGCTTGTTCGGATCCTCGTAGCGCAGCCGCCGATCCTCGAGAATGGTCTTCCACAACGTCCGGTAGCCCATCGTCCCATGGACCCGGCGCATGTTGCGGTACCCGTCGACGACCGGGATCTGGCTGACGATCGCCTTCACTCGGGGGTCTGTGGCCGCCAGAATGATGACGTGGCCTCCCGAGTAGGAGATGCCCCACGCGCCGAGGCGATCGGCGTCGACGTCGTCCCGGGTCTCAAGGTAGCTGAGGGCGTTCTGATAGTCGCGTATCTGCGCCCAGGGGTCGAGGTGCTGGCGCGGCTCGCCGCTGGACACCCCGAGATTGCGGTAGTCGAAGATGAGTGCCGCCATCCCCGCCTTGGCGAACGCTTCGGCGTAGGCCGGCATGACCAGCTCTCGCACGTAACACCAGCCGCCGGCAAGGACGATGGTGGGGGCGCGACCGTCTATGCCGTCGGGCCGGTAGAACCAGCCCCGGACGACGTCGTCCTCACTCTTGAACTCGACATCCTCACGATGCATGGACGTAGCCCCTCTTCAGATCATCGGAGATGTAATCCCCTGACCACCACCTCACACCAACACCATCCCGCCGTCGATCATGACGATCTGCCCTGTCATGTAGTCGGACTCGGATGAGGCCAGGAAGAGCGCCGTCCCGGTTATGTCTTCGGGTTGGGCGGGACGACCGAGCAGGATCCCGGCCGAGAAGTTGGCCATCGCCTCGCCGGGTTTCTCGGCTTCGCCGATTCTGACCAACTCGAGATCGAGCTGCTCCCAGAGCGGAGTGTCGACGACACCGGGTGCGAACCCGTTCACCGTGATCCCGTGGGGGGCGAGGGCGCGTGCCGCTGCCTGCGTTAGGGACAGCACGGCGGCCTTTGATGCGCAGTAGGGGGCGAAGGCGGGGAAGCCCTGGCGAGAGGCGATCGAGGCGGTGTTGACGATCTTGCCCCCCGTCCCCTGGCTCATGATCTGTTTGGCGGCTTCCTGGGTGCCGACCAAAACGCCCAGGGCGTTTACGTCCATCACGCGTTGCCAGACTTCCTCGGTGATATCTAGGAAGGGCTCGGGCTTGTTGAAGCCAGCGTTGTTGAACATAACGTCGAGCTGTCCGAATCTCGCGACGGTGGCGGCGATGAGCTCCTGGGTCGAGGCCCGCTGGCTGACGTCGACCCTATGGGCGTCGGCGCTGAGGCCCTGGTCTCTGACCGCTGCGGCCACCTCGGCGGCGCCCTCGGCGTTCAGGTCACCGATCATTACGTGGGCGCCTTCAGCGGCCAGCCGTTCGGCGATGCCGCGCCCGATACCCTGGGCTCCCCCCGTGACGATCACCGTGCGTCCTTCCATTCTCATGTGGATACCTCCTGCATGCCGAGTCGTGATGCCGCTAGGCACCAGCCGCGATCGCCCCTCCTCCTCGGAGGAGCCTGGCTTTCACTGCCGACCAGTTGACGGTGTGTAGCGCGACGCCCGTGGCCAAGGCGGCCGCCTCGACCAGCGTTCGGATCGCGGTCGTCACTCCGAGAGCAAGTACGAACTGCCCGAGCTGGACCAGGAACAGGGCGGCGAGGACAGTCGACACCGGATAACCCTTGCCACCGAGCAGAGACGTCCCTCCGAGCACGACCGCCGCCACTGACGAGAGGAGGTAGGCGTCACCCTGATAGGCAGTCGGCTGGTTCACGATGCCGGCGATCAAGACTCCGGCGACCCAGTACAGGACCATGGCCCAGATGTAAGCCGCCATCCCGTGTCGCTTGACCCACAGCCCCGCCGCCCACGCCGCTGCCGAGTTGGCGCCCACGGCCTCGAACCGGCGTCCCGCCACGGTCCTCTTGAGAAGTATCGTCACAGCTACTGCCGCCACTGCGGCGTAGTACACCGAATTCGGAATGCCCAGCGTCGAGCCGGCGACCAGGTTCCTGAGCAACCGGGTTGTGCCTCGCGGGATTCCGCCCGAGAGCCCGAGGACCACGGAGTAGAGAAGTGCGTTCATGCCAAGGGTGGCGATGATCGGGTTCAAGCGGAGACGGCTCACGAGGAATCCGTTGACGGTCCCAGCGATGAGCACCACCACCAGAGCGAGGGAGACTGCGTAGAGCACTCGGTCATCCTGGCCATTCGCCTGATGGGTCGAGATCACGACTGTGACCGAGATCGCTCCTGGTACCGAGAGGTCGATCCCTCCCTGCTGGACAACCAGCGTCTGTCCGAGACCGGCAACGGCGAGGACGGCCGCATACGGCACCATCCCCAGGATAGCCCCTCGGCTGATGCTGGAAGGTGCGAACACGGCTCCGGCGACGATGAGCAGCCCGATCCCAGCGAGAACCATCAGCAGCCCGCCCGGGAAAAGGGAGGTCAGACTGCGGCGAGGTCGCTCCAGGGTGGCGTGGCTCTCGATCAGCTTCTCTGCTCCGTCACTGGGCTGAACGTACCAGCGCCAGGCCGATGTTGCAAGCGCTTGCATCTGAGCCCACAGCTCTGTAGGGTTCGCGGCGCTCGACGCCGCCGGGCACGTCAGAGGAGGACCATGGACTATCCAGCACAACCCGAACGACATTGTTCATTGCCGAACGAAGAATTCACTCATCCCGCAGAGAAAGGAAGCCGTCATGAGATCTAGTCGGTCGACCACAAGGTGGATTTCGCTCTTGACCGTCCTCGCCATGGCACTTGCAGCCTGTGGTGGCGACGGAACCGGAGCCACGACCACAGTGGCCAGCGATGCGCCGGTGACGACTGCCGCCGAGACACCGGATCCAACCACGGAACCGACGGACACGCCTGACACGCCTGACACCACCGCCGGAGAAGCTCCCGATGGCGATGTCCCATCTTGGTGCGGGCCCGACGAGATCGTTCTCGGGATGACCGATGGCTTTGGTGGTAACAGCTGGCGATTAGTCACGACGGCCTCGGCGCGGGAAGAGGCTGAGAAGTGCCCGAGCGTCACCTCGTTTGAGTACGCCGACGGCCAGGGTGACACCCAGAAGGCGATCTCCGATATCCAGGGCATGGTGGCCACCGGTGTAGATGCCCTGGTCGTCTTCCCTGATGCCGGTGAGGCCATGCTTCCTGCGTTGCGAAGCGCTTACGAGGCGGGGGTCGTGACGGTGCCCTATCGGGTTTTCCCCGGTGGCGAGGACGGAGTCGACTACGACCTGTACGTCTCTCTGGACTCCGCCGACGACGGACGCACCTGGGGGAACTGGATCCTCGAGAACTTCCCCGAGGGCGGAACGGTCCTGATGCTTAGCGGCCCTCCCGGCAACAGCCAGGGCGTACTGGAGGCGGAAGGGCTTCATGAGGTCCTCGAGCCCACCGGCCTGTTCGAGTTCATCGGTGAACAGCCCTTCGAGCCGACCAACTGGGACCCAGCCGTGACCCAGCAGGTCCTCACCGCCGCCATAGCCCGATACCCGCAGATCGATATCATCGTGTCTGACTTCGGTCCGTCGCTGGTGGGGGCCTTGCCCGAGTTCGGGAACAGTGGCAGGTCCATTCCTGCCATCGCCACATCCGACGGCAATGTACTCGGGTGCTTCTGGCAGGAGGTCCAGGCCGACAACCCGGACTTCAAGCTGTTCACGATCGAGACGGGGAACGACCATTCCCGGACAGCCGTTCAGTGGGCGGTGGCCCTGGCGACGGGAGGGACGCCTCCGGACAGCACGAGCCACCAGCACATGCCGTTCGAGAACAGTCTCACCGGTGATCCGAGTGAGGTGCAGTGCGAGCCTGACCTGCCAGGCGACATCTACCTATCGGCAGAGATGTCTGGCGAGGACCAGGCAGCGTTGATGCGCTGACGCCTGAATTGTCTAGGCTCCAGATGGGTGGGGATCGGATCACGATCCCCACCCATCTCTAGGCAGGCAGAATGCATGGCATGTTGACATCGCCGGACGAGCCATCGGCTCTTGAGGAGCCTCTCCTTGTCCTCACCGGGATATCCAAGAGCTACGACGGGGTGCAGGCGCTCAGCGATGTCTCGCTAAGCGCGGTGAGCGGGGAGATACACGCCCTTCTTGGAGAGAACGGGGCAGGCAAATCCACACTGATGGGTATCGCCGCCGGTGAAACGCTGCCCGATGAAGGCACGATATTCATGGCCGATCAGGAGTTCTCGTTTCTCACTCCCGAGCTAGCGCGCTCCCTGGAGATCGCCATCGTTCATCAGCATCCGGCGTTGCTCCCCGACATGACGATCGCCGAGAACATCCGCCTAGCGGTGCCACGCGAGAAGCTGGCCTCCGGGAAATCGGAAGAGGCCGCAATGCGCGATCTGCTCCACGAAGTGGGCCTCCACGCCCACTTGCGAGACCCGATCCACAGCCTGACCCTGGCGAATAAGCACCTCCTGGAGGTGGCCAAGGCCTTGGCAGTGCGCCCCAAGATCCTCATCCTCGACGAGCCGACGGCACCCCTCGGGAGGGAAGCATCGAACGTCCTCTTCTCCCACATCCGCGCCGCGGCTGAGCGCGGCACGGCGATCGTCTACATCACCCACCGGCTGGCCGAGGTACGCCAGCTCGGCACACGGGTGACCGTACTGCGCGACGGCCGCGTCAGCGGCACGGCGTCCGTCGCCGAAGTCTCCGATGACGAGCTCGTCACTTGGATCGTGGGTCGGCGTCTGGCCGGCTCGACATTCCCGGACAAGCCGGATCTCGCCGATGTGCCGGACGGCTACCTTCGGATCGAGGGGCTGAGTGGGCCTTCCTTCTCGACCGTGAGCATGACTGCCCGCCGTGGCGAGATCGTCGGGGTGGGTGGCATCGTCGGCAACGGGCAGAGCGAGCTGCTCGCCGCGTTGGCGGGCCTCGTCGACTTCAAAGGCTCAGTTACCGTCGACGACCAGCCCCGAGACGTAAAGACCCTGCGCGAAAGGTCGGCATATATCCCAGCCGACCGACACAAAGATGGGCTCATGATGCGGCTCAGTGTGCGGGAGAACGCCGCCGTCGGCTCCCTGGCACGGTTCCGGAAGCTCGGCCTTCTCAGCCGGGCCGACGAAGTAGCGGCCGTTTCGTCGGAGCTTTCAGAGCTGAACGTGCGCCACCCGTCTCTGGAGGCGCAAGTCACCAGCCTTTCGGGCGGAAACCAGCAGAAAGTCGTGACCGCTCGTGCCCTGCTCTCCGATCCCGTGATGGTCATCGCCGATGAGCCAACCCAGGGCGTCGATGTGGGAGCACGGGTCGAGATCTATCGGATCCTCCGCGAGATCGCCGCCGACGGAATCCCCGTCGTCGTTTCCTCCTCCGACGCCCACGAGCTCGAGGGCATCTGCGACCGGGTCTACGTAATGTCGAGGGGCCATGTCGTCGAGGAGCTGGGGGGCGACAACGTCACCGAGGATCGCATTGTCCGCGCTGCCGTCCATGCCACCACGGAGAAAGCCGAGATCCCGGCCGAGGAGCGAACCCGCACGTCGTCGTCATTCCGGCGGTTCCTGGAAGGCGATTACGCCCCTGTCCTCATCCTGGCGCTGGTGATCCTGGCCCTCGGTGCGTACGTGTACTCCGGCAACCCTCAGTACATCAGCACATTCAACATCACCTCGGTGCTGATGCTCGTGACCGCGCTCGGCTTCATATCGCTCGGCCAGACGATCGCACTGATGGTGGCCGGCATCGACCTCTCCGTCGGCCCCCTCGCCGGACTGCTGGTGGTGGTCGGATCATTCTTCCTCATATCCGGACACGGCTTCGGCTTCATGGCCTTGGGTGTCCTGGCCATGCTTCTCGTGGCAGCGACCGTCGGCTCCTTCAATGGATTCCTGATCCGATACCTCCGCTTCACACCGGTCGCCGCAACGCTGGTGACCTTCATTGCTCTGGGCGGGGTGAGCTTTGTGCTGCGTAACCGTCCAGGGGGAATCTTCTCCGCCGACGTGACGGGAGCCATCCAGGCCCGGGTCGGGCCGGTTCCGTGGGCCTTCATCCTCCTCGTCGGCCTCGCTGTGCTCATGGAGTGGCTCCTGCGTAAGCATGACTGGGGTCGACGGCTGCGCGCAATCGGATCCGATGACGACGCGGCCCGTCGGCTCGGGATCAATGTCAACCGGACCGGCATGTTCGCCTATATCACCGTGTCCCTGTGCGTGTTCCTTGGCGCCATCGTGCTCATCGCTCAGCTCGGCATCGGCGATCCCGCCCAGGGCGTGGGCTACACCTTGAGCAGTGTCACCGCTGTCGTCCTGGGCGGCACGAGCCTGCTTGGAGGAAGGGGCACCTTCCTGGGCACCTTGCTCGGAGCGTTCCTCGTGGTCCAGGTACAGAACGCCACCGTGTTCCTCCGGCTCGATCAGACCTGGCAATACTTCTTCCAAGGTGCACTGATCATGGCCGCCGCCGTCATCTACAGCCAGGTGCGTGGCCTGCACAAGGCGGAATGACATGCACAATGCCAGGGTGAGGAGTCAATGACCGAAGAGCCGGACAGAACCGGACGGAGGTAGCGCGATGAGGGCAGTTCAGTTCGTCGGCCCCAACCAGTTGAGCGTGGCCGATGTCGAAGCGTCCGTACCCGGGACGGGTGAAGTGATCGTTGCTTCCCGAGCTGTCGGTATTTGCCACTCGGACTTCGAGCTCCTCTCGGGCCAGTACATCATTCCCTTCGAGTACCCGGTCACACCCGGGCACGAATGGAGCGGGGAGGTTGTGGAAGTCGGCGACGGCGTCGAGGGCTTTGCCCCCGGTGATCGGGTCGTGGGTGAGTGCGTCGTCGGCCCCGGTGGCCGGGACCACTTCGGATTCAACATCGACGGCGCGGCGGCAGAGACGTTCGTAGTCCGAGGAGAGTGGCTCCATCGCATTCCTGACGAGCTCACCGACACCCACGGCGCATTGGTAGAGCCGTTCTCAGTGGCGTACAACGCGCTGAGGCACCTGGGGGGTTTGGATCCGAGCGACCACGTGGCCGTTGTCGGCGGTGGGCCGATCGGGCTTCTGTGTGTGATGGCAGCCGCCGCAACGAATGCCCGCGTGACCCTCGTAGAGCCACAGGGACACCGCCGGGACCTCGGCCGGCGAGTCGGAGCGACCGAAGCGTTGGACCCGACCACGGAGACATTCACCGACGAAGTGGCAGAGGGGACGGCCGGGCGCGGGTTCGACGCAGTGATCGAAGCCGCCGGCGCCTCTTCGGCTCTGGCGGAGACATTTCGGCTGGCAGCGCACGGGGGGAGGATCGCCTTCGTCGGGATCGACATCGGCTCCGAGCCCTCCGCCCCTCTCGGCTTGATCCAATCCAAGGCACTCACCGTGCGCGGTCTGATTGGCTCGATGGGAGTCTGGCCCCAGACGATCCGCTTCCTGGCCAGCGGCGTCATCGACCCCTCGGTTCTGGTCACGGCCGAGTTCGGATTAGAGGATGCCGCCGACGCCTATGCCGCCGCCCGAAAGACCGACGAGAACATCAAGGTCCACATCCGGGTCGGGTCGTGAAGGCGGCCGTGCTCAGAGGGCTGCGCCAACTCAGCATCGAGGACGTCGCCGAGCCCCCTCCACCAAGGCCCGGCGAGGTGACGATCGCGGTCAGTCACGCCGCCGTGTGCGGGACCGATGCGGGGGAGTGGCACCACGGCTCCAGGCTCACTGTCCCCCCTGTGATCCTGGGCCACGAGTTCGCCGGTGAGGTCGTGGCGGTCGGGCCCGGGGTGGAGCGCTTCGCGTCCGGTGCCCGTGTCGTCTCCGGTGCCGGCGTGTCCTGCGGCGAGTGCGATTGGTGTCGCTCCGGGCGCACCAACCTATGCAGCACCTACCAGACTCTGGGCCTCGAATTGGATGGTGGCCTGGCCGAGTTCGTTAACGCCCCGGCGTCGACACTGATCAGAGTGCCGGACGAACTCTCCTTCGAACATGCGGCGCTCGCTCAGCCGTTGGCGGTGGCCATACACGCCGTCAAGAGAAGCGGAGTGCGACCGGGAGAGAAATGTGCCGTGGTCGGAATCGGTGGGATCGGGGCATTCATTACAGCCGCTGCGTTTGCTCGTGGAGCCGACCTGATCGCGATCGACATCGACGATGCCCGCCTCGCAACCGCCCGGCGACTGGGTGCCGCCCTCACCGTGAACGCCGCCGGCCAAGACCTGGCCGACGCGATACGCAGTGCCGCCGATGAGGACGGCCCCCACGTGGTGATCGAGGCCACGGGTGTGGCGCACGGCCCCGCCGCCGCCCTCGCCGCAGTGCGACGGGGAGGCCGTGTGCTCCTGGTCGGCCTCCAGAGTGCCCCCCGGGAGCTCGACCTACTCAGTCTCACGTTGCGCGAAATCGAGCTGACGTCAACCCTGGCGCATGTGTTGGCCGACGACCTGTCTGACGCCCTGGAGCTGCTCGGCTCCACGTCGGTGTTCGACGACGTCGTGGAGAAGGTGATCCCCCTCCCCCGTCTGGTGGACGAAGGCCTCCTCCCGCTGGCCGAGGGGCGTGCCGGCGGCAAGGTCATCGTCGACGTCCGAGGTTGACGCTCAACTAGGCTCGGCGTTGTCCTCTGCCTCGGGAATGTAGCCGGCCTGGGCGAGCGTCCCGGCCCCGCCGTAGCACCAGACCATCACGGCCCGTTCCGTCTCCGACGTGTTGTAGAAACCGTGGTACTCGTTGGTGGGCACGAAGACGATGTCACCCGGCCCCATCGCTACGTCGTCGTCTCCCACCCGAGCCACACCGTGACCTTCGACGATGTACTCGGTCTCTTCGGCGTTGGGATGTCGGTGGATCTCATGGCGCCCTCCCGGCGGGAAGACAGTGATCCCGAAGACGGTTTGTTGAGCATTGACGGTGTCCGTCGTGATCAGGAACTTCACGTTCATGTCCACCCATCCGTCTTCGGCCTTCAGGGAGCCGTCGGCGGCGAAGGTGTCCACGTGGACCTTCATAGGGTGTGTGTCGTGTATTTCGGGCATCGGCCCTCCTAAGGTTGGGCTGTTCGGTTCCTTGCCGATGATGTGGAGGCACGGGGGACGAATTCCGGATCGACGCATACCGACGCCACCTTGCCCTCGCCCGCCAGCATGCGAATGACAGCGTCCGCGGCGGCATGCCCCACTTCCCACCCGGGATAGCGAACAGTCGTCAGCGGACAGGCGAGGAATGCGGTGAAAGGCATGTCGTTGTACCCGGCGATCGAGAGATCCGCCGGGATCTTGATACCGCGCTCATCAAGCACGCTCATGGCTCCTATCGCCATCGGGTCGTTGTGGGCAAAGATGGCGGTGGGCTTGCGATCGTCCGAGTCGAGCAGTTCTCTCATGAGCCGTTGGCCCTCTTCGAATGTGGGTACCTCAGCCTCGTCCGGTGTGACCACGACGTCGAGACCCGTCTCCTTTGCCGTTGCGCTGAATCCTTCGTCACGTAGCAGGAAGTTCATGACGTCGGAGGGCCCGGGCAGCTGGGCCACCAACTGGTGCCCGAGCGACGCAAAATGGGCGGCAACGAGCGCGCCTCCCTTGCGATCGTCGACCATTATGACAGGAACTGCCACGTCGAGGAGAGGGCGAAAAGTGACGACGACTGGCACGAGGCGGGCGGCCGATTCGATGGCCGCCGCGTCCTGGCGTCTCGCTCCCATCACGATGATGGCGTCCACTCGGCGAGACAGCATGTGATCTATCAGTTCGAGGAGGACGGCCGAGTCGTCGTTCGTCTCGGCGATGATGGGCACGATTCCCTCCACCGCGACCCGACTGGCCACTCCATGGAGCACGGGGGTGACCGTCGTGTTGCCCAGATTGGCAGCGATCACCACGATGGTCTGGGTGCGACCCGTCATCAGACTTCGGGCCCGAAGGTCGGGCCGGTACCCCAGCCTCCCTGCCGCGGAGACGACCCGCTCCCGCGTGCTCGAGCTGACCATCGAGTGACGGCTCGGATCGAGAGCGCGTGACACCGTCGAAGCATTGAGACCCAGGTCGGCAGCCACATCGGCCAAGGTGGCCCGCTTGCGGTATCTCGTCGGGGTGCCGCTTAGGTCGTCGTCTTTTGCCCGTGTCATCGCCTTGGAGCGTTCCCGATCAAGGACGAGCACTCGAGTCGAGGCCAAATCCCGCCGGGATGATTCGCTGTTCCCTCATCTGGCCGAACAAGTCGAGGAACGACCGCTCGGTCGATTGGAAACCATCGAAACCAAGTCGACGGCTCTTGTTCATGTCGGTGAACGTCTCGATAGTCCGGCCCAGATCAAGGTCGCTGTGCCACCAGGATGCCAGAGTGTCGAGCGGGTGCCTCGCCAGGTCGTACCGCTCGACGATGCGGTCCCAGATCGGAGCGGCGTCGGCCATCTGTTCTTCCAAAGGAAGGGCGTGGCCCGGATACTCTGCCGCTTCGAGGCCCAAACCGTCCGCTAGCACCGACCACATACGCCTCCACCGGAACACGTCGCCGTTGACTATGTTCAACGCCTCGTTGGCAGCCGCAGGAGTGGTGGCCGCCCATTCCAGTTGGTGGGCCAGAATGCGTGCGTCGGTGACGTCGGTGGCAGCGTGGTACTGCTCCGGTGAGCCCGGGAAGGAGAACGGGCGCCCGGACTCGCGGCAGATCTCTCCATAGATCGCCAGGGTCATGCCCATGTTCATTGCGTTACCGATGGCGAACCCGATCACGGTGTGGGGCCGGTGAACAGACCAAGTGAATCCGCTCTTCTCGGCAAACTCCCACAGGATGTCTTCCTGCACGTAGTAAAAGTTCTCGTAGGGGAGGCGCTCCTGCTCTTCCCGGAAGGGGGTGTCGGGTTCGACCTTGGCGTAGGCTTCGAACGGGCCGAGGTAGTGCTTCAGGCCGGTGGTCAGGGCAACGTGACGCAAGCTGGGGAAGTCGGAAGAAACGGATAGCAGGTTCCGCAGCATCGCACCGTTGACCTCGCAGTTTCTACTCTCGGTGTCTTGGCGCGCCCAGGCGGTGAAGAACACATGGGTCGGATCCATGCCCAACAGCGCCTCTTCCACCGTCTTCAAGTCCCTTAGGTCGGCGGCGATTGGAATGAAGCCCGACCGATCCTCGGGTGGGCGTCGCGCCAGGCCATATACCTCCCAGCCATTGCGGATAAGGCGATCGCTGACAGCTCTTCCCTGGATCCCGCTCACCCCAACCACGAGAGCCCTCTTATTGCCGGTCTGGCTTTCGGAACCCATACACTCTCCTCTGCAAGCGCTTGCAGATACTCTACCCTTTTGAGGTGGCCAGGTGTGCAGAACCCATGAGATACCAGATGCGTAAACGCCCGGCAGGGCATCGGTCAAACCATCCCTGGTTTGACCGGAGAGGCGGCCGGAGTGCCTGACGCACCTCGAGAGGTGGTAGGCGAGGACCCGGTCCCACCTGGCCACATCGCCCCGCTAACGCCTCTCGTACTTGTCGCGCTCGCAGCTCGTGTACGGCGATCGCCTAGGCGTCAGCGACGGGGAGCGGGAGTTCACCTACTCCGAGCTCTACGCTTGGTGCGCCAAGTTGGAGGCTTCCTTCGTCAGGCCGGCGTCGCTGGCGGCGACCGCGTGGCCTTTCTCTCGCCTAACACCCACGTGCTGCTCGAAGGGCACTTCGGGGTGGATCAGTGAGAACCCTCAGGGCTTCGGATTATGATGCCGTCCCGAATAGGCGCTCGGCCGACGGCAGAGATACCCCAGCGGTTTGAAAGCTCAGATGACGAGCTGGGTGCCATTGCTCCGCTCGGTGGCCATGAGGTCCAGAGTCCAAGCAAAGCCCCGCTGGATGGCCCCGGGCCTCCAAACCCTTCTTGGACGGTGGCGGTCGCGATGCGTCCCCCAGCGTCCATAGAACCGAGGGACCGTTCCCCACCGTCCAAAGAAGCAATTCGAGACGGCGGGCTTAGCCGGCCCTCTTTCCTATCACAAGGGTTCGCCCTCAGGTGTAACTTTCGTCTCACCCCACAACAGGAGGACGGCGTGCACCTGCGGTTGCTCATCGGAGGTCTGGTGTTGGTGATGCCGCTGACATTGGCGGCTGACCCGGGTGACATCGTCACCGCCTACGGGGTTGGCGGCCGGGCGGTGATCGACGCAGTCGCGTCCAACGTCGGAGTGGGTGTTGTCCGTGCCGACCCCACCGGAAGGGCAGTGGTGACGGTCGCCCTCGATCCCGAATCGGGTGCCGCCGCCGTGGTGTCGGCCGACGGTGCCGCAGTGGCGACGATCGAGCTCGGTGGAGGAGCGACCGCCGGCTTCGGGGCTGCCGGCGCCGTATATGTCGCCCATGACGAAGGCGGCGCGGTGATCGTCGGGCGGTATCTGGCCGATGGCTCCCTCGATCTCACCTTCGGAGATGGCGGACACGCCGTCGTGCCGGTTGAGGATGCAGTGCGAGGAGATCTCATCGCCCAACCCAGCGGCGTGCTGGTCACCGGAGGGGTCCTCGGCGGACCGACCACCATGGCCTGGGCCGCCCGGTTTGATTCCACCGGCCAGATAGACTCCGGCTTCGGGGATCAGGGTGTGGTCATCCTCATCCAGGACAATTCCGGCGATGTGGACCTGCATCTCGCCAAGAATGTCCACGCCGTCGACGGCGGGTATCTATCCATTGTCCTGTCGAGGGCACTGGAGGGCGACGCCGTGAACGTGGTCCACTTCGATGCAGGTGGTGTCATCGAGTCGGAGGTCTTCACCTTCCCCGGCGGGCTCTTCTCGGCCGAGTCCCACTCCTTGGCGGACGGCTCCGTCTTCGTGGTGGTCCAGACCACCGACGAGGATGTCGACACCTTCCATATGCGCAAGTTCCGTCCCGACGGGACGCTGGACCGACTGTTCACAGGCGCCACGCTGACGGACGACGAAGTCGGCGGCCGGGTCCACCTCACCCAGCTCCGCACCGGTTCGATCGCTCTGGCCTACAACACCGGTCCTGACGCATCGTTCGTGGTTCGGCTTCTCGATCCCGACGGGTCAGATGGGGGCACCATGGACATCGACCTCGGCGAGGCATGGATATACGGCATGGCCTCGGTCGACCACGACGGCAGTTTGATCCTGGCCGTCGACGAGACACCTGCATCCTCGATCGAGCCCGACGACCTGGCCTTGGTCAAGGTGACCGGCGACGAGTCGGGCCGCTTCATCGACGACGATGCATCGGTCCACGAAGACGACATAGAGGAACTCGCCGGACGTGGCGTCACCCGGGGTTGTGACCCGCCCCGCAACGTCAACTTCTGCCCCGACGATCCGGTGACCCGGGGTCAGATGGCGGCGTTCCTGGTGCGGGCGCTGGGTCTGGGTGCGTCGGAGGTCGACGCTTTCGTCGACGATGGGGGTTCGGTGTTTGAGGGTGACATCGACCGGCTGGCGGCGGCGGGGATCACGCGTGGGTGCAACCCGCCGGTCAACGACCGGTACTGCCCCGACGATCCGGTGACCCGCGCCCAGATGGCTTCGCTGCTGGTGCGGGCACTACCGGGAGGGTGATCTGGCTCAGCGAGCCGACACGGGAATCAGGCCCAGCGAATCGGCCAGCAGCTCGAGGCCGGCCACTCTCCTCGTGGGCCGCGGTGATGGCGGTGATCATCAGCTCGGCGGCGCCTGTCCTCTCGGCCAGCGCGGTCAGCCCAGCGGCGAACTGCTCGGGTGTGTTCTCACAAGAACCGGGTGGGATCTTCAGCCCAGGATCGACAGCACCCAGGGGAAGATGCGGTCGACCCTGACAGATATGTGCAGTTCGCCGAGTCCACGCACGCTCATCGGACGGGAGTCGTGGCGTCATCTCATGGCATCAGGACGAGCTGTCGCTCGCCGCGGGACGGAGTTGCCGAGGGAGGGTCCAGCCATGGCACTGGGAACTAGGACGGCCCTGGAACTAGGACGCGTTGGGACAATCGGGGATAACGCGAGGTCTCCGCGGCCAACGATTGACATTTCCCCGATCATGTGTTACCTGTAGCACATGACACGGATAGGGATCAGGGAGCTTCGCCAGAAGGCGAGTGAGTA
>JBGTLA010000185.1:0-58036 GCA_041744375.1 Acidimicrobiia bacterium | reverse complement strand
GCGTCCGGCTGGGCCGGCGTCCGCATCACTGCCCCTCCGGCGTGCTCGGCGGCTTTCACGGCTGCGCCGAGCAGGTTCGTCGGCACGGGTAGGAACAGGTCGGCGTCCGTCTCGGCGGCGGCCTGCGCCACGCGCCGCTCGAGATCGGTCGTCCGCCAGGTGGCCGGTTGCAGTCGCCGGATCAAAGACCCTGCCTTGCCGCCCCCAATGGGCACCCGGCTGGGCACGGTGATGACGCCGGAGGGAGGACTCGGTGCGGACGGCGACACGACCCGAACCTCGGCGAGAGTGTTCCCCGCCCGTTCCAGCGCACCCACCGTCACCCGCGCTGCAGGCACCTCATCGAGGGGCCGGTTGGTGAGTACGCAGATGTGCACGCCGAGATGTTACGGGTCGGGGGCGGTGCGACCGAAGCGTGGTCAAGGAGATAGGACGTTGGCTCGGTTGAGAAAAGCTGCCATTTCGCCGCGGGTGACGAATCGGTCGGCGCAGAAGAGATCGTTGTGGGGGGGATTGCAGCCAGTGGAGATCCCCGCGGTCCCCAGAGCGTTGATCTCGAGGGCGAAGTTGGAGCCTGCCGCATCGGTGAACACGTCGTCTGCGGCGGAGAGCCCCAGAGCTCGAGTGAGAAAGGCCGCCATCTCTCCCCGAGTCACAAGCCTTTCGGGGCAGTAGCGATCATTGTCGGGGGGATTGCAGCCGCGGGTGATGTGGGCGGCAGCAAGGGCATCGATATCGTGTTTGAACACCGATCCGGTGTGATCCGAGAACGCCACACTTCCTGGTTCGAGTCCCAAAGCACGGTTGAGGAAAGCGGCCATTTCGCCTCTGGTGACCTCCCGTCCGGGGCAGTAGCGATCATTGTCAGGGGGATTGCAACCGCGAGTCACGTCCCTCAACCCCAACGTGATGATTTCCTTGTCGAAGACCGAATCGTGGATGTCTCTCCAATGGGCGGCGGCGACCGCCCGGTCTGAGCGGACCTCGACTCCAGATACGGTGGAGTTCGTGAGAGTCGAACGTCGGGTCCCGTGACGGGTGAGGAGTGTCACGAGCTCATCTGCGGTGAGGTCGGGCCGTAACGAGAGCATCAAGGCGGCCACCCCCGAGACGTGCGGGGCGGAGTACGAGGTTCCGGTGACTGTCTCGTGGCCGCCCCGAGGATCAAGGGCGATCGCCACGATATCGACGCCCGGAGCCCCGAGATCCACCACGTCGGATCCCCAGTTCGAGCTCGGCCACAGGCTCCCGTCCTCGTCGGTGGCGGCCACGGTCAGCACGCCGGGTAGGCCGGCAGGGATGAAGTCGCCGTTGTCGATGTCCGTCCCCGCATTCCCTGCTGCCGCCACCACCAGCACACCGGCCTCCTGGGCGTAGGTGACGGCATCGGCCACCGGCCCCGGCTGAGCGAACCCGCCCAGCGACAGGTTGATGATGTCGGCTCCCATGTCGGTGGCATAGACGATGGCCCAGGCCACATGCAACAGATCGCAGCGGTTGGTGCACGCCCGGACCGGCAAGACCGTGGCCGAAGGGGCAACACCGGCCATGCCGAAGGCGTTGATGGCGGCCACGGCCACAGAGGTCACCCCCGGTCCGTGTCCCACGCTCGGGTCGGTGGGGTCGTTGTCCCAATCGACCACGTCCCACCCGGACACGTCGTCGATGAGGCCGTTGCCGTCGTCATCGATTCCGTTCCCCGGGATCTCATCGAGGTTCACGAATATGCGACCGGAGAGGTCAGGGTGGTCGGGGTCGATGCCACTGTCGACGACGGCGATGACCACATTCGAATTGCCGGTGGTCATCGCCCAGGCCGCAGGGGCGCCGATCGTTTCGAGTGCCCACTGATCGGGGTAAAGCGGCTCGCCGGTGCCTTCCTGCAGATCGAGGTAGACGACGGGCACCGTTTCCTCGCCGGGTTCGACATCTTGTGCGCTCACGCGTTGCCAGCCCAGCACGACCGGTCGATCGGCGGCGGCCTCGATTGTCAGAGGTCGGCGGACCAGCACTGTTTCCTCGGTGGTGAGACCACCGAGCCAGCCGGCGATGAGGAGGGTCAGCGCGAGCACCTCCAGAGGGTAAAGAACCGGTGGTGCAAACAGCCCTCAAGGGATCTTCCGGTCCGTCGATACATCTGTATGGAGGGAACCACGCGGGGACGAATTGCATACACGGCACTGGTGGCGATCGTCTTCACCGCCTTGGGAGGTGTCGCCGCCGTGGCCGACAGCGGGGCAGAAAACCAGTTCGTGGACCTCATCAACGCCGCACGCCAGGAAGAGGGGGCGTCGCGGCTCACCGTCAACCCGACGCTGGTCGAGGTCGCTCGCCGCCACGCCGGGGCCATGGCGGACGCAGGGAAGATCTTCCACAACGACCAGCTCGGCTACCAGGTCGACGGCCATTACATGATGGGTGAGAACGTGGGCAAAGGCGGCGAAGTCGGACCGCTCCATGAGGCGTTCATGAATTCACCCCCACACCGCGCCAACCTGCTCAACTCGATGTATGACGCCATCGGCGTGGGGGTGGTCGACCGGGACGGAACACTGTATGTGGTCGAGGTCTTCATGCACTCCAAGCAGCCGAAGAACGCCTTCAAGCCACCGTTCGCCGACG
The DNA here is from genome assembly GCA_041744375.1 of Acidimicrobiia bacterium. Lineage (GTDB taxonomy): Bacteria > Actinomycetota > Acidimicrobiia > Spongiisociales > ZC4RG35 > JBGTLA01. The sequence goes on along the minus strand of JBGTLA010000185.1, from coordinate 55,414 downwards.
ATGACGGATCGGTCCACGAGGCGGACATCGCCAGGTTGTATGAGCTCGGAGTCACCCGTGGCTGCGCACCCGAGCGCTACTGCCCGGAGCGACCGGTGACGCGAGGGGAACTGGCGACGATGCTCGTGCGTACGTTCGAACTAGTTGGCTCCAGCTCCGGTGAGTTCACCGACACAGCCGACTCGGAGCATGCCGGTGCAATAGCAGTCCTGGCGGACGCCGGCATCACCAAGGGATGTGGGCCAGCGCATTTCTGTCCCGACCGCTCCGTAACCAGAGGCGAGCTCGCCACCTTCTTCACGCGGTTGCTCGGCCTTCCCCTGGGGATAGAGGTCGGCTTCGTCGATGTGGCCGGATCGGAGCACGGTTCGGCCATCGGCGCATTGGCCGCTTCCGGGATCACCAGGGGCTGTACCGACGATCGGTTCTGTCCCGATTCGCCGGTCACCCGCGGCCAGCTAGCCTCCTTTCTCGTGCGAGCCCTCGAGCTAGGTTGACCTCAATCGGTCCAGGGGAAGCGGAGCCGACCCACCACGGCGCACCGGGGCTGGGCCCGCCGTCAATGGGCGTGTCCTCTGATGGCTGGGTGTCGTAGGCTTGCGGCGGTGACGAGGCGCAGCCGTTTTCGGCATGTCCCCATCGTGATCGTTGCCGCTGCGGCGGCAATGGTTGCTCTCCCCGCTTGGGGAGAGCTTCCGGTGGGTGGTTCGTTCACCGACGACGACGGCTCCGTGCATGAAGCCGACATCGAAGCCATCGCCGCCAGTGGTATCACGCGCGGTTGCAACCCGCCCTGGAACGACGCCTTCTGTCCCCACCGGCCGGTGACAAGAGGCGAGATGGCGGCGTTCCTGACGCGGGCCCTCGGTCTGGCGACGGGGGCGGACCGGTTCACCGACGTTGCCCTGTCGCCGTTCCGGGCGGATATCAGCGCTCTGGCGGATGCCGGCATCACCCGTGGGTGCAACCCGCCCCAGAACGACCGGTTCTGTCCCAGTCGGGCCGTGACACGCGGCGAGATGGCCGCCTTTCTGGTGCGCGCTTACGGGTACACAGCCGACTCCCAAGACCTGTTCGACGATGACGACGATTCGGTGTTCGAGGCCGACATCGATGCGCTCGCTTCGGCCGGGGTGACGCGCGGCTGCAACCCGCCGACGAACGATCGGTTTTGCCCCCACGCCGCCGTCACCCGCCAGGAGATGGCCAGTTTTTTGACCCGTGCCGAGGGCCTGACCTCGCAACAACCTCCCCCGCGTCCGGAGCTCACCCTGGCCGTCTTCGCCACTGGCCTGTCGCGTCCGACCTACGCCACTGCCCCGCCCGGGGACCGGCGGGTCTTCGTCGCCGAGAAGGGCGGGACCATTCGCATCGTCCGAGACGGTACGGTACAACCGACTCCCTTTCTCGATATCTCCGATCGGGTGGCCAATCGGGGCGAGATGGGGCTCCTGTCGATTGCATTCCACCCCGACTATCCCTCCGATGGGCGGGTGTTCGTCTTCTATTCCAACGAAGACGACGGCCACCGCTCGCGAGTTTCGATGTTTCGCGTGTCGAATGACCCCGATGTGCTCGGTTCCGATGAGACCGTCCTGCTCAACGTTCCTCAGCCGGCCGCCAACCACAATGGCGGTCACCTGGTCTTCGGGCCCGACGGTCATCTCTTTATCGCCCTGGGAGACGGGGGCGGTGGCAACGACCAGTTCGGCAACGCCCAGAACTCCCAGACCCTCCCCGGATCACTGCTGCGGATCGACGTGGACGCCGGCGCCGGGTACGCCATACCTTCCGACAACCCCTTCGTGGGCGGGCCCGGGCGCGATGAGATTTGGGCGCTGGGACTGCGCAACCCGTGGCGTATCTGGTTCGATGGTGACCTTCTCTACGTAGCGGATGTGGGACAGGGCGCCCGCGAAGAGGTGACGGTCGTCCCGGCCCTTCGGCCACTCGTCAACTATGGATGGCCGCGCTTCGAGGGAACCCGGTGCAATCCCGACAGCGCCGATCAGTCGTGTGAGAGGGCTGGCTTGGAGTTCCCAGACGTCGAATACCCTCACGGTGATGGGGTCTGTGCGGTGACGGGTGGCATCGTATACCGGGGCGAGGCCTTCCCCTGGTTGGTTGGCACCTACTTCTACGGAGACGTTTGCGGTGGCTGGATCCGTAGCTTCCGCACCGCCGACGGAAGCACGATCGACGATCCCCTCGACTGGCAGGGAACCCTGCCACGGGTGCCGGTGTTGTGGTCATTCGGCGTCGACGGGTCTGGCGAGATGTTGATGATGTCGGGTGGCAGCGGCACCCTCTACCGCCTCGAGGCGGCCGATTGATGCTCGCTCGGCCGTTGCTCGTGACGGCGATGCTGGCGGCCGTGCTGGCCATCGCCCCCGTTTCGCCACCGGCAGAAGCGGGATACGCCGTGGTCTCAGAGTCGTGGGGGTGTGGCTGGCCGAGATTCAATACCCCCCTGGCGGCCCGAACGGGATCGCTTCCCTCATCTCTTCCTGTGCGGGGGCCGGCCGGAGCTCTCTTTGGCCGGACGATCGGCGAAATCGAGGGCCAGCTCGTGTGGTGGTCGGTCCCGATGTCGGATGGGGCTCGGGTTCGGGTGCATCGCCGTCTGCTCCCGGCGTTGCGTCAAGTGGAACGGAATCTGGCAGATGCCGCGGCCCGGGGCCTCAACTACCCGATTCGGGCCGCCGTCACCTGGGGATACTCTCCTCGGACCAGCATGGCCCATTCCGGTATCAGTTATCACGGCCTGGGGGCCGCCATCGACATCAACTCCGACCGCAATCCCTATCGGCGCGACGGGGTGCTCGTCACCGACATGCCGGCGTGGTTCGTGGAGGCCTGGGAGAGTGCCGGCTTCTGCTGGGGAGGGAACTGGCTGGGCGTGAAAGACGCCATGCATTTCTCCTGGGCCGGGCCGGCCGCCACCCCCGGTTTCGAGGCCGTTCCCGATCCCTACCCTCCCCGAACCGTCCGCGCGGACTTCGCTGCTGCCGTGGGCACCCATTCTGTCGTCTTCGGCTCCGGTGATACCCCCCGTTTCGTGGCGGAGGCGAGTGGCGACGGAGCCCCGGATGTGGTCGCGGTGCGGCCGTGGGGCGAAAACGCCGTGTTGGAGATCGCCACCGCCCGGGGTGGGTACGCCGACTGCTCCGTGTGGCGATATTGGCTCGACGACCCGCCGCCCGGAACCCCCCAGCTGGGCGACCTTTCCGGAGTGGGCCGACCGGACCTCGTCTATCTCGACGAGTCCGGCCCGACTCTCGTCCTCCGGCCTTATGCGTCTCTCAACGGGTACGAGCGCGCCACCGATATCGCAACACCCGCACAGGTGCGGGACGATCGGAGGTTCGTGTTCGGCGACGCCAACGGGGACGGAGCCGACGATCTCTGGATCGTCGACCCTCATCCCGACGGCTCGACCATCGAGATCCTGACGGCCTCCTCGGGATTCACGGTTTCGTTCGGTGTCGGTGTCAACCCCCTCGCGGTCTCAGAGGAGACGAGGTTGGGCACGGGCGACCGTCTCGCCGACGGGCGCTCCCAGCTGCTCCTGACCGAGGCCGACGTCTCCGCTTCGCTTACGTCGGTGGTGTCCGGGGCGGCCCTATCGGAAGTGGCCGAGACGGTGGCCGGCCCCGGATTGTCGTCGAGTGACATCATCGGGCACGGCGACTACGACGGCGACGGCCACTCAGACCTCCAGGTCCTGACCGCCGACGGCGTACTCTCGGCCTGGAGGGGTAACACTCCGCTCGTCGGCGTGTCGGCGGCATCTTGGTTCCTCCCGGCGGACTTCGATTGCCCTGACGACACCATTCCCTATCACCACGAGGGCCGCTTTGCCGACGACGACGACTCCGAGTTCCAAGCGGACATCGAATGGCTCGCCGGAAGAGGGATCACCCGGGGATGCAACCCGCCCTTCGGGGACCGGTTCTGTCCCGGAGATCCGGTATCGCGCGGCGAGATGGCCGCCTTCCTGAACCGGGCGCTCGACCTTGTGGGCGGCGAGGCCACATTCGTCGATTCCACCGCGTCGGTGTTCGAGGACGACATCGGCGCCCTGGCGGCGGCGGGCATCACTCGGGGCTGCAACCCTCCCCTGAATGACCTGTTCTGTCCGCTCGACCCCGTGACGCGCGGCCAGATGGCCGCCTTCTTGAACCGGGCCTTCGGTCTTGAGCCGGCCCCGAACCCCTTCGTCGATTCCACCGCGTCGGTGTTCGAGGACGACATAGCGGCCTTGGCGGCGGCTGGTATCACCCGGGGATGCAATCCACCCCAGAACGACCGGTTCTGTCCTGATCAGCCGGTCACCCGAGGGCAGATGGCCGCATTCCTCCATCGCGCCGAGACGCTGCTCCCTGATGGATGAGCGCCGACTACGGCGGGTGGCCTATGGTCCCGCTCCGGGAGGGAGGCGACAGATGAGTACTTTTCGACGCCTTGTGACAGTGATGCTGGCTGGCCTGGTCATGTTTCCCCTCGTGGTTCTTCCCGCAACAGGGGCCGAAGGTGATTTCATCGTCGACGGGGGAGGGTGGGGGCACGGCGTGGGCCTTTCGCAGTACGGGGCCCAGGGCATGGCACTCGCCGGCCGCTCCGTGAACCAGATCATCGATCACTACTACAACGGCGCCCAACTGTCGGCCGCTCAGACTTTGAGCACGGTTCCCGCGTGGGTGTTCGGGGAGAACGCTCTCGCCGTGAACGTGGCCTCCAAGCGCAACTCTCTCGACTTCTGGGTCACGCAGGGCACGGTCGACGTGTGTCATCGGATCGAGGGCGATGACAGTTGCTCCGACCTGGGGGCAGTGACCCTGACCGTCGGCCAGCGGCTGCGCGTCACCACCCAGGACGGTGAGACTTGTGTGCGTGCCCGCGTCGCGGATGGGGTAGTGGTCGAGGGCACGGTCGTCGAGGGGGACTGTTGGCTCGACTTCCGGTGGGACGACGACTACGACGCTCTCCCCGAGAACCGGATCCAGGTCGACGGCCTCACCTGGGCGAAGGGATATCTCGCCCTTCGCTCCCACGACGAGCCCACCGCCTCGGAGTCGATCCAACAGACCTTCGACGTGACGGTGCGGATCGGTCTCGAGGACTACCTCGAAGGAATCGCCGAGGTTCCTTTCTCCTGGCATGAGGAGGCGCTCAAGACCCAGGCCGTCGCCGCCCGCTCCTTCGCAGTGGCGACGGTGGCCGTTCGGGGGGGCGCCAACGGCTCGGGCCGGCTCCAGGACTGCGGGTGCCACATTCGCAGAACAACCGCCGATCAGGTCTACAACGGCTGGCTCGGCTCCAGCACCGGGACTGTGCGTTGGAATGGCGCCGTCGCCGCCACGGCCGACCGTGTGGTCACCCACCCCGCCAGCGGCCAGGCGGTCGTCACCACCTTCTATTCGTCCTCCACGGGGGGTTCGACCGAGAACGTCGAGGATGTCTTTGGAGGACCGCCGCAACCCCACCTGAAGGCCAAGAACGACCCCTGGTCGCTCGACCCCGCCGTCAACAATCCCTATGGCACATGGGTGGTGACAATTCCCAACGCGACGGTGACCACCGCCTTGGGTTGGGAGGAAGTGAGGTCCATGCGCCTGGTCGCCGGACCCCCCGGCTCGCGCGTCCGTTTCCAGGGGGTGTCGGGAGGAGCGGGCGTCGAGACGACCTGGACCGGTTGGCAGGTGAGGCAGGCCTTCGGGCTGCGCTCTCCTTACATCGCGGCAGTGACGCGCGAGGGTCCCCCTCCGCCTCCGTTCACCGACATCGACACCTCCGTGCACTACGACGACATCGGCTACATCTGGCGTGCCGATGTCACCCGCGGCTGCAACCCCCCCGACAACACCCTCTATTGCCCGACCGAGCCTGTCACCCGCCAGCAGATGGCTACGTTCCTGGCGCGTGTTCTCGGGCTGCCTTCTTCTCCAGATGAGTTCTTCGTAGACGTTGCCGCCTCGGTCCACGAACGGGACATCAATGCCATCGCCGCCACCGGCGTCACCCGCGGTTGCAATCCTCCCCAGAACGACCGGTTCTGCCCCGAGCGGCCGGTCACCCGCGGGGAGATGGCCGCGTTCTTGGTGAGGTCCTTCGAGTATGAGGACGCCGGGGAGGGAGATTTGTTCGTCGACGACGACGACTCGATCTTCGAGGGTGACATCGACCGCCTCGCCACCGCCGGGGTGACGCGCGGTTGCAACCCACCCCAGAACGACCGCTACTGCCCCAACGATCCGGTCACCCGCGAGCAGATGGCGTCTTTCCTGGCCCGGGCGATGCGAGCGGCCGAGTTGCCCTGAGTGCGAGGGGAAGGCGAAGCGGGAGTCGATGAGTCAGGCGGCGACCGGTAGGATTCTGCCACCCCGTCGACTCCGAGGTGTCTGTGACCGCCCCCACCGAACGATTCTCCCAAGAGCAGTGGACCGCCGGCGTGATCGGCCTCGGTTACGTGGGGCTGCCGTTGGCCGTCACCGCCTCGCATCGGGGTCTTGGCGCCCTCGGCTTCGACGTTTCTTCCGGCCGGGCGCTGGCGCTCATGGAAGGACGGTCACACATCGAAGATGTCCCCGACCGAGACCTGAAAGAGTCACTGGCGGCGGGAGCGCGTTTCACCGATGACGCTTCTCTCCTGGCCGAAGCCGACGCCATCTTCATATGCGTGCCCTCACCCCTCGGTCGCAACCGCCAGCCCGACCTCTCCTACATCGAGGCGGCCGCCGAGACCGTGGCGGCCGTCGCCCGCCCGGGTCAGCTCATCTCCTTGGAGTCCACTACCTATCCCGGCACCACCGAGGACATCATCGTGCCGGCGGTGGAGCGGGCCGGGCTCACGGTCGACGAGGACGTGTATGTGGCGTTCTCGCCCGAGCGGGTGTCGCCGGGAGACGAGATGAAGACGGCCGACATCCCCAAGGTGGTGGGCGGTGTCACCGAGTTGTCGGGACGCGTGGCCGAGGCGGCCTACCGGCGCCTCGTGCCGTCGGTGCACATGGTGTCGTCGGCGCGAGCGGCCGAGATGTCCAAACTGCTGGAGAACACGTATCGGGCCGTCAACATCGGGTTGGTCAACGAGATGGCCCAGCTCGCCCATGAGCTCGACATCGACATCTGGGAAGTAGTGGAAGCTGCCGCCACCAAACCTTTCGGCTTCCATGCCTTCTATCCGGGTCCGGGCGTGGGAGGCCACTGCATCCCTCTCGACCCCCAGTACCTGGCCTGGCGAGCCCGGGAGGCGGGTTTCGCCACCCGGTTCATCGACACGGCCGAGCAGGTGAACACCAGGATGCCCGCCTACACGGCCACCCGGATAGGCGACATCCTCAACCAGCAGGGCCGACCCGTGTACGGGACCGACATCCTCGCCCTCGGCATCGCCTACAAGCCGGATGTGGCCGACGACCGCGAGTCCGCCTCGGTGCTGGTGATAAGGGAGCTGGAACGGCGGGGCGCCAAGGTGTCTGTATTGGATCCGGTGGTCGGGGACGAGCGAATTCGTCATCATGGGCTGGTGCCGGTCTCGATCGACGACGACCTCTCGCCGTTCCCCCTTGCCGTCGTTCTCACCGACCATCGGGTCATCGATTACGCCAAGGTCGCCTCCGAGGTGTCGGAGGTGTTCGATACCCGCGGTGTCTACCGCAGATTGGGGATCCCAGCCGCCAACGTCTCCTCGTTGTGACGCATCGTCGGCTCCTGGTGGTCACCACCGTCCACCGCCCCGACGACGCCCGCATCCGGAGCAAGCTGATCCCGACCCTCGCCGTCGAATGGGACGTGTGGTACGCATGTCGTCGCCCCGGTCCCACGTCGCTCGAAGGGTTGACATGGGTTCCCCTTGCCGGAGGAAGACTGAGACGCGGCCTGGCGGCTGCTCGTCTGATGCTCGCCAAGCGCTGGGACCTGGTGGCGGTACACGACCCGGAGCTGCTGCCTGCCGCCCTCCTTCGCTCGCTCCTGGGGCGACCCACCCTGTTCGACCTGCACGAGGACCTGCCCGCCCAGATCCGGCACAAGGGGGGCATCCCGGTTCCGTTGCGGTCGTTGGTGGCGGCGATCTCGAAAGGGATCTTGCGATTGGCGGAACGAGTGATGACTGTCACCGTTGCCGAGAAGGGCTATCTCGGTCTCCTCAAACGTCCTGCCGAGGTGATTCCGAATCACCTCCTCGCCGATCTCCCCGAGCTGTGCCCCTCGCAGGGCTTCTTGGCCTACGTGGGAGATGTCACCCGCCAGCGAGGGGCTTTCTTGGCCCTGGAGACCGCTGTCGGGGCGGGAATGCCTCTCGTGATGGTGGGGCGGGTGGCCCCTCCCGGGTTCCATGCCGACCTCGTCGTTCGCGCCCGGGATCGTGGCGTCGATCTCGAGCTCGTCGGCCCCTTGCCGCACGCCGAGGCCCTGCAGCGGGTGGCATCCGCTGCCGCCGGGCTGTCACCGCTCCTCGATGTGCCCAACTACCGACATTCCCTCCCCACGAAACTTCTCGAGTACCTGGCTTTGGGATTACCGGTCCTGGTTGCGGACCTGCCCGGCTCCACCGAGGCGGTGGCCGGGTTGGAAGGCGTGATCACCGTTGCACCCGGCGACGTCGCCGCCTGGTCGGCGGCCGGATCTCGTGTGACCGAGCCCACCTTGCGTCAGCGTGCTCAGGCTCAGGCCAACGAGGTGCGTGCCCGTTTCGCCTGGGACGCAGACGCCGTCCTGGAGGCGTACCGAGGCGCGGGCCGCCCGATGTGACCACACCTGACTCGGAGTTCCCCCGGTGGGGAGCCGAAATGCGCGCAGCTGGGAGGCCCCGTCATCGTCTCGCGCTTGGGCCGAGGAGGAACCCTGCGCCCCAGGAGACGTGCATCGTCCACAGGGCGGGTGGTTCCAAGAGACCCGCCAGCGAGCGATGACGAATCGAGTCGACCACACCGGCGGCGGCGGTGATCCCTCCGTAGGCCGCCGGGGCCACCAGCGCCCAGCGGTGGCCGAACAGAGCCAAGCCTCCCGCTGCCACCAGTCCCAGGACGAGTGAGGGTGCCGCCAACTGGCGTGCTCGGACCGATCCGGGATGTCGTCTCAGCATGTGTCGTTTTCCCTGGCCGTATCCGAAGTATTGCCGCCAGAGGCCGGGCAGCGTGGTCCGAGGTTGGTACAGGACGGCGAGCTCGGGATCGAACCAGATCGTCCCACCACGTTCTCGCAGCCGCCAGTTCATCTCGTAGTCCTGGTTGCGCAGCATGGTTTCGTCGAAACCACCGGCCGCCACCAAGGCACTCCGCAAGAAGACCCCCAAGTACACCGTGTCGACGGGTCCCGGCTCACCACCAATGCGATAGCGGGCATCGCCGGCGCCGAGGGGTGAGACCATGGCCAGGGCCACAGCCCGTCCGAACAGGTCGCTGCTCACGGGTACTTGGCGGCCACCGACGTTTACGGCTCCGGTGGCACCGAGGGTCGTTACGGCGCGAGCCACATAGCCGGGCGGCAAGGCGGCGTGGGCGTCGCAGCGAACCACCACCTCACCGCCTATCTTCCCGAGGGCGAGGTTGAGGCCCTGGGGTGTGAGGCCGGACCGATTGTGCACCACCATCACGCGCTCATCGGCGATCGCGGTGGCGGCCGCCGCAGTGTCGTCATCGGCGGCGGCGACCACGACCTCGACGATGTTCGGGTAGTCCTGTTCCAGCGCCGACCTGACTGCCGCGGCCACGACACCCTGGGCATCTCGGGCGGGGATGATCACGGACACGGATGGCTCGGGGGTGAGAGACCCAGCCGCTGGTTGGGGTGTGTGAGATGTCACGGGACAAGTATGATGCCCGACCGGCGCTCTGGCCCGCTATCGGCGCCCCCGAGTGAATCCCGACCCCTCCCTTCTCTCCGACCCGGTCATCGTCCTCCTCGCCTGGGCGGGAGGTATCACGCTGGCCGCGTCGATGGTCACTATGCGGTCGATCGTCGGCCCCGGGTTCACGTGGCTGGCTACTGGCACGGCTCTGGTGGTGGGGATCTGGCCGGCCCTGGCAGGTGGCGGTTGGCTGGCATGGGTGGCTGTGGCGGCCACCGTGATCGGGGGTCTGCTGGCCTCGATCAGTCGCCTCGCCTCCGGTCTGGCTCTCGTCGTGGGTGGGTTCTTCTTCGTGGCGCTGGCGGCTGTCCCGTCGGGCGTGATCCTGGCCATCACGGCCACCCTGGCGCTCGGTGGAATCACGGGAGAAATGCTTCTGGGACACTGGTACCTGGTGGACCCGACCTTGCCGCGTTGGATCCTGCGATCGCTGGCAATGGTCGGACTGGCAGGCGTCGTCGTGGACGGAGCGACGCTGGCGCTCGGCGTCGGATTGGCGGGAGGCGGTTTGGTCACCGGTGTGTTCTGGGCGTTGGTGGTGACCACCGGCGTGTTGATGGCGGCTGTCATCGGGGCGCTGCGCTACCCCGCTTACTCGGGCGTGATGGCAGCCACCGGCTTGTCGTATCTGGCGATCCTCACCGGTTTGGCCGCCGTCTTCTTCGGGAGGGTGTTGGCGGCGGGGGGAGGGCCGGTGATCTTGTGACCGACGTGCAGAGGAGAGAGAGACGATGCGAGAAGTGACCATATCCCAATCCGCTCCCGCTGGGGCGGCGAGACTCGTCGGAGTCCTCGGCGGGGAGCCAACCGACGAACTGGGAGTGGCCGTCGAAGGTGTCCCCGGGTTCACGGGTGAGCCGGGCGTGACGCGTTTTCTCTCTCTGGAGGGAGAGGCGGTGGTGTTGGTGGGTCTTGGAGATGAGGTCGACTCCGACGGTCTGCGTCGAGCCGTGGGCGCCGCCACGCGGGCGGTGCCCGCCGAGATGCCCCTTACGACCCGCCTCCACACGCTCGATCTCGACGGTGCCCTTGAGGCGGTCGTGGCCGGGCTCATGCTCGGCTCGTATCGATTCGAGCGGTACAAATCCAGCCGATCGGGTGAGGTGGCACCCGCCGTCCTCGTAGGCGAAGCGTCTGGCGCAGACCTGGCGGCGGCCTCAGCCGTAGCCCGTGGTATCGGGCGCGCCCGGGACTGGGTCAACACGCCTCCGGTGGACAAGGCTCCGGCGGCGCTGGCCGACGAGATGTCTGACCTGCTGGCCGGGGCCGGCTTCGAAGTAGAGGTGTGGGACGAAAGTCGGATCATGTCTGAGCGCTTCGGTGGGATGATGGCGGTGGCAGCTGGATCCAACCGTCCTCCCCGCGTGGTGGTCGGGCGTTTCCGTCCAGAAGGGGCCTCGTTCCGGCTGGCATTGGTGGGCAAGGGGGTGGTGTTCGACTCCGGAGGCGTCTCCATCAAGCCGGCCGAAGGGATGGAGCGGATGAAGTCGGACATGGCGGGCGCCGCTGCGGTGGTGGCGGCGGCGGCGGTCTTGGCAGCTGGAGGTCATGGGATCGACCTCACCGTCGTCGTTCCGCTCACCGACAACATGGCCGGTGGTTCGGCCTGCAAGCCGGGCGACGTGGTAACGGCTCGCAACGGCAAGACGATCGAAATCATCAACACAGACGCTGAGGGGCGACTGATCCTCGCTGACGCCCTCGCTTTCGTGACTGAGGAGGCTCCTGATCTCGTCGTCGACGTCGCCACCCTGACGGGGGCTTGCCGTGTTGCTCTCGGCGACGGCATCGCCGGGCTTTGGTCGAGCGACGACATCACCACCGGTCGGGTCCTGGCTGCGGCCGCAGCGGCCGGCGAACGGCTGTGGGCGATGCCACTGCCGGCCGACTATCGCTCCCTCATCGACTCGGGGGTGGCCGACATGAAGAACAGCGGCGGGCGCTCGGGCGGGGCCATAGCGGGAGCTCTTCTGCTGTCGGAGTTCGCCGGGGAGGGGAACTGGGCACACATCGACATCGCCGGCCCGTCCTGGTTCTTCGAGGATGACCCGTTGGGCCCCAAAGGGGGCACCGGCTTCGGCGTGGCCATGCTCGTGTCTCTGGCTGGCGCGTTTTCAAAGACCTGACGGTATCGCCGTTCTAGCATTCCCTGATGCGATCCCGCTTCCTGTTCACCATGACCGCCACCGACCTGGTGGCGCTGGCTGTGGCAATGGTGATCGGGTCGATCGTCGTTTTCGATCGTGTCGCCCCGTGGGATGCCCGGATCGACCGAACCGAATCCCTGTTGCCTTTGCTCGGGGTATTGGCGCTCGGGGCGGTGGTGATGTCGGTTTCCACCGCTTCCATGTCGGGACACGGAGTTCCCCGGCCGACTTACGGGCGCTTGCTGATGATCGTGCTGGGGACGTTCGTGTTCACGACCACCGTGTCGTTTCTCGTGCGCACGCTGCCTTATTCCCGGCTCTTCGTACCCACCGTTCTCGGTGTCTGGACTCTCCTTGGGATACTCCACCGGGCCATTCGTCGCCAGCGGCCCTGGACCGAACGCTTTGTAGCCATCAGCAACGAAAAGAAGCTCGTCGACGAACTGGCCGACAGTCCCCACGTCGAGATCCTCGGCATGATCGATCCCCAGTCGGAGGGCGATCTCGCTCCGCTCACGCCAGGTGTCGGACTGGCGGTAGACCTGCGGTCGGGTATGTCCGACCGCGTCGCCCAGTTTGTCTCTTCGTGCGACTTGGCCGGATTCGACGTCAGAGCCCTGACCTCTGTGTACCAAGAGCACACCGGCCGGGTCCCGCTGGTCCACCTGGCTGAGGGCTGGGAGATCTCCGCCCCGCTGCTGAACAGCGCTCCCTGGCTTCCCGGGAAGAGACTCTTCGATTGGTTGTTGTCCACCGTCACGTTCCCGCTCTGGATGGTCCTGGGGCTGGCGGTGGGAAGCTTCGTCAAGCTGTCTTCTTCCGGTCCGGCCATCTTCAAACAGCGGCGAGTCGGACAAGGTGGGGAGCCGTTCGTCATGTACAAGTTTCGAACGATGCGTGTCGACGCCGAGGACGACGGCCCCAAGTTCGCCATGAGAGGTGACGAGCGCCTCATCCGTGGTGGCGCTTTCCTGCGCCGGTCGCGCCTGGATGAGATCCCACAACTCTGGAACGTGGTCAAGGGCGATATGAGCCTGGTTGGCCCCCGGGCGGAGCAGGTGCCCTTCGTGCGCGAGTTTCGCCGACGGATCCCGTTCTACGACCTCCGTCATCTCGTCCGGCCGGGGATCACCGGCTGGGCTCAAGTCAACTACGGCTACGCCGATGATGCAGCGGAGACCATCGAGAAGTTGTCATACGATCTCTACTACATCCAGCACATGTCACCGGTCCTCGACCTGCAGATACTCTGGAAGAGTGTCTGGACGGTCCTGACGGGGTCGGGAGCTCGGTGAGCCTTTCGCCCACCATCACACCGCCGCGCGGTTTCAAGGCCCCCGGCACCACCACCATGGTGGTGGGCGGCCTGGCGGGCGCGTTACTCGCCTACGTCTTCCAGGCAGTGGGAACACGGGTGCTGGGTGTCGATGGGTTCGCCCCGATCGCCGCCATCTGGACGGCGTTCTTCATACTCGCCTCGGTGCTCCTCGTCCCGCTGGAGCAGTATGCGACCCGAGAGGTCAGCCGCGGCCGCTCGATGGCCGACGATCGTCGCGTGGTGGTGTGGGTGATGGCCCTCGGCGTCATGGCCGGAGCGGTTTTCGTCATCACGATGCTCGACGCTCTCTTCGATGGGGACCCGGTATACGTGGCCATCATGTCGCTTCTGGTCATCGGCTACGCCGTGCTCTTCACCGCCAAGGGCGTGCTCGCCGGGAATCGCCGGTTCGCTGAGGTCGGGTGGGTGCTCGGTCTCGAAGGAGTGCTCAGGCTGGTGGCAGGCTTGACGTTGTTGGCGGTGGTCGTCGATGCCTCCGCGCTGGCGTGGGCGATGGTGGTGGCGCCGACGTCTGCCATCATGCTGCGTTTCTGGCGGCACGATCGGTCGCTGGGCACGATCGAGCCCGTCGGAGCACGCGGCTTCTTGGGCGCCTACATAGGTGCCAGTTCAGCCTCTCAAATCCTCCTGGCCGGTGCACCGCTGGGAGTGATCGCCTTGGGGGGCAGCCGGGGTCTCTTTGCGGCGATGTTCGTTCTATTCACGCTCTACCGGGCTCCGTTGACGCTCATCTACTCCCTCCAGTCTCGGATCCTTCCCTATCTCGTGGCGATGGCCGGTGACGACGATCATGCCGGGCTGCGGCGAATCGCGGTACGCGTGCTCGGGGCCGGCGCCGTGCTCACCGTTCTCGGGGGCCTGGTGGGATGGCTGGTAGGGCCACAGGTGGTGGCGTTGCTGTTCTCTGAGGAAGCTCGGCCGGCGGCGATGGTCGCAGCTCTCACCGCCGCCGGTGTGATGGCCGCCTCCACCGCTCAGATCGGCGGCCAGGTCCTCGTCGCTCGGGCCCGCACGGCCGCCCTGGCCGTGGCGTGGTCGGCGGGTCTGGCGGTGGCAGTCATCGTGATGGTGGTCTCGGTGGGAACACCCGACCTCCGGGTGGCGATCGGATTCCTCAGCGGAGAACTCGTCGCCATGGCCGCCGTGGGCTTGATCATCACCCGCTCCTGAGAGTCGGAGTCCAGGCTCTCTTGGGCACAGCCGGGGCAGGTGTATAGCGGCGCTTCCGTCTCCCGTCATCCGGATTTCAGGGGTGTTTGCGGACTTCGATCAGGCGGCGGTGTTGTTCGCGTAGGCCGGGAGAGAAGCGGCGGCGATAACGGGGTGGAACCTCGGGGAGCCGGTCGGGGACCACGAGGTCTCCGTTGTCGACCCGGGCAAGATCTGCGCTGATCAACACCGGAAGCCAGCGGGGAAGGGGCAGTGCTTCGGCGTCTCTTCCGGCCCGTATGAGGCGGAGCAGGTCGGCTACCGCCCCGGCACCGATGGCGGCAACCCAATAGCGGCGCACATAGGGGTCTTCCGGTGGAAAGCCAGATGTCCGACTCTCGGTGCGCACCGGAAGAAGCGGACGGATGCGCGCCGTCGGACGAACCGCCGCCTCTGGGGAGGAGGCGGCATGCGCGACGGGAGGACGGGCATTAGTTTCCCCAGAGGCGGCAGTTGTCATATCTCTTCTTTTACAGAAGACCGTAAAACAACGTCAAGAGTCCTCTACGGGTTTCTTTCGCGACCTCTAGTCGTCGTCGTCATCGTCGCCGGGGGCTTGAACACCTACGGCGGCACTCACGTTGATCCCATAGGCGACCTCCGCACCTGGCTCTGGATCGGTGTCAAGAATGATCCCGACCTGGGCCGGGTTGTCGACGGGCTGGTCGACGCGAGTCAGGTTGACGAGGACACCCGTTTCCTCCTCGAAGGCGCGCAATATCTCCAGGGCACCGTCGAAGGTGCTGCCCCGCAAGTCCGGTAGGTTCCCGATCGGAGGTTCGCCACTCGACACCTGGATCGTCACCGGGGTACCCACCTCGACTTCCGCCCCTGCTCCCGGCGACTGACCCACCACTTGACCCTCGGGCTCGATGGAGGGGACGCTCACGACGTTGGCGTTGAGGTCGGCTGCTTGCACCCGCTCGACGGCAGTGGCCGCGTCCAGGCCGACCACCAGGGGAACGATGGTCGTGGGCGGAACGAGGTATTCCTCCACCCCCGGAGGCTCGGGCAAGAACTCGGACTGGGGGACACCGTCGAGGACATAGCTCATGAACTCGGCCCAGATGGGTGCGGGCACGGACCCTCCGAACACACGCTCGTAATACTGGCCGTTGATGGTGACACCGGTGAGAGGCTGCTGCTTGGCTTCGTAGCCCACCCACACCGCGGCTGAGTACTCGGGCGTGAAGCCCACGTACCAAGCATCCCGGAACGCCTGGTGGGTTCCGGTCTTGCCCCCGGCCGGCCGGCCGATGTCGGCGCGAGGAGCGGTCCCGGCCGAGCTGGGCACGTCCCGGAGCGGGCGCAGAGCCACGGCTGCCACTCTCTCGTCGAGAACACGCTCGCGATGCACCTCGTGCTCGTAGATGACCGTCCCCGAGGCGTCCACGATGCGAGAGATGAGATACGGCTCGGCCCACATCCCCTGAGTGGCGAAGTTCGAGTAGGCGGACGCCATCTCCAGAGTCGTGACCTCCGATGTTCCGAGCACGAGCGAAGGCACCGAAGGCATGGGCGAGCGAATTCCCATCCGCTGGGCTGTATCGATGATCTTTTCGGGCCCGACGTCGTCGTGGAGGGCGACTTGGGCGTAGACGGTGTTGATCGAGCTCGAGGTGGCCTGTCCGAGCGTGATGAACCCGGCACCGGCACCGCCCACCCGCCACGTGTTGCCTTGTTCCGAGCAGATGTAAGGGCATTCGAACGTCTGGGGACTGGAACCGTTGAAGCGATTGCCGAGCGTGATGCCGTTCTCCAACGCCGCCACCAGCCCGAACACTTTGAAGGCAGACCCAGGGTTGCGTCGTCCCTGGACGGCCAGGTCGAACTGGGTGAACTCGAAGTCGAGGCCGCTGGCCATGACCCTTACCGCTCCGCTCTGATTGTCGACCATCGTGAGGGCTCCGGTCGGTGCACACGAGTGGTTCTGGGCGTAGCTGGCCAAGAACTCGGGGTCCTCGTCGGGGAACAGGACCTGGCACGCCTCCAGGTTCTCCTCGGGGGGGAGGAGGGGCATCCACTGACGCAGGATCTCGTTCGCCTTCAACTGCAGGTCGAGGTCGATGACCGTCTCGATGCGCAGGCCGCCCCCACCCTCACAGGTCGTGTCGTCAGCCGGACAACCGAAGATCGCCTGCTTCCGTTCGGAGTTGGTGGCGCCCAGGATGGCGAACTTCGGATCGTTGAGGAGCTGTCGCTTCACGTCGGCCACGACATGGTCGGCGTCGCCCCGGAAGGGGGTGTGGGGGATGACGCCCAGTGGTTGTCGTTTGGCCGTGACGGCCTCCTCCTCGGTGATCCATTCCTTTTCGAGCATCGTGTCGATGACGGCGTTGCGCCGGATCAGGACCTGCTCGGGTCGCCGGCGCGGGTCGTAGAGAGACGGGTTGCGAACTGAAACCGACATGGCGGCGGCCTCCGCCACCGTGAGCTCGTCGAGGTTCTTGCCGAAGAACTCCATGCCGGCGGCTCGCACGCCATAGGCGCTGGCGCCGAAATAGATCGAGTTGAGGTAGTACTCGAGGATCTGCTCTTTGGGGAAGCGCCGTTCCAGCTCGGCGGCGACGAAGGCCTCCGTCACCTTGCGGCGGATGGAGATCTCGTCTCCTACGAACACCTGCTTGACGACCTGCTGAGTGATGGTGGAGCCGCCCCGGACCGAGCCGCTGATGGAGTCGGCGGCGGCGGCGGCGATGGCGGTGAAGTCGATGCCGTCGTGTTCGAAGAAGTCCTTGTCCTCGGCGGCCAGGATGGCTTGCACGACGGTGTCGGGGACCTCCGAGTAGGGAATCGGCTGGGAGTTGCGTCCATCGTGCAGCTCTGCCAGCGGCTGGCCGTCGGCGGCGTATATCCGCGAGATGCGTGACAGGTCGGGGAGACTCAACTGCATGGCCTCGGCGTCCGGTACCCATTCCCTTTGGATATCCGAGAACGTCCCGAAGGCGGCATTTGCGCTCATGAACCCGAACAGGCCCACCCAGGTCGAGGCGAGGACGGCTATGGAGAGCAAGGTGGCGAGCGCGCCGAACCAGCGGCCGCGCCGTTCCCGTTCCTCGACTTGGTGGATGAGAGCTTTCTTGCTCATTCAGGTTTCCGAACGTCGGCGAACCCCGGTGGGTTCCTGTTTGGGCCCGCCCCCTGCGTTGGTGGCCTCGCGGGTGAGCCGAGATACGATGTCTCAGAGTCTCCACGAGGATACCGTGACCCCGTCCCAAAACCGCACCACCTCCAGCGGCATCGAGATCGATGTCGTCTACGATCGTCCTCCCGACCCCGCCCGCATCGGTGCGCCGGGCGAGTACCCCTTCACCCGCGGCCCCTATCCCTCCATGTATCGGGGCCGTCCCTGGACCATGCGTCAGTACGCTGGGTTCGGGACCGCGGAAGAGACCAACGCTCGCTTTCGGTCGCTCATGGAGGCTGGCCAAACGGGCCTGTCGGTGGCATTCGACTTGCCAACCCAGATGGGCCTCGACTCGGACCATCCCCTCTCCGAGGGGGAGGTGGGCAAGGTGGGCGTGGCCATCGACTCGGTCGACGACATGCGCCGCCTACTGGCGGGTATCCCGCTCGGGGAGGTTTCGACCTCAATGACGATCAACGCCACGGCTCCGATCCTCCTCGTGCTCTACCAGCTGGTGGCCGAGGAGCAAGGGGTCGCTGCCGCCGACATACGGGGAACGGTGCAGAACGACATCCTCAAGGAATACGTGGCTCGGGGCACCTACATCTACCCACCGCGGCCTTCGATGCGGCTCATCACCGATGTCTTCGCCTACGCCGCCGACGAGCTTCCGTCTTGGAACACGATTTCGGTGTCGGGGTACCACATCCGGGAGGCGGGTAGCACCGCCGCTCAGGAAGTGGCGTTCACGCTCGCCAATGGCATCGCCTATGTGCGGGCAGCCACCGAAGCCGGACTCGACGCTGCCACGGTCGGTCGCCGCCTTTCGTTCTTCTGGAACGGTCACAACCACTTCTTCGAAGAGATCGCCAAGTATCGAGCGGCGCGTCGCATGTGGGCCCGGCTGATGCGCGAGGCGATCGGGGTGAGCGACCCGGACGCCCAGGCGATGCGATTCCACACCCAGACGGCCGGTTCCACCCTCACCGCTCAGCAGCCTCTCACCAACGTGGTGAGGACGACCGTGCAGGCGATGGCGGCCGTTCTCGGTGGGACACAGTCCCTGCACACCAACGCCTACGACGAGGCCGTCGGCCTTCCCACCGATGGCGCGGCTCGCCTGGCCCTGCGCACCCAGCAGATCCTCGCCTACGAGTCGGGCATGGCCGACACCGTCGACCCACTCGCCGGTAGCTACTTCATCGAAGCTCTCACCGACGAGATCGAGTCGGCGGCAACGGCGATGTTCGATCGGATCGAGGACATGGGCGGGGCGGTGGCAGCCATCGAAGCCGGCTTCATGCAGGGCCAGATCGAGGAGGCGGCTTACGTCGAGGCCCGTGCTCAGGGCAGCGGCGAGCGCGTGGTGGTCGGCGTCAACCGCTTCGTGTCCGAGGAGAGCGAGCCGATCGAAGTGCTCCGGATCGATCCCGACCTCGAAGAGGGGCAGCGCCGGCGCCTGAGTGAGTGGCGGGCGGAGCGGGGCCCGATCGACCACCACATGGCGGCGATCGAGTCGGCAGCAAAGGGTACTGACAACCTCCTCCCGGCGATGAAAGAGGCGCTCGGCGCCGGTGCCACGGTCGGAGAGGTCTCAGACGCCCTGCGCAACGTCTTCGGGACGTACCGTCCCTCCTGACAATCCCGTCTCCACCCTGGTGGGTATCTCGCCTCACCTGAGATGGAAATGTACCCTTCCCGATCGTGAACGCCGACCCTCGGACACCCCGCACCCTTGTCATCGGGGGTGGTCCTGCCGGCACGTCCTTCGCCACCACCGCCGCCGCCCGCGGAGCAGCCGTGACGGTGGTCGAGAAGGACGTGATGGGAGGAGCCGCCCATCTGTGGGATTGCATTCCGTCGAAGACGATGACCGCCTCGGCGGTACGGATCGATGTAGTGCGCAACGCCGCCATGCTCGGTCTCACCACCGAACCCGGTAGTGTCGACACCGGTCATCTGGCGGCGCGTATCAAGACGATCACGAGCGACATCAACGCCAGCCTGGTGGCCCTGCTCAAATCCCAGTCGGTTGACCTCATCTCCGGCCGCGCAGTCCTGATCGATGACCACACTGCCCTCGTTAACACCGACGAGGGCGAGCGAGAGATCGGCTTCGACTACGCCCTCATCTCGACGGGGTCTGCTCCCCGGGTCCCCGATTGGGTGGAGGTGGACGGAGAGAGGATTCTGACCACTCGGGACGCCTACGACCTCGAGTCGGTTCCGGAACATGTCGTCGTGATCGGCTCGGGGGTGACGGGAGTCGAGTTCGTGCACATCTTCCTCTCGCTCGGGGCACGCGTCACCCTGGTCGTCTCCCGCCAGCAGATCCTTCCTCATCGCGACCCTGAAGTGGCGGCCGTGATAGAGCGGAACTTCCTCGATCGGGGTGTCAAGCTGGTCATCGGCGCCCGGGCGGAGGCGATCGAACGCGAAGGAGACGCCGTCGTGGTCCGGTGCGACGACGGGCGGGTGGTCAAGGGCTCACACGCCCTCCTGGCGATCGGCTCGGTGCCCCTCACCGACGATCTGGGGCTGGGGGAGGCAGGTGTGGAGACGGATCACGGGTATATAAGGGTCGACGAGTACCAGCGCACGTCGGTGCCCCACATCTATGCCGCCGGAGATTGCACGGGCCAGATGCCGCTGTCGTCGGTGGCCTCGATGCAGGGGCGAAAGATCGCCTTGCACCTCCTAGGAGTGCCCATCACGCCGCTCGACTACTCCAAGGTGGCGGAAGCGGTGTTCACCGAGCCGGAAATCGCCTCTGTGGGAATGGAGGAGGTGGATGCCGCCCAGATGGGTCGCAAGGTGCGCACCACCAAGGTCCCGTTCACGGCCAACAATCGGGCCGTTCTACAGGGGTTCACACGCGGATTCGTGAAGGTCGTCTCCGATCCTGCCACCGGAGTCGTGTTGGGGGGAACCATCGTTGGACACCGAGCGTCGGAGCTGATCTCTGCCGTCGCCCTGGCGGTCAACACCGGCGTGACGGTCAGCCAGCTCGTCGACACCCTCATGGTCCATCCCTCGATGTCGGAGGCAATAACCGACGCCGCCGAGTGAGTTGGTCGTTCGCAGTTCGCCGTTGAACGTCAGCTGTTGGCAGCCCATCCGACGAGGCGGCTGACCTCGATGAGAATCCATGGCCCCTGCGGCGGGAGTTTCTGGTATTGGGGAAACCGGGCCTCAAGTGCCTGGCTCTGAGATGGGCGAACGCGATGTATCGTCGCGGTTCCGCTTGCTCGCACCCACCACAGGCGGGCCCAGTCGCTGTCGTATCCATGGGCGAGCACCTCGACGCGTGAATCGTGTTCGATGTTGGTAATACGTGCGAGCTCTCGGGTCGACTTCGGCTTGTCATCCACCGCCGTGACCAGTTGCCGCCCTACCACAGCGAAGACGAAGGGCACCAAGTGAGCGCGGCCGTCGGGACGAGTCGTGCCGAGCACCGCGACCTCGCTGTTGGTCAACAACTCCCATGCGTGGGGGCGATCCATGGAAGCCATTCTGGACGGCCAACGGCGAACGGCCAACGGCCAACGACCTACTTCACGATGGCGATGACTGCTCCGTTGGCCACGGCGTCGCCGGCTTGGATACGCAGGTCGACTACCTCTCCCGACGTCGGAGACACCACCTCATTTTCCATCTTCATGGCCTCGAGGACGCAAATGGGGTCGCCGATATTGACGGACTCTCCCGCCTTCACCTGCACTTTGACGATCGTGCCTTGCATCGGCGCCGTTACCACCCCGTCGGAGGCGCCGGTGTCCGTCGAGGCCTGGAGCCTCGGGGGCCGTCGCCTGACCTGCCCGCTTGCCGATGTCGGCTCCGGCGCCCAATAGGTGACCGCGAAGCGACGACCCCCGATCTCGACGGTCATCTCGCGTTGCTCGAGTTCCTCTTCCTCGGGCAACGCCGGGGTTGCCTCGGGCCTGGAACCACCCAGGTCGACAGAGTCCTCCATCCATCGCGTGTGGTGCGTGCCGGCGATGAAGTCGGGATGGTTGAGAACGACCAGATGGGCGGGGATGGTGGTGTGGACGCCGCGCACCTTGAACTCCGACAATGCCCGTTTCCCCCGGGCGATAGCCTGGTCGCGGTCTACTCCCCATACCACGAGCTTCGCCATGAGGTTGTCGTAGTACTGGCTGACCCGGGTCTCCGTCTCGATCCAACCGTCGACTCTCACCCCCGGCCCCGAGGGCTCTCGCCACTCGGCCACCTGACCGGGGCTGGGTAGGAAATCTCGATAGGGGTTCTCGGCGTTGATCCGAAACTCGATCGAGTGGCCCCGCGATTCCACACCGTCGATGGCGAGCACTTCGCCGGCGGCGATGCGAAGCTGCCACTCGACGAGGTCGATGCCGGTCACCATCTCGGTGACGCAGTGCTCGACCTGGAGCCGGGTGTTCATTTCGAGGAAGTAGAAGTCACCTGCCTGGTCGAGCAGGAATTCGACGGTGCCTGCGTTGACGTATCCGCACGATCGCCCGGCGGCGAGGGCCGCTGCGGCGAAGGCTTCCCGTTGCTCGTCTGAGAAGCCGGGCGACGGTGTCTCCTCGATGAGCTTTTGGTGCCGGCGCTGCACCGAACAGTCCCGCTCACCGAGAAAGATCCCGTTTCCGTGGGTGTCGAACAGGATCTGGGCTTCGACGTGGCGTGGTCGTTCCAGGTACTTCTCCACGTACACCTCGGGGTTCCCGAAGTACGCATCTGCTTCGCGCCTGGCACCGTCGAACGCCTCCTGGAGGTCCTCTGGGCCCCGGACCACGCGCAGTCCCTTGCCACCCCCTCCGTGAGCGGCCTTGATCGCCACCGGGTAGCCGAAGCGGTCGGCCAGGGCACGCACCTCCTCGACGTCGCCGACGGATTCGGTGATGCCGGGGACGGTGGGAACGCCTTCGGCCTCAGCCGTCCGGCGGGACGTGATCTTGTCGCCCATCAGTTCGATGGCGGCGGCCGGCGGCCCCACCCAGACGAGACCGGCGTCGGTGACCCTGCGGGCGAAATCGGCGTTCTCGGCCAAGAACCCGTATCCGGGGTGGACGGCGTCGGCCTTGGCTTCCCGAGCCACCCGCAACAACGTGTCGATGTTGAGATAGGAGTCGGCGGCCGGGGCCGGGCCGATGTTCCACGCCTCATCGGCCAGCCTCACATGGAGTGCATCGCGATCGAGCTCGGAATAGACGGCGATGGTGTGGATGCCCATGTCTCGAGCAGTGCGGAGCACCCGCACGGCAATCTCGCCCCGATTGGCGATGAGCAAACGCGCTATCTCAGGCATTCAAACCCCCGGAGGCGGAAGTCGGAAGGCGGAAGGTTTGCCGTTTGCCGTTTGCCGTTGTCCGTTTGCCGTTGGTCCGTTCCGCTTCGGAGGGACGACGAGTGCGCGGAGAGGTGTGCAAGGGGGTTCAATCCCACGTTGGGCTGCCGTATGAAGTCCACGTGCAGGATTATCACCGACTTCGAGTCTGGCAGCACGCCGTCGACCTCGTTGTCGCGATTTACGAGCTGACGGCGACGTTCCCTTCGATCGAACGGTATGGGCTGGTGACTCAGATCCGTCGCTCCTCGGTGTCGGTACCTAGCAACATCGCCGAGGGATGCGGCCGGCGGAGCAGTCGCGAAAAAGCGCGATTCCTTGAGATCGCTCTCGGCTCGGCTTTCGAGCTGGAGGCTCAACTGGAGATCAGTTCTCGGCTGGGCTTCGATGTCGACGTCGATGGGTGCCTGGAACTGACGAACAAGGTGAAGCGAGAGTTGACGTCGCTGATTCAACGAGTGGCCCCTA
Source organism: Acidimicrobiia bacterium (assembly GCA_041744375.1). GTDB lineage: Bacteria > Actinomycetota > Acidimicrobiia > Spongiisociales > ZC4RG35 > JBGTLA01. Next base: position 31,939 of record JBGTLA010000185.1, on the reverse strand, counting down.
AGACCATCGGAGGTAGCTCTGGCTTCCGGATCACGTCGGAGCGGTGAACGGCCAACGGTGAACGGCCCACACATCCCGCTGTGAGCGGCCTCAGGCCGCTCACAGCGGGATGTTCCCGTGCTTTTTCTGGGGGAGGGTGTCGCGCTTGGTGCGGAGCATCCTCATTGCTCTGATCAGCTTCGAGCGGGTGTGGCTGGGTTCGATGACGTCGTCGACGAGCCCGAGTTCGGCGGCCCGGTACGGGTTGTTGAAGCGCGTCTCATAGTCGGCGATGAGGTCTTGGCGCTTGGCGTCGGGATCGTCGGAGTCGTTGAGCTGGCGGCGGAAGATCACGTTGACGGCCCCTTGGGCCCCCATCACCGCGATCTCAGCCGAGGGCCAGGCAAAGACCAGGTCGGCGCCCACCCCGCGGGCGTTCATGACGAGATAGGCACCACCGTACGCCTTGCGGGTTATCACACTGATCCGGGGGACGGTCGCCTCGCAGTAGGCATACAAGAGTTTGGCCCCGTGACGGATGATCCCGCCGTGCTCTTGATCGACTCCGGGAAGGAAACCGGGGACATCCACGAAGGTGATGAGTGGGATGTTGAAGGCGTCGCAGAACCTGACGAAGCGAGCTCCTTTCTCAGAGGAGTCGATGTCGAGCGTCCCGGCGAAGCTCGCCGGTTGATTGGCGACGATGCCGACCGAATGGCCGTCGAGGCGAGCGAATCCGACCACGATGTTGGTCGCCCACCGTTCATGCACCTGGAAGAACTCACCGTCGTCGACGACCGTCTCGATGACGTCGACCATGTCGTAGGGCTTGTTGGATGAATCGGGGATGATTGCGTCGAGGGCGTCGTCGATTCGGTCTGCGCTGTCGGCTGAACCGAAGTAGGGGGGGAGCTCGAGGTTGTTCTGGGGCAGGAACGAAAGCAGGTAGCGGACTGCCTCCAAAGCATCCTTGCCCTTGGGAAACACGAAGTGGGTGACGCCGGAGGTCGATGCATGGGTGTTGGCGCCGCCCAACTCTTCCATGGTCACCTCCTCGCCGGTCACCGCCTTGATGACGTCGGGACCCGTGATGAACATGTGGCTCGTCTTGTCGACCTGGAAGACGAAATCGGTGATGGCGGGCGAGTAGACGGCCCCGCCGGCACACGGCCCCATGATCACCGAGATCTGAGGGATCACGCCCGATGCCCGCACATTACGTTCGAAGATGCGCCCGTACCCATCGAGTGATGAGACCCCTTCTTGGATCCGGGCGCCGCCTGAGTCCTTCAAGCCGATGATGGGCGCCCCGACCTCCATCGCCATGTCCATCAGCTTGCACACCTTGTCGGCGACGGCGGCGCCGAGACTCCCCCCGAAGACAGTGAAATCTTCGGCGTAGACGAACACGGTGCGACCGTCGACCGTTCCGAAACCGGTGATGACGGCGTCACCCAGGGGCCGCTGGTCCTCGATGCCGAACCCGAGGGCTTGGTGGCGCACGAAAAGGTCGACCTCGTTGAACGACCCTTTGTCCAACAAAACGTCGAGCCGTTCGCGGGCCGTGAGCTTCCCTTGTTCGTGCTGGCGGTCGACCGCTCGCTGACTGCCGGCATGGAGGCCCTCCTCGCGCAGCTTGCGGAGCTGTTCAATACGCGCTTCGGTGTGCATATCCATACCTTTGACTCTCCGGGAGATGATGTGGCTACACCCTATTCGGTGACGGTGCTCGACGAGGTGGCATCAACCCAGGACGAGGCTCGTGCTCACTTCACCGGCGAACAGCCCTTCGTGGTGGTGGCGCATCGCCAAAGCCGGGGCAGGGGCCGGTCGGGTGCGCCGTGGGAGACCGCCGACCGGGCGGTGGCAGTGTCGGTGGCCTTCTCATCTCGGGGCGAGGGGGACACCGTCGTCCCCCTCCTCGCCGGTGTGGCCGCCCGACGTGTCATGGGCGAGCGGGTGGCACTCAAGTGGCCCAACGACGTAATGGTCGGCGAAGACAAGGTGGCCGGCATCCTCGTCGAAGTCGCCAACCAGGTGGTGGTGGCGGGGATGGGCGTCAACCTCTTCTGGCCCGATGCTCCCGACGGAGCCGGGGCACTGGAGGTGCGCGACCCCGGCCCCGGCCTCGGTGAAGGCCTGGCCGAATCGTGGGCGCAGGCACTACTGGAGCTGTTGGAGGTCGAACCCTGGCCACGGTCGGAGTACGTGGAGGGATGCTGCACTCTGGGGCGGGATGTGACCTGGCAGCCGTCCGGCCGGGGCAGGGCTGTCGACGTCGCCGAGGACGGTTCCCTGGTGGTCGTGGACGAACTCGGTTCCACGGTGATGCTCTCCTCCGGCGCCGTTCGCCACGTCCGACCGGGCTAGCCAGTCGTTGGTGTCAGGCGCCGAGAGGCCCAGACGCAGGAGACGACTACACCGTGAGGAGCCGACCCGATCACCGGATGGCGCGGCTGGTTCCAGAGAATTTGTCTCAGCTGTTCGGTACGTTCTGGGTATGTGGGACGTAGGGGAACTCTCCACCGATCAGCTGGAACAGGAGCTTGCTCGCCTGGAGTCCGTGAAGGCGCGGGCGACAGCCCTCCAGGTAGCTCTCATCGCCGAAGCAGACCGTCGTCAGCTCCCGATGCTCGACGGCTCGCGCAACGTGACCGAGTGGGTATCGGCCCGACTCGACACCGGCGCCGAGTCGGCGCGCCGGCTGGTGACCCTGGCGAGGGCACTACCCGAGCGCCCTCTCATCGCCAATCGCCTCGGCCAGGGGGAGATCGGTCCCGAGCGCGCCTCGGCGATCTGTGAGATGACGGTGGCGAGATCGGAAGAAGATGTCCTCAATCAGACCGCCGGACTCGATCTCGCCGGCGTGTGCCGACTGGCGGCCCGACATCGACGCATCTCGCCCCGATCCGAGAGGCGGTCCCACGACGCCTCGTATGTGGTGATACAACCCAGCCTGGACGAGTCCTGGTGGCGCCTATGGGGAGGCTTGACGGGTCCGGCCGGCGCAGTTGTCGAACAGGCACTCCGTCACCGATCCGACCAACTCCCTGCCGACGAGTCACCGGCGGCCCATCGCCAGGCTCTCGCCCTCGAGTCTTTGTGCGGAGACGCACTCGAGGGTTCGGTTGCCGAGGACGGCCGGCGCGGTCCCACCATCACGGCGTTCGTCGACCTCGATGTAGCCGGCGCCTCCGGAGCAGAATGTGGCGCCGAAATCGCCGCCGGCCCTCCTATCGGCTCGGCGGCGCTGGCGGAGTTGGTATGCGAAGGTTCGGTACGGTTTGTGGGGTTGCGGGGCGGACGTCCCGTGGTGGCGACCCGAGCGCGGCGATCGATTCCCTCATCTATTCGCGACTATGTGACTTGGAGGGACGGCGCCTGCCGGGCGCCCGGTTGCAGATCCCGGAACCGCCTCCAACCACACCATGTCGTCGAACGTTCCCACGGTGGTGACCATGACCCTGAGAACCTGGTGACACTCTGCTGGTTCCACCATCACGTCGTGGTCCATCGGCGCGGGATGCGCATCGAGCTCCAGTCGGGTGGCGGCATCCGCTTCTTCCTCCCGGCCGATTCCCGCGACCCGCCCTGAGCATTTGATCCCGAGGTCCGCTCGACGAACCCCTTACACGACGCACCTCCGCGCGCGTAGGGTTGCCGGCATGAGCCGGGGAAGAGGGAGATGAGTCGGTGGCGCATCGGCCTCGGCGCCGGGGTGGTCGTCGTTCTGGTAGTGGCAGCGTGGGCAGCCGTCTCCTCCATCGGTAAGGAGGTACCCACCACGGTCACCAGCTCGCCCACCATCACCACCACGTCTACCACCGTTCCGCCTGCCACGGCTGTGGCCACCACCCATCCGACCACCCCGACCACCTCCGCCCCCAGCCCGGACACCACGAGCCATGCCGAAGCCCGCACGGAAGAGGTGCGACTGATCCTCGAAGACCTCTATTTTCGCTGGTTCGACGCCATATACCACAACGACGAAGAGGCCGTCAGAAAGGTAGTTGCCACTGAGAGACGATTGGCCAACTTTCGTCGAGCTGTCGACGAGCTTGATCTGCCGACTCCCCCGGGGCGGTACGACATCGTGGTGAGTCGAGTCGAGGTACTTCGAGATTCGCCGGACTGCCTCGTTACATTTTCAGAGGTCGACCAGACCATGTGGCGTGGGCCGGGGATGCGATCGAGCATTGTTGACGTCCTGTGGGCACACGAGGACCATTGGAGATTCGCAACGAGCTGGCAGAACCGCGGCGACCTTTGGGAGGGCGATTGCGACGCAAGTCGGTCAGACGAGTTGCCGTAGCGGTATTGGTTGCGGGAGTCTTCCTTAGTCTTGCTCCCGTTGCTGCGGGAGACACCTTCGTGTCCTGTTGGATTGAAAGCCGATGGGATGCAGCCTTAGGTGTCGATATCGACGTCACTGTGTGTCGGTTGGCGGATGGGTCCACCGGGGAGTACGACGGGGAAACCCCGCCGGGGCCGGTGAATCCGGCGGTGGGGACCGATGCCGTCGGGATGTGCTGGTTCTGGACCTCGGCGGGGACGGATTGGGTCATCCTCTCCACCTTCGGCGACGGGTCGGCCATCTTGGGGATCTTCGTGGATGGCTTCTTGGTGGTGGACACGGGACAAATCCCCCGTTGCACGTCGGAGCCGGTGACCGTCGATCCACCGCCGGTCTACGCCTGGGAGGCCATAACCGAATACGTGCATGATCCACCGGTTCCCGACTTGAGCCCTCCGGCCGGGCTGGGGTTGGCAGGCATGGAGACCTACGTCAGCTTTGCCGTGCCGGGGCTGTGGACCGACACCATCACCATCCCCGGGTACACCATCGACGTCGAAGTTTGGGTCGGTGTCGTGAGCGTGACCTGGGGAGACGGGAGGGTCGACACCTTCCCGCCGGATGCCTACCCGATGCTCACCGGTTATCCCGACGGCCTGGCACGTCACGTGTACGAAGCCAAGACTTGTCAACCGGCCGGAGGCAGAGCTTGCCACCCCGAACTCGAGGCTTACCCGTTATCGATCGCCTACCACTGGGAAGCGCGTTGGAGGGCCAACGGGGCCGAGTGGGTCACGGTGACCGTTCCTCCGGCGAGCACGGGTGTCGACTACCCGGTGGCGGAGGTGGTCTCGGCGCTCGTCGAGGTGGGCTGATCAGCCCAGGTCGGAGGACTCGGCCGCGGGTAGGGTCTGGAGAAAGAACTGTGTGAGACGTTGCAGAGCGTCGGCCGCCGAGTCGACGTGGTACGTGTCGGCCTCTAGATGCAAGAACCCGTGTCCGGCTCCCTCGTACAACAGCCACTGGCCGCCGGCGTTGCGACGCTGGGCCTCATCGACGGTGGAGGCATCGATGAGTTCGTCATCGGCGCCATACAGACCGAGCACCGGCACTCCAAGGTGCTCGAGGAGGTCGGCTACCTGGATCTCGCGCTCCTCGTCGCCGGTGAGCGGGGTGTAACACACGGCGGCGGCCCGGACCCAGGGGCGGTTGGCAGCCATGGCCAGGGCAAACCGGCCACCCACGTCGATGCCCAGCAATCCCAGCGTGTCGGCGTGGGCCCAGTCGACGTCCTCGCTCGCGAGGAACTCGTGCACCTCGTCGAGGTCGGTGACGGCGCGCCGATCTGACAATGCCGCATAGTCGGCATACGGGTCGGCTGACGGCTCGTTGTACAGCTCGATGGCGAGAGCACCGAGACCGGCGCGGGCCAGGTGTCGACAGAGGTCCTTCTCGGTCGAGGTGAGGCCGTCGAGATCGGGGATGACGACCACCATCGGGAAGGCACCGACCTTGTCTGGTCGCGCCAGGTAACCGGACCGGTAGCCGGCGCCAACGGGCACCGAGAACCCTCCGTACATGATCGAGAAGGTGCCCTCGTGGGAGAGGACCGCCACCTATGACCTCCTGGATGTCGTCGTCCGCGGTGCCAGGTTACCGACCACAGCCCGGCCCCGTGACCAAGACCTCTCCTGTTGTCCCAGGAGCAAATCGGCAGGGTTGGTATCGTGCATTTGTCCAGCACCGTGTTCGGCTCAGTCTTTGGCGTCGGCTTCTCGACGGAGGTCGCAGCCGATGCGACGTGCCGTTCGGCTGGATCGGACCACTTGTTCACGCATGGGCACCGCCTAGCGGTGCTGGCGACCCATGGACAGAGAGGAATTGGCGGATAACGTGAGGGCCGGGTATTGAATGGAAACGGGGTTGCTGGGAGTGGCAGCCGCTGGCGGTCGACTCAAGAGGAGCGTCCGCGGCACCGTCAGGCAGGAATCGACGAGACAGTCTTCCTCAACGCCGGCGTCGAGCCCCCGTCATGAGTGGAGAGGTATCGTCGACATGACAATCGCCGTCATCGGGGCCGGATATGTTGGTCTCGTCACAGGGGCCGGTCTGGCCAGTCTCGGCCACCGGGTCAGACTCGCAGAGCGCTCGCTGGACCGGGTCGCGGCCCTCGAACGGGGAGAAGTCCCCATTTTCGAGGAAGGCCTGGCTGAGCTGTTGGCAGAGAGCCGGACCTCGGGGCGCATCAGTTTCCACACCGACAATGTGGAGGCCGTGACGGACGTCGAGCTCGTGTTCCTGTGCCTACCAACTCCCCAGGGCTCCGACGGGCGCGCCGATCTCTCCTTCGTGGAGTCGGTTCTCGACGAACTGGGCAACCAAGTGCCCGAGGACGTCGTCTTCGTCATCAAGTCGACCGTTCCTCCCGGTTCGGCCAACCGGTTCCACCGCCGTCTGCTCGCCTCGGGGAGCAAAGCCCAGATCGCGTCCCACCCCGAGTTCTTGCGGGAAGGCAGAGCGGTCTCCGACTTCTTGAAGCCGGATCGGCTCGTAGTGGGAAGCCATTCCCCTGAAGTTGCGCACCGGGTCTTGTCCCTCTACGAGTCGATGGGCGACGTGGACAAGGTTGTCACAGACCCGACCTCGTCGGAGATGATCAAGTACGCCTCGAATTCCTACCTGGCAGCCCGGCTCACCTTCGTCAACACCCTCGCCAATCTGTGTGAGGCTGTGGGTGCCGACATCACCGACGTGATCAGCGGGATGGGGCGTGATCACCGCATCGGCCCCCACTTCCTCCAGCCCGGCCCGGGCTACGGCGGGTCCTGCTTTCCCAAGGACACCGAGGCTCTGATCGGTGTGGCGGAAGACGCCGGCTACGACTTCAAGCTGCTCAAATCGGTCATCGAGGCCGACGCTACCCAACGCACGCGGGTGATCGAGAAGATTCGCCAGGCCGCGGGCGGAGGCCTGCGCGGCCGACGCGTGGCCATGTGGGGTCTGGCATTCAAGGCCGGCACCGACGATGTGCGTGAATCACCGGCGTTGCGCATCGCCCTGGCGCTCCAGAACGACGGCGCCGAGGTGGTGGTGTACGACCCTGAGGCGTCCTCGCCTGAGATCGAGTCGGCTCCCACCGCTCTGGAAGCGGCACGCGATGCCGACGTCCTGGTCGTTGCAACAGAATGGCCGGAGTTCGCCGAGGCGGATCTCAAGCAGACGCGCAAGGTCATGCGCGGGCATCGGGTCGTCGACGCCCGCAATCTCCTCGATCCGAGTGAGGTTCGCGCCGCCGGCCTCGACTACGTCGGTCTCGGCCGCCCACTGGCATGATGGCCTCGTAGATCGAAGCTCGGAAGCTCCGCCAATCGGAGACGAGAGAGTCCGCCTGGCGCGGGTACCTTGCGGGCCTGCGAGTGGGAATCCGATTCCCTCCGAGGCCCCTTGTGGCTTCTGGTCAGCGGAACAGGTCTTCGGAGGGGGGGCGGATCACGTGGGTGGCGATCGAGCCGGCTCCGGGGGAGATGTGGAGGCCGCGAATGACGGCCGCGCAGATACCGGCTGCCTTGCCCATGACGAGATCGGCGGCGCCGGCCGCCTCATCGGCCACATTCACCTCGGTCACGTCGAGGACCCGCCCGAACGTGTCTTGGGTCCCGCGCAGGTCGTGGATGGGGTTCATCCCGGCGATGCCGATGGCCACATCGACCAGGCCGCGACGCCACGGCCTTCCGAAGGTGTCGCTGATGATCACCACCGGTTCGACTCCCAACTCGGCACGAAGGCGCTCTCGAATTCGCCGGGCGGAACGGTCGGGGTCTTCGGGGAGGAGGACCACGGTTCCCGGCTGGGCGTTCGACCTGTCCACGCCCGCGTTGGCGCAGACGAAGCCGTGCCTGGTCTCGGCGATGACGAGGGATCCCCGCCGGCGAATGATCCGCCGAGCTTCGGCCTCGACGATGTGGCGATGGGAATCGGGTCCGTCGCCTTCGAGTTCGATCACCGCGCCTTCGGCTTTCGATACCACCTTGTGGGTGACGACGAGCACGTCTCCGTCGGCCAGGTCGAGGTAGGCGAGCGCACTCGCCAACATGCCTGCCAGATCGTCACCCGGGGCCACCTCACCCACGCCCGTCACCGGTATGACTGAGAGGCTCACCGGCCGAGGATCCTTTCGGCCAAGGCCATGGCCCGTTCGATCTCGGTGATGGCCGTGTCGGCCGTGGTGACGATGGTTTCGGGAGTCGACAGCGAGGTGTCGTGCTGGTCGCTCTCGTCGACCACCAGTTCGTCGAGGAGCCCGTTGTAGCAATCGAGGACTCCAGCGTTCCCGCCCGGCAGGCCGAGGTTTCTGATCACCCTGTCGGCCGGTCCTTTCACGCTCCGACCCATGATGAGGGGGCTGACCCCCACCACCCGATCCACCTTCTCGAGGGCGGCCGAGATTCCGGGAACTGCCAGGATGGGCCATATCGACAGAGGCGGGTTGGAGGGGCCTACCACGACCACGTCGGCCGACTCGATGGCGTCGATGACACCGGGGGCGGGTGTGGCTGCCCATGCTCCGCCATAGCGGACGTCGTCCACGTCGTCTGTGTGTTGGCGGTCGACGAAGTAGTCCTGGAAGGAAACCCAGCCTTCACCCGGGAGGTGCAACTCCGTGCGAATAGGGTCGTCGCTGACGGGGAGAACCGTGGCTTTCACTCCGAAGACCGCTGCCTGAGCGGTGGTCACCTGGCTGAGAGTCCAGCCGCGTCCCAGCCGGGCGGTGCGGAAGAGGTTGGTGGCGAGGTCGCGGTCACCGATCGTGAACCAAGTGTCGATGGGGAAACGGTCCAGCATCTCCATCACCGTGTGGGTGTCGTCGGCGTAGCCCCAGCCCTGTGGGCCTTCGACGCCAGCCAGCGTGTAGATGACCGTATCGATGTCGGGCGACACCGCCAGCCCATAGATGACGTCGTCGTCGGCCACGTTGACGATGGCCGTCAAGTCGATCTCCTCGAGAGCAGCGAATCCGCGCAACATGCGCGCTCCTCCTACTCCACCGGACAGAGAAACAACTCTCACTCCATGATCCTCGCCACGGTCGTCTCATTGGCCTGGTACCACCGTACGGTCAGCGGTGAGTGTGGGCCGATTTGCTCGAAGAGATTGCCATAGTCGTGCCTCCCGTTCCACAATGGCCGCCGGCATGACCGACCTCCCCCCCTCGGACCAGCCCGAGATACCCGACGCCGTCCTGGTGACCCCGACCCCTTCGGTGGTGGTAGCGGTGACCGCCGTGCCCGGTGTCGACCCTTCCCTCACCCTGGCGGGTGTCGCCCGTCAGAACTTGGCGGTTTCCTCTGTCGTCCTCGTAACCGGTCAGGCCCGTAGGGCACCGTCGGACACACTCGTCACTGCCGCCACGGTGGAAGAGGTGGTGGCGAGCCTGGGCCCGGAAACCGACTACATCTGGATCCTCCATGGCGACGCCGAACCCCGCCCTGACGCCCTGGCAGCGCTCATCGACGAGGCGGAGCGTCACGAAGCGTCACTGGTCGGGTCCAAGCTCCTGGTGGCCGGGACCCGGGACACGTTGGAGGGCCTCGGATCAGCCACCGATGTCTTTGGAGAACCGTACACCGGGCTCGACGAAGGCGAGGTGGACCTCGAGCAGTACGACGTCGTTCGCGACGTGGCCTTTGTCTCCTCTGTTTCGATGCTGGTCAGGCGGGATCTGATGCGCGGTTTGCGTGCTCTCGACCGTACCTTGCCGCCCACGGCCGCCGGCCTGGACTTGAGCCAGCGGGTGCGCATCGCCGGTGGTCGCGTGATGGTGGCTCCCTCCTCCGAGGTCTTCCATCACCGTCGCTGCGGGAAGGGCGACGGCGGTTGGCGTGAGCAGGCCGGGCGTATGCGGGCGATGCTCAAGGCATACCGCCCCGTCACCTTGGTGTGGATGATCCCGTTCGCGGCGATCGTGGGTGTTCTCGACTCGGTAGGAAGCCTCTTGTTGGGCCGCTGGAGGCTCATACCTCGGTACGTGCTGGCGTGGGGCTGGAACGTGTTTCGGCTTCCGTCGACGATCACCTCCCGGCGGGGTCTGGCCCGGGTGCGACAAGTCGGCGACGAGGAGCTGTTCCGATACCAGGTCCGGGGTTCCGTGCGGCTCCGCACGGTGGGGTCAGAGTTGGCCGACCGGCTCATCGGGCTTTTCGACGAGGATCGACCGATGGCCCGAAGGGCCACCGAGGTATGGAACTCGGCCGGCACGTGGGGCGCAGTGGGTGCGCTCGTGGCTGTCGTGATAGGTGTCAGAGCCGTCTTCTTGGGCTCGCTCCCGGTGGTCGGTCACTCTTTGCCATTCGCCGACTCGGCTACCACGACCATTGGTAGGTTCCTCGGCGGCTGGAACTCGGCCGGCCTGGGGTCGGCTTCGGCAATCCACCCTTCGGCCGGCTTGGGGGCCTTTGTGCAGGCTGTGCTCTTGGACAATCCCGAACTGGCTAGATCGGCCGTCACCGTTGCCGCATTCATCGCTGGGGTCTTCGGCCTGGGTCGACTGGCGTCTCGCCTCAAGGTCGGTGGACCAGGGGCATACCTGGGTGGGGTGGTGGCCCTGTTCGGTCCGGCGGCTGGGGTCCTGGCCACGGGGGGACGTTGGTCTGGGCTCATCGCCATTGGGGTGTTGCCGTGGGCGCTTTCCTCGGTGGTCGGTTCTCGCCCGAAGACGAGACGGAGTCGGTTGGGGGCCCTGGGTATCTCTTTCTTCCTGACGGGCCTCATGGCGGCACTCGCTCCGTTCCTGGCGCTGGCACCGCTCTTGTTCGCCCTGGCCGTGCGGCTCGTGGGCCGGTTTCCGGCTTCTCCCCTGCGGGCGCTGGCGGCAACCGGAGCAGGGTTGATAACCATCCCCTATTTGGGCACGCATCCGTCGCTTGTTGTGAACGGTGTCCCCCTGCCGGTCGACCCGGCCCTCGTGGCGCTGGCCGCTTTGGTAGTGGTGTCGCTCGCCGGGATGGTGGCCGGGACCTGGAGGGTGTCGGCCCTAGCAGGAGCGATGGCATTCGGCGGGCTTCTCCTTGCCCGTTTGACCGGTCCCGAGGTGCAGGTAGCCGCGCTTGCGGCGGCCTCGGTGGGTGTCGGTCTGGCTGTGGCCGCCGCCCTGCGCAGGCATGAGACGAAGTCGGTTGTGAGCTGGATCGCGGTGGTGGGAGGGTTGTCTGTGGTGGTGTTGTCCCTGCCCGGTCTGGCCGGCGGAAGAGCCGGGTTGCCTCCGGATGCATGGGGGTCGAACCTCGCCTTCGTCGGGTTGGAGCCAGACGGGGTGCAGCGCGCTCTTCTCGTTGCTCCCGAACCCAGCCGTCTGCCGGGCGACTCCCGGCCCGGGCCCGGGTTTTGGTATCGCCTCGTCGACGTCGAAGGCCCAACCCTCGATCAGGCTGTGCTTCCGACGGCAGGTCCCGGAGACCTCGCGCTACGCGCCGCTCTCGACCGGGTAGTGTCGGGCGCCACCCTCGAGCCGGGTCAGGTCCTCGCCGAGTTCGGGATCCGTTGGGTCGTGGCCGTCGACGAAACCGCAAGCGCCTTGCGACCGGTGCTGGATGCCCAAGTCGATCTGGAAGTCCTTCCGGTGGGCGAGACGATCCTTGTCTACGCCAATTCCTCGGCACGGCCCGTCGCCCTCGACGACCTTTCGCGAAGTTGGGATCGACATGGCGCCGGTTACTCAGGCCCGGTCAGTGGAGGGCGGGTGAGGCTCGCTATCCAAGGAAACGAACGGTGGGGCCCCGATTGGCAATCCGAGGACTGGTGGGGCACGGTCTCGGCCGAACAAGGCGTCGCTCGGTACGAAGGGGACGCAGGGGGGCGGGCCGTTCTCGTGCCGGTGCTCGTCCTCATGCTGGTGGGCGCTGTGGTCGCGGTATGGGGGAGGGAGCCCTACCGATGAGGAAGCTGGCTTCTCTGGTGGCGGTGGCGGGCTTGGCTATCGGTCTCATGTTCGTTCCCCCGCCGGGCCGTCCCGTTCCCGACGCCCCTCCATCACTCTCGGCTGCCCCCTACACGGTTTGCCCCCTGGTGGAAGCGGCCCGGCGTTCCACCACGCTCGTCATGGCGGGTGCACCCGGGGCCGCAGAAGTGATGGTGTTCTCGGCCGGGGAGATCGTCGTCGATGAGCCGTGGCAGAACCCCGATGCCGGTGCCACCTCGCTTACGATCGATGACCTCACCGGCCTCACGTTCGCCCCGTCGTTGATCGCACTCCCTGTTGGAGGGGCTGAAGTCTCGACCGTCTTGGTGGGGTCGGGGGTGGCGGCAGTGCCATGCCAGACCGGTTCGTCCGACTCGGTGTCGCTGCCGGGGGGGTCCACGTCCGAGGGGGAGACTTTCGTCGTCGTGCTGGCGAACCCCTTCGCCGGGCAAGCGAGGGTGACGGTGGGAGCGTCCAGCGAGGTGGGCATCGAATCGGATCCGGCCCTGGAGCGGATCGTGGTCCCGGCTAGATCCTTGGTCAGGGTCGATCTCTCTGCCTTGTTGCCGGGTCGCCAGTCGATGGCCGCGACTGTGACGGTGCTGGAGGGGCGGGTGGCGAGCGCGGCCGTTCAGGAGGGGGACGGCGATGTGGCGGTCTGGAACGCTGCGGAGGCCGCCGAAGACTGGTACCTGCCTTTGCCCATTATCGAAGGAGCAGATCGTTTCTTGGTGTTGGCGGCGCCGGGGACGGCCGAGGTGGCGTTCCAGCTAGATGTCTACGGTTCCGACGGCTTGGTGGAGGCCTGGTACGAAGGAACGATCCCCGCTCGGGGGCAGGCGATCGTTCCCGTTGGCGAGTTCCTCGACGGTGCCGGTGCAGTCCGGTTGGTGTCGGGGGGTCCGGTGACAGCGGCCGTCAGGCTGGTCGGGGACGGCGTGAGAGTCGTCGTTCCGGCCACCACCCCTAATCCTTCTTGGGTCCTGGCAGGGCCGGGGCTGGTGGGCGACGTCGACATCCACATCCTCAACCCGAGCGATTTCGAAGTGCGAGCCGAACTGGGCGCGTTTGGTGATGCTGTGGTCGAGACGGTGATGCTGCCCGCCGGGGCGATGACGACCATCACGGTGCCCGAGGGCGACGATGCACTACGAGTCGAAGGGGACGGTGACATCGTGGTCACGTGGACGGTTTCAGTAGATTCGGGAGTGGCGGGAGCAGCCGGAGTCCCCACCGACACCACTTTCAGCGAATGAGCCTCGAGGTTCGGATCGTCGTCGTTTCTCTTGTCGTGGTACTGGTCTTGACGGCCGTCGGCCTCGCCCGTTGGTGGAGGTCTGGGCGGGCTCGAGCCGTGTCTGTTCCTGGGCTCGCGCCTGGCTTGTATCTGTTGACCTCCGCCGATTGCGACACCTGCGCAGACGCCCGAGAGCGGCTGCGACAGCGCCAGCTCCGTTTCACCGAGTTGACCTGGCAGGACGATCCTGAGGTGTTCGAGCGCCTCACCATCGAGGTCGTGCCTTCTCTCTTGGCCGTGAACGCTGATGGGTCGGGGCGTTGGTGGCCGGGCTCGGGGCCCCGAAGAGGACCGTGAATCGGATATGCCACCCTTGAGCCGGCGCGGCGGTTAGCCTCCGTCCATGCTTTCAAGATGTGCCCGATGCGGAAGTCCTGCGGCCACCTACATGACGTTCGACTACGACGCTCGCGCTGTGTGGCTCGAGGACGTCGGCAAGGTCTCCGGGCCCGGATACTCCATGTGTGTCGACCATGCCGACCGTCTCACTCCGCCGATGGGTTGGACCCTCACCGATCGGCGTTCTGTGACGCCCCTGTTCGCCTTCGACGTGGCCTGAGCGGAGCTCACACTCGCCAATGGCACTGGACCGCGATCTCCTCGACGCAGTTCGGGACTTGGACGAACACGAGTTGCGGCGGCTGCTGATACTGGCCCGGTCTCACCTCGAGCGCAACGGCGCGCTCCCAACCGAAGCGGACATCCCCGTCAGCCTGCGGCGACAGGCGGTCAAGTGTGGCAAATCCAGCTGCACCCGATGTCCCCACGGTCCCTATTGGTACGCCTATTGGACGGAGAACGGGCGCCGCCGTAGCCGATACATCGGCCGCCTTCTCGAGGAGGACTGATTCACGGTGGACGGGTGGGCACTGCGACCCATCTCCGGCTTCACAGGTGTGAAAAGTGCCGGGAGGTCGGTAAAGTCGACCTTCCCCCTACAGCAGGCTGACAATGGACTGTCCTCAGTGCCACGCCAATGACGTGATAGAGATCAAACATCGTCTACCCGACGACACCGAAGTGCAGTTCTTCTCGTGCCACCGCTGCGAGCAGAAGTGGTGGGATAAGAACGGCGACAAGCTCGAACTGGGGCAGATCCTCGACATCGTGCGTCAAACGGACGCGTGAGCTCCGTCGCTGCGGCGAGGGGGAAGTGGTGGGTGCCGGCCCTCCTTCTCGGAGGGATGGTGTTGGTCATCCTGTCGGTGCTCGAGCCCCGCCTCATCCTCACAGCGAACACCCCTACCGGCGGCGACATGGGGGCGCATGTTTTGGGCCCCGCTTACCTGCGTGATGTTCTCCTGCCGCAAGGGCGGGTGATGGGATGGTCGCAGGCGTGGTTTGCCGGATTCCCCATCTTCTACTTCTACTTCCCACTCCCGTCGCTCGTCATCGTCTTCCTGGACCTCTTCTTGCCCTATGGAGTGGCTTTCAAGATCGTCACGGTTCTCGGGCTCTTGGGGACGCCGGTGGCGGCCTACTACCTGGCCCGCTCCTTGCAGCTGGGTCGGGTGGTGTCGGTGGTGGCTGCTTCGTCGGGAGTCGTGTTCGTGTTCATGGAGAGCTACACGATCTACGGTGCGAACATCGCCTCGTCCCTGGCGGGTGAGTTCTCGTTTTCCTGGTCGTTTGCCTTCTCACTCGTTTACCTAGGCCATCTCATCCGTGCCGTTCGCGACGACCAACGTCACGTGGTGTGGGCAGCCGTGTTCTTGGCGCTCACCGCCCTGTGCCACATCATCACGACGATCGTCGTCGTCTTCGCCTCCATTCCCGTCTTGTTCTGGAAGGATGGCCGAAGAGCGCTGGCGGTCTGGGCCGGCGGGTTTGCCATCGCCGGCTTCTGGGCCCTGCCATTGTTGGCTCGCATCAGCCACACATCTGACATGGGCTGGACCCCGCTCTCGCCGGTGAGCTGGATCTTCCCCACCGAGATGTGGCTGCTCGTTCCGCTCGCCGTCGCCGGTGCGGTATGGATGGCGCGGCGTACTCCCCGCATCGTGCCCGTCATCACCTTCACGTTGCTTCCAATCATCTACTACCCGCTACCCAGATGGCTCCACGAGACGTTTCCCGACGTGTTCACCCAGCTGCAGTGGAAGCTGTGGAATGGCAGACTGCTGCCCTACTGGTACTTCGGGATCACCTTCCTCGCCGCGATCGCGGTGGGGGCTGTGGCCAGGTGGGTCGTTCGCCAGCTGCCGGAGAGGGTTTCGGTGTGGTGGCCGCGTGGTCTCTTGCTCGGTGCCGGTGCCGTCGCCGTGTGGGTGACTTCCAACACCGCAGACGCGCCCGGTTGGGCGCCGTTCCTGGCTGTGGCCGTGGTGGTGGGGCTCGTGGGCGTCTCGATGTTCTGGCAAGGGCCGGCCCGTACCCGTTCCGTCGTCGTTACGGTGGCGGCGTCCCTCCTCGCCTTGGGGTCGCTGGCCGGCGTCTCCTTCCTCGACGGCTGGGCGCGATGGAATTACGAGGGGTACGAAGCGAAAGGGCCCTGGCCTGAGTACGAGGGCCTCATGGAGACCATCGATTCCCTTCCCGACGGCAGGGTCCTGTGGGAGCCCGACAGCACATCGGGAGGTCTCAACAAGTACGGAACGCCGATGTCCCCGATGTTGATCCCCTACTGGACAGAGTGGACCCACCCATCCCTCGAGGGTCTGTTCTTCGAGTCGAGCTTGACCACGCCCTTCCACTTCATCCTGGCCGGGGAGATGGCCCTCAACCCATCCAACCCGATTCCGGGTCTCAGATACCACAACTTCGCCATGGAGCGCGGTATCCGTCACATGGAGTTGTATGGGATCCGTTACTACGTGGCATTCAACGAAGAGGCCGCCGAAAAGGCCGACGGTTTCGGGGAACTGACTCTGGTGGCAGAATCGCCCCCATTCCGGGTCTACGAGCTCGCCGGCGTGGAATTGGTGGTGCCGGCCTCTCATCAGCCGGCGGTGTATGCCGCACCCGATGGAGGCTTGGGGACGCGACTGTTGGGAATGGTAGGAGCAGGAGGTGCCGGTGGGCCGAGCTTCAACGACATCGCTCTGGAGTGGTACGACGACCTCTCCTTGATCGATCGTTGGATCGTGGCCGAGGGCCCAGCGTCGTGGCCGACGGTAGACGACCTGGCGATGGTGCCTGACGAGCCGATCGGGGGGGTCGCTGCCGACGCTGTCTCCGACGTGGTGATCGACGACCACAAGGTGAGCTTCACGACGACAGCCGTCGGGGTTCCTCATCTTGTGAAAGTCTCCTACTTCCCCAATTGGACCGCAGACGGAGCCGAGGGTCCCTACCACGCCGCCCCGTCACTGATGGTGGTGGTCCCCACTCAGGCCGATGTGGTCCTCGAGTTCCGCCATGGGTGGCCGGAGTGGATGGGGATCGTGCTGACGGTGGTGGGAGTCGCCGGAGCGGCCGTCATCCTCATCGATCGTCGGAGGCGAGGACGCGTCGAATCTCCAACAACCCCCTGAGAGTCCTCGGCACTCGTTTGAGAAGAGAGCGGGCCGGTCGCATCTCTTCGACCACGACGGGCACTTCGACGATCCGATGTCCGGCCCGTTCGGCGCGTAGGACCAGTTCGGTGTCGAAGAGATCTTGGCGGCTCACGACCTGAGGAACGATCTCGGCCGTCACCTCGCGCCGAAAGGCCTTCATCCCGTGCGTGTCCGACACGGAGGATCGGAAGAGGCTTTTCAACAGGAGATTGAACACGGCGGTGGCCGTTCGTCGCAGTGGCGAACGCCGGTCAACGGAATCGGGGTCACGTTTCGAGGCGATGACCAAGTCGGCCCCCTCGCCGAGTGCGATGACCTTGGACAGGAAGTCGGCCGAGAAGTAATCGATGTCGAAGTTGACGATCCAGGTGCCGTCTGCCGCCAGAAAGCCGTGGCGCATGGCTGCCCCGTAGTCGGGGGTGGGAAGCGAATAGACGTCGACCGGTGAATGTCCTGCCACCTGGCGCGCTGTCTCGAACGTGGTGTCGGTAGAGCCGTTCTCGACAATCAAGATGCGGTAGTCGATATCCGCCTCCTCCAGGTCGGCCAGGAGCCGGGGGAGTCCGAGGGGAATGAAGTCGGCCTCGTTGTAGACGGGCACGACGATCGAGAACGTGGGCATGCGGCCGACAGTGTATGTCCCTCCTCAGTCGCCACTCGACTGGTCCGTCAGACCTACGGGCGGTCGCTCCGACATCACGCCACAGAGTAGGGCGTTCTGGCCGGAGCCGTTGGGCGCCGGGTCTGAGGTCAGGCCACGCAGAACTCGTTGCCTTCCGGGTCGGCCAGGGTCACCCAGGTGTGAGGCCCCTGCTGGCCGTCCCAGAGCCGGGTCGCCCCGGCTTCGATCATTCGCTCGATGAGGGGGTCGCGTTCGCCGGTCCCGACGTGGATGTCGAGGTGGACTCGGTTCTTTCCCGATCTGGGTTCGGGAACCGTCTGGAACAAGAGGCGAGGAAGAGACCCGTCCGGATGACGGCAGGCGGCCCCCGTTCGCCACACCATCCGCCCGTCGTACTCCATGACATCTTGTGGCGTGGCGTCACCTGACTCCAGGAGGTGGGTGATCTGTTCCTCGTTGTCCTCGACCTCGTAACCGAGGCTGTCGGCCCAGAACCGCACGAGCCGGTGGGGGTCAGAGCAGTCGAAGGCGACTTGGAGGACGGGGGTCATTCGGCATCATCCTTGGCGGGCGGTCGACAGGTGCTGGTGCAGATACAGGTCCCGGAGCAGAGCGATCTCGGCGCCGTGGTGTATCACTTCTCGATTGATGTGGAGCACCAGTTCTGCCATCGGGTGTTCGGCGAAGGGGCCCTCCGCCTCGCCCACGGGGCGTTGCAGGTCGGCGATAGTGAGTCCCTTCACGCCCTCGATCCAAGCAGCGTATGTCTCGTCGACGAGATCGAGGGCGTCGGTTGCGCTCGGTGACCAGGTAGTCGTCTCGTAGGACATCGCCGTGCCACCGAAATGGCTGGCGGCGCGGGCCCCCAGAACCCCGACGGCAATGTGGCCCAGCCTCCACGCGATCGTCGTGACGGGTGCCGGATCGGGCTCGGGGACTTCGAAATCGGCCACGTAAGGACCGGCTCCGGCTGCCATCGAAGTGGTGGCTTCTCCCCGGCGTCGAATGCTCCAGGCACCGACGACGGTTCCCACAGGCACTCGGAATCGGTGAGGCCCTCGAAGCGCTGTCGCAGGTGGTTGCTCCAATGCCAATCGAGCTGATCGACGAGCAGTGAGGGGATGTTCATGTCGGTCCTTTCTCGCCCTCCCACACGCTAGGGCGGTTTGCGGACAGAAACAGTCCGCAACCATCCGCCGGCAACTATTGCCCTAACCCGGGTTGCAGGCGTCGCTGGGCGGTGTCCCCCAACCCCGGGTTGCCGGTTTTTCGAAGTCGACTTTGTGGGGCGGTCGGGCGCCGTAGAATCGACATCCCACGTCGAGGAGCTTCGCCATCACGTTCGCATCCATCTTCAAGGCTTACGACGTGCGCGGCCGGACTGACACCGGGGAAGTGTCACCGGAGGCAGCTGAGAGAATCGGCGCCGCCTTTGCCAGTTTCGTAGGCCGCCCCACAGTGGTCGTCGGTCGGGACTGTCGCCTCTCCTCTCCAGCCCTGGCCAGTGCCTTCATCGGGGGAGTGACCTCCCAGGGGGTCGACGTCCTCGACCTCGGCGAAGTCGCCACCGACACCGTCTACTACATGTCGGGCGCCCGCCAGATGCCGGGAGCGGTCATCACCGCCTCCCACAACCCACCCCAGTACAACGGCATCAAGATGTGTCGGGCCGGTGCCGCCCCCATCGGCGTCGAGACCGGCCTCGCCGACATTCAGGCAATGGCAGAAGCAGGTCTGGCTTCCGTCGGCATCAGGGGTACGGTGACGCTCTTCGACCCTGTGCCGGGCTACGTCGAGCACCTCTTGTCGGTGGTCGAGCCAGAGATGATGGCGCCTTTGGCCATCGGGGTCGACGGGGGCAACGGCATGGCCGGGGTGGTGGCCGAGATCGTCTTCGACCGCATAGCGCCCTCACTGCGCGGTCTCTATCTGGAGCCAGATGGGACGTTCCCAAATCACCCGGCCGACCCCATCGACCCGGCCAACCTGGTCGACCTGATCGACTTGGTCACCGCCAACTCGCTCGACCTGGGAGTCGCTTTCGATGGTGACGCCGATCGGGCGTTCTTCGTCGACGACCAAGGTGCACCGTTGACGGGGTCGACCACCACGGCCCTGATCGCACGATGGTTTCTCGCCCGTCAGCCGGGTGCTTCGATCGTTCACAACCTCATAACCTCACGGGCGGTTCCCGAGACCATCACTGCCCATGGAGGCCACCCTGTGCGGACGCGCGTCGGCCATTCCTACATCAAACAGGTGATGGCCGAGACGGGGGCCGTGTTCGGAGGTGAGCACTCGGGCCACTATTACTTTGCAGACAATTTCAATGCCGACTCGGGCATGCTGGCCATGCTGGTGCTCATCCAGGTGCTGTCAGAGGACGGCCGGCCACTTTCGGAGCTCCGGAACGAGGTCGAGCCGTACGCTGCCTCCGGAGAGATCAATCTCGACGTGGTCGATCAAGAAGGAGCCCTGGGAGCGGTCGCCGATGCCTATGCCGATGCTGAGGTCGATGAGCTCGACGGCCTGACGGTGGCTTGGCCTGATCGCTGGTTCAACCTCCGCCCGTCCAATACCGAGCCTGTCCTTCGGCTCAACGTCGAGGCCCCCGACCCGGTGGCGGTCGATGAATTGGTGACTGGCGTCGGCGACATCATTGCAGGGTCGTCATGATCGACCCCGACCTGCGGGCGCTGCTGGTATGCCCGGCCGAACACGGCTCGCTCGTCGAGGACGTCGAAGAGTCCCGACTCGAGTGCACGGTGTGCGGGCGGCGATACCCGGTGGTCGATGGGATCCCGGTGATGCTGCTCTCCGAAGCCGAGGGGGGGCCTCGTGAGTGAGTCGTTCGGGGCCCAGACCCGCAGTCTGCCCGACCAGCTGCGCTGGTCGGCGGAGGTCGAACTTCCGAAGATCGAATCTCCCGGCTCAGTTCTCGTGGTGGGGATGGGTGGATCGGGGATCTGCGGTGATTTCGCGTCTGCTCTGGCGGCGCGCCGGGGGCGTCGGGTCGACGTGGTCAAGGGATATGGACTGCCCGGCTGGGCTCCGATCGACAAGCCGCTGGTGGTGGCGGTGTCGTATTCGGGCGACACCGAAGAGACATTGGCGGTCGTCTCAGAGGCACTCGAGGCAGGTTTGACGGTGGTCGGTATCTCCAGCGGTGGAGAGCTGGCCGCCCGCTCCTTGCTGCACCATGTCGAGGTGCCCGGCGGTAACCAGCCGCGCGCCTCGCTCGGCTTTCTGCTGGGCACGTTGTGCCGGTTGCTCGGGACGATCGGTTTCGAATTGGACGCAGACCTGGGCGAAGCGGCGGACGTGACCGAGGCCGTGTATGCCGGCGAGACCGATATCCCCACCCTCAGGCTCGTCGACCAGATGGCGGGTCGTATCCCGGCGATCTGGGCCGGATCCCCTCTCACGTCACCGGTGGCGCAGCGCTGGAAGACGCAGATGAACGAGAACGCCAAGTCCCCGGCCTGGTGGTCGAGCCTTCCGGAGGCCGATCACAACGAGATCGTGGGATGGCCGGCGATGCAGGAGGTCACGATCGACAAGGTGGTGATTGTCCCCTTACGTGACCGTGAGGATCACACGCGGGTGGGGGAGCGCTTTCGTCACACTCGACGTCTCACCGCCCCTTATGTCGGCTGGGCCGAGGAGGTTTGGTCGATCGGAGAAAGCCCTCTGGCTCGGATGCTGAGCCTGGCGGCCACCGCCGATCTGGTGACGTTGGAGCTAGCCGGCCGCTACTCGGTCGACCCCGAGGCCGTTGCCCTGATCGAAGACCTGAAGCAGTTGCTCAAGGAGGACTCATGAATTACGACATCGCCGACCTCGGTCTGGCCGAGTCTGGCGCCCGACGCGTCGCCTGGGCGGGGCGACGAATGGAGGTGCTCGAAACGGTCCGGGAGCGCTTCCGTCGAGAGAGGCCCCTCGAGGGCCACGTTGTCGCAGCCTGTCTCCACGTCACGGCCGAGACTGCCAACTTGATGCTCGCCCTCCGCGACGGGGGCGCCGAGCCGATCTTGTGCGCTTCCAACCCTCTGTCGACCCAAGACGACGTCGCCGCAGCCCTCGTAGCTGAGGGAATCGCCGTTTTCGCCATCCGCGGAGAGGACGCCGACACCTATTACAAGCACATCCACGCCGCCTTGGATCACGCCCCGGCCGTGACAATGGACGACGGCGCCGACCTGGCCACCATCCTCCATACGGAACGCCGCGACATCGAGGTCATCGGCTCGACCGAAGAGACCACCACCGGGGTGATCCGTCTGCGGGCGATGGCCGCCGACGGTACCTTGCGCGTGCCCGTGGTGGCTGTCAACGATTCGGCGACCAAGCATCTCTTCGATAACCACTACGGCACCGGCCAGTCGTCACTCGACGGCATCATTCGCGCCTCCAATGTGCTCCTGGCGGGTCAGACGCTGGTGGTGGTCGGGTACGGGGACTGCGGTCGGGGCGTAGCCTCACGCGCCGATGGGATGGGATCCAAGGTGGTGGTGGTGGAGGTCGACCCCATCAGGGCCCTCGAGGCTGCCATGGACGGGCACCAGGTGCTCACCGCAGACGATGCAGCCGCCGTGGGTGACATCTTCATCACCGTCACCGGCAACAAGCACGTCTTGCGTCGCCGGCACTTCGAACGTATGAAAGACGGCGTCATCCTGGCCAACGCCGGGCACTTCGACATCGAGCTCGATCTCGAGTCGCTGCGGTCGATGGCGACCGAGCAACGCCCCGTTCGCGAGAACCTCGACGAGTTCCTGATGGAGGATGGTCGTCGCATCCTGTTGGCGGCCGAAGGGAGACTGGTCAACCTGGGAGCGGCCGAAGGTCATCCCGCTGACGTCATGGACATGTCCTTCACCAACCAGGCCCTGGCCGCCGAATGGCTCGTCACCCGCCGTGGTGAGCTCGAGCCGGCCATCTACACGCTGCCCGCCGAGATCGATCGTGTGGTTTCTTCGATCAAGCTCGCTCGTCTGGGCGGGGGTCTCGAGGAGCTCACCGATGAGCAACGCGAATACCTCTCGGGTTGGCAAGAAGGAACTTGACCGATCCATCCCTTAACAGGTGATCCGAAGCGTGTGAGCGGGAGGGGTGGGCCAGGCGAGAATCTGTCCTTGGGGTCGGATAGGTTCGGACAACGATGTGTCTGGTGTGCGCCCGTGTCGGGCAGGGACGTTTGTGCGGGGGCTGTCGTCTCCTCATGCGGCCGGCGCCGGAGAGGTTGGCTGCCAGGGTGGTTGTTCGCCCCGCCCTCCTTCACACCGGGCCCGCCCGAATTCTCATCCATATCCTCAAGTATCGGGGGATTCTGGCGGCCGCCGACGTACTGGCCCACTACATGGCCCACGCCGTCAGCGCTGATTCGGTGCTGGTTCCCGTGCCCCGTCTCCGCTGGCGGGTCGTCAAGTACGGTGTCGACCCGGCCCTCGAGCTGGCCACCGCCTTGGCCCGCGTGACCGGAGCGGAGGTGGCGCGGCCTCTGCGGGCATCCGTCTTTGGCCGATCGCGAGCGGAGGGTGCCCATGGATTCTCGCCCCGCTTTCGAGTGGTATCGGCCCTTGGGCGCCAACCCGTCTTGCTCGTGGACGACGTGGTGACCACGGGCACCACATTGGCGGCAGCAGCCCGTGCTCTCGGCTCGCCCACAGAGGCGGTGACCGCCAGCAGCGGCGGGGGCCGGCCCCGACGGTGATCAGATCGGCCCCCGATGACGTGACTAGCCTGCCCGGGGGAGTTCACGGCAACCTGGAGGCCATCTGGTGGAAATCATCGTTCAAGGTCGCAACGTCAGCCTTACCGATCGTCAGCGATCCGAAACGCTCGAACGGGTGGAGCACGCGGGGCGCGTCTTCGAACAGGCCGTCGATCGCGTGGACGTCGAGATTTCGGAAGCGACCAATCCCCGTCGCTCTGATGAACGGTTTCAAGTCGAGTTCACGGCCGCTGTATCGGGCCGGGTCGTCCGAATCGAAGCGTCGGCCGTAACCCTCGAAGCAGCACTCGACGATGCCTCCGAGCGACTGACACGCCAACTGCGTCGCCTCAAGGAACGTCTCATCGACCGGCGACGCAAGCCGGACTCAGCTCCGACGGCGTCTGTTCCCGTCGAGTCCGACGAGATCGTAAAGGTAAAGCAATTCGTCATGAAGCCGATGACATTGGAGGAAGCAACCCTTCAGATGGACATGCTCGGTCACTCCTTCTTCTTCTTCTTCAACGCCGACTCGGATCGGCACAGCGTCATCTACCGGCGCCGCGACGGGCGTCTCGGCCTCATCGAACCGTCATGAGCACTCACAGCCCATGAGAACGGTCTTGATCGTCGACGATGCCGAGCTGTTCCGGGCCGCCCTGGCCGCCGCTTGTGGCGAAGCCGGCTTCTCGGTGGTGGCAACCGCGGCCGACGCGATGTCCGCCATTGGTTTGGCTCGCCAGCACCAACCCGACTTGGTCTTGTTGGACGTGCTCATGCCAGGAATGTCCGGGTTGGAGATCGTGTCGACCATCGTGTCCGAGTCGCCCCAGTCGGCCGTCATCCTTCTCACGTCCTCCGAGTCACCCGAAGACCTGCTGGCCGGCGTCAAAGCCGGAGCACGGGGCTACCTCACCAAGGACACTCCTCTCGAAAGGCTCGTGGATTCCATGCGAGAGGTCGAGGACGGGGGAGCGGTCATGTCTCCCGCCATGGGCGCCAAACTGTTCGACATCGTGGCGCAACTGCTACGGACGAGGGATGTCGTGGCGTTGCGCAAACCAACGTTGACGGGGCGAGAGATCGAGATCCTGGCCGAGATTTCTGCCGGGCACACCTCCAAGGAGATCGCCGATAGGCTTTTCATCTCCGAGAACACCGTCAAGAACCACGTACGCAACGTGCTCGACAAGCTCGGCCTCGGCTCGCGCCACGACGCAGTTCGTTACGCAATTCGCGAGGGTTTGCTCGAGCCCTGAGCGGGTCGTTGCCGTAACCGAGCGGTCGCACTGGGGAGATAGGTCGGTGCGCCGGTAGAATCCGAGGAAGTATGTCCCTCTTCTCCAAGATCCTGAACATCGGTGAGGGGCGGAGCCTCAAAGCCTTCGAATCGGTTGCTACGGCGGTCAACGAGGTCGAGTCCTCCTTCGAAGCCCTCTCCGACTCCGATCTGGCAGCCAAGACTGTGGAGTTCCGCGACCGGGTGTCCAACGGAGCGAGCCTCGACGACCTCATGGTCGAGGCCTTCGCCGCCGTGAGAGAGGCGGCCAAGCGGGTGCTCGGACAGCGACATTTCGACGTCCAGCTCGTAGGAGCAGCCGCTCTCCACGTCGGGATGGTCGCCGAGATGAAGACGGGTGAAGGAAAGACCCTTGTCTCGACGATGCCGGCCTATCTCAACGCCCTGGGTGGCCACGGAGTGCACCTCGTCACCGTCAACGACTACCTGGCGTCGAGAGACGCGGCATGGATGGGGAACATACACCGGTTCCTCGGGCTCGAGGTGGGCCTCATCCAGTCGGGAATGACCCCCGAAGAACGTCGTCCTGCCTATGCAGCCGACATCACGTACGGCACCAACAACGAGTTTGGCTTCGACTACCTGCGCGACAACATGGCGATGCGGCGCAAGGATATGGTGCACCGTGGTCACCATTACGCCATCGTCGACGAGGTCGATTCCATCCTCGTGGACGAGGCGCGCACCCCTCTCATCATCTCAGGACGGCTGGCCGATTCCGCCAAGTGGTACCAGGACTTCGCTCGCATCGCTTCCCGCCTCCAGCCGGACGTCCACTACGAGGTCGACGAGAAGAAGCGCCAGGTCCTGGTCACAGAAGAAGGCGTGTCGGCGGTGGAGCGTGCCGTGGGCGTGGAGAATCTGTACGACCACGCCGCCGTCGACCTCGTGCATCACATGGAGTCGGCCCTCAAGGCCAAAGAGCTCTACCACCGAGATGTGGAGTATCTCTTAGACCAAGGGGAGGTGAAGATCGTCGACGAGTTCACCGGGCGCGTGCTCGAAGGCCGGCGATACTCGGAGGGCCTCCACCAGGCCATCGAGGCCAAAGAGGGTGTGGCCATCAAGTCGGAGAACCAGACGCTGGCAACCATCACCTTGCAGAACTATTTTCGCCTGTACGAGAAGCTCGCCGGCATGACCGGCACTGCCGAAACCGAAGCAGCTGAGCTGGCCCAAATCTACAAGGTGGAGGTAGTGGTCATCCCCACCAACAGACCCACAGCTCGGGCCGACCAGCCCGACCTGGTCTACAAGACCGAGGAGGCCAAGTTCGAGGCGGTGGCCGACGACGTCGCCGTTCGACATGCCGACCTACAGCCGGTGCTGTTGGGAACCGTCTCCATCGAGAAGTCGGAGACGCTCTCGCGACTCTTTTCGAAGCGAGGGATACCGCACGAAGTGCTCAACGCCAAGGCCCATGCCCGGGAGGCCGACATCATCGCCCAGGCGGGACGGCCCGGCGCGGTGACGGTGGCCACCAACATGGCCGGTCGCGGCGTCGACATCATGCTGGGGGGCAATCCCGAAGGGATGGCCAAAGCGGAGTTGAAGCGCCAAGGGGCGGGACCGACCGACGAAGACTATGACGAGCGCCTCGCCGAGCTGACCGAGAAATTCACCGCCGAAATCGCCCCGGACAAGGCTCGGGTCCTCGAAGCCGGCGGACTGTACGTGATCGGTACCGAACGCCACGAGTCCCGGCGGATCGACAACCAGTTGCGGGGCCGCTCTGGTCGTCAGGGCGACCCGGGCGAATCCCGTTTCTATTTGTCGCTGCGCGACGACCTGATGCGTCGTTTCCAGGGTGAACGGGTGGAATCGATCATGGAGCGTCTCAAGATCCCCGACGACATGCCCATCGAGCACAAGTGGGTCAACAGTGCGGTCGAACGGGCGCAACGACAAGTCGAGTCCCAGAACTTCGAGATCCGCAAGAACGTCCTCAAGTACGACGAGGTCATGAATCGCCAGCGTGAGGTCGTCTACAGCTGGCGGGCATCCATTCTCGACAACCAAGCTGGAGAGGAACTCGTCGACGACTGGATCGAACACGCCGTCACCGAGACGCTGGCCGAAGCAGTGGGTGACCTTCCCACAGCCCAATGGGATTGGGAAGGCGTCAACCGCGAACTCGGATTGATCTACGACGCCGATCTGTCGCCGGAAGTTCTCGGTGGCACTCTGTCCTTCGATTCCCTCGTCGACACGGCCGTCGAGCAGGCGTTGTCGGCATACGACGCCCGAGAGGAGGAATTGGGAACGGAGGTGATGCGGCAGGTCGAGAAGTCGGTCATGCTGTCGATCATCGACAACAAGTGGCGCGAGCACCTCTCAGAGATGGATTACCTCCGGGCCGGTATCGGGCTGCGGGCAATGGGCCAGCGAGACCCGCTCACCGAGTACCAGCGCGAGGGCTACGACATGTTTCAGGAGATGGTCGAGTCGGTCAAGCGCGACGCGGTTCGTTATCTGTTCCACGTTCAGCTCGCCGAGCCGGAGCCGTCGGCGCCCGCCTTGGTGTCTGCCGGGCCGCAGCGGGTCCAGGCCAATGCGTCTCAGCCCCAGCGGCGGGAGCCGGTGACCAGTGAGAAGATCGGTCGCAACGATCCCTGCCCGTGCGGGAGCGGGAACAAGTACAAACGTTGCCATGGTGCGGTGGCGTGAGATCCGTCCCCTTCCTGTCGGCTGGTAAACTCGAGTGATCATGACCTCTTCTGAGACGAACCCCCGCGCCTCGATAGCGTCTCTGCGCGATCGCCTCAGCGAAGCCCGGAGGTTCCTTTGACCTCCCCGGCAAGGAAGTCGAGCTCAGCGAGCTGAGAGATCGGGCCTCGTCGCCCGAGTTGTGGGACGACGCCAACGAGGCACGTCGCGTTACGCAGACCCTGGCCCGCTACGAGGGCCTCTTCGCCCTGGTGGCGTCGCTGGAACAGCAGATCGCGGACGCCGAGGTGCTGTGGGAGATGGCGTCGGAAGCCGATGACGATGCCAACCGTGCGGAGGCCGACGCCGAACTGGCTCAAGTGTCCAAGGAGCTGGATCATCTCGAGCTCGAGTCGTTGTTCTTCGAGGAGTACGACGACTACGACGCCATCTTTTCGGTGCACGCCGGCGCCGGGGGGGTGGATGCCCAGGACTGGGCCGAGATGCTGGTCCGCATGTACCAACGCTTCCTGTCCGATCAAGGTTTCTCGGTGACCGTCGAGGAGATCACCGAAGGTGAGGAGGCAGGCATCAAATCCGCCACGCTCACCGTGCGGGGCGACCGGGCGTACGGAATGCTCGAGTCGGAGCGAGGAGTGCACCGGCTGGTCCGGATCAGTCCGTTCGACGGCAACGCCCGCCGGCAGACCTCCTTCGCAGGGGTCGATTTGGTTCCCGACCTCGGCGAGGACGCCGATATCGAGATTCGCGACGATGAGTTGCGCATCGATACCTATCGGAGCCAGGGGGCGGGGGGCCAGCACGTGAACACGACCGATTCCGCCGTCAGGATCACCCATCTCCCCACCGGGATCGTCGCCCAATGTCAGAACGAGCGCTCTCAGCTGCAAAACAAGGCTCGGGCGATGGCGATGCTCAAGGCTCGCCTGGCGGAGCGGGCACGCCTCGAGCATCTAGCCCACCTCGACTCGATTCGGGGTGAGCAAGGAGAGGCGGCTTGGGGCCGTCAGATTCGTTCGTACGTGCTCCAGCCCTACCAGATGGTCAAGGATCTCCGCACCGATCTCGAGGTGGGCAACATCGATGCCGTGCTGGACGGGGACCTGATGGAATTCGTGGAGGCCTATCTGCGCTGGCGTCGGGCCGGGCACGAACGGACCTGAGCCCCTTCCGACGCCCCGGAGCCGGGCCGGTGTCGCTGTCGCAAATCCCTGATTTGTTCGGTCCGCTGGTACCGTTCGACAATCCCCCGAGGTGCCAGACGCGTCTGGCACACTGAGGTTCCGCCGTCATGATCCGACTTCAGGATGTAACCAAGGTCTATGAGGGTGGCTCTGTGGCCGTCCGAGATATCTCTCTAGAAATTCCCAAGGGGGAGTTCGTGTTCCTCGTCGGCCCGTCCGGTTCGGGCAAATCCACACTGATCAGACTCATGCTGCGTGAGGAGAGTGTGACGAGGGGCTCGATCTTCGTTGCCGGCAAGGACATCACCACCCTTCCCAGCTGGAAGGTCCCGTTCCTGCGACGCTCCATCGGCACGGTGTTTCAAGACTTCAAGCTACTCCCCAACAAGACCGTGGAGGAGAACGTGGCCTTCGCCCTCGAGGTGCTGGGCCGGCCGCGCTCGGTGATCGGTCCGCAGGTGCAACAGGTCATGGATCTCGTCGGCCTCTCCGACAAGGGGGCCCGCTATCCCCGCCAACTATCCGGTGGCGAGCAACAGCGGGTCTCGGTAGCTCGAGCGTTCGTCAATCGTCCCCCCATCATGCTGTGCGACGAGCCGACTGGGAACCTCGATCCGGCCACCTCGGTGGGAATCATGAAACTCCTCGACAGGATCAACCGCACTGGCACCACCGTGGTCATGGCCACTCACGACCACGCCATCGTCGACGCCATGCAAAGACGGGTGGTGCAGCTCGCCAACGGAAGCATGCTCCGAGACGAGGTCGCCGGCCGTTACGAGACGGCGGCGGAGACATGAGCCGAGCCGCC
This sequence comes from Acidimicrobiia bacterium, assembly GCA_041744375.1. Classification (GTDB taxonomy): domain Bacteria; phylum Actinomycetota; class Acidimicrobiia; order Spongiisociales; family ZC4RG35; genus JBGTLA01. The sequence goes on along the minus strand of JBGTLA010000185.1, from coordinate 2,621 downwards.
TTCCTTCTGCGCGAAGCTCTCGTCAACCTGCGCCGCAACCTCTTGGTGGTGGTGGGAGCGATCTTGGCAGTATTCATCTCATTGGGGCTCGCCTTTGGGGCGCTGGCGGTCAACGAGTTGGTGCGGATCAACACCCTCGCCTGGCAGGAGGGTGTCCACATCATCGTGTTCCTCAACGACGCCGGACGAGACGGGGTGCCGGCCGATGCCCATCAGGCGCTGATGGCGGAGGTGCAGACCTGGGACGAGGTGGCCAACGCCTACTACATCGACAAGACGGCCGCCTATGAGGAATATCAGCAGATCTTCGCCAGCGACCCCGACATGCTGGAGATCCTGGAGAACCCGACCGTCCTGCCCGCCTCCATCCGCATCGAGCTGAGCGACATCGATCAGTACCAGGCGGTGGAGTTCCGGCTACAACAGCACGTGCAGCTCATCAACAAGATCTCTTCGGCGGCCCAGGAGATCGAGCAGATCTCGGCGGTCTCTGGGGTCCTCAATCTCTTGGGCATCGGGTTAGCCATCGTGCTGGGTGCATCTGCAGTCATCCTCATCGCCAACACGATCCGACTGGCCATATACGCTCGCCGCGACGAGGTGTCGATCATGAAGTTGGTGGGGGCGTCGAACTGGTTCATCCGTATTCCTTTCTTGTTGGAGGGTCTCATCGAAGGCATCGTGGGAGCTGCGCTGGCCGTGTTTGCGGTGTGGGTGGCCGCCCAGAACCTGGCGGGGGCCGGGGTGGGAATCCAACTGATCAACTTGCAAATACCGGGCACGTTCTTCCTGCGCTGGGGAGTCGTGTTCCTGTTGTTCGGGGCGGCCGCTGGAGTCCTCGGGAGCCTTCTGGGCCTGAGTCGATATCTCCGTGAGGCCGATGGTGCGCGCCCCGCCGGGTCGAGGCGGGCACTCGAGCCGGTGTGAGCATGCCAAGACTGGTGTTGGCGGGGATGGCGCTGATGGCGAGTCTGGTGATGGCCACTACCGCCCTCGGCAACACCGAAGCCGAGCTGGAAGAGGTTCGGGAGCGGATCGAGCAGCTCAGCAGCCAGATCGAATCTGCGGAGGCGGCCAAGACGGAGGCCGGCCAGCAGGTGCTGGCCGCACGTACGCGGTTGGAAGATCTGGTTGGCCAGGTCCAGGCCGCCCAGGCGGCGTTGACGGCCACCGAGTCGGAGATCGCGGCCGAAGAGGCCGAGTTGGAGCGAGTCCAACGGCTGATGGACCATTTCGAGTCGGCCTTGGCCGTCACCCGGCTACAGAAGTCCCAGACCAAAGAGTCCTTGTCCCGTCAGGTGGTGGAGCTCTACATGAACGCCTCCACCGCCGGGACCCGGCTCTTCGGGTTCGCCGACGCCGCCGAGGCAACCATTGGATTTGCATATGTCGACGGTGCCGTGGGTGACAGCGCTCAACTCTTCCGTCAGCTGTCCATCCTCGAGACAGAAGAGGAGCGTCAGCAGACGATCCTCGACGAGCAGCGCCAGGTGCGTGAGGTCATGTTGGCGGACCTCGACCTCAAGCGCCTCCGCCAGGCCGAGGAAGTCGAGCGTGTCGACGGTCTCCGGGCCGAAGCGGCCAACGCGGCCGCCGAGGCAGAGCGACTGGTGGCGGCCATCACCGCCGACATCTCCTCGTTCGAACAGCACAAGCAGGGCCTCGAGGCCGATGCGGCAGCACTGGAGGCCGAGCTGGCCGCCCGCCCGGCGTCGGGGGAGCAGCCTTCGGGCCTCCTCCTGCGTCCGGTGCCCGGTGCCGTCACCTCGCCATACGGATATCGCATCCACCCGATCTTCGGGACGAGGAGGCTTCACACGGGCTGGGACATGCGGGCGGCGACCGGAGAGCCGATCGTGGCGGCGGAAGCCGGAGTCGTCGTGTCGGCGGGGATTCGGGGCGGATACGGGAACGCAGTCGTCATCGATCACGGAGGCGGCCTGGCCACCCTCTACGCCCATCAATCCTCGGTGGCGGTCTCGGCCGGCCAACAGGTACAGCGCGGACAGATAGTCGGGTACGTGGGATGCACCGGGTATTGCACGGGCCCTCATCTCCACTTCGAGACTCTGGTAGGTGGACGCCCCGTCGATCCCTCGTCGTATCTCGGATGAGCGACATCAAAGTCATCGCCACGAATCGGCGGGCGCGTTTCGATTTCGAGATCGTCGACGAGTGGGAGGCCGGCCTGGTCCTCACGGGATCTGAGGTGAAGAGTCTCCGAGCGGGCCGGGCCGACCTGAAGGACAGTTTCGGTCAGATCCGCGACGGTGAGGTGTGGTTGGTAGGTATGTACATCGCCCCTTACGCCTTTGCTCGCGATGGGGGTCACAACCCAGAGCGCACCCGCAAGCTTCTCATGAAACGACATGAGATCGACCGTATCGCCGGCGGGCTCGCCGAAAAAGGCCTCACGCTGGTCCCAATGCGCCTCTACTTCTCAGACGGAAAGGCCAAAATCCAGATCGGGCTGGGCAAGGGCAAGAGAACTGTCGACAAGCGCCGTGACATTCGCGCCAAGGAGCACGAACGAGAGATGCAGCGGGCCACCCGCCGGGTGAGATGAGGTTTGGTCGGAGGCGGTTGATGCCGCCTCCGACCAAACCCGATAAGCCGTTCAT
>JBGTLA010000184.1:0-1940 GCA_041744375.1 Acidimicrobiia bacterium | reverse complement strand
TTCGCCGGCGGCGGGCCCGGGTCGCAGCGGGGCGCTGCCGCTACCGATCTGGGTGCGGACGGCGTTGGCGACGGCGATGATTCGGCGGTCGGAACGGCGATTGATCGTCAGCGGCAGCCCGGGGGCGTCTCGACCGTCCGCTTGCGGGAAGTGGGCCCCGAATCGTTCGAAGTTCTCGGGAGAGGCGCCGCGCCACTCGTAGATCGTCTGGTCGGTGTCGCCCACGGCCACCACCGGGAAACCGCCGAGAAACAGGCTCTGGAGGAAGACCCGTTGGGCGGGGTTGGTGTCCTGGTACTCGTCGAGGAGAGCGAGGCGGTAACGGGCCCGTACGCGCTCGGCGATCTGCGGGTGCTCCGTGAGCAGGCGTACGGCAGCAGAGATCAGGTCGGCGTAATCGACGACCCCCAGGCGTGCCTTGGCCGCTCGATAGTCACTCCAGGCGCTGAGAAGCTCGATTCGTTCGGGCCACGGTTCCGAATCGGCGGCGGCGGCGGCCAGGGCGTCGACATCGACGAGATGGTCGCCCAGGCTCGCCCCCAGGCGATGGATCCGGTCGACCACACCCGGCCAGGTGACATCGAGATGGTGGAATCGCCGGCGACCGATGACATCGAAGAGGAGCTGGCGAGAGAAGATGGGGGTGATGACCGAAGTCCCCCTTTCGATGCCGGCCAAGGCACCGAACTCGGTGACGACGTGGGCGGCGAAACCGTGATAGGTGTGGACCTCGGGTTCTTGGCCTGGCTCCGTGACGGTACCGAGGACGGTTCGGATCCGGTCGGCTAGCTCGGCGGCGGCCTTGTTGGTGAAGGTGAGCCCGAGCACCTGTTCGGGTTCGATGCCGTGGTGACACACCGCGTTGGCGACCGCCAGCGCCACGGTCGCAGTCTTTCCCGTTCCGGCACCGGCGGAGATACGCATCGGGCCGAGAGCGGAGTCGAGCACCGTGCGCTGTTCGGAGGTGGGGACGAGCTTCATCGGTAGCCTTCACGCCCATCAGGCCACGCCGGGCAGACCAGGCGGACCGGGCAGCGTTCGCAGTGGGAGCCGACCCGAGGAGCCCAGTCTTCTTGTGCGATTCCCCGGGCGGCGGCCTCCAAGCGCGCCTCGACTTCGGGGAGCTCACCCATGTCGAAGGAGAATGTCGATCGGGCGGTTCGCGAGAGCGGGAACCACAGCTCTGCGCCAACCGGAGGGCCGTGAGCTGCCAGGGCGGGGGCGGCGGAGGCGGCGATGATGTAGTAGCCGAGCTGCAGCGACCGCGCCGCTTCCTTGAGGGTAGGCGGGGTCTTCGAGGTCTTGTAGTCGACCACCGTCACGCCGCCCCCGGGTGCCGGGTCCACCCGGTCGGCCCGCCCCACCCATTCGACGCCTCCGATGGTGGCCTCCAAAGACATCTCCAGGGCGATTGGTTCGCGATCGACGCCCGGCCAGTCCGAATAGAGCCGATCGAGCAAGAGAGCCGCCCGCCGGCGCCATGCCTCGTTCATGGCGGGTGAACCGAAGTCGGCCTCGAGTTCCCAGACGCGATCGAGCTGGGCCAGAGCCGTGTCCAGGTCGGCATGGGGTCGTCCCGTCCCGGTGGCGTCACCTTCCGCCTCCTCGAGAACTCGGTGGACGATCGACCCGAACCGCAGGTGGGGGGAGTCTCCTTCGACGGCGCGCAGCCGCCGTTCGAGGGCGTAACGGCGCGGGCACTCCTCGTATGAGGACGCCTGGCTGGGGGAGAGGCGCAGTTCTTCTCCCACCAGCCCCCGGTCGGGCCCCGGTGCGGCGACACCGGAGAAGTAGTGGGGGGACCAGGGGCTCTCGGGCTGCGCCAGGACATGCAGCGCCGCCAACCTGGCCACGTCACCGCCGGCAGGATCGGCCAGGATCCTCCGCAGCCGTGACTCGGCGTCCGCCACCGTCAGAGGGTCGAAGTCGTGGGTGTCGCC
>JBGTLA010000183.1:0-22957 GCA_041744375.1 Acidimicrobiia bacterium | reverse complement strand
GGTCGCCAGCCGGGCTCTCGGCTGGCCCGGCCGGCGCATCGTGGCCGGGCGAGTGTCGGCGCCGGCGGCGAAGGCTCTGGGCGTGTTCGCCACCCTCGACGACATCCGTCGACGAGGTCATGGTCGCCCCGCGCCGCCGGGACCCGATTCCGGCTCCCTGGCGGCAGTGGCCTTCACCTCCGGAGCGACGGGCCCTGCCAAGGGCGTGGCATACCGGCATCATCAACTCCAGGCCCAGCGCGACGCACTCGTCGCCGCCTACGGGATCACGCGCGCCGACCGACTGGTGGCAGCCTTCGCTCCCTTCGCCCTGTACGGGCCGGCTATGGGCATACCATCGGCGGTCCCCGACATGGACGTGACGGCGCCGTCGACGCTCACCGCTCAGGCTCTGGCCGACGCCGTCGACGAGATGAACGCGACGCTGGTGTTTGCCTCCCCGGCAGCTTTGCGCAACGTCGTGGCAACGGCCAGCGCACTCGGCCAGGCCGACCACCGTGCCCTCGAGTCGGTGCGTCTCCTCCTGTCGGCCGGGGCGCCCGTTCCACCCGAACTCCTCCGCCAGGCGGGACGGCTTATGCCCAATGCCGAACCGCATACGCCGTACGGGATGACCGAGGTGCTCCCCGTCGCCGACATCTCCCTCGCCGAGATCGAAGCGGCCGGGCGGGGAAGGGGCGTGTGTGTCGGACACCCTCTTGCGAGTGTCGACGTGACCATTGCCCCACTGGACCATTCGGGACGACCGACCGGAGGACCCACCACCACCGTCGAAGTCACGGGCGAAGTGGTCATCTCTGCTCCCCATGTCAAGGACGGCTACGACAAGCTGTGGGCTACCCAGGCGGCCACGTCCGCACCGGAAGGGTGGCACCGGAGCGGGGACGTGGGTCACTTCGACAGTGAGGGACGGCTGTGGATCGAGGGACGTCTGGTTCACGTCGTGACCACCGCGGGCGGCTTCGTAACGCCGGTCGGGACCGAGCAGGCCATCGAGACCCTGCCCGAGGTCGAGCATGCCGCCATCGTCGGGGTAGGACCGTCCGGTACCCAACAGGTGGTGGCGATCGTCGTGACGATCGGCGGTGTCCGTTCCGCCGCCCTGGCACCAGCACATCTCGCCGACCGGGTACGCCAAGTGGCGGGCGTGGACGTCGCCGCTGTGCTCGTCGTGACCGACCTGCCTGTCGACCGGCGACACAATTCGAAGATCGACCGGACGCGCCTGGCCAGCTGGGCCGACCGCGTGCTCGCCGGTGGTCATCCGGGACGCGGATGAGGATCCTCCTCACCGGTGGAACCAGCCTTCTCGGCGCCGCCACGGTGCGATTGCTGCAGCGTAGGGGTGACGACGTGGTGGTGCTCCAGAGGAACCCGTCGCAGTTGGGCGTCGAGGAACGACTGGGTGACATCTGCGACATCGGGGCCGTGACCGATGCCGTCGCCGGCGTCGAGGCGGTGATCCATCTCGCGGCCCGGGTCTCCGTCACCGGCCCCTGGGATGAGTTCCACCAGACCAACGTCGTGGGGACCACGAACGTGCTGGAAGCGGCCCGCCGGGCCGGAGCGAGCCGGTTCGTTCACGTCTCCTCGCCTTCGGTGGCTCACACGGGTCACTCCCTCATCGGTGCCAGTGCCGGTCCGGCACAACCGGGAGCGACGCGGGGTGCCTACGCGACCACCAAGGCCCAATCAGAGGAGATGGCACTCAGTTCCAGCACAGATGCGTTCCCGGTGGTGGCGATCCGGCCTCATCTCGTGTGGGGACCAGGCGATCGACAGCTCATAGCAAGGATCGTGGATCGGGCTCGACGGCACCGGCTGGTGGTGGTGGGCTCGGGAACGGCGCTCATCGACACGACCTACATCGACAACGCCGCCGACGCCCTGGTTGCCGCCCTTGACCGTGCCCCCGAGCTGGGGGGCGAGGCACTGGTCGTGTCGAACGGCCAGCCGCGTCCGGTGCGGGAGCTTCTGGAGCGATTCGTCGTCGCCGCCGGACTGGAAGCGCCGCGCATCTCAGTTCCGGTTCCTCTTGCCAAAGCGGTCGGGTCGGTAGTGGAGCGGATGTGGGAGGGACTGAACCGTTCCGACGTCCCCCCCATCACCAGAGTCCTGGCCGAGCAGCTCTCCACGGCGCATTGGTTCGACCAGCGGCGAACCCGCCAGGCACTCGAATGGGAACCTGCTGTCGACCTGGAAACCGGGTTCCGTCGCCTGGCGGCCTGGTTCGCCGAGCACCGCCTCACCTCAGGCGCACACGCACCGGAAGATGGTTGATCCCGTGGTGGAAATTGGAACGCAGCCGAACCAGCGGCCCGGAAACCTCGATGTCGGCCAGACGCGGAAGCAGCTCCTCGAACAAGACCCGGATCTCGAGGCGCGCCAGCCAGGCACCCACGCACATGTGAGGTCCGTGGCCGAACGTGACGTGGCGGTTGGGGTCACGGCCGAGATCGAACCGGAGGGGCTCGGTGAACTCCCGCTCGTCGCGATTCGCCGACGGGTACCACATCACCACCTTGTCTCCGGCGGCGACAACCCGCCCGCTCAATTCGGTGTCGCGGGTAGCGGTGCGCCGGAAGTGGATCGTGACCGAGGCCCAGCGCAGGATCTCCTCGGTTCCCGTTCGGCGCACCGAGACGTCCTCGACCCAACGGCGCCGTTGAGCGGGATTGTCGATGAACGCCAGCATTCCCTGGCTGATCGAGTGCCGGGTGGTCTCGTTCCCCGCCACCAGCAGCAAGGCGAAGAAGTTCTTGAACTCCAGGTCGGTGAGCGGCCGCCCGGAAAGAGTCGCCGACACCAGCGTGGTGATCAGATCCTCACCCGGCCGTCGGCGGCGGGAGTCGGCCAGCTCCTGGGCGTAGTCGAACACCTCCACCGCCGCCGGGCTCCGGAACGGAAGCAGCCGAAAGTCCCCCGTGTCTGACATGTCGACCACCAAACGGGTGAACTCGGGATCGGTGTTGGACACCATCTCGTCGGCCAGGGCCACGAGATGGTCGATGTCGGAGTCCGGTACCCCCAGGAGACGGCACAGCATGGCGATCGGGAGCGGCCGGGCGATGTCGGTGACAAAGTCGAACTCGGGCCGCGTGAGTGCCTCCTCGATCACCTCGACGGCAAGACGGCGCAATTCGTCCTCATGCTGCGCCACCACGGGGCGGCTGAAGGCCTCTTGGACGAGCCGCCGAAGCCGCGTGTGGTCGGGGGGATCGTGCTCCATCAGGGTGCGGCGCCCCTCCAGCTCATCGGGTGCCATCTCCTCCAGGCGAATGCCCGCTGCCGAGCTGAAGGTGGCGTAGTCACGCCCCACCGCCCGCACGTCGGCATGGCGCGTCACCGCCCAGAACCCCGCTCCATCCTGCTCATCGACCCAGTGGACTGGATCGTGCTCACGCAACCAGGCGAACGTCTGGTGGGGAAGGCCCTCGAGAAATGTGTCGTGACTCGTCAGGTCGGCCAGGTGCATTCCCCGCCAAGGTAGCGTCCCGACCTCGGGCGGGCCCTGTCGGGGACAGCGGCGCCGCTCCTCTCGCTCGCTGATCCGTGAGCGACAAGGAGACTCTTTGAGTCTCCTTGTCGCTCTGGAGCCTATCTGGAGCGCGCAACAGGCTGGCCAAACGCAAGACCAGGCCTCTCCTGGTGGGGCTCCTCTTGAGGGCGCTCATGGCCATCCCCTCCCTGGCGATGGGAGGGAGGGATCTTCCCGAACATGTGGTGATCGAGTTGGTCGATGTGGGCGATGCGGTCACCGACCTCGTCGTTCTCACGTTGATCTCGATTCGGGCCGCCGCCCATTTCCCATGGCTCATCCGGCTACCTTGAAGGCGGCCACCGCGTCCGGAAGCGGACAGGCGTATGGTCGGTCCATGGACGTCCGGGTTCTGGGCCCGATGGAGGTCTGGGTTGAGGGTGTGTCGCTTGCGCCTCTACCTCTGCACCCTGGATATCGCCGAGCTGGTGGGTTTCGTACGTGGCGCGCTCGCGAGCGCATGGCTTCGAATAAACCTGCCCGAAGTTGGACGACCTACGAAACGAAGAGGAGGTGATGCGCCGTAGAAATGATCGCCCTTCGACTCAATCAACTACATGGAGGCAGTGATGAAAGCAACACACAGGTGGATCGCTCTCGTGGCCGTAGCGCTCTTGCTCGCCGTGGCCGTCCCGGTGTCAGCCGATCCTCCCGAGCGAATCGAGGAGCCCATCGTCCTGGTCTTCCCGGACCTGACCTACGGAATCGCGGTGTTCTGGAACACGACTCGGGAGGCCATCTGCCAATGGGAGGAGGGCGGTTTCCAAGGGCCGCCCCCGTATGAGGAATTGGTGACCGTCCGCCTCAAGGAGACCGGAAAGGGAGCGGTCGTGGGCTCGTTTCAGGCTCTGAGAAGCATCGAGATCTGGCACCTCGACGACGATGCCGACCTGTCCGGTCCATGTGCGGACACGGACGACCAGTCGGGCCCGCTGGCGAAAGGCACCGCCCGAGTGCAGGGACACGACAACGACCTGTTCGTGAGCGGCACTCGCGTCAACGCCTTCGGGGAGCACGGTCAAGGAAACCTGAGGGGCGCGGACGGGTCTCACTGGCACTACTCGTGGACGTTTCTGGCCCACATCGATCGGACCGGTGACTTCCGCGTGGTAGTGGAGCGGAGCAACCTGAGGATGAGAGGCAGATAACCCGAACTCACGCGAGCGAGCCGGCACCGGTCGATGACCTGTGCCGGCTCACAGGAAACGTCAGCTCGGCTTGGCGACGAGTGAGGAAACGCCGATCGGAGTCGTTCATCTCGCACCCGAGGGCGGCCCGGTAGGCCTCCCGAGCCTCCTCAAGCCGCCCGAGCTGTCGCAGAAACTCTGCCCGCGTCGACCAATACAAGTGCCACCGCTCGAGGCCGGCCACGTCTTCGAGCAGCTCGAGGCCGGCGCCAGGACCGAACACCTTTGCTTCTGCCACCGACCGATTCACCCGAACCACCGGGGTCGGAGTCATCGCCTCCAGGAGGCGATAGAGATCAACGATCTGCTTCCAGTCGGTACCCGAGTCCGACGGGGCCTGACCATGGAGACAGGAAATAGCTGCCTGGATCTGATAGGGCCCGGGGCGACGCAGCCGCAACACCCTTTGCACCATGTCCGACGCTTCCTCGATCGCAGTCCGGTCCCACCGAGACCGATCCTGGTCGCCGAGCAGAACCATCTCTCCGTCGGCTCCCAGCCTGGCCGCCCGCCGGGCGTGGGTGGCCAGCATCAGGGCCAACAACCCGGTCACCTCGGGCTCATCGGGCATGAGGAAGGCAAGCATTTTCCCGATGCGGATGGCCTCGTCCGCCAGATCGATCCGCCCGTCAAAGTTCCCTGCCGGTGAATGATGCCCGGTCGTGAAGATCACGTACACGGTCGTCAGTACGGCCGGAAGGCGATCGGGAAGTTCGTGGTCGGGGGGAATCCGATACGGGATCCGGGCCAAAGAGATCTTGCGTCTCGCCCGGCTGAGGCGCTGAGCCATGGATGCCTCATTCGCTATGAAGGCCTGTGCTATCTCTGCGGTGTCGAGGCCGGAGATGGTGCGCAGCGTGAGAGCCACCTGCGACTCAGCGGACAGGGCCGGGTGACAGCAGGTGAACATGAGCCGCAGCAGGTCGTCGCTCTCTCGGGGAGAGGCCCCGGCGGTACCCGGGTTCCCGAGGAGATGCGCTTCGGCCTCTTTGCCGTCACGGCGGGCCTCGCGACGGATCCGGTCGAGAGCCTTATTGCGAGCCACCGCGGTGAGCCACGCCCCCGGGTTGTCAGGCACCAGATCCTTCCACGTCTCGAGAGCCGCGACAGCTGCGTCCTGCAGGGCGTCTTCGGCCAGGTCGATGTCGCCGGTGAGCCGAATGAGGGTGGCCAGGACCTGGCCACCCTCCACCCGCACCGTTTCCTCAATCGAAGGGCTCATTCCGCCTGGGGGAACTCGATGACAGGCCTGACCTCGACCTTTCCGTGCCAGGCTCCCGGGATCTGGGCTGCCCAAAGCAAAGCCTCGTCGAGGTCGGCGCAGTCCAGCAAGTAGAAACCTCCCAAGACCTCTTTGGTCTCCGCGAAAGGGCCGTCGGTATGCACGACGGTTCCGCCCTTACCTCCCTCCACGTGAACCGTGGTGGCGGTGACGGTGTCCTGGAGCGCCTCGCCACCGCCTACCACTCCGGCCGCGACTGCCCTTTCTTGGAACTCGGTGTAGTCGGACATGACGTCGGCCCAGTCTTCGGGCGTGCCCTGCCCCTCCTGCTCCGCCGGACCGTAGATGAGTGCTGCATACCTGGGCATCCGCGAACTCCTTCCTCGTTGATGGATACCTTCGTACAGACGACGAACACGAGGGGCCGAATTTCGACACTTTCCTGAAGATTTCGTGAACCAAGGTTCACACTGCCACTTTGATGCGTGCTACCGACCCGTGGTTCTCGGTGATGGCTTCATCGCCGGCAGCGAGGTCGGGAACGGAGCCGGCTCCACAGTGGTCAAGGGTGTGAGTGTGGCGAACCCCTGTCGAACCAGCGCCGAGTCCGATCCCGGGTCCAATCCGTCTTCGGGAGGTCCTACCTCGAACTGGACCGAGCGACCGGGAACGTCGGCGATGGCAAGCCGAAAGTGCCCGAACTCGTCGAGGTCGGCCCAGCGGATACCCCTCACCTCCGGTGTATCCACCGCCGGAACGTTGAGATTGAGGGTGAGACGCGCCGTGGGCTGGTCGATCAGCCACTCCAGACAGGCCAGGGCCACCGCCGCCGCCGTGTCCCATCGCCACGGATCGGATTCGGCCAGGCTGATCGCCAAACCATCGATTCCGAACGTGCGGGCGGTGAGGACCGCCCCAACGGTGCCCGAATGGACCACGGAGTGGCCGGTGTTGATCCCGGCATTGATCCCTGAGACCACGATGTCGGGAGGATCGCCGAAGGCGCCGAGAGCCGCCGACATGACGGCCAGCCCGGGCGGACCGGCCAGGGCGTAGGCCACGACGCCATCCATCTCGACGGGAGTGACCTCCACGCCCTTCGTCGGATCGAAGTAGCCGATACCCGTCCCGCTCCCGCTGCGCTCGCCCGCCGGGGCGACAACTGTCACATCATGGTGGGACCGGAGAGCCGCCACCAGAGCATTCAGGCCGGGCGCCTCTACTCCGTCGTCGTTGGTGACGAGGAGCCGGCACACCCCCGCCCGGGAGGTAGGGCGCGGGTCGACTTCCACCCGTTGGTGGACCGAGGGAGTCACGACAACACCTCCTCCACGGTGACGAGGCTGGTGAGACCCTCAACGAGGTCGGCTTGCGAGCTGCCCCGGCCATGACGGGTCACGTTGGCGGCCCCGGCGGCGCAGGCCAATCGCAAGGCGTCGACCGGCTCGAACCCACGGACCACCGCTACGGCCAAAGCGGCGGTCATCGAGTCTCCCGCCCCGGTGTGGTCGACCACCTCGAACTCTGGTGTCGTCGCACGAAAGCGAACCCCTTCGAAGGAGGCCAGAGCCCCGCGGTCTGCCTGCGACACCACCACGGCCCGGGCACCGGTAGTGACGAGCCCATCGATCGCGTTCCACACGGCACCCTCGTCGGAGATTTCGGCGCCATCCTCGCCGAGATCCTCGTCGCTCACTTTGAGGATATCGAGCGGTCCCCCTTGTAGGAACGAACTCAATTCCTCGCCATGGAGGTCACCCACGGTATGCACCCCGGCGGCGGCTAGATCCGCTCCGAGCCTGCGGTAGAAGCCGGACGTGAGGCTGTCTCCTTCGGGCCGGCCGGTGAGGACACAGATCCCCGCGCTCAGGGCGTGTCGCAATGTCTTGCCGAAGAGATCGTCCATCTCGTGGCGGGTCAGCTCCGGCGAGCGTGAGATTGCCACCACCTGGCGCTCGCCGTTGCGACGGTCGTGAACGTAGGCAGGAGACTCCCCCGCCACTGGCACGGCGGCAAAGTCGAGGCCCGTGGTGGCGACGAGTCCCTTGAGCACATCACCCGATTCACCGCCGACCGGAGCACACAACACTGGTCGCTCCCCCAACGCTCGGATCATCCGCGCCACCCAAAAACCCTGGCCACCCATATGGAAGTGGATGCCGTCGAACCCGTCGTCGCCTGTCTCGACCGTGACGGTGGCAAACAAGGCCGGAGCGAACACGCACACGGACGGTTGCTCGGGTGCCATGTCCCGTAACATACCCCGAGGCCCCCCGGGCAAACGACCGCCGCTAGGAAACCGCCGTCTCTCGCCTTGTGACTCGGGGAGTATTCGACCTGCCGGCTTCGCCAGCGGGGATGCTGCCCGGCTGGAAACGCCGAGTTGGCAAAAGGGAAACTACGCCGAACGTGTCAGACGGCGGCGAGCACTGCCTCTTCGTCGGCGAAGATGGTGATGGCCTCGTCCAGGCGGGTGAGCATGAATATCTGGCGGTAGTGCTCGTTGAGCCCGTAGGCCATCAGCTTCTGATCCTGGCGCTGAGCGCGGATGAGGACGGTCACCAACAGCCCGATCCCGCTGCTGTTCATGTAGTCGAGGTCGGTGAAGTTGAACACCACCACCTTGGCGCCGTCGCTGGCGACACCGAACGCCTCCGTGAGGGCCTCTTCTGAGGCCGCGGTCACCTCTCCGGTCACGTCGATGACGCTCGCCGCGTCGTTCGGCCGCCGCACGTTCATCTTCGGTGCTGTCATGTTCTCTCCCATGTCATACCGCTTGCGCTGCCTGAAGAGCAGTCGCCTGATCCGGATAGATACCCACAAAGTCCGACAGTCGTGTGATCTGGAAGATCTGGCGGTAGTGGTCGTTCAATCCAAACGCCACCACCGGAAGATTGGCGGCCCGAGCCCGAGCCAGAGCCCCGACGATCAGGGCGATTCCCGTCGAATTGATGTAGTCGACGTCGCTGAAGTCGAGCACCACTGCGTCGCTCTTGGCCCGTTCCGCCTCCGTGTAAGCCCTTTCGAGCCGTTCCCGGGCTCCGGCATTGATGTCACCGTGTAGTGAAATGACGGTGCGCTCACCATCGACTTCGACCATGGCCTCGAACTCACGTCCCGGCATGCTCGTCTCCTTCCAGGTACATGATGAGCTCGATCGTGTGCCGCCCATCCCGATTGGTTTCGTGTAACTCGTCGACCATATTCTCGATCAGGAAGAGGCCCCAACCGCGGGGAGATTGCAGGCCATCGAGCTTGGCGTCGAGGTCGGGAGTTTCGGTATCGAGATAGTCGTCACCTTCGGCTCCCCCCTGATCGGAGACCTTCACCCGTAACGCCCCGGCGTCTACCGCCACAGTCACGACGACGGGCAGCTCTGCCACGTTGCGATTGCCGTGCTCTATGGCGTTCATGGTCGCTTCCGAGACTGCGGTCTTGAGCCGGTCGAGTTTGGCGGTGGTAAGCCCGAGCTTCGACACCGCCGCCACCACCTGATCCATCGCCTCGCGTTCGTTGCCTTCGACACTGGCCACCTCGAACTCGGCCAGAAGACCCTGAGATGGCGCGGTGGAAGATGCGTCTTGGGCCGACGACGAACGCCGTAGCACCACAAGAGTCACGTCGTCTTCCTGCTCCCAATCCGGCCCGGTGAACTCTGCGAGTTCGCTCATGAGCCGTTCCACGAGGCGATCGGCGTGGCCGTAGGTGCCCATCAGGCCGATGAGGCCCCCGAACCCAAACATCTCTCCGCGGGGATTGTGAGCCTCGGCGACCCCATCGGAGTGGATGAGCATCGTATCCCCATGCGCCAGTTTTGCCTCCTTCACCTCATAGGTCATCTGCGGGAGGAGGCCGAGGGGCATCCCGGTGGCTCGAAGTTCCTCGACCCCATTTTCGGTGCGGACGTAGGGAAGGTTGTGGCCGGCATTGGCATAGCGGATGACCCCGGTGACCGTGTCGACCACGGCGTACAGGCAGGTGACGAACATGTTGGGCGGAATATCGATATGGAGGGTGTCGTTGACCGATTCGAGAACCCGGCCCGGATCGTCGATCCGGCGGGCGGCGGCACGCAGCATGGTCCGACAGGTCGCCATAACGATGGCAGCCGGCACGCCCTTATCGGTGACGTCGCCCTCCACGACACCCAGACGCCCATCGCCGAGGTCGATGAAGTCGTAGAAGTCACCCCCTACCTCCCGGGCAGGCTGGTAGAACGCCTCCACCGTCCAACCCCGAAGCTGAGGTAACTCCTTGGGGAGGAGGGTCTGTTGGATCAATCGGGCAACCCGCAATTCTTGGGCGATTCGCTCTCGGTTCTGGGCCTCGAGCTCTTGTTCTCGTACGAGCTGGGCAACCCGGACTGCCGGAGCCGCCTGTGAGGCGAGGCTGTCCAGTAGCTTGCGGTCGTCGGTGGAATAATCGCGTTCGGACAGGCGAGGACCGAGGTTGAGAATTCCCACCAGCTCGCCCTGTGTCACCAGCGGGACGGCCAGCTCGACGCCGGCGGCGAGCATCTCCTCCAACGCCGGAGACTCCAGTTCTACCTTCTGCAGCTCGACGGGCCGAGCCACCTCTTGGAGGTAAGCCAGCAGCGGATCACCGGGGGCGATATCCACCGGGTCGACGGCCTGGACGTCGATGGAAGCAGGCAGCGTCTCCTCTGTTGTGGGGGTTCGTCGCCACCTGCGTCGCGCCACGTTGCGTAACTCCTCTTCCGGTTCTCCCCTTTCTACCAACATCGCGTTCCGAGAACGTTACGGAGCCGGATAACTTGCCGGGAGGACGGACGTAACGGTGCCGTGACGCACGCTGTGCCATTCTCGGGAGGTACGAAAGTGAGGAGGAAGATCGTGAGGCAAACGGCGTCGTTCACATCCATTTCCTGGATCCCGTCAGAGGCGATCCCCATGAGCCTGGTCAAGATTCCGATCATCCTGGGGGTGGGCCACTACGACGCCCCCCCACCCGATCGTCTCGAAGACCTGGGGGCGCTTCACCAAACGTCGGCCTTCAGGTTTGCCAATCGTCTGGAGGCCTGGCTCGAAACGGATGATGACCGGATCGTGGATGCCGGCTACGAGGGAGGGGGACTCATGTCCTCGACCGTGGCCAACCTCGGCGTACGATCACTGGAATTCGCTCCGGTGGCCTTCCCCGACATACGTCGCGAGCCGGAGCACGGCGATGGTTGGGTGCGCTTCACCCAGACGACTGGCGGACGCACCGGCTCACCGATGCCCCGCACCGTCAATCGGCCCCCCTTCCTTCAGGTGACTGCCCCCACCGTGTGGACGACGTTGTCGTTGACGCTTCACGCCGACGGTCGCGCCGAACACGAGGTCGTGGGAGCCAGTCCTTTCCCTCGCCACTGGTTCTACGACAGCGACGGTGTCCTCGTGCAGAAGTCGGGCTTCGCCGACTACAAAGGTTGGGCCGACGACATGTCGGTTGACAACTCTCCGTGGAGCGACAAGGAGCACCAATTGCTGGTCTCCGAGGTGGAAAGTGCCCTGGAGCGCCGACTCTCCGCCCTCATCATGCAGGGCAGGGCCCGCCCGGAGATCCGACGTGTTGCCAAGGGCGTCGACCTCACCGAGCAGGGGACCGAAGGCGACGAGCTGTTCCTGGTGCTCGACGGGATGCTCTCGGTGCTCGTGGACGGTGAGGCGGTGGCCGAGGTCGGCCCGGGAACCATCCTCGGGGAGCGAGCCATCCTCGAGGGTGGTCGCCGAACCTCGACCCTACGGGCCAGCACGCCGGTCAAGGTGGCCGTCGCCTCGGCCTCCAACATCGACCACCAGGCACTGAAGGAGCTGGCGCAGGGGCATCGGAGGGAGACCGCCACGTCGTGAGTGCTCTCTCTCCGGTGACATATCCCCGCCGCCTCTTACGTCATCCCTTCAGCCAGCCGGCCGGCAAGATGGCGTCGGAACGCTGGGAGGCACGGACAGCATGAGGGTGCACATCTGCGGTTCTCGGGGCTCTGCTTCCGCCCCCGGACAGGACTTCGTCCGTTACGGCGGCCACACCTCGTGCGTGGCCATCTGCCCCGACGGCCGGACGCCCACTCTCATCCTCGACGCCGGAAGTGGGATTCGCAACGTCGGCCGTCTGCTCGGCGAAGCCGCCTTCGCCGGCTCGATCGTTCTCGGTCACCTCCACTGGGACCACACCTGCGGACTTCCCTTCTTCAGCGCTGGCGACCAGCCCGAGAGCAGAGTCGACCTGTTCATGCCCCACCAGGAGGGCGAGGAAGCCGTATCCGTGCTGGAGCGGTCGATGTCGCCGCCCCACTTTCCCATCACGCCGGCCCAACTCAGGGGCCGTTGGAGCTTCAACACCTTGAAAGAGGGAACGCATCTCATCGAGGAATTCGAGGTCACGGCCCGAGAGATACCACACAAAGGCGGGACGACCTTCGGTTACCGCGTGGAAGACGGTCGAGCATCAGTGGCATATCTTTCCGACCACAACCCCACGGCAGTCGGCGACGGACCCACCGGGTTCGGGGCGTATCACGAAGCGGCCGTCGAGCTGGCCGAAGGTGTCGACCTGCTCATCCACGATGCCCAATACTCAGAAGGCGAATGGGAGTCCCGCTCGGATTACGGGCACTCGACCCCGACGTACGCCATCGGTCTGGCCCAAGAGGCTGGTGCCGGGTCGGTGCTGCTCTTCCACCACGACATCGACCGGACCGACGCACAGCTCGACGCTCTGGCAGACGCCTGCCGGCAGGTGCCCTCAGTCGACGTTCGGGTCGCCTTCGAAGGGCAGGTGATCGATGTCCCGGGCAACACCGGCTGATTCCCCCCTCGCCGCATTCGTCCCCGAGCTCGTTCGGGGGTGGCGAGAACCGGTTCCCGGAGCTATGGCCGTCGAGGGAACGCTGTTGTTTGCAGACGTGTCCGGATTCACGCGTCTGACCGAAAAACTGGCGAGACGGGGCCGGGTCGGCGCAGAAGAGGTGGTCAACGTCATATCGTCGGTGTGGGAGGCCCTTCTCTCTGCCTCTTCGGTCGACGGAGGTGACGTTCTCAAGTTCGCAGGAGACGCACTCTTCGTCTTCTTCGACGGCCCCGACCACGCCTCCCGGGCGTGTCACGCCGCCCTCGCCATGAAGCGTGAACTGGCGCGCGTCGGCCGGGTAGAGACAGGATCTGGGCCGGTGCGGCTGCGCATGGCCGTTGGAATCCACTCGGGTGACTTCCATTTCTGCGTCGTGGGAGGGGATCACCTGGAACTCCTCGTCGTCGGTGCCGCCGCCACTGCCACCGTCGAGATGGAACGCCTGGCCGGCGCCGGCCAGGTGCTCGTAAGCCCCGCCACCGCCGCCTTGTGCGACCGCGCGCGCCTCCTCCCCTCCTCGGGGGCAGGAATGCTCTTGCGTGACATTGCACCTCCGGTGCCTTCGGCTCATGCCACTGCGGAGCCCGCCATACCCCTGGAGCGGTTCGTCTCACCCCTGCTACGCAATCGACTCGGCTCCACCGAACACGAGCATCGCAGGGCCACCGTGGCCTTCGCCGAGATCGGGGGTCTCGACCGGACCTTGCGCGACCAGGATCCCGTTGAGGCATTCGACCGACTCAATTCGTTGGCGTGTGCGGTAATGGATCTCCTCGTCGAACACGACATATTGTTGACGTCGACCGACGTGGGCCACGACGGGGCCGTGCTCATGATGACCGCCGGAGCACCCGACTCGACGGGAGACGAGGAAGCCCGCATGCTCCGGGTGGCCCGGCGCATCGTCGAGCTCGACACAGCCTGGAAGCTCCGAGTGGGCGTCAACGCCGGGAATGTCTTCGTAGGGGAAGTGGGACCTCTCTCTCGCCGCGCCTATGTGACGATGGGCGACACCACCAACGTGGCGGCCAGGGTGATGACGAGTGCGCCCTGGGGGGAAGCTCTCGCCACCCGCGCCGTGCTCGTGCCCAGCGGGGCGAGATTCTCGACCCGCCCTGTTCCAGCATTTTCGGTGAAGGGCAAGAAGGCGCTGATCGAAGCAGCGGTGCTCGAAGGCGAACTGGAGACGACGTTGCGACTACCACCGCCGACCGGTGACCTCATCGGCCGCGACCACGAGCTGGACGTTCTCGTCAGGGCCCTCGCCGAGTCTCGCCAGGGACACGGGCAGGTGGTCGAGATCACCGCTCCGGAAGGAACCGGAAAGTCACGCCTCGTGGCCGAACTTCGTCTGCTAGCCACCGACGCCAATTGGCACGCCATCGTGTGCGACCCCTTCGAGAAGACGGTTCCGTACCGGTCGGCGCGTCTCCTTCTGCGACAGGTTCTGGGTATCGATGTCGATGCGACACCCGTCGAAGCCGGCGACAGGCTCTCGAGTCTGGTGGCGGGCCTGGCTCCTCACCTCTCGCCGTGGGCCCCGCTCCTGGCTTTGCCCTTGGGGGCGGCGGCCGATGAGACGGTGGCAGCTGGGGAGGTGTCTGCCCGGTTCCGCCGCGTGCGGGCGCAACAGGTCATGGTCGACCTCGTCGAGGCGGTTGCTACGAAGCCGACTGTGTTGGCCGTCGAGGACGCCTCGAACATGGACGACGCGTCCGCCGAAATGGTGGCCGAACTCCTCGCCCGCCTTCAGAACACTCCCTGGCTGGCGGTCATCACCCGCACCGAAAGCGAAACCGGTCTCCACCGGGGACGGGGATACCGACCGACGATGCTGGAACTGGCACCGCTCTCGAGCCACCACGCCACGGAACTGGCCATGCGACTGGCCGAGCACACACCCGTCCCACCGCACCTTCTCGGTGGCCTGGTCGAGCGCTCGGGTGGCAACCCGCTCTTCCTGGCCGAACTCGTCGCCCGAGCCGGCACCGGGAGCAGCGAGCTTCCCCATTCGATCGAGGGCATCATCGCGGCGCGTATCGACGAGCTCGACCCCGGGGATCGCCGGGTCCTGCGCTATCTGTCCGTCCTGGGGGAACGCTTCGAGGTATCGACCGCCGCTGAGACCCTTTCGGACCTGGCAATTGACACCGACGACCCCCAGCTGTGGCAACGCTTGGAGGGTTTCGTCGAAAAGACATCCGACACGGTGACGTTCACCAACCCGCTGGTGCGCCAAGTCGCCTACGAGAGCCTCACTTACCGATGGCGCCGCGAGATCCACAGCCGGGTGGCCGATGTCCTTGTCGACGATCGCGACGACCAGCTCCCCTTCCACCTTGCCACCGCCGAACGGTGGAGCGAAGCCTGGACCACCGCCAGCAAGGCCGGGAACCGAGCTCGGCGGGCAGGAGCGAACGCCGTCGCCGGCGAGCTGTACGCCTTGGCGTTGAATGCGTCCCGCCACCTTCACCCGCCGCCACCGGAACTGGCCGAGATCGCCGCCCGGGCGGGAGAGGTGTGGGCTCGAGCCGGGGTCGGTGACCGGGCGCTGGAGGCGTACGGATTGGCCATCTCGAGTGAACAGAACGATTCCCGCCGAGTTCTCCTGGCTGCCCACAGGGCCGGCGTCCATGAAAAGGCCGGCAGGTATCCCCAGGCTCTCGGTCTCTACGCCCGCGCCCTGACGGAAGCGACCGAGATCGGCGACCCCATAGACCGCTCTCGATGCCTGGCGGTGTTGCACGCCGGATACGCATCGACGCGCCATCGCCAGGGGCGTCACCAAGAAGCGATCGAACACGCCGAGAAGGCGCTGGCCCATTCGACAGAGGCCGGCGACCAGGAGACCCTCGCCTACAGCCACCATCTACTCGATCGGTTGCACACAGTCGTCGGAGACAGGGATACGGCACTGCGGCATCGGGACGCCGCGCTGCCCATATTCGCCGAGCTCGGTGACCTGGCCGCCCAAGGCACCGTTCTCCACGATCTGGCCGCCGACGCCCACCGCGGCGGGCGGCTCGAGGAAGCCGCCTGGTTATACGAAAGGGCCATCGATGCCCGCACGCGCGCCGGTGACGTCGAGCGGGCTGCGGCCAGCATCAATGCTCTCGGCGAGGTCGACCTGGCCGGCGGCGAGAGGGAACGGGCAGGAAAGCGCTTCGGTGAGGCGTTGCGGATATGGCGCGGTGCCCGCTCACCCGAGGGGGTGGCCCTGGCCAGCGGGAACCTGGGATGGCTGCGAATGACGGAGGGCGACAATGACGAAGCCCTAGCCAGACTGGAAGACGCTGAGGAAGCGGCGCTCTCCATCGGAGCCGAGAGCCTCTTGCCCGATACCCGCCTCCGACTGGCCGAGTCGTACGGCAAGCTCGGGAGACACGTCGAGTCGTGGGACATGGCCACGTGGGTCCTTCACAACAGCGCCGACCCACCCCGCCAGGTGATGGCCCACCGTCTCCGTGCCGCGTCCCTCACGGCCACGGGCGGCTTCCCTCGGGCCACAGCCGAACTCGAGCGCGCCCGAGAAGTAGCCAAGCAGGCCGGCTTGTACGCCGACGATCAGGTTGATCCTGGTAGCTGACCGGGTCAATCCGAATCCGGGTCTGCCAGCCACACCGACACTGACTCGGGTTCCATCGTCAACGCCGCCGTCGTCCGAAGTTCGCCACTGAGGTCCTCGACGTCCACATCGGAGCGAGCCCGACGAGCGAACTCGTCGATCGTCCGTATGGCGTCATAGCGAGACCGGTTGAAACGGTGATCGACCAAAGCTTGCATCCGGCGACGGACCGGATTGAACAGCGCGGCCACCGCCAGGGTGGAGGCGGCGACCGCCAACTCGCCCTGAGTCGGCAATAGAAGACGCAGCCCGAACACGACGGTGACATAGACGGCTACCAACAATGCCGACACCATTCCCCAGGTCACGGTGCGGGAGATGAGGCGGTCGATGTCATAAAGCTGATGGCGAAGGATGGCGACGCCGATCGCCACCGGGACCGTGGCCATGGCCAGGCTGAGCAACACAGTCGACCAGTAGTACCAATCGGGCAAGAAGAGACGCATACCGATCTCGCCGGCGAGAGCGGTCGACCCCACGAAGATTCCCGCCGCGGCGATCCACTTGAGCTGTTGCCGCTCCACTCCCCGTGAGCGACGGAAGCGAACTGCCACGGACACCAACACCGCAATCAAAGAGGCCTGGAAGACGAGCCCGACCCAGGTCTCCACGGCTGAGCCGTCGCCAATGAAAGTCACGCTCCACATGAGGGCCACCCCAGTCCACAGGAGCCAGACGGTCGGTCGCCAGCGCCGCGAGGGGAGCGACCCGTTGGGGAGCAGGGCCACGGAGGTGACCAAACCGGCCACGGCCGGCACCCAGGCCACCATCCACACGTCGGTCACGAACCCCGGTGCCCCTCCTGTGGCCAATGGGGCTAGCGCGCCTGTGAACCCTGCAAAGATGCCCGAGACCAACAGCAACCATCCGATCGGGTTGGCGGGTTGGCGACGGGCGATCACGTAGCCCACTCCGGCGAAACCGAGCGACCACAAGGCAGAGATTCCGGGCAGACCCCAATCGGTGGGTGTCATGCCGGAGTCAGACGGCAGGGTCGACGGTTCGAGCAAAAGGTTTCCCAAACCCCACACCGAGAGCGCAATGGAGATCGACAACAGTGCGACTCGCCCCAGCGCTCTGAACCTCACGACGGCTTCTCCTTCAACCACAGCGACACGGACTCCGGCTCCATTGTTGCCTTCGCCGCCGTCTGCACTCACTTCTGAGCTCGTCGACCTCGACCTGTGAGCGGAGACGGCGAGCGAAAGAGTCGATGGTGCGGAGGGCGTCGTAGCGGGAGCGATTGAAGCGACGGTCGACAATCGTCTGGGTGTGACGGCGAAGGGGGTTGAACAAGGCAGCCACCACCAGGGTAGCGGCAGCGATAGCAAGGTCACCTTCGACCGGCAGTATGACGCCGAGCAGGAAGACCGAGCCCGCGTACACCCCGACGAGGATCGTCGTGAGGGCCCCATACGACACGGTCCGAGACACCACATGGTCGATGTCGTAGAGACGATGGCGGGTGACGGCGATCCAGATTCCTACCGGAGGGAGACTCAACCCCAGCACGACCAGGGCTTCGACCAACGCGTAGTCCTCGGCGAAGGCATTGAGAGCAAAGGCGAGGGCGCAGGCCACGGCCGCGAACATAAACCACCGGAGCTGTTGCCTCTCGCTACCGGTCGAACGACGGAAACGCGATATGGCCGCTACCGGACCCAGGAGAAACAACGGCAAGGCCGCCGGCAGCAGCAGGACCTCGACGTCGTCGAGGGGAATGATGGCGAGAGGATTGTCCACCGTGAGCGAGTCGCTCGGACTGAACCGGCCCTGGCAGGTGGTGAGCACAACGAACGCCAGACACAATGCGGCTGCGAACCTCAGCACCCATCTCCAGACCTTCGAATCGGGATGCCCGGAGGGGAACAGAATCGGCAGCGCCACGAACACCGCCACAAGACCGGGGAACCACGTCCACTCGGCTAGCCACGCCGTCGCCACCAGGGCCCAACCATCGAGATACTCCGCCACCTCGGCCGTTAGGAAGGTGGTGGCCCACAAGACACCGCAGGCCAGCAACATCCATCCGATCGCCTCACGCGGACGCTTCCACACGAGGGCCGCTCCGACGGCGGTGTAGGGAAGCGTCACGGCGACAACGTCGATTCGGCCTTGCAAGAGAACGGTTACCGTCGTAGCGGCAACAACCAGAGCGAGAAGCAACGGGCCAGCCACCCGTGGCCAAACTTCAGAGGGCCTGAGAAGGTCGCCGCTCATGCGCCGCCTGAATTCCTGGGCGGGCCGTCGGGGCGTAACCAGATCGAGAACGACGAGGGCTGAGTGGTCTCGAGCGCCACCCATCGCAGATGGTCCATCAGGCCTGCCAGTTCCGTCTCTTCTCGCAATCGGCTCGAGAAGGACGCGACGATGCGTTCGGCATCGTACCGGCTGCGGTTGAAGCGCCGGTCGACCAGTGCCTGGACTCTGCGCCGGACCGGATTGAAGAGGGCTGCCACCGCCAGCGTGGAGGCTGCCACCGCCAGGGGGCTCTCCCCCGGCAGCAGACGTCGGAGGATGAACACCAGGCCCAGGTATACGACGACGAGAGAGGCCGTGACGACTCCATACGCCACGGTTCGCGAGACGAGGCGGTCGATGTCGTAGAGGCGGTAGCGCAGCACCGCTACGCCGATGGCCAGCGGCATCCCGATCAACCCCACTGCAAACCCAACTTCTGACACCACCGGAACTGCCTCGAATGGAATGGTGACGGCCATGACCACCACCGGCAAGAGCAGCCATTTGAGCTGCTGTCGCTCTCTCGGTGTGCCCCGCCGATAACGAACGACGAGCGACGCCAGACCACACAGGAGTCCGAAAACGAGGGCGCCGCCGGCAGCAACGAAGACTCCCGACTCCTCCACGCCGCGCAGCCCGTCGATGCCGATGGGATTCGGAATCGAGTACACGTGGGGGTCCTGGCCCTCGAGGGTCTCGGTCAAGGCACCCATTCCCGCTGTGACGATTACTCCCAGAGCAGTGGTCACCGCCGGGATCCGCCACCGGGGCGACAGCAAGCGGCCATCTGGGAACACGAGAGGCAGGTAGACCAAGAAGAGCGCCAACAGCGGGAACCAGTACCACGAGTTCAGCCAAACTCCCAAGATGGCAATCGGGTCGGGCACTCCTCGGCGATCCATCACCCAGGCGGCGTACGTCTCCAACCCGGCGCCCACTGCCGCCGTTGTACCGATGGCCACCATGATCCAGCCGACTATGTTGTCGGGACGGCGCCCCACGAGGAAGGCGCCCACAACGGTGTACACGAGAAAGCCCAGGCCGACGGCCGTGCTCTCGATCAAGTCTATGGGGATGCCCATTGACCTATCGGCATAGAAGGTCCACAGCTGGGAAAGCAGATAGATGGGCACCGCCAACCAGGCCACCACCTTGCGCCACGTCATCGCTCATCCTCCCTGAGCCACATCGACACGATGGCCGGCTGCATCGTGGCCAGCGTGGCAATCTGGAGCTCGCCCACGACACCTTGAAGATCGAGCTCGGCACGAAGGCGATGAGAGAACGACTCCACCGTCCGGAGGGCGTCGTAGCGCGACCGGTTGAAGCGCCTGTCGACTGTAGCCTGGATACGCCGACGCAGCGGATTGAACATTGCCGCCACCGTCAGCGTGGAAGCCGCCACCGCTAGGTCCCCTTCGAAGGGCAGCACCGATCCCAAGACGAACACGAGGAGCAAGTAAACGCCCAGGAGTGTCGCTGTGACAACCCCGTAGGAGAGAGTACGGGATATGACGTGGTCGATCTCATACAACCGAAATCTCATGACTGCCAATCCGACGGCAGCAGCGAGGATGCCGAACGTGGCCGCCACCAACGTCTGGATTACCCGCTGAACGTCCGTCGAGGCGCTTCCGAGAGTCCCGGTCACCAGGGAGTAGAACGCCTGGCCTACGTACAGGACCACGAAAAGGCCAGCCGCGCTGGCGAACCACTTGATCTGCTGACGAAGACGTCCGCTCGCCAACCGGAATCGAATCACCATCGACCACGCCGCCGCCACGGAAGTGGCGGCTAGCAAGAAGAATCCCAGCGAGAAGAACTCCAGGACAACTGCCGCACCCTCGACTCCGAAGGGGTTGTCGGGCGCCCACGGCACACTCAAGAAAGGCCCGGGAGCCAGCGCGAACGAGACCGCTGCCATCGCCATGGCCACCAGGGCGACCGCCATTACCGGCCGCCACCGCCGAGACGGCAGACGGCCATCGGGAAACACCAGCACGAGGACGGTCCCGATCAACCCGATATAGGCCACCCAGGTCCAGTTGACGAACCAGGCCGCGATATCACCGCCGGGAAGGGCACCCGGCTCCGTCAACAGGGCGTATACGCCGTACTCGCCGGCCAAGGAGTTGGCCCCGATGAGCAACCCGATGAGCAGGCAGACCTGTCCGACTCCGTTCTCCGGGCGACGGGAGGTGATGATCGTCCCCACAAACGCGAAGACGAGACCGTCCAGCATCAGCACCACCGGTGTGAACCGCGTACCGAAGTCGTTCTGTGCCCCAGGAGTCTCGAGGTTGAGAACCCAGAGGACGCCAAAAGCCACCGCCATGATGAGGAAGAGTCCGAGCGACACGAAAGGAGTGGCGTACCTAGTCATAGAGTCATCCCCACGTCCGTTCATTGCGGGTCCACAGCGACACCGATACCTGCTCGAGCGTAGAGCTGACGAGGGTCACCAGGTCGGAGCGCAATCCAGGAACGTCGACCGTGGACCGGAGCTGTCGGGCGAACGGCTCCAGGGCCTAGGCAGCGTCGTAACGAAAACGGTTCAAGCGCCGATCCACCACCGCCTGGCTGTGTCGGCGCGCCGAGTTGATCAACGCTGCGACAGCCAGAGTCGAGACTGCGACGGGGAGGTCGCCTTCGGTGGACCAGCAGTTCTCTCATCAAGAAGACAACGGCAACGAAGGTCCCCATGAGAACGGTGGTAAACAGGATCCACTCTGGCTCCCGAGCAGCCATGATGGCGCCGGACGGCTCGCCCATCGGTGGGAGGGGCGGATTCCTCAAGGCAAGGTCGACACTCACACGCGCTCCTTGAGCCAGAGCGACACCGAAGAGGGTTGGAGCGTTACTGCGGCCACATCACGAAGATCCGATGACACCTGGGCCAGGGCAACCTCCGACCTCAGTCGCCGTGAGAAACCTTCCACCGTCCGAATTGCGTCGTATCGCGCTCGGTTGAAACGCCGGTCCACGCCCGACTGAACACGGCGTCTGAGGGGATCGAACACCACCGCCACCACGAGCGTCGACACTGCCACCGGTATGTCCCCCTCCACCCCGGCCAATGACTGGAGCGCGAAGACCGTGGCGACGTACACACCCACCAACGTCGCCGTCACCAGGCCGTAGGACACCGTACGGGAGATAATCCGGTCGATGTCGTACAGACCGTGGCGGAGCATGGCCACGCCGATGGCGGTAGGGAGCAACGCAACTGGCAGGCCCTCCTTGAGCGATTCCCACGCTCCCGAGGATTCCCAGAACCAATCCAGGACGTAGACGGCCACGAAGAATCCACCAGCCCATGCAAACCACTTCAGTTGCATGCGTTCGGTTCCTGTAGCCGACCGGTACCGGACGAACAGGGAGGTGGCGGCCGGGAGAATGGCGAGCAGGAGGGCGATCACACCCCCAAAAGACAAGACCTGGGCGATTATGCCCACCGGACCATCGACACCGAGCGGATTGTCGAGCGGAACGGTACCTAGTTCCCCCGGTATCGCCCAGCCTGTCAACAGTGCAATAGCGCCAGCAACGACCACTGCCTTGGCCAGGAATCTCCAACGTGGCGACGGCAGGGTCCCGCTGGGAAAGAGCAGCATCACGAATGGGAACATCCAGAAGGTCACGATCCACGCCGGCACACTCAGCAAGCCGATTGCAACCATGCCGGGCGCCCCTCCGCGCTCGAGGCCATACTCCACATACGCGCCGGACCATTGCAGCACCCCCGCCGCCACCCCCAGGAGGAGCCACACCCATCCGTACGGATTATGGGGGTACCTGCGAGAGATCAGGAATCCCACGATCGGGACCGGCAGGAACAGCAGGGCTGACACGATCCGAGCCGGCCAGTCTGGGAATCTCGCCAGTGAGGCCAGGAACACCGTGGCCAGAAGCAGGGTGACCGCGCCACCGGTCATCGCCCAAGCCGCCCCAGCCAGACGTTTCGTCATGACTCTCCCCCTTCATCCCGGAGCCACACGGATAGATGTCGGGGTTGCATCGTCGTATCTACCACCGCGGAAAGTTCGTCCGTCAATTCCTCCAGGTCGACCTCGTCCCGGAGCCGCTGAGAAAAGAGGCCCACCGTGTGGATGGCGTCGTAACGGGAGCGGTTGAAACGCCGATCGACTCCGCTCTGCACACGCCGTCGCAGCGGATTGAAGGACGCCGCCACCGCCAGAGTCGAAGCCGCCACGGCCAAGTCGCCCTCGAAGGGCAACACCGAGCGGAACACGAACACGATTCCCAGGAACAACGCCACCAACAGGCCCGAC
>JBGTLA010000182.1:0-5551 GCA_041744375.1 Acidimicrobiia bacterium | reverse complement strand
GCCCCGGCCCGGCGCGCCAGGCGCTCCACTTGGGCGGCCTTGGCCGCATCGAACGCCTGCAACGGCTCGCAGTCCCCGGTGACGGTCCTCACCTCCACTGCCACCCGCCGGTGGCGGTGCCGGGCCAACAGGTCGATCTCGCCGCCGTCCATCCCGACGTTGCGGGCCACCACTTCGACTCCGTGACGGCCCAGCACCATTTCGGCCAATCGCTCACCGGCCTCCCCCACCGCCCGGCGCCGCTCGGTCACAGAGCCTCGCCGGGTTCCAGCTCTTCGACGTTGACGTCGTTGAAGGTGAGCACCTTGACGCTGCGCAGGAATCGGGCGGGTCGGAACATGTCCCACACCCAGGCGTCGCGCATGACGATCTCGAAGTACATCGACTCGCCTTCGGTGCGGCGGTGGACGTCGACCTCGTTGGTGAGGTAGAAGCGGCGTTCCGTCTCCACCACGTAGCGGAAGAGGGGGAGGACGTCGCGGTACTCCTTGTAGATCGCCAGTTCGGATTCGGTCTCGTAGCGTTCGAGATCTTCTTCCATCATCTCCTGCCCTGTCATTCCACACCGTCCTATCAGACGGTAGCGACGCGATCGGCCCTTACAGGGTGCCGAAGCGGTCGATAGGCCAGATCCGCAAGACGGCCTCGCCGATGATCTCGGAGACGGGTACCGCTCCGAACCGTCTCGAATCGAGGCTGGAGTTGCGGTTGTCGCCCATCACGAACACGTGGTCGTCGGGAACGATCAGCGGCCCGAAGTTGGGCATCTCGTTTCCTTGGACGACGTGGGGCTCGGTGATGGGGACCCCGTTGATGTGGAGTTGGCCGTCGGAGACGGACACCTCCTCGCCGGCGGTGGCCACCACCCGCTTGATGAGGTCGTCCGCCCCGCGGGTGCGGATGCCGACCGCCTCCAGCACCGAGCGGATCACAGCCTCGGGGATGGACTCGTCGAGGTCGTCGGCGTCGAGGCTGGGATTCAGAAAGACGACGATGTCGTTGGGGGCGGGCTCGCCCCAGCGGTAGGCGAGCTTGTTGACGATCACCCGGTCGTTGACCTCGATCGTGGGGAGCATGGAAATGGAGGGGATGTAGAAGGGCTGGACCAAGAAGGTCTTGATGAGCACCGCCACCACCAGCGCCGTCAGCAGCAGGCCGGGGAGCTCGACCCAGAAGGGCCGTGACTTCTCGGGACGCTGCGGGGGAGACTCCTCCTCGTACACGACAGGCTGGACTGAGGAGCTCAGTCGCGCCGCTCCTTGATGCGGGCCGACTTTCCGACCCGGTCGCGCAAGTAGTAGAGCTTGGCCCGGCGGACGTCGCCGCGGCGGGTCACCTCGATCTTGTCGATGATGGGAGCGTGGAGCGGGAAGACCCTTTCCACCCCCACCCCGAAACTGATCTTGCGGACGGTGAACGAGGCGCGTATCCCCGAGCCGTTGCGGGCGATGACCACCCCTTCGAACACCTGGATACGCTCGCGGCCGCCCTCGACGACACGCACGTGCACCTTGACCGTGTCGCCGGCCCGGAACTCGGGCACGTCGTCACGGAGCTGACTGTTCTCCAGTGTCTGAAGGTCGTTCATCGGGAGCTCCTGGTGGTAGTTGCCGCCACCCGAGCTGGCGCTGCTGGGGGTGGGTGGTTCGGCGCGCCGATTCTCAATCGGCGTCGAGTGGGTTCGGCGAGGTCGCAGTGTATCAGGCTTCGGAATCGTCTTCGAACCGGTCCCACAGCTGGGGACGACGCTCCTTGGTGCGGCTGCGACGCCGCTGGGACCGCCACTCCTCGATGGCGGCGTGATCTCCCGACAAGAGCACGTCGGGAACCGTCCACCCCTCGAACTCGGCCGGCTTGGTGTAGACGGGCTCTTCCAGCAGCCCGTGGCGGAACGACTCCGAGCGGGTCGATTCGGGGTTGCCCACCGCCCCGGGCAGAAGCCGGGCGACTCCCTCGATCACCGCCACCGCCGCCACCTCGCCCCCGGCCACGACGAAGTCCCCCAGCGACACTTCTTCGTCGATGAAATGATCCACCACCCGCTGGTCGACCCCCTCGTAGCGGCCGCACACCAGCGTGAGATGGTCCAAGCCGGCCAAGCGGTCGAGGGTGGCCTGGTCGAGGGGTGCTCCCGCCGGGGTGAACAGCACCCGATGCGAGCCGGCCAGGGGGCCTAGAGCGGCGGCGAGGGGCTCGATGCGCATCACCATGCCCGGCCCCCCGCCGTAGGGGGTGTCGTCGACCTGGCGATGGCGGCCGAGGCCGTGGTCACGCAGGTCGACCATGTCTACGGTGACGAGACCGCTTTCGATGGCGCGTCCCACCACGCCCACCCCGAGCGGCCCGGCGAAGAACTCCGGGAAGATGGTCACGATCGAGACTCGCACCCGACCAGCCTAAGCCGGCCGAGCGACCGCATCTCCGACCCGTCGGTCGGTATTGCACCATCGATCCTTCCCCGACCGGCGCCTTCAACAGTTGGCTACGCCCTGGTGGGGGCCGGGCTCGATGCCCGACCCCCCCCGGCCAGAGGTCCTCAGTCTCCGATCGCCCGGTGGAGGAACGCTGCCATCTGACCCCGGGTGACGGAGTCGTCGGGGCAGAAGTTGGTGTTGGCGGGCGGGTTGCACCCACGGGTCACACCGGCGGTGGCCAGACGATCGATGTCCGACTCGAACACCGAACCGTCGTCGTCGTCGAACAGATCACCACCACCGTCGTCCGAATAGCCGAACGCCCGCACCAAGAACGCCGCCATCTGACCCCGGGTCACGAAGTCGTCAGGACAGAAATTGGTGTTGGCGGGCGGGTTGCACCCGCGGGTGATGCCCTGGTCGGCCAGCCACAGGATGTCGGCGTAGAAGATGTGGTTTTCGTCTACGTCGTCGAAGCCCCCGCTGGGAGGCTCCTCTGCGGCGAGCGGGGACCACTGCACCTCCTGAGCCGCCGAGGGGAACACATCCCGCTCGCCGTCGACAGGGTGGACGGCCAGCACCGGGACTCCCTCTGTTTCGGCGTCGTTGAGCACCGAAGTGGGATAAGTGACGGACGACCCGTCCGGCGACCAGGCCACGTAGCCGTTGGGCCCACCCCAGGCGGCGCCGCCCGGGTCGAGGGGGTCCATCTCCTGGCCGGCGATGACGACGGCGATGGAGCCGGGCGACACTGCGCTGTAGACGATGTCCTCGCCGTCGGGCGAGAAGTCGGCGTCGATGGAGTAGAAGGTGAACAGGCCCGGGCCGTTGTCGGCGATGAGAACCGTCTGCTCACTCTCGACGTCGAGGGTCTCCAGGTAGTACTCGGGGAAACTGTCCTCGGGAGTGACGGTGCGCACGACGATGATGCGGTTGTCGACCGGGGACCAGTCGAACACATCGCTGTGCACCTCGCTCACCTGAACCGCGGCGTCGTCGCCCTCCTTGACCCAAACGCCTTCGTCGTCGGCGTAGGCCAGGCGGGTCCCGTCACCCGACCACACCCCAGCCAGGGCCGGGCCGGCATGGACCGTGGTCTTCGCCCCGGAGTCGAGGTCGATCGAGATCAGGGGTCCCGCCGTGTCCATGCCCACCACCTCGGTGACGAGGACGGCGGTGCCGTCGGGGGACACGTCGGGGCGAGCGAAGCTGCCCGCGACGACGAGGCGCTCACCCAACCCATCGGACTCGACCACGTAGAGGCCGCCGTCGGCGGTGTAGACGATGGGGCCGTTGTCCCCGGGGGGACCGGCCGTGGCCGGAGCCGTGGCCATCACCAACAAGACCATGAGGACGGTCGCCAAAACGGCGGCTGTCCCTCTCGACAAAGATACATCCATCACAAGAATCCCTTCGTTCGAAATGACTCGAGGGTGTGCGAAAGAACCGTTGCCTAATAAGACATTCCTCCCAACGTGGGGCGAACCAGGATGAATATATCCTCGGCTGCGAAGCCGTGGACGTCCAGGCGGAAGTTCGGTCGTCGGATCGGTGGTTTGCGAGTGACCGGATTCAGGCGTTCCGCACCCGAGTCCCACCATCGCCGCCGGCGGCTTTTCCCACTCTGGTCGGCCGCAGGGACCCGCCTCCCCTACGAAGCTGGTCGCCCAGAACGTACCCTGGCCGGCGTGAAACGAGTCGTCCCTCTCCTCCTCGTCGCCCTGCTGGCGGCCTGCCAGGACCCTGCGACGCCGCCCACAGATGCCACCCCCACCACCACGACGGCGACGACGACCACCGTGGCCCCGGTGACCGACACCACCCTGGCCCCCACCGAAACCACCGAGGCGGGACCGGCACCTCCCTGCCCGACCGGGGACCCGATGGTCAACGACGGGCGGCTCTTGTTGGTGGAACGGCCCGGGGCGGACGGCCGCCGCATCGGCGAGATCGCCTGGACGGAGGAGAGCGGCTGTCACACGGTGACGATCCACTTCGAGACGGAAGACGGGGCTCCCGCCACCACACCCCCCACCCTCTCGGTCCGTTTGCTGAGGACGGCGGGGGTGTTGCGGGTGGAGACCGAGGCCACCTCGTCGGTGGTGGTCGACCAGCTCGTCGAGAGCGGCGTGGTGGGGGCGGTGTTCGTGCCCCGCACCGCGGAAGGGACTCGCTTCGTCGACCTGACCCTGACCGAGGCAGTGGTGGCCCGCGCCAGTTCCTTGTTCTCGCCCGCTCGCCTCCAGATCGAGATCCAGCCCGGTGGCTCCCTCGACATGGGCAGCCCGCTCCTCACGGGCGACGTGGTGGTGGTCGAGCCGGGCTCGGCGGCCGAGGCAGGCCCGGTACTCGACATCAGCGGATACACGTTCGGCTCGCTGACGGCGGTGGAGCTTTCTGTGCTGGCGGGAACCGAGGTGGTCGAGACCCTGACCCTGGACCTCGAGGCGGGGGACTCGACCTGGGTGGCGTTCGCCACCAGCATCCAGATGGGGGCGCAGTTCTACGACAGCTTGCGGCTCGATCGACCCGACGGCACGCCCATCGCCGGGATCCCGTTCACTCGATGAACCCGGCCGGCAGGTCCACCAGGATCGTCCCTCCGGCCAGGTCGACCTTCTGCACGAGCGGCGCCACCAAAGGGACGATCACCTCGCCGTGAGGTGCCTCGAGGATGAGCCGATCCTGGGCGAGGCCGGTGTGCACGGCGGTGACGGTGCCGACGACTTGGCCGTCGCGGCCGGTCACCACCAGTCCCACCAGGTCGTCGGGCCAGTATTCGTCTCTCTCCAGCGGCCGGCGCGACGAGCGGGGTATGAACAGGTCCCGGCCCCGAAGGAGCTCGGCGGCGGGACGGTCGCCGATCTCGGCGAAGGTGACGAGGGGGGACCGGTCGGTGGCCTCGTAGCGGGTGACGGTGAGGGGTGTCCCGTCGTCGAGGTGCACCACCGAGCCCGCCTGGAAACGGTCGGCGGGCACGTCGGTGGCGGGATCGATGACCACCGCCCCGCGCAGGCCGTGGGCGCGGCCGATCCGCCCTACCTGGACGGGGTCGTCAGTCCACGAACTCGACGTCAGCGGAAATGCCTTCCTCGTCGGCGGCCGCTCCGGCCACCGCCCGGATGGCCCGGGCCACC
>JBGTLA010000181.1:0-15457 GCA_041744375.1 Acidimicrobiia bacterium | reverse complement strand
ACCCGTCTCACGAGGTCGGCGATGGGATGTTCGGCGCCGTCAACCTGTTGCGGCGTCTCGAGCTCGACCCGGAGGTGACCCTCCGGCGCGCCTCCGCCCGATTCGAGGCGCGCTTTCGCAGAATGGAGGCGGAGGGTCCGGTGCGCGGGCTGAGCGGCGCCGAGTGGGACCGTCGCTGGCGAGCGGCCAAGGCAGCGGAGGACGGGGTGGTTCTCGAAGGTGGCAGCTTCTAGTGCTAGCGTCGCCCATCACAAGGAGGGCTTGGATGCCGACTGAGATCACCGTGGTCCGGGCCCGTGAGATCCTCGATTCCCGGGGGAACCCGACCGTCGAGGCTGAAGTGTTGCTCGCTGGCGGCGCATTCGGCCGGTCGGTGGCTCCCTCCGGTGCGTCGACTGGGGCCCTCGAGGCAATCGAGCTTCGAGACGGAGGAGACCGCTTCGGCGGCAAGGGTGTCTCTCGGGCCGTTGCCGCCGTCAACGATGTCATCGCCCCAACGGTGACCGGGCTCGACGCCACCCACCAGCAGGCCATCGATCGGGCCATGCTGGACCTCGACGCCACCCGGAACAAGGCAAAACTGGGAGCCAACGCCATCGTGGCGGTGTCGATGGCGACGGCTCGTGCCGCCGCCGCCCACGTGGGGTTGCCGCTCTTTCGTTATCTGGGCGGCCCCGC
Source organism: Acidimicrobiia bacterium (assembly GCA_041744375.1). Taxonomy (GTDB): domain Bacteria; phylum Actinomycetota; class Acidimicrobiia; order Spongiisociales; family ZC4RG35; genus JBGTLA01. Next base: position 14,779 of record JBGTLA010000181.1, on the reverse strand, counting down.
CGGGAGGCTGCTGCCGGTCCCTTGCCTCAATGTTCTCAACGGCGGGGCCCACGCCGCCAACTCCATCGACATCCAAGAGTTCATGATCGTGCCCGGTGGCCTGCCGACCTTCGGAGAGGCACTGCGGGCCGGCGCCGAGGTGTACCAAGCCCTCAAGAAGGTTCTCAGCGGCCGCGGGCTCTCGACCAACGTAGGCGACGAGGGTGGTTTCGCTCCCAACCTGCCCACCAACAGGGCTGCTCTCGAGTTGTTGGTCGACGCCATCGAGGTGGCAGGTTACGAAGTGGGCGGTGAGGTGGCTCTCGCCCTCGACGTGGCCGCTTCCGAGTTCCATCGGGAGGGTCGTTACGAGCTGGACGGATCCGAAAAAGACGCCGGCGAGATGGTCGAGTTCCTGAGCGATCTCGTGGACGACTTCCCGCTCGTGTCCGTCGAGGACGGGATGGCAGAAGACGACTGGGAAGGGTGGGAGGAGCTCACTCGTCGGCTGGGAGCGAAGGTCCAACTCGTCGGCGACGATGTGTTCGTCACCAACGCCGAGATCCTTCGTCAGGGTATCGACCGGCGTGTAGCCAATGCGTTGCTGGTCAAGCTCAACCAGATCGGCACCCTCTCGGAAACCCTGGCTACGATGGAGATGGCTGCTCAAGCATCGTATGGCCGCATGGTCTCCCACCGGTCGGGGGAATCGGAAGACACGTTCATCGCCGATCTGGCGGTGGCGACCAATTCCGGTCAGATCAAGTCCGGTGCACCGGCGCGTGGTGAGAGAACCGCCAAGTACAACCAGTTGTTGCGCATCGAAGAAGAGTTGGGGGCCGAGGCGCGGTTCGCAGGCTGGGAGACGTTCCGGCGGAGACCGACATGAAGCCCCGTCGACCGGCGGTGATCTTGTTCACACTGGCCCTGGCCGTGGTCGGAGCGGCCTTGCTCACCAATGTCGTGCCCTACAAGCAGATCATCGATCAGCGGGCCGAGGTGGCTGCGGCAGCTGCCGCGCTGGCGGCGCTGGAGGATGAGAACGAGATCCTGACCGTCCAGCGCGATGCCCTGCAAACTCCCGTGGAGATCGAGCGCCTGGCCCGCCAGAAGCTGGGTTACGTCCGTCCCGGAGAGGTTGCGTATGTGGTCCTCGAGCCTCCCGCCTCCGCCACCTCGACCCTTCCCCCCACCCAAGTCGACCCGGAGATTCCTGAGGACGTATCGCTGCTGGAGTCGATCTGGGAGTTCTTGACGGGCGCCGACGTGCTGGGGTGACAGAAGAGCTCACCGTCGAGGCACAGATCGGCCGCCCTCTCCGCGCCCCTTCCCGCGTGGTGGCCTCTTGTCACCTGGCGCTGCCGGTGGCGGTGGCCGTTCCCCCGATCCTCGACGACGGCACACCATTCCCGACCCGGTATTGGTTGTCGTGCCCCCTGGCGGTGAGGCGGATCGGGCTTCTGGAGAGCTCAGGAGGAGTCAAGCGCATGGAAGCCAAGGCCGAGGCCGACGCCGCCTTCGGTGGTGCGCTGGCCGAGGCTCACATCCGTTACGCCGCCGAGCGCGATGCCCTCGTTCCAGTAGGTGTCGAGCCGCGGCCAGGCGGGGGGGTGGGCGGAACTGCCCATGGCGTGAAATGTCTGCATGCCCACTATGCCGATGCCGTCGCCGGCAACGAGAACCCGGTGGGGGAGCTCGTGGCCGGTTGGATCGAGCCCCTCGACTGCACCGTGCCCTGCGTCGTCGGTGAGGAGCGAAATCCGCAATGGTCGCCCCGCCCGTGACCATTGCTGCGATCGACATCGGTACCAACTCGACCCGGCTCCTCGTCGTCGACGGCGAATCGGAGCGCAGGGAGGCGATCGTCACCGGGTTGGGCCGGGGGGTAGCTCGCACCTCGGAAATGAGAGCGGATGCCATCGTCGAGACCGTCAGTGTGTTGCGGCGCTATCGAGAGATCATGGACGAGGCGGGTGTCGGCTCATGGCGGGCCGTGGCGACGTCGGCGTCGCGCGATGCCACCAATCGAGAGGTGTTCCTGCAAGCTGCCGAATCCGCCCTGGGGGGAAAGGTCGATGTCATCTCCGGAGGCGAAGAAGCGGCGCTGTCCTACCGGGGGGCAACGACCGTTCTCGATGATGACGAGGGAGTGGTCGTGGTCGATATCGGGGGCGGAAGCACCGAGGTGATCACTGCCCAGGAGGCGATATCGGTGGATGTTGGTTCGGTGCGGCTGACGGACATGTGCCTGCCGAACCGTCCCGCGTCCGGTGACGAGGTGGCAGAGGGGTTGGCTTTCACCCGTCGGGCGCTGGAGAGCGTCCCGAAGTCGGGAAGTCGCGGCATCGGAGTTGGTGGCACCTGGACGAGCATCGGGGGGTTGGAGCGGGGGGCGGTGGCCGGCGTGCATGGGCTGACGCTCGACAGGGCGGCCGTGGATCGCTGGATCGACACTCTGGCCGGCCGGACAGTCGCCCAGACTCAACGGCTTCCCGGCCTCGACCCGGCCCGGGCGCCCGTGATCCTCGGCGGGGCGGTGGTGGCAGCCACCGTGATGGAGCATTTGGGCTTGGAAACGACGGTGGTCTCCGAACGTGACCTGCTCGACGGTGTTATCGCTCACCTGCGGGACTGACGCCCCCCGCTGGTGAGGCGGTACCGTGGGGTAGCGCCCGGGTGGCGGAATCGGCAAGACGCGGGGGTCTTAAACACCTCTGTCCCGATTGGGACGTGTGGGTTCGAATCCCACCCCGGGCACGACGACCCGCTGGCTTGGGCGGTGTTGGGTAACAGGTGGAAGCCGCCCTGCAGCTCGGCACAGTCCCCCCAGGGCCACGAGACGCTCGATATGAGCTGCGGTATGGCCGGGGGCTTGTCTTGTGGTAGTGGCCGGGTTTGGGTGAACGCGCCGCCTGGTGGTGGGGAGCTTCGGGTTCGTTGCGCTGTTGGTCAGCGCCCTCTGGGTTCGACGCACCGACTGGAGCAGTTCAGAGCGCGGATGAGGGGTGGTCGTGTGGACCACCCCTCATCTTTCCCCTGCATTGCGGGTCAGTCGACGGGGTCGAGCACCGCCGGGTTGGCGATCTGCTCCATGAACTCCGGATAGGCGGCAGTGCCGTGTTCCATCCGGTCCAGCCCGGCCAGCTCCTCCTCGGGGCTGACCCGCAATCCCCACACTCGGGAAATGAGCCGGAAGACGATGCTGGAGGTGATGAAGACCCAGGCGATGATGGCGAGGACACCGACCGCCTGGATGCCGAGCTGGCCGATCCCCCCGCCGTAGAGAAGGCCCGACCCGGTCATGTCGAAGACTCCCACCGCCAGGACTCCCCAGATTCCGGCGACACCGTGAACGGAGATGGCCCCCACCGGATCATCGATGCCGATCCGCTCCAGGCCGACAATGGAGACCACCACCAGCACCCCGGCGATGAGGCCGATCACGACTGCACCGAGGTTGGAGACGTTGGCGGTTCCCGCCGTGATCCCCACCAGACCGGCCAAGGCACCGTTGAGCGTCATGCCGATGTCCGGTTTCCCGTATACGGGGAAGGTCCAGGCGGCGACCATGGCCGCCGTGGCCCCGGCCGCCGAGGCGAGAGTCGTGGTCATGGCCACGGTGGCGATGTCCTCGCCGACGGCCGCCAGAGTCGACCCGGCATTGAACCCGTACCACCCGAACCACAGGATGAAGACACCCAGCGCCCCCAACATGAGGGAGTGGCCGGGGATGGGAAGGGGCTTGCCATTGGCGTCGTACTTTCCGATTCGAGGCCCGAGCACCATCACTCCGGCCAAGGCAGCGACACCCCCGGTGAGATGGACCACCCCGGAGCCGGCGAAGTCGATGTAACCGATCTGGTCGAGCCATCCCCCTCCCCACACCCAGTGGGTGACGATGGGATAGATGAACCCCGTGATGAAGGGTGTGTACAGGAGATAGGCGGAAAACTTGGTGCGCTCGGCCATCGCTCCCGAGATGATCGTGGCGGCGGTGGCGGCGAACACGACCTGGAAGAACCACTCGAGGCTGCGCTCGGGGTTGCCCAAGAAGAAGTCCCCGTAGGCCACCAGGCCTCCCAGCGACGTTCCACCATAGGCCAGGCCGAATCCGATGGCCCAGTACACGAGTGCCCCCACCGAGAAGTCCATGAAGTTCTTCATGACGATGTTGGCGGTGTTCTTGGCGCGGGTGAATCCTGCCTCGACGAGAGCGAAGCCCGGCTGCATGAACATGACCAGGATGGCGGCCACCACCACCCACATCGTGTCGACCGCCGCCGCCACGTCGGCGACCGACGTTTCGGCCTGCGCCGACGCACCCAGGGGTATGGCCCACAGACCGCCACCAGTAAATAGCACGAATCTGGTCCTCATCTCGAACTCACCTCCGTGGTCAGGAAGACGACTACGTTCCACGGCCGTGTTTTCGTGGCTGTTGCGCAAGGGTTGCGGACTGGGCACGAATCTGTTTCGGCCGTGTTTCGTCTTGCACGGTCGCTCCCGCGGCTCCAAGCTGTGAGTGGCATGTCCTCTGTAACCGCTCTGCTGTCGGACTCGCGTCTCGCCAACCTGGGGGCGCGTCTCATCGCCGACGCCTACTCCGAATTCGAGTCGCGCTTTCGGATCGTCACTCGACGGGCCCGCATCCGTTTCCAGGAGAGAGGCTGGGTGGCGATGGCGGCCGACGCCCGCCAGCGGCTCGATCTCTACGAGCGCGCCTCCCAAGGAGCCGGCGACGCCGTGGGGGAGTTGTTCGCCAGTCGGCGAGAAGACCCCATGGTGTGGGCAGGGATGAAAGCGGTGTACTCGGGCCTCATCCAACACCGCGACGACTGGGAACTGGCCGAGACGTTCTTCAACTCGGTGACCCGCAAGATCTTCACCACCGTGGGAGTGGATCCGCGCATCGAGTTTGTCGACACCGATTTCGACTCGCCGCCATCGGAGCCGACCGTTCCCGTTCACCGCACCTACGAGTCCATGCCTCTCGACCAGCTCGTGCGCACCATCCTCGCCGACGCCGACCTGGGTGTGGAGTTCATGGATCTGGAGGGCGACACGGCCGAGGCAGCCGTCAAGATAGCGGCACACCTCAAGGCCATCGGTGCCCTGCGGGTGGTCGACCGTACCGAGGTGATCGACGCCGTCTTCTTTCGGGGTAAGGGCGCCTACGTCATCGGTCGCATGTACTCGGGTTCACACGTCGTGCCTCTGGTATTGGCCCTGTTGCATCCCGCCGAGGGGGTGGTCGTCGACGCCGTCCTCCTGACGGAGAATCAGGTGTCGGTGCTGTTCTCTTTCACCCGCTCATACTTCCACGTCGACATCGACCGTCCCTGGGACCTGATTCGCTTCCTGCGCAGCCTCATGCCCCGCAAGCGCCTGGCCGAGCTGTATACCAGCCTCGGTCACAACAAACACGGCAAGACCGCTCTCTATCGCGAGCTACGGCGCCACATCCTCACGTCGGGCGACCGCTTCACCATGGCCCGGGGCACTCCCGGGCTCGTCATGGTGGTGTTCACCCTGCCCGGCTTCGATGTGGTGTTCAAGGTGATCAAGGATCGCTTTCCACCCCAGAAGACGACTACCCGGGACCAGGTGAAGGACAAGTACCGCCTCGTGTTTCGCCACGACCGGGCCGGCCGCCTCGTCGACGCCCAAGAATTCTCGTACTTGTCGCTTCCCAAGGACCGTTTCGAGCCCGACGTCCTCGACGTCCTGATCTCCGAGTGCGGGCGGTCGGTGGCAGTCGAGGGCGACACGGTCACCATCAGCCACACGTATGTCGAACGTAGGGTGATCCCTCTCGATCTCTACCTGCGGGACGCCGACCCGACCCTGGCCCGCGACGCCATCGTCGATTACGGCCATACGATTCGGGAACTGGCGGCGTCGGGCATCTTCTGTGGCGACCTCCTCCTCAAGAACTTCGGCGTCACTCGCCATGGGAGGGTGGTGTTCTACGACTACGACGAGCTTTCCCCCCTCGGTGACTGCACCTTCCGGGTTCTTCCGGAGTCCCCCGACCCGGATGCAGATCTCGCCGCCGAGCCGTGGTTCTCGATCGGCCCCAACGATGTGTTCCCCGCCGAGTTCGCTACCTTCTTGGGGGTTCAGGGCGAGATTCGGCACGCCTTCGTGGCCCATCACGGTGAGCTGTTCGACCATCGATGGTGGAAGTCCGTGCAGGAGCGCGTGGCGGAGGGGGAGCTCATCGAGATCTTTCCGTACGAGAATCGATCGCGCGTCCATGAGTGGAGCCGAGCCTGACGGCTGCGAGGCCCGTTAGGGTCATGGCGATGGCCGACTACCCGAGCGAGTACGAGCTGGACGTGATCCTCCGCGACGGCGTCGGCGCCACGATCCGACCCATCCGCCCCGACGACGCCGAGAGGCTCGTCGACTTCTTCGAGAGGCTGGGCCCGGAGAGCCGCTACTTTCGCTTCTTCCGCGTCAAGAAGTCGCTCGACCCCGAAGAGGTGCGCTATTTCACCACCGTCGACTACGACCAGAGGATGGCCCTGGTGGCCATCGTGGGGGGACGGATGGTGGGAGTGGGTCGCTACGACGTTCTTCCTGCCGAGCCGACCTCCGCCGAAGTCGCTTTCTCCGTCGTCGACGACCAGCAGGGTCGGGGTCTCGGTACCGAGCTACTCGGACTGCTGACGGCCTACGCCCGAGCGAGAGGGATCGCAGAGTTTCGGGCGTTCGTGCTCCCCGAGAACCGTCAGATGATGCGTGTGTTCCGTAACTCGGGTTTCGAGCTGTCCCGCACGCTCGACGACGGGCTGTACACCGTGAATTTTCCGGTCGAGGAGTCGGAGGGTTCGATTTCGGCCTGGGGTGAGCGGGAGCGGCGGGCAGTGGCGGCTTCTTTGGGGCCGATTTTTCTGCCCCGGTCGGTGGCGGTAATCGGCGCCTCGACCCGACCCGATTCGATCGGCAACATCCTCTTCCGCAACCTGCTGCACGAGGGGTTCATCGGACCTCTCTACCCCGTCAATCCCACGGCGAGGGTCGTGAATTCGGTACGTGCCTACTCCACGGTGGGCGAGATCGGGGATGAGGTCGATCTGGCCTTCGTGACCGTTCCCGGTGAGTCCGTGCCGGATGTGGTTCGCCAATGCGTCGACGCCGGTGTCCGCGGTGTCGTGGTCATCTCGGCGGGGTTTTCGGAGGTGGGGGAAGAGGGAGCCGCCCGGGAGCGCCAGCTGGTCTCGATGGTGCGGGCGGCGGGAGTGCGCATGATCGGTCCCAACTGCATGGGCCTGCTCAACACCGATCCGGCGGTGGCGCTGAACGGCACGTTCGCGCCCGTTTACCCTCCCGCCGGGAACATCGCCATGCTGTCGCAGTCGGGTGCACTCGGCATCGCCATCTTGGATTACGCCCGCTCGGGCGGCATCGGCATCTCCCAGTTCGTCTCGGTGGGTAACAAGGCCGACGTGTCCGGCAACGACCTGCTGCTGAATTGGGAGGATGACCCGAGAACCGACGTCATCCTTCTATACCTGGAGTCGTTCGGAAACCCCAAGAAGTTCTCGCGTATCGCCCGTCGGATCTCGCGTCGCAAGCCGATCGTGGCGGTGAAATCGGGCCGGACCCAGGCAGGGACCAGGGCGGCGTCGAGCCACACCGGCGCACTGGCGTCGTCGGATGTGGCCGTGGGCGCCCTCTTCAGCCAGGCCGGGGTGATTCGCGTCGACACGATCGAAGAGATGTTCGGGGTGGGTTCGCTGCTGGCCGACCAACCTATTCCCGGTGGGCGGCGGGTGGCGGTGGTGACCAACGCCGGGGGACCCGCCATCCTGGCGGCAGATGCCCTCGAAGCGAACGGATTGGAGCTCCCCACTCTCTCGGACGAACTGCAGGCTCGGCTCTCCGCTGTTCTTCCCTCGGAGGCAGCCACTGCCAACCCTATCGACCTCATTGCCTCGGGTGGTCCCGACGAGTTCGAACACGCCACTTCTGCGCTTTTGGAGTCGGGAGAGGTGGATTCGGTGGTCGTGATCTATGTGCCCGTGGTGGCCGGCCGGGCGGCGGCCGTGGCCGGATCTCTGCGACAGTGCCAGGACGCCCACGCAGGCGACACGACTCTGTTGACGGTGTTCATGCAGTCCACCGACGCCGCCGAGTTGTTGCGGGGAGAGGAGACGGCGCGCACGATCCCCTCCTATCTCTTCCCGGAGCAAGCGGCGCTGTCGTTGACGCATGCCGTCCAATACGGCGAGTGGCGTCGTCGCGATCCGGGGACCGTGCCTGCTTTCGAGGGAATTGAGGTGGCCCGTGCCCAGGAGGTGGTGGCTCATGCGCTGGCGCGCCTGGGAGAGGAAGGCGGATGGCTCGATCCTGACGACACCAAGGCGGTGTTGGAGTGTTTCGGGCTGGACGTGCCGGCGACGAGAACGGTGTCATCCGAGGACGAAGCGGTGGCTGCGGCCGACGCCATCGGAGGTTCGGTGGCGCTGAAGGTGATCTCGGCGTCGGCCCTGCACAAGAGTGACATAGGCGGGGTGATGCTCGACGTGTTCGGAGAAGAGGAAGTTCGGGCCGCCTACCGGGCGGTGACGTCGGCAGTGCCCGACCCTGATGGCGTCCTGGTGCAGACCTTCGTACCCAGTGGCCACGAGGTCATCATCGGCTCGACCGAAGACCCGAACTTCGGTTCACTGGTGGTGTTCGGGTTGGGGGGAGTCACCGTCGAGCTGCTCGGTGACGTGGCGTTCCGAATCCATCCCTTGACGAACGTCGACGCAGCCGAGATGGTTCGCTCCATCAAGGGATTCCCAATGCTCGAGGGGTACCGCAATCTGCCGCAAGGCGACGTGGCGGCAGTAGAGGATGCCCTGTTGCGAGTCTCGGCGATGCTTTCGGCCCTCCCCGAGATCTCCGAGATGGATCTCAACCCGGTGAAGGTTCTCGCTCCCGGGGAGGGAGCGGTGGTGGTGGATGCCCGCATCCGGGTCGAGGCGCTGGATCCGGGCGAACGCCCCGAGCTGGCCGACCTCCCCTCGGCCACACGTCATTTGTAGCGCCAGGCTCGCTCGCTCCATTCATCATCCATCTTTCCGCACCGGGTTCGTTCCCGAACCGTGAGCGGTCAACCGGGAGCGTCGGTACAGTCGGTGACCTCAACCACCGGAGGTCCCTGGTATGTCACTGGTCGCTCTTTCCTATCACGATGCGGTTGCCCTCGTCCGTCTCGACCGGTCTCCAGTCAATGCGCTGAGCGCCGAATTGTCCTCCGATCTCTTGGCGGCATTCAGAGAGTGTGAGGATCCGTCCGTGCGGGCGGTGGTGGTGACCGGTGAGCCGCACTTCGCCGCCGGGGCCGACATCACCGGGTTTCAGGCGGCGTTCGACTCGGGAACCGAGGACAGCCTCGCCGGATTGCTGGCGGGTGCCATCTGGGCATTGGAGCGCCTGGCCAAGCCCACCATCGCCGCCGTGAGAGGGTTTGCTCTCGGCGGGGGGCTGGAACTGGCGCTGGCAGCCGACTTCAGATACCTTTCGGACGACGCCAAGGTGGGGCAGCCGGAGATCATGCTCGGGCTCATTCCTGGGGCGGGCGGTACCCAGCGTCTCCCCCGCATCGTCGGTCATCAGGCCGCCAAGGAGATCGTTTTCTCTGGTCGTCACGTCGCCGCCGAGGAGGCCGAGGCGCTCGGACTGGCCGATCGGGTCGTGGCCGCCGGGGAGCTCCTCGATGTGGCGCTGGACGATGCCGCCCAATGGGCTGAAGGACCGACCAAGGCGTTGGCGGCCGCCAAGAAGGCGATGAATGACGGATGGGGCCAACCCATGACGAGAGCTCTGGAGATCGAGGCGACCGAGTTCGCCGCCGCCTTCTCCACCGAAGATGCCAAAGAAGGCGTCGGCGCCTTCCTGGGGAAGCGCAAGCCTCACTTCTCGGGGAGCTGACCACCCTCCAGCAACCGTTTGAGGCCGGCTAGGTTGCGGTGCCACACCCATCTGAGGATCGGGCGGGCCAGCGAGGCGGTCAGCGGTCCTCCCAGCCACCAAGGAAAGGTGAGGCGCTCGGCCCAGGAGAACTGCGTGCCCCCGGCCACCGGAGACAGAACGAACCGTCCTTGCCCGGTGATGAGTCCGGAATGGCGCACCCCGATCGAGCGGCCCTCTTGCCACTCCACGACCTCCATCAGGTCGTTGGTCCGCAGGGGCCCCACCTTGGTCGCAACACGCATCCGTGTCCCCAACCCCGACCGGGAGTCGGTCTCAAAGGAGATCGACTCGGCATCCGCCATCCATTCGGAATGTGAGCCGAGGTCGGCGGCTGCCTCCCACACCCGCGCCAGGGGAGCGTCGATCACGACCGACACCACGATTCGACCGGATAGCAGCGACATGATGGTTTGAGTCTTCCACAGCGGGCGGGTTGTCGGGGACCCCGTCGGGTCGACATGTCCACTCGCAACACGCTTTACTCACAGCCATGGGTCAGGAGGGTTTTCCGGTTGAAGGCACGAACGCGGGCACAACACCCGATCTGACCGGCCCCGACAGTGACTTGTCGACGGGGACGGGCACCGTGGTCGTGATCATCGAGTCAGCGGACGGGACGGCAGCGGCGGCAGACGATCTCCTCTCCGGCCGCGCCCCGGTAGCACGGGTGGCGGGAGCTGAGGCGACGCGCTCGCAGGTGGGCGGTGTGGCCGAAGAGCTGACCCTCGACGAAGTGCGGGAAGGGGCGATCGTCGTCGAGGACGCGCAGTGGGTGGACTCGACCTCCCTGGGCCGTCTGCAGCGTCTCGTCAAGGATCCCACTCGCCACCTGCTGATGGTGCTCGCCCACCGTCCGCTGGCGGGGGTCGAGGGTTGGGGAATCGAACGGCTGGCCGACGTCGCTCGTCGGCACGTGACCGTGCATCGCATCCAGGCGGGGGCGAGCGACGAGGAGTTGGCAACGATTCCGAGCGGACTGGTGGGAGCAGATCTGGTCATCGCCGCCGGTCTGACAGGTCAATCGATCTCGGTCCCGGTAGCGGCGCGTCTTCTCGAAGTGTCGGAGGGAGAGGCATTGACGGTGGCGGAACAGCTCGTCGACGAGGGCCTCTTGCGTGAGACGAGGACCGGTTTCTCCTGCGTGGTGCGTTTCGAGGTCGGCGAGGCGCGAACCGGCTATGTGGCGTCCCGGCTGGCCGAGACCCTCGAGGCAGTCGGGGGTTCTCCGGACGTCATCGGCCATCTCTGGCTGGCGGCCGGCGAATCGGCGGCGGCCTTCCCTCACCTGGTGGCGGCCGTGGCCGCGGCGGAGAGGAGCCTCGCCCTGGCGGAGGCTTTCCATTTGGCCAGCTCTGCGCTCGAAGCGGCCGAAGAGGTCGGTCGGGGTGCCGACCTCGATCTCGGCCATCTCCACCTCGTATGTGCCCGCTTCCTCCGACTAGCCGGCCGCTCCGACTGGGCCGTTGCGCATATCGACAAAGCCGTCGCCCTGCTCGAGGGCGTCGAACGGATCGATGCCCTCGGGTTTGCGGCTGCCCTGGCCGACGACCGACAAAGGCCCCAGGAGGCCGAGCGGATCCTGGCCGCAGGGGAGTGGGAGGCCGCTCGTCTCGGCGAGACGGGCAAGCTGGGTTCGCTGACCAGCTTTCGGGCTCAGGCTCTACACCGGATCGGATTCACTGCCGAGGCCGATGTGATGTCCGAGAAGGCCAAAGGGCTGCTCGAGAGCGACTCGTCGGAACACCAGCGGTTCTATGCCGCCGTGAACCGTGCCTGGATCATGTTCGACCGGGGAGAGGTGGCCAGGGCCGAGATGGCATTCGCGGGTCTGCGTCAGCAGGCCGCCGATCTCGAAGGGGACGGCTCTGTGGCCGACAAGGAAGCGTGGAGGGCGCGTGCCCTGTTCGCGGCGGGGCGGCCGGCCGCAGGCCTCGAGGCGGTCAGCACGGCCGAAGAACTGGCCGATCGGGCCGACGTCGAGGGGCCGGTGTTCTTGGCGGAGCTGGCGCTGACAGACGGAAATCTGGCATTCGGCCGCTATGAGGAGTCCCTTGCCGCCGCCGATCGGGTGCTGGACCTCGTCGAACGACAGTTGCCGGCTTGGGAGAATGTCGCTCGCTGCGGTCGGGCGCTCGCCTTCCTGCGATTGGGCCGCATCGAAGAAGCAACCGAGGAGATCGAAGCGGCGGCTCTCGCCACACCCGAAGGCCCGAACGGTTGGCGGTGGCGTGTCCGCGCTCGGGCGATTCATATAGAGATCGAGGTTGCCGCCGGCCGCCCCCTGCCCGACCAGGAAGCCGTCGACCTGGCCGACCTCATGCTTCAGTCGGGTTTGAAAGGGTGGGCAGCCGAGCTGCTGTGTGTGATCGCCGAGAAGGGCAAGCGCAAGGACAGGGAAGTCGCCCAGGTGGCACTGGAGCAGGCGGTCGAACTGGGAAACCCGATGCTGGCAGCCCGTGCCGCTACCGCGGGGAGACTGTGGCAGGAACCGGTGGCGGCGCCGGCCGTGCGGGCGATCCGTGACATCGAGAGCCGTCTCCCGGCGGGATGGGAAGACGACTGGAGGTCGCTCACGTCTGTACAGGAAGCTCTGACGGCGCCGGAGCCTTCAGTCGACGACGAACGCCAAGCCGAGTCGGTGGCGCTGGACAAGGCTCTTCGTCGGGCGGGCCTGGCGGGGGTGGATGTCGTGCTAAGCCCGGCGCAGCGTCGAAGCGGTGGCCTGGTCCGGCGTCGCCGCATCGTGCGCCCCCTCCAGGTGGTGGCGGCCGGTTTGATGGTGGTGGCGCTGGCGGGAGGCACCGCTTGGGCCGTATCCGAGATGCAATTGCAAGCCCCGCCGTCGACGGTGTTGGTGCAGGTGACCGCTCCTCCGCCCGAGGAGCCCGAGCTCACCCTCGAACAGACGGAGCTGTCGCCGCCGGTGGATCGGGTGACGGGCGATGCGTTCTATCGCGGCGACCAGGGGCGCAGCGGTTTCGTGGCCAGCGCCGGAGCCAGAGAGGTGAACGGCTTCTACTGGAGGTTCTCGACAGCCGCTCGGGTCGATGCCTCCCCGGTGGCATACGGGTCCAATGTCCTGGTGGGGAGCGCCGACGGAACCTTCTATGCCTTGGATCAAACGACCGGCACGGAGGCCTGGCGCATGAGCACCGGCGGGGAGATCTCAGCGGCGCCGGGGATGGGCCGGGTCACGTTGGGGGAGGGCCAGAGTGCCATGCTCGCTTTGGTGGTGAGCCACGACGGCACGATCCGCGCTCGCGATGCGATCCAGGCGGGCCGCCCTGAGGTGTGGCAGACACCGAGATCGTTGGGGGCGGCGATTCGCTCCTCGCCGGTGGTGTTCGAGGACCGCGTCGCCGTCGCCACCAGCACCGGCGTGGTCTACGGGCTCGACCTCAACACGGGAGAGATCGTGTGGACCTACCCCGACTCTGAGGAAGCCGAGGCCGAATCCGACCTGGGGCCGATCTCGGCGGCACTGTCTCTCGATGAGGACGGGGTCCTCTATGTGGGCACCGAAGGAGGCGAGTTGCATCTGGTCGACATGGTCGACGGCAGCAACGTGTGCGTGTTCACGGCGGGTGAGCCCATCACCGTCAATCCGATCGTGGCCGACGGCGTCGTGTACGTGCCGACACGGGGCTTCACCATTCACACCCTCCCGGCCGGTGCCTGCGCGGGCTCGGTACCCAACCGTCTCCAGCTCTACGTCACGGAACGGGCTGTGGAGATAGCCCCCGCCGTCGTCGGCGATGTGATGTACCTGGCCGACGGCCGTTTCCTGTACGCCATCGATCTTCTGCCGGATCGGGAGAGCGCCGACGTGTGGCCGCCTTCCACCGTCGTAGCGGATGGGCTCATCACGGCGGCGCCGGTGGTGGCCAACGACACCGTCTACTTCGGATCGGCCGACGGTGTGGTCCACGCCGTCGATGCCACCGACGGAAGTCCCCTGTGGACCTGGCAGACGGGCAACACGGTGCAGGGCTCTCCGGCCGTGGTCGACGGTGTGGTCTTCATCGCCAGTCGCGACGGCTGGGTCTACGCCGTCGGACCGTGACATCTGGCGACCCGAACGAGCCGCCGCTGTGAGACCATTGGCCGATGCTGTACGTCGATCACGCGGCCACGACTCCGATGCGCCCGGGGGTGGCCACGGAGATGGAGCCGTTCTGGAGTGACGCCTTCGGTAACCCCTCGGGTATCCACGCCGTGTCCCGGAGGGCCAAAGACGCCCTCGAGGGGGCGCGGGAGCGGGTGGCGGCCGTGCTCGGCTGTCTTCCGCTCGAGGTGGTCTTTACCGGGGGCGGGACAGAATCCGACAATCTGGCCGTGAAGGGCGCTGCCCTCGCCCAGGGGCGGAGGGGAGGCATCGTAACCGTGGCCACCGAGCACGAGGCGGTGCTGGAGTCGGCCCGATTCCTCGGATCGATCGGCTGTGAGGTGACCGTGGTGAGGGTGGATCCGCTGGGGAGGGTGGACGTAGACGAGGTGGCCGGGGCGGTGCGGGCAGACACGGCGGTGGTCTCGGTTATGTGGGCCAACAACGAAACCGGCGTGGTTCAGCCGGTCGGTGAGATCGCTGCCGCCGTGCGGGCGGCCAACCCGGCGACACTCATCCACACCGATGCCGTCCAAGCCATGGCGTCTGAGGACGTGGGCGCCGCCGACGTGGATCTCCTCACCGTCGCCGCCCACAAGGTGGGAGGGCCGAAAGGGGCGGGCGTTCTCGTCGTCAAGGGAGGGATCCCGCTCGAGCCGGTGGTGCACGGAGGCGGACAGGAGTTGGGCCGCCGGTCGGGCACCCACTCCGTGGGCGCGGCGGTGG
>JBGTLA010000180.1:0-37074 GCA_041744375.1 Acidimicrobiia bacterium | reverse complement strand
CATCTCCGCTCGCTCCTCCTGCCGTATCCGCTCACGTCTCTCCGAGCCCAGTTCCCTCCCCAACGTGACGAGCCAGGGTCCGAAGACCAACCCGATACCCACCACGGTGACGATGACCGCCGTGGCAACGGCACCGAGTGTCCGCACCTGCGAGACGGAGTTGGCAAAGATGGCCAAGCCGGCCACCAACAGGATCGCTCCTCCCCCGACACGGCGTTTCGAGGGTTTGGCGCCCTGGGGATCGAATATGCGGGACACCCAGTCGTAGTCACCGAGGATGGCCAGACCAAAGGCGAGCGCCGCGGCCATGACCATCACTACGTCGGACGGCCACCAGCCGATTCCCCTGAAAAAAAGCAAGGATCCGGCGAACATGCACGCCAGGCCGACCCGCTGCTGAGGCCGCGTGATCTTGGCCGGACGGTCCTCCACCACCTCGAACGTGACCATCCACAGCACCACGTAGACCACGAGTCCGAGGCCCCACAACAATGCCGCCAGCATGAACCCGGCACGGACATAGCCGGCGGGCACTCCGAGCCGATCGGCGAGCCCGCCGGCGACGCCGGCCACGATCCGATCAGAGGAACGGCGCCACAGGTCGAGATTCGTGCGCCGGTGGATAACAGAGGTCACTTTCATGATGTTCGCACTTCGTCGCCTCGGCAACAATGGGGGATCACCCTGAGAGGGGGCCTCGTCACCGGCATTCCTTCAGGGAGATACCCGATGGACGTCTCGCGTCGCAATCCTCACGATGGGGGCCATGAACAGAGAAATGACATCCACACAACCCGCCAAAGAGGGGACGCCGTCATCACGACAGCTGGTGCGTCCTCATCAGCGGCGAATGATCGGCGGGGTGGCCCTAGGTATCGCCAACTACCTGGTGATCTCACCAGTCCTGGTGCGCATTGCCTTCGTCGTCACCTTGTTCTTCGGAGGCTTCGGTCTCGTGGCCTATATGGCCGGCTGGCTCCTCATCCGCGACGAACGAGAGCCCGAATCGATCGCTCAACGTGTCGCCGAAAAAGTGCAATCCGGCCCTGCCTGGATCGGCGTGGTTCTCATTTTGGTGGCCGTGCTCATCGTGCTGGACCGGGTCACCTACCTGTCGGGGTCGATCGTGTGGGCCACAGTGCTGCTGATCGGTGGCGTGCTCCTCTATCGGGGTGACCTGGCCGGTCCAAGGAGCGATCGACCAACCCCTGCGCTCTCGACAATCCCCGCCACGATGGCGGCACCCGCGACTCAGGCCGATGTCGTCGAGGGCCCGCCCTCTGCACCCCCCAACCTTCCCGAACCGCCCCTCACCGCCCCGCCGCCCGCGCCCGCCGGACCTCCCCCACCCCGTTCCATGCTCGGGCGCGTCACCGTGGGCATCGGGTTGCTCGTCCTGGGCGCGCTAGCGGTAGCCGATAACCTCACCACGCGTCTCGATCCTCAGCCCCGCCACTACCTGGCCCTAGCGACCGTCGTCGTGGGGGCCGGCCTGATGGTCGGCGCCTGGGCGGGACGAGCTCGCTGGATGATCCTCCTCGGTGTTCTCTTGGTGCCACCCCTGCTCGTGTCACCGATGGCAGAGCTCGATTGGCGGACCAACTTCGACGCTCGTGTCGTCAGTCCCGCCACCGTGGCAGAACTCCATAGCTTCTATGACCCGTCGGCGGCCCGCTTGGTCTTCGACCTGACGGATATTCCCTGGGACGGCGACGTCGCCTCATTCGCAGCGTCGATTGGTGCCGGGGAGATCGTGTTGATCGTCCCCGACGACGTGGCGGTCACGGGCACCGCCCGGGTCGGCGTGGGCGAGATCGAAACCCCCTCCGGAACACGCTCGGGATTCGGTGAGTTGTCGTCGGCCCTGTCGATGCCGGGGGAATCCGGCACCATCGCTGCCGACTTGTCCGTCCGGGCCGGCCGGATCGAGGTAGTTCGAGCAGACTCCTTCGGCAGCTTCGGGTTCGAACTCCAGGGATTCGGAGACATCGACGTGGCTCCCACCTCCCTCGACGAGCTCGACGACATTGCCCTCCGCGGCGGCGACGTCACCCTGGACCTGACGAGCCTCGACCTCGACGAGGCCGGCTTCGACTCGGGCCGGGTTCTCCACATCGAGGTGGGCGCCGGGGACGTCGAAGTGCTCGTACCCTCCAGAATGGGTGTCGTCGTCAACGCCGGCACCGGGGTGGGCACGGTGAGCCTCTTCGGCAACACCGTCGCAGGCCTGAGTGTGTGGGACTACTTCGAGCAAACCCTCGGATCCGATGACCCCATCTACCTCACGATCCAAGTCGGAGCTGGCGACATCACCGTCATCGAAAGGAACTCCTGATGGAAAAGCACACCTTCGACAGTCTCTCGTTCTCCTTCGGCGTCATCTATGCCGTGGTCGGGCTCCTCTTCCTCTTGCCGGCCACACCGGTGGACCTCATCGAGGTGATGCTGAGCACGTCGCGATGGCTGTGGCCGGCGGTCATCCTCGGACTGGGGGCAGCGATCATCGTCCCGGCGCTGCGATCAGGTGAGAGCACCGACGAACCGGCGGAGGCCGACTGACCCGGGACACGTAACGCTCAGCGGTCGTCCCTCATCTCGTCGATGAGCCGGCTCTTCAATTCCCAAGATCGCGCCGAGAGGGAGACGTGATAGACATGGGGGTTGATGATCCGCCGCACACCGACATCGAGGCGGTCCAAGTCGGCGACTCGTCGTCGCCGGGCCGCCTCGATCTCCGCCCGCTCGTCGAGATCGGACCCCGCCGGCACCGGCTCCAAGAGATCCTCGAACTCCGACACATCTCCCTCTGGCAGGGACCGCGCCACTCCTGCCTCATTGGGGTGATACAGGGTTAGAGATCCGCCCATCTCCTCGCCTATTTGGGCGAGGACGTCGGCGGTGGCGACTCCGCGGCTGTCGTAGAGGCGCACCACCCGTTTCCGGCCCGGGTTGATGACCTTGGCAGGAGTGTCGGACAGCTTGATGGCCGGTTCCCATTTACCTTCCGACTCGATCGCAACGAGCTTGTAGACACCATCCAGACTGGGGGATCCCTCGCTGGTGACCATTTTCGTTCCCACCCCGTAGATGAGACGGGCACGCAACGACTCGGCATCGACTCCGTATCGGGGTGCCTCCGCCTCGATCTGGTTGGAGATCTGCCACATCGTCATCTCGTCGAGCCCGGAGGAGAGCACGATCGACACGTAGTCGAATCCCGCCTTGTCAAGCATTCGAGCCGACTGCACCGCCAGGTGGGCGAGATCGCCCGAGTCGAGACGGATGCCGAGCGGGCGATGACCCCGTGCCTCGAGCTCCTCGAAGACGGTAATGGCATTGGGGACGCCCGAGCCGAGAGTGTCGATGGTGTCCACCAACAGGAGGCACGCATCGGGATAGGTGTCGGCGTAGGCTCGAAACGCTCCCAGCTCCCCCTCACCCAGGGCCATGAACACCTGCACCATGGAGTGGGCGTGGGTCCCGCGCGGGGGAAAGCCCATCTCATAGGAGAGGCCCACCGACGAAGAAAAATCGACCCCGCCCACGAGTGAAGCTCGCGACGCGGCAGACGCTCCCCTCTCGGGGGCTCTCCGCATTCCGAACTCGAGCACGACGGCGTCACGGGCTGCCTCCTTGACACGGGAGGCCTTGGTGGCGATGAGGGTCTGAAAGTTGAGGTGGGTGAGGAGTGGGGTCTCGATCAGCTGAGCCAACGCCAACGGCCCCTCCACCACTGTGAGGGGCACATTGGGATGCACCACTCGCCCTTCTGGAATCGCTTCCAGCCGCAGAGTCGAGAAGTCGCCCATGTCGCCGAGCCACCCCAAGAACTCGTCCCCGAACAGGCGGTGACCTGTCTCCGTCGTGTGCGATGCCAGCCGTTCCAGCACGACATCGTCGAAGCGAGCAGATGTCATCCACTGGCGCAACCACGCCTGACCAGCGTTGATGCAGTAACCAGCCTGGTGGCGCCCGTAGTCCGGGTAGCTGCGGAAGACATGCTCGAAACGGGCCGGTCGGTCGGCCAGACCGACCGCGTGGTAGAGCTGAGCCATGTTCAGCTGGTAGAGGTCGGTGAAGAGGGCGCCTTCGACGATTGACCGGTCCATGAACTGTCACACTACGGACACCGCCGGCCGCCGCCTACTCTCGGGCCCATGACGACCTACACAGCCGAGACCGCTCTACTTGTCGTCGACTGCCAGAACGACTTCGCCCATCCCGACGGTTCACTCTACGTGGCAGGAGCCGATGCCGTCCTCGCCGAGGTCAACCGGCACGTGATCACGGCCGTGGCCGCCGCCGCCCCCGTGGTCTATACCCAGGACTGGCACCCGCCGTCTACGCCTCACTTCGAGAAGGACGGCGGCATCTGGCCGGTCCATTGCGTCGAGGACACGTGGGGGGCTGAGCTTCACCACCGGCTCTTGGTGGCAGGACCGTCCGTGAGAAAGGGAGCCAACGGCGAGGACGGCTACTCCGGGTTCACCATGCGCCATCCCGAAACCGGCGAAGAGACCCCCACCCCCCTCGACGCCCACCTTCGCCACCTCGGCGTCGAATCGACCGTGGTGGTGGGCCTGGCTCTCGACTATTGCGTGAAGGCAACCGCCGCCGACTCCGTGCGACTCGGTTACCACACCACACTGGCGCGGGCGGCGACGGCGCCGGTAGACCTGTCCCCCGGTGACGGGGAGGCCGCCGAGGCCGAGCTCATCGCTGACGGAGTCCGCCTGGTCTGAGCGACCACGCCAACTGGGCGGCCACCACCAACACGAACACTCCGAACGCCCGGGTTATCACAGTCGGGTCCCGCCCCAGCGCCACCCACGCCCCGATCTGGGCACTGACGGCACCCGCCAATCCCAACACGGCGGCCTGGCGGAGGTCCACTCGACCTGCCACCCAATTGACGCGGGTGGCGGCCACGGCGGTGAACACGATCACCATCAGAGACGTCCCGGCGGCGGCGTGCTGGCCCATCCCGACGAAGAACACGAGCGAGGGCACGATCACGATGCCGCCTCCCACCCCCGCCACCGCGCTGGCCAGTCCGGACAGGAGCCCGATGACGAGCGCCACTGCCACTTGGGAAGCACCCTCCACCACCTCCCCCGCCCCGACCTCGGCGCCCGTCAGCATCTGAATGGCCGCCACCACCAACATAACGAGGAACACACTCCGCAGCAGCCGGGGAGACATCTTGCCCATCTGCCGCGCCCCCACCGTCGAGCCGACGATAGCCCCGGCAGCCACCACCAGGCCGAGCCGCCACGCCACCGCCCCCCCGAGAGCGAAACCGATCGTCCCCGAGACGGCGATGGTGAAGATGGCGGCCAGCGACGTGGCGTGAGCACGATGCTGGTCGTAGGCGAGCACCCCCACCAGAAGGGGGACGAGGATGATTCCTCCTCCCACCCCCAACAGACCCGACAGCACCCCGGCCGCCGACCCGATGGCGATCAGTCGTGCCCAGCGCAGGGCAGGGAGCGGCCGGTCGGCTGACATTGCGATGAGGCTAACTGTGCCCATCGGGGGTTCGATAGCCTGGCGTCAGTGAGTAGCTCCCGACCCAGGACTTCGAAGTGGCGCCGCGTGGCCGAATCCCTCGACCGTCATATCGCCTCGCTGGCGGTGGGTGACGAGCTCCCTTCGGAACGGACTCTCTCGGAACGCTTCGGGGTGGCCCGCATGACAGTCCGACGGGCACTGGAGCATCTCGAACGAACCGGGCGCATCCGTCGCGACCACGGGCGGGGCACCTTCGTCGGTCCTTCACGCTTCGCCCACAACGAGTCGTTGGCTTCGTTCTCCCGTCAAATGCTCAGTCGAGGACTGCGACCCAGCTCGACGGTCCTCGCCCAAGAAGTGGGACGCGCCGATCAACAAGTCGCTTCGGATCTGGGCATCCCGCAGAATTCGCGGGTGGTACGTCTCGAGAGGCTCCGGCGCGCGGACGGAGTCCCGATGGCCTGGGAAGAGGTGCATCTGCCGGCGGATCTCGTACCGGGGATCGAGAACGAAGACCTGGCCACGGGCTCGTTGTGGGACCTGCTCGAGAACCGCTACGGCCTCTCTCCCGCCAGCGCCGTCCAAACCATCCGGGCGGTGGTCCTCGACCGAGTCACCGCCGGGTTTCTCACCGTTGAGGTGGGCGCCCCAGCTTTCGAGATCTCACGGGTGGCCTTCACCGACGAAGGCGAAGCTGTCGAGCGCCTGCGCAGCCTCTTCCGATCCGACCTCTACGAAGTCCGACTCTCCGTCCACTCCCAGTAAGGAAATCGGGCATGGTGCGGCGGTGGTGCTGATCACTGCCAGTTCCCAAAAGGCCTCGAGTTCCTGGTGGATGATGAACTGCTTGCCGGTCAGGGGGTGAGGGGGCGGTATCCCCCACCGAATCCCCCACCGATTCCGCCGCCGATTCCGCTTCCCACCGCCCGGATGCTTTCGCCGATGCCCCTAATGGGATTTCCCTCCGGAAGAGAGGGTCCGATCACGGCGACGACACCCACGAAGAGGGCCGCGATCACCAGGGCCGTGAAGAGCTGCCGCATGGGTTGAGCGTACCCGCACGGCACCGGCTCCACCGACTGGGTGAGCGAAGACCGCGCCTCGTTCGAAAGCCACCCAACCATGATCGGCAGGCACTCCCGGAGCCCACCGGCCGAGGCTACTTCTGGAGGTAATGGCCTTCAACAGTGATGAGGACCAGGTGCTTGTGTTGTGCCTTCTCGGCAGCCTGGGCGACGTCGATGAGCTCGCTGCGTTCGAAGAAGGACAACCCACAGCACCACAGCGTGGCCTGCTGGCTTCGCTCGATCCCGTCCAGCCCTCGATCGTCGGCGGCACTCCCGTAATCGAACAAGAGCCTCAGGTCGTCACGCCTCACCGAATGGGGGCCCGGCAAGCGATCCAGCCGAACATTCCCGTCGGGACTCTCGCCGGCACGAAGATCCCAGTAGTCGTCGACCACCTGGCCGGGCCACTCGTCGTTGCGTGACTGCCACTCGAGACCTCTGAGGGCCACATCCGCATCGAGCATTCGAGTTCGGAAGTCCCCATCGATGCCGATCAGCACCCCCATCAGAAGCGAACATCGATAGTCGTAACCCGTATCGACCTTCCAGTTGCGTTGACCCTCGTAGCACTCGTCCACCAGTGACTCGCCGAGCACCTCCCCAGCCAATATGCCGACGACTTCATCGAGCGCGTCACCCATTTGCTCCATTCCCTCTGTTCGAGCCTCCACAGCACCCACAGACAGCGGATCGGGTTGAGGCGAAGCACTGCATCCGATCAGCAGCGCCGCCAAGATCATTGGAGCCACAACGGACCACCCCGCGACCCATTCGACCGGTGAACTCGGGGCAGGTGCCGTCGCTGGGCGGTGGCTGGAACCCAGGCTGGAAGGATGCCTCTTGCTCTGATGGTCCCCGAATCTGGATGCGGCAACTGTCATCCCGTCATTTTCGGACAATGCCGGTTGACAATGAATCAGGGTTATCCCCGACCTCCCACATGTGAGAAGATCGAGCCCTTAGTACCGCCTCGGTCACCTCCATGCGACCGTTTCGAACCCGACCCCCGTCTCGCCAACGCCGATCAGCGACTCTGGGCGGAACGAGTGCTCCAGCAGGTGCGCCCCATCGGCACCGCGCGAGCGTCATCGAGCAGGTTCCGTAGCAACGGCTGCGCCGCCTGAGCCGATCGCCCCCGAGCACCAGGGCGGCCCGCAGCTTCGCCGGCCGGGACGAGTCGACGGAGGCGCGGACAGGGTTTGAGTTGGTGGGCCCGGCAGGGCTCGAACCTGCAACCGACGCATTATGAGTGCGCTGCTCTGACCGGATTGAGCTACGGGCCCGCGATATCCGCTTGTTGCTTGACTATTCGGCTGGTCGTCCACCTCCTAGGGGGTTGCATAGCGCTGTCTGAGTAGATAACATATCGCTCGGATGCGTCAGTGTCAACCTGTCAGGAGCCCATGAACGGCCTACCACTCCCCGAACTTGTCCCGTCATGGGTCCGAAGCTTACGGGCCAAGAACCTGTCGGCGCGCACACTCCCCAACTACAAACTCGCCGCCGCCCAGCTCGTCGAACACCTCGAAGCGGAGGGCCTATCGGTCGCTGTGGGCGACATCACCCCCGACGCTATCCGCGGGTACCTGTCTCACGTTCTCGACACTCGAGCATCCGCCACCGCCGCCACCCGCTACCGCGGCCTCGTTCAACTCTTCGGGTGGCTTCACCGTGAGGGCGAGATAGCCGAGAATCCGATGCTCAGGGTTGATCCGCCCAGGGTTGAAGAGCAACCTGTGCCCGTCTTGTCTGAGGGCGACCTGCGGGCCCTCCTGGCCGTCTGTGACGGCCGTGGGTTCGACGACCGCCGAGACACCGCCATCCTCCGACTGTTCATCGACACCGGAATGAGGCTCGGAGAGATGGCCGGCCTCCAGGTCGACCACGTCGACCTCGACCTCCAAGTGGCGATCGTCACCGGGAAGGGCAACCGAATACGATCGGTCCCGTTCGGAGACAGAACCACCGAAGCCCTCGACCGCTACCTGCGCGTCAGGCGCGGGCACCATTCCGCCTCCGCGCCGTGGCTGTGGCTCGGATTGAAGGGCCGGCTCGGAGACACCGGCATCGCCCAGATGGTGTTGCGCCGCGGACGCCAAGCCGGACTCGACCGCGTCCACCCCCACCAATTCCGGCACACCGCCGCGCACCGATGGCTACACGACGGAGGCTCCGAAGGCGACCTCCAACGCATCATGGGCTGGAAGTCACCGCAGATGCTGCAGAGGTACGGCGCCTCTGCCGCGGACGAACGGGCCAGGGACGCGCACAAGCGGCTCGGACTCGGAGATCGGCTGTGACAGTAAGGGCGGCGCGGGTTCGATGTGGAGCTCCTCACGGAGATCGGATCCACCGGCAGATGGTCGGAGTCGTGCATGTACACGACCACGGAGCGTATGTGGAGTACATCGATCCCAAGGCGCTGCCCACGGTGGACGACCCCCGAAAACCAGAACTCACCTGGCGGACCGAGTTTCCATTTTTCGCCACCCTCCCGGTGGCGGGCGACGCGGGCGACGAGAAACGCCAGAGCGAGTGGCAATACTTCACCTTCGCCATACCAGTTGCGGTCTTCGACGAAACCCCCGACCACCAGACCCACGCCTTCTGGTGCCCCCGCCATAGGGAGCTCGAGTGCTCTTATGGGGAGATGAGAGGCGCCATCGTCGAGGGTCGGGACGCGATTGCCACATCCGTCTAATCGAGCGATGCTACGCTATGCGATACAACTTGAACCCGGAGCCCCAGGCCTAGCCGAAACCGGGTGACAAGGATCGACGCTGGCACGTCGTGAGAGAAAGGACTCTCACACGTGCCATCTATCAACCCGGCTAAGCGCTCCCTAGCGGCTCGCCTCCCAGCTCACACACGATGGGCAGCCACTCCCCCAGCTGAGCGATCAGCTATCACCGCCAAAGCCCGCAAGTCGGCGCCCGGTTCAATCGACTGGCATATGGCCCAGGTCGACCCCGAGGGCAAGTACTCCGAAGCCGACCGCCGAAACGGCTCGCCCTCAAGTCAGCTCAGGCCCGCCGCAAGAGTGGCAGGAGCGCTTCGACGAGGACGCGAAACGGCGAGCCGAAGAGCTGGCGCGCCGGGAGCCCGTCGTCGCGGTCGGCGCCCCCGGCCGAGACGGGCTGACGCCTTTCGAGTCGATGTTGGCGGCCGCCGACGACTACAGCACGCCGGCTCAGGAATTCGGCTTCGGCAGAGGATCTGCCACGACGGAGCTGCTCGAGGCCGAGTTCGCAGCGAGCAATCGGAAGATGGCCGAGAGGCGCCGCCAGAACGCCGAAAAGAAGAGAATCGCCGAGGTCCGAGGGAATGCGCGGCAGGCCCTAGAGGCGGCCGACAGGGCGCTCGAGGGACGGGGGAAGGACGCATGAGGATCGAGCTGGCCGGCGGGTCGGTGAAGCGGCTCGTCGACGTGTGGCGCGACTTCGAGCCGCTGCCGGGCGAGAAGTCGCCGAAGCGGATCGTCGTGGATCAGTATGGAAGGCAACGAGTGAAGACGGTGGCGGGCCATCCACATGTCAACGCTGGACGCTGGCAACGGTTCCTCGTCGACGAGGGCCCCGAGGGTGACGAGCTGCTCGCCGCGCTCCAACAAGGACCGATCAAGCCGGCCATGCGCGGGGGCGCGTGGTGGGTCGACCTCGACCGGATCAAACGGCCAGCGCCACGAACAAAGGGGTAGGCTCGATTCGTCGCACCCACTCCACTAGTAGGGCGATGCGTGAGAGCCCCTGATCCCATTTCCCCGGGGGCTCTCACCGCGTGCGATGGCCCGAGGTGTTTAACCTCAAACGTCCATGGAGATCATGTGCGCCGGCTGTGGCTGCAAAGTCGACCGAGGCGAAGTCGTCGAACGATGCGACGACGAGACCTGCTGTTGTGCCGACCTGCCCGACTCGGCCCAAGATCGCGAAATCCGCGGCTAACGGAAGCCCTCGGGAACCTTTAGGGATCGTCGCGTCCTGGGGGACAAGGGACGGCCAACCCGGAAAAGCCACCACACACGGGCTGACGGTCCTTCCCGGGTTTCGCTGTCCCCAGTCCGGCTACTCGCCGAAGAAGAAGGCGATCAGCTCGTCACAGTTGCTCCACGGGACCGGATTGCCAAACGGCGCCGGGAACGGTGCCACCGGCACCACCACATGCCCGGCCTTGAAGAAGAGCATCTCGCCTGCGGTGCCGACATGCATGTGGTCGTGATGAGCGTTCAACGGCAGCTTCTTACCGGCGGCAAGGTCGATGCACTTGCGAAAGCCAACAGGCTCACCGGAAACCTCGTCGAACTCGACGCCGAGCACCAACGCATGCGGATGAGGATCGAAGTCCTGCCCCGGCGCGGGCACAGCAATCAGTACCAGACCCATCACCAAGACAACAGCCGACAAGCGTCGCATTTCGTGCCTCCCTATTCGCCCACAGCGAACCTCTCGTCCGCCTCCAGCCGAACCTACACCAACCGGGGGCGCCTCCGCGCCACGAAGCGGGAGAGTAGGCTCGATCTTGTTGCCCACTTCGAGCGTCAAACTACGTCTGGGTGACGCCCTGGCAGCCCCCGGACCCTCTCCCCCCTCGGAGCTGCCAGGCCGTCGATAAGAAAGTGGCCGCCGGTTCGGCTCGGAGCCGGGCGATGAGGGAATCCGATGCCGGGCAGGCGGTTGTGATCGGCTCCCTCGCCTTGGAGGCGGGCGAGGACCGTCCTGTAAGAGGGAACGGACCAGAAGGCCCTCGCCGTCGCCACGCTTCCCGATTTCCTTGGGGCAGGTCCGCGGGGAGTAGGCGCGTGGCGGCGAGGACAAACGTACACCGGCTTCGACAGCGAAGCCAGGGAACGCGAAAACCGCGGCTAACGTCCGCGGCGGTGCCCGCCTCTCTCGACATCATCGCCGAGATCGCTGTCCGTCTCCCGCGGTGGCACCTCGCCGCCGAGTGCCGCGGGGAGGACCCGACGATCTTCTTCCCCGAACCGGGACAGTCCACCACCGAGGCCCGCGCCTACTGCGTCCGCTGCCCCGTCATCACAGAGCGCCTAGAGGAAGCGATCGACGACGGGCTCGACTACGGGTATCGGGGAGGGATGGCCCCGAGGGAGCGCCAACGGCTCGTCCGACAACGTGGAAGGCAACCAGAGCCCTCAGAATCGGTTTTCGCGGTCTAGTGGCGCCTGGACGGCGTAGCCTGGCGACCACGCGAAAGAGCCCCGCCGCCCCTCCTTCCCCGGAGGGATGGTCAACATCGGCAAAGACCAACTGGTCCCAAAGATTCTCAGGGTTGCACGCCGCGCCGCGTCACCTGGTCGGCTACGTTCGGATCTACAAGCCGGGATCTTGCCGACAAGGAAGGCGGATGGCATGTTTGCACGAGTCAGTTCATTCGAGGCGACAGAAGACAGCCTCGCCGAGTCACTCCGCCGAACGCCCGATGTTCTGCAAAAGGCCAGAGCGATGTCCGGATTCCAAGGCCTGTACGAGCTGGTCGATCGGTCGTCGGGTAAGGCCATGACCATCACCCTGTGGGAGACCGAAGAAGCCATGCGAGAGAGCGAAGAAGCCGCCAATCGAATCAGAGCTGACGAGGCAGCTGCCACGGGAGCCAATATCGTCAGCGTGGAGCGTTACGAAGTGGCGACTTCGGAACTCTTCTAAATCGGGCTGGGCCGGTTGGCCCTAGATTGGCTTGCCGGGGAACTTCGTTTCACCGAGGCCATCAAGTGTTCGGAGGCCTGACACCGCGCGAGGCGTGGGCTGTAGCTCACCAACCGGCCGCGCTTGCCTATCCGGTTTTCGCGTTCTCGTCGCTCCTGTGCGATCCTCGTCGGTCTCCGCGGCTGTGAAGTGGTCGCATGAGGCCGGGTCTCTCGGCCCAATGACCGGTCATTGGCTACGCAGAAAGCCCCCAGCTGGTCGGCTGAGGGCTCCTGGCAGTGGAGAAGGTTGAGGCTAGCGCGTGGCCACGCGGGCGCGGCGGGTCGGGGGGTTCTCCTCGTTCTGGGCTCAGCTAGTTCCGCCGATCGACAGTTCCACCGCCCACCCGTTATCGACCATCTCATGGACCGCCGACCCTACCTGTCGATGGGATTGGAGGTACGCCCAGCGGCGACAGGCAACGGCGTCTGTAAGAAGACCCAGAACAAGAAAACTCAGACAAGAAACCCAGTACGTCCCTTGCGGGCCAGCGAGCGACTAGGTTTCGCCCGTGCGCCGCTACCACGCGACGCCCTACGGAGGAGAGTGTCATGCCGAGGATTGTCATCACCCACAACACCGAGGACCCGGACAACTGGTCGAAGTTTACGTCTGAGCGAGAAGAGGCGTTCAAAGAATTCTTCGGGGGCAGCAACGTGGTGGACCACATAGCGCAGGATGACAGCAATTTCGTTGCAGTTGCCGCTGAGGTGGACGACGTAGATGCGTTGATGGCGGCCCTCGCCGCACCGCCTGCTGAGCTAGGGGCCGCCATGGAACGGCACGGCGTGCTCCCTCCAATTACGGTCTTCGTGGAGAAGTAGTCGGACTAGGCACCTTCCCGCGCGCCAACGGGGTGCCGAGAAGCTAGAGAGAGGCCAGGACACCTAGCTACGAACGGGAAGCCCCCGGCTCGGTCTCTAAGGTGTCCTATCCGGTTTTCGCGTTCTCGTCGCTCCTGGGCGATCCTCGTCGGCCTGGAGACGAGACAGGAGCCCCCGGCCGGTCGGCTGAGGGCTCCTGGCAGTGAGGACGGTTGAGGCTAGCCTTCTCGCCTGATCGGTGCGGGCTTGGGCGCCGACTTCCTCTTCTGTGGCCCGTAGGGACGGATCGCGTCGACCGCCGCGTCGACCGCGCGGCCGAGAATCCCATCGGGCCGGCCGCGCTCGAAGGTGACCGATTCCAGCTGCCACGCTGCCAACAGCTTGCGGAGCAACTCGTCCTCGGCGACCGCTTCACCCACGAAGGCGCCCACCTTGGCGGCTATCTCCATCGATCCGCCCGAGTCCCGGTTCCGGAAGCAGTCGACGGCGTAGTCGGCGACCGAAGCGCATGCCCTCCGCTCCTCCTCGGTGATCGGCATTGCTCCGAACGCCTTGATGGCGTACTCGGCGCCCTTGTTCACTCCCTCGGCGACGGCCGCCCGAACCGCCGTCTCGAGCGCGTCGTAGGCGCCGAACCATTCCTCGGTGCTCACCGAGGATCCGGGGCTCTTGTTGTCGAATAGCTCCCGCTCCCGAGCCTCGAGCTCTCCGATCGTCATAGTGGTGGTCTCGTCCGTCATGGTGCACCTCCTGTGCGGTAGTTATCCGGTCAGATTTCGTGACTGAGAGCGGATAACTGCGCGAGTTTCGGTGGTCGGCGACCTGGGGAAACGACCCGTTCGCATACCGCTAAGGGGGTTGGCCTTATGAGTGCGCTGCTCTGACCGGACTGAGCTACGGGCCCCCGGGATTTCTCAGTCTACGCGGCTTCCCGGCTGGCTCTCTACTCCCACCGTGGCACGGCGCTGTGACATCGGAAGATGTTGCCAAGCCTGTGGCGCCGCCCCGTTTGCTGATCTCGATCCGTTCCAGCTCAGCCGGTCTGGCACTCCTGGAAATTGAGCCTTCCCGGGCAGGCTCGTTCCGCGTAGGATGCAAGAGGGGATGCGATGTTGAGTCGAGAGAGGAGTGGAATTGCGACGCACGATCTTGGCGACCCTGCTCGCCGCCGCCCTGGTGGTGGCCCTAACCGCCCCCGGGCTGGCTGCCCCCAACCCGGTCACGCACAACTTCGTGGTCGTCCTCGCTCCTGGCGCGGCCGAGCCGGCGATCGAAGCGGCCAACGCCGCCCGCATCCACGGCGGCAAAGTAGGTTTCGTGTACCAGCACGCCCTACGTGGGTTCTCAATTCGCCTCACTCCGGAATCGGCAGCGGCCCTGGCACGCAACCCTAAGGTCGCCCTGGTCGAAGCGGACCAGGTGTACTCCACCACCCAGGAGATCCCCACCGGCATACGGCGCATTTTTGCCGACCAGAACTCCAGCATCGGGATCGGCACAGGCGCAGCCGTCGACGTCGACGTGGCGGTGATCGACACGGGAATCGCCAGCCACCCGGACCTGCACGTCTTCGCCCGGGTGGATTGCACCGCCACCACCGGCGGCGGCCCACCTTGGAATCGGACACCGGTTTGCAACGAGGGTCAGGGTGGGGACGGAAACGGCCACGGCACCCATGTGGCGGGCACGATCGGGGCCCTCGACAATGAGACCGGTGTGGTGGGTGTTGCCCCCGGCGCCCGCCTGTGGGCCGTGCGCGTGCTGGGCAACGACGGTTCCGGCACCACGGCCGGGGTCATTGCCGGTGTCGACTGGGTGACGGCGCGTGCCGGCGACATCGAGGTGGCCAACATGAGCCTCGGTGGCGGCTTCTCCCAAGCTCTCAACGATGCCGTGAAGCGAGCGGTCGAGGCGGGCGTGACCATGGTCGTTGCCGCCGGCAACAGCAGCGCCGACGCCGGCAACTACAGCCCGGCATCAGAACCGACGGCGATAACCGTCTCGGCGCTGGCCGACTTCGACGGCCTCCCCGGCGGGCTCGGATCAGCCACGTGCCGTTCGGACGTCGACGACACATTCGCCAACTTCAGCAACTACGGGTCGGTAATCGACCTCATCGCCCCCGGCGTGTGCATCGTCTCCACTGTTCCCGGCGGATACGACACCTTCAGCGGCACCTCGATGGCTGCGCCGCACGTGGCAGGAGCCTCCGCCCTGTTGGCGTCCGCCGACGCCTCGCTGACGCCCGCTGACATCGCCGGCATCTTGAAGGAAAGCGGCAACCTGAACTGGAACAACACAGACGACGCCGATGGGACCAAGGAGCGCCTGCTCGACGTCTCCAACGAGGCTGTTTTCGCCCCGCGTCTCACCAGCGGAGGGGGCGGAACCACCACTACGACCACGTCCACGACCACCACCACGTCGACAACAACCAGCACCACCACCACGAGCACGACCACCACCACGACGCAACCGCCCGGCGATGTGATCTCGTTGTCGGTGGATGCCTACAAGATCCGGGGACAGAAGCACGCCGACCTCACCTGGAGCGGAGCAACGGGGATCACAGTCGAGATCTACCGCAACTCGGTGCTCGTCACCAGCACAGCCAACGACGGCTCCCACACCGACGCACCCTTGGGCAGGGGCGGAGGGTCGGCCACCTATCGGGTGTGCGAGACGGATGCAACGGCATGCTCCCCCAGCGTGACCGTGAGCTGGTGACGGCCCCTTAGAAGGGCCCGGGGGACGCTGGCATCCCCCACAGGCGGTGGCACGACGTCATCCGACCCTCTCTTCCTCTCCGTATAGGAGGCACACAGGAAGAGAGGTGCCCGATGGGCAATGTCCGTGACCGCATCGCGTCAGACCGGCTGTTCGTCATCAAGCTGGCCTTCGTGCTCGCCGGAACCCTGTCATTCATCTTCTCCGTCTACCTGTGGTTCTTCGTCGACCGGCTACAGGGGGTATTCGTGGGGATTTGGGTTCCTTCCATGTGGTCCCTCGGTGCTCTCCTCCTCTCCACCGAGCAGGCCCGGACATGACCAACCCCGACCTTCTCATCGTGGTGGTGGGAGTGTTCGTCACCTTCATGGCGGTGTGGGGCAGCGTCGCCTACGGGGTCCTGGTCGTGCAACGCTGGGAACTCACCCAAGACGAGGTGACCGCCCCCGAGGACGATCCCCGCACTGCTGGTGGCGAGCAAGAGGGGACGCCGTCGTAGCTACAGAGCCGACCCCGGGTCGCCAACCTGACCGATAGTGTCCAAACTGGGGCCATGAAGTACAGCGCACCAAGGGTGACGAAGTGGGTCGCCGTCTACCTGGTGCTCGCCTTGGCACCACTCGTGCTCGCGGTCGTGGGTCCCGTGCCCGCTCCGCGCCCGTTCTTTGTCGAGCTTGGCGTCGGACTCGGCTTCGTGGGCATGGCCATCCTGGCGCTCCAGTTCGTTACAACCGGGCGGTTCAAATCGATCGCACCCGTCTTCGGAGCCGACGTGGTCCTGCAGTTCCACCGCCAGGCGGGAGTCGTGGCCTTCGCCCTCGTGCTGGCCCATCCGGCTGTGCTCGTCGCCACCGACCCCAACTACCTGGAGTTTTTCGACCCACGCGTCAACCTCCTCCGTGCCATTGCTCTCATCGCCGTGATCCCGGCCCTCATCTTGCTGTTGGTGACGAGCCTGTGGCGACAACAGGTGGGACTGAACTACGAGTGGTGGCGCCTCATCCACGGGGGCCTGTCCCTGGCGGTCGTCTTCATCGGCATGGTCCACGGCATCCAGGTCGGCGAGCACCTGGGACCGATCTGGAAACAGGGCCTGTGGGCTGGTGCACTGATGGGGGTGATGTACCTGGTCGTGCACAGCCGGGTGATCCGACCGTACCTCATGAAGCGGCGTCCCTACCGGGTCGCAGAGGTCCGTGAGGAGAATCCCGACACGTGGACGCTGACCGTCGAACCCGAGGGGCATGTCGGGATGCGCTTCAAAGCCGGCCAATTCGCCTGGATGACAGTCGGCGATTCGCCTTACTCATTGCAGCAACACCCGTTCTCCTTCTCTTCGAGCGAACGCGATGAGACGCTGAGCTTCACGGCCAACGCGGTCGGTGACTTCACCTCGGAGTGGAAGGACATGGAGCCTGGCCGGCGCCTTTTCCTCGAAGGCCCGTACGGAGGCTTCGTGCTGGACCCCGATTCTGAAGGCGCCGTGTTCATCGTGGGTGGCATCGGCGTGACGCCGGCCATGAGCATTCTCCGCACGATGCGAGACATGGACGACGAGCGGCCCGTGATCCTGTTCTACGGCAACGACAGCCCTGACGACATCACTTTCGCTGATGAGTTGGCCGCCCTCCAACGTGACCTCAACCTCACCGTGATCCACGCCCTTGGTAATCCGCCCGACGGCTGGACGGGTGAGGAAGGCTACATCGACGGCGACATGCTCGACCGGAGACTGCCACCGGACAGCCGCAACTACGAGTACTTCATCTGTGGTCCCAAACCGATGATGGACCTGACGGAATCGGCTCTGCGAAACAAGGGTATCTCGTGGAGACAGATCTACACCGAACGCTTCCAGATTGTATGAGAGGAGGCCCAGAACCGATGCTGTATCGCGACACCAGACGTCTCGTAAACGCAATCGGAGTCGTCCTGGTGGTGGTGGCCGCCGTCTTCGCCGCCCTGCGGGCTTGGTGACACTCAGGGACGACGGAACTGAGACGGCACCCGGGCGACGAACACGTCGCAGGGGGCTTCGGCAATCACCCCTTCGGCGACCGAGCCCAACAGCACCATCCGGGTGGCTCCCGCTCCGCGGGTAGCCACCGAGACGAGGTCTGCTCCGCGACGCCGGGCCATCTCGTCGATGGTCTCCTGAGGGGGGCCGTCCACCACCAGCGCCCTCACCCGGCCTGGCCAGTTCTCGACAAACTCCTCCATGCGCATTCCCGCCTCCTCCATCCGCTCGGACCGGGAAGCCGAGATCTCTTCGTGGAAGAGTCCCGCATCGCGCAGGAGCGTGTCGAATCGGGTAGGCAGGGCGTACATGGCAGTCACGTCAGCCCCCGGGTAGCGGTTGAGGACGGCGCCCACCGCCGCCTTGGAGCTTTCGGAGAAATCGACCGCGGCGATAACCTTTCGATAGGGGACGCGAGGCTGGCGGCGCACGATGAGGACGTCGCTGCTCGCCATCCGAGCCACGGCGGTGGCCACAGGGCCGATCCGGCCGGCGTCTCCCGAAGAACTGCCCACGATCGTCAAGTCGGCCTGTTTCGACATGCGCACGATCTCCCAGGCCGGGGATCCTTTGAGAATCTCGAGGGACACCTTGACGTCGGTTCGTCCCCGCAGCCAGTCGGCCAGCTCGCGGGTGGCGCTGACCCGATGGTCGTCGACGAGACGAGTGAGCCCTTCGGGAATCATGGCGTCTGACAAGGGCTCGAGGATGTGCACGAGCGTGAGCCGGCCAGCCGAGGACTCCGTCACGATGCGAGCCCGATCGGCCACGCGCCGGCCCATGGCCGTCAGGTCGACACCGGCTATCACTTCAGTCGAGATGGCTGGACCTCCACGGCGAGAAACTTTAGGGCAACGGATCCGGCGACACCTGATCCAGGTCCCTTCCTTCGAACGGATCCGGTCCCGCCAAGGCCCTCGGCAGCCGCTCCAGGTAGGCCTCTCGGCCGATGACCTCTGCGCCGAGGGAGGCCAGATGAGGTGTGAGCCACTGCACATCGAGCATTTCGGCGCCACCCTCAGACAGCACGCTCACCAGGTGGACCAGGGCGACCTTTGAGGCGTCAGACACCCGATGGAACATCGACTCCCCACAGAACAAGCCGCCCAGCGCCACTCCGTACAGCCCTCCCACCAGCTCGCCTTCGTAATCCCATACTTCGAAAGAGTGGACATGGCCCAGCCGGTGGAGCTCCAGGTAGGCCTCGGCCACGGCGGGCGTGATCCAAGAGTGCGGGCGGTCCGGATCGGCGCAGCCCTCCATGACCCCGGTGGCGTCGGCGTCGACGGACACGGTGAACCGGCGGCACGACCGGGCCAACGACCGGCTGATTCGAAGCGATGAGAGGGGGAGCACCGCCCGCTCCATCGGTGACCACCAGCCCAGCGAACCATCGTCGAGGGGCATCGGAAACAGGCCCATCCGGTAGGCCTCGAGGATCGTGCCCGGCGAAAGGTCGGCGCCTATTCCCACCAGGTCGTCGGATCCCCACTTCTCGGGTGGGGGAAATCGGAAGAGACCGTGGGGCGGCTCGATGACAGGCACAGCGTGAACCTACCCTGATGTCATGCCCACGCACCAGGTCACGAACCAACCTCCTCCCCTCGACGAGCTCGACCTCTTCGCCGCCGACCCCGTTCTCGAGCATGCCGTCGAGATCGAAGGGGGAGGGCATCACCGACCTCTCCTCCACCGTTACGGGTCTCAACTCGGCTCGGCCGAGACGATCAGATGGGGCGTCGAAGCCAACGTCCATCACCCGATCCTCCACACCCACGACCGTTTCGGACACCGCATCGACCAAGTCGAGTTCCACCCAGCCTGGCACTCGCTCATGCAGTTGTCGGTGTCCCATCTCGTTCACGCCTTGCCCTGGGTCAGCGCCAGCGCCGGGTTCGTGGCCAGATCGGCCCAGATGATGATGATGGCCGGAGTCGAAGCCGGCCACGGCTGTCCGATCTCGATGACGGCGGCCGTGATACCGGCCCTCCGCCACTCACCGGTCTTGGCTGCCGAATGGGAGCCTCGCTTGGTCTCGGATCGGTACGACCCCGCGTTCGCCCCTTCCGACACCAAGGCCGGTGCCCTGATGGGGATGGGGATGACCGAAAAGCAAGGCGGGTCGGACGTGCGCTCCAACACCACCGCCGCCACGCCCGACGACGGGCCGTGGCACCGGGTGACAGGTCACAAATGGTTTACATCGGCACCCATGTGCGACGCCTTCTTGATCCTCGCCCAGTCCCCGGGGGGCCTCAGCTGCTTCTTCTTGCCCCGCCATCTCCCCGACGGCTCGGTCAACCACATCCTCGTCCAGCGCCTCAAGGAGAAGCTCGGCAACCGTTCCAACGCTTCGGCCGAGTTGGAGTTCGCGCAAGCCGGGGCCCACCTGGTGGGCGAGGAGGGCAAAGGAGTTGCCACGATCATCGAGATGGTCAACGGGACACGCCTCGACTGCGTCTCCGGCTCGACCGGTCTCATGCGACAAGCGGTCATGCAAGCCGCCCATCACTGCGCCCACCGGTCGGCGTTCGGCTCTCGTCTCGTGGACAAGCCGGCCATGCAGATGGTCCTCGCCGACCTCGAAGTGGAAACAGAGGCGGCCACGCTACTGATGACTCGACTCGCCGGGAGTTTCGACCGAGCCGAAGCCGACCCCCATGAGGCACTCATCAAGAGAATTCTCACCCCCGTGGCCAAGTACTGGGTCACGAAGCGCTGCACGGCAGTGGTGGGCGAGGCCATGGAGTGCCTGGGAGGCAACGGATACGTCGAAGAGTCGCCGCTGCCGCGCATCTATCGCGAGTCACCCCTCAATGCCATCTGGGAGGGCTCGGGAAACGTCATCGCACTCGACGTCTTGCGGGTCGTTTCCCGGGAGCCGGCCGCCCTCGAAGCTCTCCGCATCGAACTCGACCGGACACGGGGAACGGAACCGACCCTCGATCACTACGTCGACGCCACCTGGCGTCTCGCCGTCGGATCCACCGAGCCCGAGGCGCAGGCACGGCTTCTCACCGAACGGCTGGCCATCGCCACCCAAGCCGGGCTGCTCATCGACCGGGGCCCCGAAGAGACCGCCGTCGCCTTCCTCAAGTCGCGGATTGGAGGCCAACACGGGAGCCTCTTCGGCACACAGGCTCCCGGTCCCGAGGTGGCCACGCTGGCCCGGAGGGCCGTACCCGGAGCCGACCGGTGACGACACGGGTATGGGCGCTGGTGATAGGGGGCGGGATCGCCGGCGTCTCGGCGGCGTACCACCTGGCCGCCCATGGGACCGTGGTGCTCGTCGAGGCCGAGGCGCAGCTCGCCCACCACAGCACCGGGCGATCGGCGGCGCTCTTCTTCGAGAACTACGGGGCCGACCCCATCCGACCCCTCACCCGTTCGAGCAAGGCCTTTTTCGTCGAGCCCGACCCCGATCTGGTCGACACTCCTCTCGTCACCCCCAGAGGAGCCTTGTGGATAGGACGGCCCGACCAGCTCCCCACCCTGGCCCGCGTGGCAGAGGAAGGCCGCACCGGCGGCTCGCACGTCGTCGAGCTCACACCGACGCAAGCAGTCGAAAAGGCACCCATGGTGGCCGGCGATCGGCTGGGAGGGGCAGTGTGGGAGCCGGATCCTCTCGACATCGACGTCGCCGCCACCCACCAGGCGTATGTGCGCGGGCTGCGCAGGAGGGGAGGAACCGTCCACACCATGTCGAAAGTGAGGGCGATTGAACCAGTCGGCAACAAATGGCGAACGACCTTCGGAGACAAGGTGATCACGACAGAAGTCGTCGTGAATGCAGCCGGGGCGTGGGGCGACGAAGTGGCCGCCGTGGCCGGAGTCGCCCCGGTGGGGCTGACACCGATGCGGCGAACGGCGTTCATGGTCCAGGGCAAACAGGAATGGGCCCACGGGCCGATGGTGGTCGACGTCGACCACCAGTTCTACTTCAAACCCGACGGAGGCCAGCTCTTGTGCTCACCGGGTGACGAGACCCCCACCGTTGCCGGGGACGCCCGCCCCGACCCGCTCGACATCGCCGAGGCAATCGACCGCATCAACGCAGCCACCACCCTGGCGATCCGCTCGGTGCGCACCGAGTGGGCGGGATTGCGCACCTTCACCGCCGACAGGACCATGGTCATCGGGCCCGACCCCCGACATCGGGGATTCGTATGGCTGGTGGGCCAAGGTGGAACCGGGATCCAGACCGCTCCCGCCGCAGCCGAGCTTGTCACCGCTCTGGCTCTGGGCCTGGAGCTCCCCCGCCACCTCGAAGAGGCCGGTGTCGACCCCGAGCGCCTCAGTCCTGACCGCTTCCGCAGCCGGGCTGAGGGTTCTGCTCCCTAAGGGACGGGGCGAACACCCCCCATTGGATAGGGACGGCTGCAGGAACCGGAGCCGCTCTACCGCACCGCTCCCCGCCCTGGCCGGCCCTCTATCCGCGCGTTACCTAAGGTAGACGCCCATGCGCGCTCTCATCTGTTCCCGGCTCGACGGCCCCGAAAGTCTGACTGTGGGCGAACTCCCCTCCCCCGACCTCGAGCCCGGATGCGTGCGGGTGCGGGTGCGCGCCGCCGGCGTCAACTTCCCCGACATCTTGGTGACCCAGGGCCTGTACCAGGAACAACCCGACCTTCCCTTCGCTCCCGGCGTGGAGCTCGCCGGCGACGTGATCGAAGCGGCGAGCGATGTCTCCGGCTTCGCCCCCGGCGATCGCGTGTTCGGGTACGTGGGCCATGGTGCCTTCGCCGAGGAGGCGGCGGTTCCGTCCAGTCGACTCTTCCCGTTGCCCGACGCCATGGGTTACGAGACGGGCGCCTCCCTACCGGTGGCTTACGGAACCGGCTATCACGCCCTGGTCGACCGGGCTTCGCTCACGGCCGGGGAAATCGTCTTGGTGCTGGGGGCGGCGGGAGGCGTGGGGATGGCCGCCATCCAGATCGCCAGGTCGCTCGATGCAACCGTCATCGCCGCCGTTTCGAGCGACGACAAGGAGGCAGCCGTCCGGGGGGTCGGAGTCGACGAAGTCATTCGCTACGACCGAGACGCCTTGCGTACCCAGTTGAGCCGACTTGCCCCTTCCGGTGTCGACGTCGTTTACGACCCGGTGGGCGGGGACATGACGGAAACGGCTTTCCGTTCTGTGGCGTGGAAAGGACGCCACCTGGTGATCGGCTTCGCCTCGGGAACGATCCCGGCCCTTCCCGCCAATCTCACGCTCCTCAAAGGGGCGTCACTGGTGGGGGTGTTCTGGGGGCGTTTCGCCGACGACGAGCCCTCCTCCAACTGGGCCAACTTCGCCACCATCGTTGAATGGTGGCGAGAGGGCCGGATCGACCCGGTCGTCTCGGCGGTGTATCCGCTCGAGGGCACTCCCGACGCGTTGCGCCAGATCGGCAAGCGCCAAGCCATCGGAAAGCTGGTCGTCACCCCCTGAGCCCTGGGGGCAGCGCCACCCCCCGGGCACGTGGAGAAGTCGCACGATGGATCCAAACCTCGGACCGGGACAATCCAACCAGCCGATCGATCCTCTCACCTCCGCCGTCAGCATCACCGGTCTGGCGACACTGGCCGTGGTTCAGCCGATTCTCGACGTCGTCGCCCGCGGACCTGAGTTCCTCGTCGCCCACCGCCTCGATGGGCCGGGCATCGTCGTCATGGTTTCGGGGCTCTTGGCGGTGGCAGTGCTGGCGGGCAGCTGCGCCGGGCTCCTCGTCAAGACACTGCCGCCTCGAGGGCGGATGCCGGCGATGGCGACGATGGTCGGGCTCTTCCTCGGCGTGATCGCTCTTCAGGTGGGAATCCGCCTGTCTAACGCACCCGACTTCGCTGTCGTGGCCGCCGCCGCCACGACAGGGACGGCCGGAGCCCTTCTCTACCGGGCATCGGGCTCATTCCGGCTCATGGGTCGCTATCTGGGCGCGGCACCGCTGGTGGTAACGGCCTGGTTCCTGATCGGCCTTCCCCCTTCGCTGACAGCAGAAGCCGACCTCGACGCCGCCATCCGGGCGCACGTTCCCGCGCCCGTGCCGGTCGTCATCGTCATCTTCGATGAGTTCCCCTTGGCGTCACTCATCGACGACGAGGGCAACCTTCTCGCAGCCCAGTACCCCTCCTTCGCCCGGCTGGTTTCCGACGGAGTGTGGTACCGGAACGCGCTGACCGTCCAGACGCGCACCACCGAAGCCATCCCGGCGATCCTCTCGGGGTCGTTGGTTCCCGATGGGCTCCTGCCGAACCCCGTCGACCATCCTCACACCCTTCTCACGGTGCTAGCGGAAAGCCACGACGTGGCCACCCTCGAACCAGTGACGAACCTATGTCCTGTAGCGGTATGTCGACCTGCGTCGCATTCACCAGAGGGGAGCCTGTGGAAATGGAAACGCCTGGGCCGAGATCTCGCTGTGATCTTGGGCCATCTGTCCCTACCGCCGGTTATGGCAGATCACCTCCCGTCGATGAACCATGCGTGGGCCGGTTTCGAAGCACCGCCGGCAGCCACCACGGCCGACGACCCGACCGATTTCGACCTGATGGCGAGGGTGACGGCCAGCGTGGAAGGGGACCGCCGAGGGGACGTCGCTTCCTTTCTCGAGATGCTGGAACCGCCCCCGGACGGACCGTCGCTGAGGGTCGGACATTTCATGCTCCCGCACCGCCCCTGGGACTACCTTCCGGACGGTTCCCTCCATCGGGACGGGTCGATGTCCGGTCATGATGGCCGAGGGTGGGGCGCCGACCCCTATCTCGTGGCTACTGGCTGGCGGCGCCACCTGCTCCAGGTCGGGTACGCCGACACGATCCTGGGAGCGATCATCGACCGTCTCGTTGACCGCGGCGTCTACCAGTCGACTCTGCTGGTGGTGGTGGCCGACCACGGGGTCACGTTCGCACCCGGGGTGGCAGACATGCGCGTCACCAGCGCCGACACCATCGGGTCCATCCTGCCGATTCCGCTCCTCATCAAGTACCCGGAGGGAGGCACCGGAGTGCCCCCACCGGGAACCATCTCCGACGTGAGGGCGGAGACGATCGACGTCGTCCCCACCGTTCTCGATGTTCTAGGTGTCGAACCACCCCGGCCCCTAGACGGTGCTTCCTTGCTGGGACCCGAACCGGCAGAACGCACCGATACCCGACTCACCATCCGCGGCGAGGTGCTGGTCATGAGCCGTGAAGGCAGCGAGAAGCTGGCAGTGGCAGCCGACAAGCTGGCGTGGTTCCCGGAGGGTGACCCCTTCTCGCTCGTCCCCACGCCCGAGGCCCGCCATCTGCTCGGGCAGCCGACCGAGAGCGTCGACCAGTGGGGGCAAGACGTCTACGCCGTTTCGTTGGCGCCTGGCGACAACCGGGGGGCGGTGGTCGCGGGCACGGTGACACGCACACCCCCGCCGCTCGGTGACGAACTCGTGGCTCTCGCCGTCGACGGGGTGATCGCAGCCGTGACACGGGTGGGGACACCTACGGGCGACCAGGCCCCCTTCTCCTTCCTGGTCGACCCCGACCTCCTCACCGGCGAGGCCACCCTCGATACCTTCGTGGTCTCTCCGATCACCCCTTGAGGGAAGCTCTTAGCGGCGACGCCGGCTGCGGCCTCGCTGACGGCCGCCGGCACGACGGGAGAGCTCAGCCGCAGTCTTCTGCTTGAACTCGACGGGATCGGGCTCGAAGGAGGCCAGGTCGGCCAGACGGGGATCGTTGGAGTACATCTTGACGATCTCGGTGTGAAGTCCGGCCGAGCGTTGCAGACGCTCCACCTCGGGCACCTGATCCCACTCCACCAGCGTCACTACCAGACCGTCCTCTCCGGCACGTGCGGTACGACCGGAGCGATGCAGGAAGGTCTTGTAGTCGTCGGGCGGGTCGTAGTGGATGACGACGTCGATGTCGTCGACATGAAGACCCCGTGCCGCCACATTCGTCGCCACCAGCGCCTGCACCTTGCCCACGGCGAAGCGGTCGAGGCTCTTCTCTCTCACACTCTGCTGGAGGTCGCCATGGGTCTTGGCGACCGAGATGCCTTCATCGCGCAACTCTGCGGCTACGCGGTCGGCAGCGCGCTTGGTGCGCACGAACACGAGTGAGCGGGTGGCCCCGTTGATGATCGCTGCTGCCACCTTTGCCTTGTCGCGATAGTGGACGGCCAGGAACCTGTGCTCCTGGGTGTCGACGATATCACCCAGCTTCTCGACCTCGTGGGTGACCGGGTCCTTCATGTACATGCGGACCAGCGTCGCCACCTGGCCGTCGAGGGTGGCCGAGAACAGCATCGTCTGATGTCCCCGGGGTACCGACGCCAAGACGTCGTGGACCTGGGGAAGAAAACCCATGTCGGCCATCTGGTCGGCCTCGTCGATCACCACGCGAGTGACGTCGCGTAGGTCGATCGATCGCCGCCGGACGAGATCGAGCAACCGCCCGGGAGTGGCGATGACGACATCGACACGCCTGTCGAGCTGACCCGTCTGTCCGGACATCGAAACGCCGCCGTAGACGGCCACGAGAGACAGACCCTGCACGGCGGAGACCGGTTCGAGCGCCTCGGTCACCTGCGCGCACAGCTCCCTGGTCGGCACCAGGATGAGCGCTTGGGGTCGTTTGGGTTGGCCGCGGGTGATCGAGACGAGCAACGGAAGACCGAACGCCAACGTCTTGCCCGACCCGGTCTCCGCCCGACCGCACACGTCCTTGCCGGCCAGGGCGTCGGGTATCGCCATGACCTGGATCGGAGTGGGCACGACGATGTCCTGTTTCGCCAGGACGTCGGTGACCGCCTGGGATAGCCCCAGCGCGCCGAACGACGTCACCTCGGGAGCTGGGTCGCCGGCGGGGTCGTCGCCCGCCGGCCGTAACTGCGTGTCGGTCGTCAGCTCAGCGGTAACGACTACCTCCGCCGCGACGCGGTCCGCCGCCGCCACCACCACCACCACCGCCGCCCTGGCGAGGCCGGGCTTCGTTGACGGTCAGGGCGCGACCATCGATGTCTTTGCCGTTGAGCTCATCGATGGCCTTGCGGCCGTCTTCATCGGCCATCTCGACGAACCCGAACCCGCGCGACCGGCCGGTGTCGCGATCGGAGATGACGGCCGCCGATTGGACGGCGCCATACTGGCTGAACAAGGACTCGAGGGAACTCGAGTCGTAGCTGAAGGGCAGGTTGCCCACGTAGATGTTGATGAGTGCTCCTCATTCGACTGGCTTCGGCGCCGAAGGCACCGGCGGCTCTTTAGGTCCGTTCTCACCGTCACCGGAATGACGAGTAGATAAACCCATACCGACGATTCAGGCGTCGGTCCGCGACCTAAAGGTTAGTCGAATCCAACGCCATGTCGTAGAATCGGTTCTCCCGCTGCTCGCCAGCATCCCCACCGAGGAACCCCGTGACCGACTCCGCCTTCGGTGAGGTCGTCTCCCAAGCCGAGCGGAGACGAACCTTCGCCATCATCTCGCATCCCGACGCCGGCAAGACGACCCTGACCGAAAAGCTCCTCTTGTACGCCGGAGCCATCGAAGAGGCCGGAGCCGTCAAGGCTCGAGCGGGCCGCCAGCGCGACGTCACCTCCGACTGGATGGACCTCGAGCGTCAGCGTGGCATCTCGATCACGTCGACGGTGCTTCAGTTCGACTACCGCAACCGCGTCCTCAACCTGTTGGACACTCCCGGTCACCGTGACTTCTCCGAGGACACGTATCGGGTTCTGTCGGCCGTCGACGCCGCCGTTATCGTCCTCGACGCCGCCAAAGGCATCGAAACCCAGACCCTGAAGCTGTTCCAGGTGGCCCGCGCCCGGGGGATCCCCCTGCTCACCTTCATCAACAAGTGCGACCGACCCGCGCTCGGGGCACTCGAACTCGTCGACGATTTGGAGTCCCAACTGGGGATGGATGCCACCCCGGTGACCTGGCCCATCGGAATGGGGCCGGACTTCCGGGGCGTCGTCGATCGGCGCTCCGGCGAGGTGTGGCAGTACGAGAGGACTTCGCACGGCGCCACCCGAGCCGGGGAGGATCGAGCTGCGTCTGAAGATCTGACAGTCCACGGGGACGTTGGTTTGGCGACTGCAGCCGAGTTGGAGTTGCTGGCGGCCGTAGCGGCCGATCACGACCCCAAGCGCTTCCTGGCGGGAGAGACCACTCCCATGTTCTTTGGATCGGCCCTGTGGAATTTCGGCATCCGGCTCATCCTCGACGCTCTCGTCGACATGGCTCCGGCACCGACCCCGCTCACCGATCGAGACGACGTGCCACACTCGTTGGCCGAGCCCTTCTCCGGCTTCGTTTTCAAGATCCAGGCCAACCTCGACCCGCGCCATCGCGACCGCATCGCCTACGTGCGCGTCGCCACGGGAGAATTCGAACGGGGCATGACCCTCACCAACGTGCGCACCGAACGGACCTTTTCCACCAAGTACGCCCACCAGGTGTTCGGACGGGATCGCTCAACTGTCGACACCGCCTACCCGGGCGATGTCATTGGCCTCGTCAACGCCACCGACCTGCGCATTGGTGACACCGTCACCCGCGGAGCCGGGTTCTTGTACCCGCCCATCCCCAGTTTCGCCCCGGAACATTTCCGGGTGGGGCGCAATCTCGACACGGCCCGCTACAAGCAGTTCCGCCGGGGAATCACCCAACTCGACGAGGAGGGAGTGATCCAGGTCCTCCGGCACCCGGATCGGGGCGAACAGGAGCCCATCCTGGCAGCGGTCGGTCCCATGCAATACGAAGTCGCCACCTATCGACTGGAGCACGAGTTCGGTGCGACCATCGAGCTCACACCCACGCCCTACACCCTGGCCCGGCGCACCGACCGTGACGGTGCAGCACGCCTCCGGGGTCGGCGCCAGGTGGAGGTCGTCAGCCGCGCCGACGGGACGCTCCTGGCCCTGTTCTCCAGTCCCTACCACTTGGAGGCCGCGAGCCGAGATCTGGACGGGATCGTCCTCGACCCCATCATCACGACCTGAGAGTCATCTCAGTCCGACAGGTCTTCGTCGATCCACCACTCTGTGAAATCCCG
The DNA here is from genome assembly GCA_041744375.1 of Acidimicrobiia bacterium. GTDB lineage: Bacteria > Actinomycetota > Acidimicrobiia > Spongiisociales > ZC4RG35 > JBGTLA01. The sequence continues at coordinate 8,218 of JBGTLA010000180.1, read as the reverse complement.
GCAACGCCCATCGTCGGCGAAGCGAAGGATGAACAGGTTGCGATAGGACGCCGGAGGGTCGAGGTAGGACGTTCGTGCCTCCACCACTGCCAGGTCGTCGGTCTCGACCACAGCGGCCCACTCGAACTCCCAATTGCCGGGAGTGTCCCCGATTTCGACCCACCGATCGACGATCGCCTCGACACCGTCCCAAGGCCCGCCCGCCACCTGGGGGTCGTAGACCGCATCGGGTGTGAACAGGCGGGCGATGTCGGTGGGTTCATTGGAATCCCATGCCACGACGTAGGCGTCCATCCAGTTCTCTAGGTGCTGGCTCATCGTGGGCACCGTAGCAACACCGCATCTGCTCCGAGCGAAAGGGCCGCAACGACCTGAGAAGTCGGAGGGACCGTGCCCCCGACTGTTGCTCAGGAGTCGGCTGCGGCTCAGGAGTCGCCGGGGGCAACGATGAGGGCGGTGGCCATCCCGAACATGCCTTCGGCCCGCTCGACATGGTTGAGGATGTGGCAGTGCCACACCCACACCCCGGGCCGGTCGGCATGTATCAGCACCGAATACCGCTCACCGGGAGCAACGTTGACCGTGTCTGCCCAGTAGGGCTGATCGAGGGGGATCCCGTCTTTGGCGAACACCAGCTGGAAGAACTGATGCTGATGCATGGGGTGGACCTGCAGTCCCTCGTTGTAGTAGTGGTAGACAAGCCATTCCCCTTCCGTGGCGAAATAGGGCTCGGTGGCGGGAAAGGACTTGCCGTTGAGGCTCAGGCCGATCACCCCCGCATCGTTGAGCACCATCGGGATCTCCTGGGCGATCTCGAGGTCGGCGGGTATCTCCACCCCCGAGATGGTCTGACCGCGCGGTATCGGTGTCTCCCCAATCGTGATGGCAGCGAAGAGGCCGTTGGGGACGGCGATCTGACCGTGGAAGTGAGCGTGGTACATGCCGATCGCCGGTTCTTCGGCCTCGAAAACATACGTGAACGACTCGCCGGGAGCGATCGGGTCCTGGGTATAGGGAGCGACCCCGTCCATCTCGTTGGGCAGCTTGAGACCGTGGAAATGGATGTCGGTCGCCATCGGGGTCTCGTTGAGCAGGGTGATCTCGACCATGTCGCCCACATCCAGTTTGATCCACGGCCCCGGCACCTGGCCGTTGTAGGCCCAGGCGTCCACGAACTCGCCGGGAGCGACTTCCCAGGGGATCACCGAAGCCGTCAGGTCGAAGAGTTTGGTCCCGTCGGCCCTCACCTCGGTCGGCTCCAGTATCTGGTTGCCGATCCCCTCCGTCTCGGCGGGGAAGGCGAGCATCGAGTCCACCATCTTCTGATCCATCTCAGTGGGCGTCATTTCGCGGTGAGCGGCATGTCCGGTGGGGGCGGCGTCGGACTCACCCACCACGAGGACGGCTTCCATGCCCGACTCTCGGTGTCCGGCCAGGTCACAGAAGATCGTGTAGGTGCCCGGCGCCAGCTCACCCGCGTCGAAGGACACGGTTTGGCCCCCCGCCACATCCACCGAGGAGGGACCGTTCTCGATGACCACGTTGTGGATCTGGGTCCCGACGTTGACCAGCTCGAAAACCACATGTCCCGCTGGTATCGACAGGTCGCCCTGGATGGCGAATTCGCTCAACGTGAGGGTGGCCTCGACCATCCCGGAGGCCGCAGCTGTGGGAGCAGGCTCCGCGGATGCGAGGCCGGGGGCACGGACGGACGCCACGATGGCCAACACCAGGGTGGCGAAGCCCATGAGCGCCAGCACCAGCAGGAAGCGGTCGAAGGTCTTGGAGCTGTTTTCGGGCGCGGTCATCAAAGGTCCTTCTCTAGACAATTCAACATGGGACATGCTCTTCAGCGGCCACCCCCAGTTCCAGGGTCAGAGGTCCCGGTCCCACCGTGACCTCTGGCCCTAGGCCGGTCCGGCGCCGACGCCGAACCTGGTCGGTACTCAGCCGCATCTGAACGACTATCCCTTTGACTACCGGAAGGTTCAGCATCGCAACGACCACCCCCAACCGGGACTGCAAGTGTTCGTCGAATACGACGTGACAGTGGGTCGGCCCTACTCGGAAGCTGGCCGCCGACTCTTGGCGGGGATCGCAGGGTGGGAAGACCTCGGCGGTGCTGCCTACCGTCGCGGCGAGGACCTGAAAAGCCGAGTTGGCCCGCTCCGCCCGCTCGCCAAAGAGGTCATCGTGGCCGTGGGAAAGCCGAACCTCAGCCGGCATCGTCTTTCCCTGCCGGTGACGTGGCGGGCGACCGGTGCCGAGTCGCTCTTTCCGCGTCTCGACGGACAGCTGGAGATGAGTCCCTTGGGGGAAGACTCCTCGCGTCTGCGTCTCCTCGCCTCCTACCGCCCCCCCATGGGCGCCATCGGAGCCGTCGTGGACCGGGTGATGCTGGCGGGCTTGGCCCGAGCGACTGTGGCCGACTGGGTCGATCGGGTAGCGGCGACGATCGAATCCGACGAACAGGTCAGGGCCCTCAACGGGGAATGACGGTTCAGCTCACCGGCAGGACCACTTCCACCACCGTCCCTGCTCCTTTCACCGAACGCACGGACAGCTGCCCGCCCAGCCTTTGCGCTCGGGTCTCCAGATTCCCCAGACCCATCCCCGGGGTGACTGCGGACGGGTCGAACCCGCTTCCCTGGTCGGTCACCGACAGCACCAGACGATCGGACAAGAACTCGACCACCACCTCGACCACCGGGCTATCGGAGTGCCGCAGAGCGTTAGACAACGCCTCTCCCACGATGGGCAAGACCTCGTCGGTCAGATCGGCACCGAGATCGATGTCCATCGGCTCGACCGTGACGACCACCACCGAGTCGTGCGGACGGGCCAACTGGCGGACGTGCAATCGGAGTGCCTCCTCGAACGTGGACTTGTCTCCGCTTCGCCCCAGGTCGGCCACCACCCGGCGCAGGGCTTCAATAATGGCGTCGATCCGGTCGACGGCCTGGTCGAGTTGTTCGGAAACGGCCCCGGCATCGGCTCGAGTGGCCAGACCCTGCAGCTCCAGACCGGTGGCGAACAGGTCCTGGATGATCGAGTCGTGGAGATCACGCCCGATCCTCTGACGATCCTCGAGCACCGCCAGGTGACCGAGTCGGGATCTGAGCCGCGTGGTCTCCACGGCAGATCCGGCGATGGCCGCCAGGGCGCCGACGAGCACTTCATCTTCCTCCGTGAATCCCCCCTCCTTCTCTGTCAGATAGAGGTTCCCGAAAGCTACTTGCGCCGTACCCACCGGCACACCCAAGAACGAATCCATGGGCGGGTGGTGTTCTGGAAACCCGACCGAATCGGGATGATCCGAAATCCGTTCCAGCCGGATCGTGTGCCGGTCGCGTATCAGGATGCCGAGAACGCCGCGACCCTCGGGGAGGTGGCCGATCTTGGCAACGGTGGCGGCGCCTATCCCCCGATGCACGAACTCGATCATCGTCTTGTGCTCTCCCAGCACACCCAAGGCGGCATAACGGGCACCCGTCGTTTCACGGGCGGTCTCCACGAGGCGCCCCAGCAGATTCTCGAGCTGGGCGGTGCCCACCACGCTGGCGGCCGCTTCGGTGAGGGCTTTGAGACGGTCGATGGGGATCTGGGCGGTCACGGCCCTCAGGCTACCGGTCATGACGGTCTCGGGCGGTAGCCTGGGACCATGAGCATCCGTATTCTCATCGTCGATGACCACGAGATCGTTCGCGCCGGGTTGGCGGCGATGCTCGACAGCCACGACGACATCGAGGTGGTCGGTGAGGCAGGCTCTGCCGAGGAAGCCGTGCGCCGCTCCGGGCTGGATGAGCCCGATGTGGTCGTGATGGACGTGCGTATGCCCGAGGCGTCGGGTATCGAGGCCTGTCGCGACATCCGGGCCGCCTTCCCCGACATACGGGTGCTCATGCTCACCTCGTATGCCGATGAGGAGGCGCTGATGGCTTCGATCATGGCCGGCGCCTCGGGGTACGTGCTGAAACGGATCAAGGGCACCGAGCTCATCGGCGATATCCGCCGGGTGGCGGCGGGTGAGTCGCTGCTCGATCAGGCGATGGTGGAACGCCTCTTCGATCGACTGCGCCACGGTTCGCGCGAGGATCCTCGCCTCTCGTCCCTCACCGACCAGGAACGCAAAATCGTCGAGCACATCGCCGCGGGCTTGACGAATCGCCAGATCGCCGACGAGATGTTCCTGGCCGAGAAGACCGTCAAGAACTACGTGTCCACGGTCCTGGCGAAGATGGGCATGAGCAATCGCAGCGAGGCCGCCGCCTACGTCGCCCGACTGCAAGGCGGTCAGGGAGACCCCGAAGAGTGGTGATCGCTCGACCGAAGCGAAACCCGCGAGGTAGGGTCAAGCCATGGACGAGCTAGCGCCGGACCAATGCCGTCAACTGCTCGACAGGTCCAAGGTGGCCCACCTCGGGGTCGTCGACGATGACCGGCCCTACGTTTCGCCGCTGTCGTATGTCCTGATCGAAAACCACGTGTGCTTCCGAACCGGCGCCGGCAGGCGGATGGACGCCATTCGCGCCAATCCCGAGGTTTGCATCGAGGTGAGTGAATTCGGTGACGGGGGAGGGTGGGAGTCGGTGATCGCCTGGGGCAGGGCCAGCGAAGTCGAAGACGATCACGACGCCCAAGAGATCATCGCCGGGTTGTTGGCCAAGTACCGCCCGCTGCTCGGTTCTCCCTTCAGCCCGGGAGCGGTTCTTCCCGAGGCGGGCATCGTGGTAAAGGTGTCGCTCGAACGCATCTCGGGCCGCAGCTCCGGCAGCTATTTCGGAGTCACCACCCGCCCTGGTCGCCTCTGAGGCCCGAGCCCCGGAGAACAGCGTTGAACAATTCGTTCCAGCCATCCACGCCAGTCCTACTACCAGGGCCTCTTATGAGCTCGGGGTCGGGCTTCCCCTGTTATTCAACACGGTGCTAGGGGAACGCACGGATAGACGGCCGGCCAGGCCAGGGAGCGCCCCGGTAGAGCGGCTCCGGTTCCTGCAGTCGTCCCAATCCGCCCGTCCCTAGGTCCTGACCGTTCTGGGCCGATCGGCAGCTCAGGGGGGACCTTCGCCCCTCGTATCCAACGGCGCGGCACGCCAAGATCCATTCATCAGGCATCTCTACATGAAAGAGAGACAGAAATGACTGTCATCGACACCACGAGGACTACCCCCCAGGAGACAGCGCCCCTCCGCAAGAGCTTGATCCTTCTCACCGCCGGCATTCTCGCCATGGTCGTCGGAATCGGCTCCGTTGCCGGCGGCGTGTTCGGGGTGTGGTACACCTGGGATCAGGCTGCGGTCCAAAACGTGGTCACCCCCGACGACGCCGCTATCCCCGAAGCCAACGTGCGGGGCCCCTTCACCATGTGGGCGCAGAGCGACATCATCACCTTCCACCAGCTGCGCGGCACCGACGGCCTCTACTACGCCGAGATGCCCCGGATGATCCCCCAGGTGGATGAGTCCGGACAAGCCGTGCTCGACGAAAGTGGAGAGGCGGTTATGGTCCCCAACGAGGCCCGTGCCTCCTGGTTCAACGCCACCACCCTGACCACTGCCCTCGGCCTCGGCATCATCGCATACGCACTATCCGCCATGGCGATCGCAGTCGGACTGACCCTGGTCGCCACCGGCTTGGTGTTCTTCCACATCCGCAAGCGGGCCGTCCTCCTCTGAGGTCGGACCACCCCATCCACTCGAGCCCTCTCCGGGGGGCTCGAGTCGCGTGTGCCACCGGATCTGGAACCGTAGTTCGAGGACGCACGTCGAAATGGCAACAAGCCCGAAAGGAACCCATGCGCCACCTCTTACCTTCGATCCTGCTCTTGAGCGTCTTGGCCGCGTGCGGGGGCGAGTCGACGCCTCCCGACGATCTACCGGTCGCCGATCTCGACATCACAGTCGAACATCCCGACCGCGATACCATCACCTATCGAATCTCCTGTCGAGCCGAGTCGGCGGCGACAACGGGAGGCGAAGCCGGAATCGACGCCACCGCCGCCTGTTCGGCCCTGGCGGATCCGGAGGCGTTCACTCGGCTCGTCGACGGGCCCCCTCGGGATCAAGTCTGCACGGAGCAGTACGGCGGGCCCGACACCGCCACCATCGTCGGAACTCTCGACGGTCAATCAGTCGACACCACGATCGACCGGGCCAACGGCTGCGGCATCTACGACTGGGATGAGTTGCTCGACGGCGTGCTGCCGGAAGCGCTGGGCGTCACCGGCTGAGGTCGCCCGGGACCGGACCGAGCTCGTCCATCGTTCGCTTGATCACCTCGTAGTCGCCGATGCGACGAGACAAGATGGTCTCCACTTCGGTTCCCCGTGAGCCATGGCGGTACGACCCACTTCCAATGAGGGCCCGTGTCAACCCATCACCGAGCACTTCTAGTGCCCGGTGTGATACCAGGATCGGGGGCGACGGCCAATCTCGCGTCTGTCCGACCACCCGCAAACGCTCGGCCACAGGAGTGCCGGCGGCGTGCTCCCAGATGGTGTGATCGATGGCGGCGCAATCAGCGCCGCCGCCGGCCACCATCTCGAGGGAAGCGAGGTGATGGCCCGACGTGGTCACCGAGCGGAAGAACGGCTGGGAGGCACCGATCTCGGCCAGATGCGCCCGCAAGGCGTGGTACCCCGACCACGATCCGGTCTCGTTGATCACGAGGAAACTCCCGGCGAGGCTCTCCACAGATTCGAAGTCGGAGTCAGCGGGGACCACGATGACCGAGTGGTACACCGGGTCGGCCTGGCCGGCGAACACCGGCGCCGCCACCACATCGGCCCTCAGCTCCCCATCGTCGAGTGAGAGGACGGCCTCCAGGCCACACATCCACATGATGTCGGCGGTGCCCGCTCCGATGCGCGCCCGGCGTTGATCGGAGCGGAGGCCAGCGTCGAAGCTGGTGGGAATCGACAGCTCATTGCCGACTCGCGCCGCCAGCACCGCCGCCGCCGGGTCGAGATTGGAACCGAGACTGGAGACGAAGGCGAGGTTATCCACTCGCGTGCATGGCACGGGGGCGGTCGGGGTCGGACGCGGCCGCCTCATCGAGCTCGCGCAAGGCCTGCCACACCTTCTTGCTTCGGAAGTCCCAGTACTTCGTCCGCTCCACCACGATCGATCGGCCTCCGTGCAGTCCTTTGGGGAGGACACCGTTGTGGATCCGTACCGTACGGTAGAAGAGGGGCGACAGGCGGGTGGCGGCGTCGGCATGCTTCTGGCTCGCCCGCCAGTACTCGCGTGCCTCGGGCAGGTCGTGGACCACGAGGTTGGCCCAGTTCGAATCGGGCAGCTCGATCGAGCTGTACGACAGGATGCCGGGGTAGCTGCGGAACTCGAGCATCAACTCGGCATTGACCTCTTCGAGGGCCTCGCCGTCACGGTCGAGATGGCGCTCGCCGAAGAAACCCACCACACACAGGTCCTCGGTGGAGTTGCCGAGTTGGACGGGGTTGCACACCACGGCCCGTCGCTTCAGTCCATGGACGAACCACTCGACTTTGTCGTAGGGAACGACCCCTAGGGCGTCATCGGCCATGAACCCGAGCATTCCGCGCAGGTCTTCAAGCATGTACGCCAAGATGGCCAGATCCCGCTCATACAACGCTGGTGACGTGAAAGGCCGACGCGGGGCTGCCTCGTTGGGACCCAACATCTTCATCGTCATGATCAGCTGTCAACCTCCAGGGAGCCCCGACGTCTCCGGTACCGGGGCCTTGGCGGCACTCTACCTGCTCCGGGCCCCACCCGTATGGGTCTAACGTCCACATCGGCGGCCACAGGAACCTGAGCCATGCAACTGACAATCGACGGAAGACCCATCAAGGCATTGAAGGGACTCCGCCACCACCATCCCGATGGGGGCGAGATCGACAGCCGCAAGACTGGTGCTGGTGAGGCGGAGCGGCCGCGGCGAAAAGGCCGCTCCAACGACGCCCGGCTGTGAACCGACCGCAGACCGCGCTCGCCCTGGTGGCCGCCTCTTCGGGTTTGGTGCTGGCCGCACTGCCCGTATTCCTCGTGGGGGGCCTGGCGGTGCAAATCCGGGCCGAGCTCGGGTTCTCGGAGGCCGCCCTGGGGGCTGCGGTCACGGGGGCGTTCATCGTGAGCGCGGTGGCCGGGTCCGCCGGAGGACGACTCTCCGACCGCCTCGGGCCACGGCGGGCCGTGTTGGCCGGATGTGTCCTCTCGGTGGTGGCCCTGGTGGGCATCGG
>JBGTLA010000179.1:0-30004 GCA_041744375.1 Acidimicrobiia bacterium | reverse complement strand
CGCCGACGTGTCGGCGTGACCCCGCTAGGTGCCATCGCGGCAGCCCACTCCCTGGCTACAGGATGGATATGGGGGTTTATCGACCGCCATGGAAGATGGTTGAGCGTTTTCGGAGCCGGGTCCACTCAGCCCGGTCGAGATCAGCCTCCGGTCTCGAGGCGGTGGGTGAGCAGTTCGCTGGTGGCGGCCAACATCTGGCGGCACAGCTTCAGTCGGCTGGCAGGGCCGGCCGTCTTGAGAAGGCGATGGGCATCCAGCGGCGTGACCGGTGTGAGCGCCGACGCCTGGTAGCTCGCCACCACCGGGTCGTCGGACAATTCCACGCCTATCGCCGAGGTGTCCGATCCCAGCTCGCTGGCGAGAGCGAGCACACGACGCACCGCCACCGACACCTCGTCCAACAGCCCGGCAGGAACATCCTCGGACGCTTCGGCGAGAAGGTCGACATCGGCTCTCGGATATGGATCGTCGTCCATCCAACTCCGAACCGCCACCCGTTGCATACCCGCGACGAACACCAGACGGTGGTCGGCCTCCGCCAACCGCGACACACCCGACACCGCCACGATGGTCCCGATATCGAAGCGCTCGTCACCACCGCCCACCTCCGATCCCCGCTCGATCAGGACCGTACCGAACGTCCGATCGCCGGCGAGGACATCGTCGAGAAGGTGCTGGTATCGGGGCTCGAACACACGCAGCGGAACGGCCGTGAACGGGAACACGACCATTCCCAGCGGAAACATCGGCATCACCGTCATCGGTCGCCGTCGGATCGCGCCCTGACCAGGAAGCGCAGACGTTCCTTGACGTCCCCGTCTACCGAGATGACGAAGGAGAAGGCCCCTTCCTTGCGAAAGACCACGTTCGTGAAGGTGAGCGCCCGAACGAGGCTCACATCCTGCCCCTCCGGCAGGTGAGCGGGACGTCGTACGGGCACGGGAGCTTTCAGGGTTCCCGGAAGAACCGAGGCTCCGTCCTGGTCCTGGAGCTCGACGTCGAGCTGCAGTGTGTCGCCCGGCCACCCCCACGGCACTCGCAATCGCAGCCCTATCCCCATGCTGGGGTGCCGAGCGGGAAATGTGCGAACGGTCAGGACGTCCCAGCCTCCTCCCAAGATGAAGAGCTTGCCGCGGCTGGCCTGGACGGCGTCGGCCAGCAGCGCCACATCGACCGAGGGCTCGAGGGTTCCGTCACCGAAGTCCACCCCCCCAACCCTACCGACACCCCGGACCTTGGCCACGGTCGGGCACCCGGCGTATCGTGGCCGTCCACAGGAGGTCTTCTCTCATGTCCGATGTTCCCGCCATACCCGCTGCCGAGGGCAAGCTCGGTGTGCTGACACCGGGAATGGGTGCCGTCGCCACCACGCTCTTTGCCGGAGTCTTATCCGCTCGCAAAGGCTTCGCCCAACCATACGGCTCACTCACCCAACTCGGTCGCATCCGCCTGGGACGCCGCACCGACAAGAGAGAGCCGCTCATCGGGGAATTCGTCCCCCTGGCCCGCCTCGACGACCTGGTGTTCGGAGGATGGGACCCCTACTCCGACGACGCGTACGCCTCCGCCATGAAAGCGGGAGTGCTGGAAGCGCGCCACATCGAATCGATCGGCGACGAGCTGCGCACCATTCAGCCCATGCCGGCCGTGTTCGAGCACGAGTGGGTGCGCAACCTTCCCGACACCGACCACACGAAGCCGACCTCTGGAACCAAGATGGACCAGGCCGAGTCCCTCATGGAGGACATCGACCGCTTCCGTTCAGACCAGGAGGTCGACCGGGTGGTGATGGTGTGGTGCGGTTCCACGGAGGTTTACAAGGAGCCGTCGGCCGTGCACATGGACCTCGCCTCCTTCGAACAAGGGCTCCGGGATTCGCACCCCGACATCGCTCCTTCCCAGATCTACGCCTATGCTGCTCTCCGATCGGACGTACCGTTTGCCAACGGAGCGCCCAACCTCAGCGTCGACATCCCGGCCATGGTGGAACTGGCCGACCAGCGCGGCGTGCCTATCGCCGGCAAGGACTTCAAGACCGGCCAGACCCTCATCAAGACGATCCTCGCCCCGGGCTTCAAAGCCCGCATGTTGGGGATCAGAGGCTGGTTCTCCACTAACATCCTGGGGAACCGAGACGGTGAGGTCCTCGACGATCCCGACAGCTTCCGGTCAAAAGAGGTGTCCAAGCTCGGCGTCCTCGAGCAAATCCTCCAACCCGAGCTGTATCCGGACCTGTACGGCGACCTCTACCACAAGGTGCGCATCAACTACTACCCGCCCCACGGCGACAACAAAGAGGGATGGGACAACATCGACATCTTCGGCTGGCTCGGATATCCGATGCAGATCAAGGTCGACTTCTTGTGTCGGGACTCCATCCTGGCCGCTCCCCTGGTCCTCGACCTGGCGCTGTTCTTGGATTTGGCCCATCGGGCCGGGCGCAAAGGCATCCAGGAGTGGCTCTCGTTCTACTTCAAGAGCCCCCAGCACGCGCCCGAGGTCTATCCCGAGAACGACACCTTCATCCAGCTGACCAAGCTCAAGAACAATCTCCGTCACATGATGGGCGAAGAACTCATCACCCACCTGGGCACGGAATACTACGAAGACGACTAGAGGCCACGGCGCCCCCGCCATCCGTCATCACTGGCGAATCCTGAGCATGGACAATCTGCCTGCGATAGCATCCCCCGGCCGCCTGCGCTCGAAGTAGCGGCGGTCGACGGGAGGCTTGTGTGAACGCGCTCGATACCGGCCAGGTGGTCGGCTACGTCCTCTTGAACCTCGCCCTGATCCTGGTGGTGGCGAGAGGCGTGGGAAGCCTCTTCACGAAGATCGGGCAGCCCCGCGTCGTCGGCGAAATCGTAGCCGGCATCTTGCTCGGACCGACTCTGTTGGGACCCGCCCTGTGGCCCGGATTCGTGGCTCCCGAGTGGATGCACTGCCAGCAAGCACTGGCGGCTGCCCCGGAGGGAACCGTGGCCAGTCCCACATGGTGCCTGTTCCCGGCCCAGTCCCGTGCCATCCTGGGCGGAATCGGCCAGCTCGCCCTCCTCCTCTTCATGTTCCTCACGGGATTGGAGGTCGACTCAGCGTTACTCCACGGAAAGATGAAAGGTATCGTCCTCGTCGGGCTCGGGGTGGTCGGATTGCCGGTGGCGCTGGGGTTCCTCATCAGCCCCGTCCTGGCGACGGAAGTGTTCATGGCCTCGGGGGCGTCGGCGCTCGGTTTCACCCTGTTCGTGGGGGCGATGCTTGCGGTGACCGCCTTCCCGGTGATGGTGAGGATTCTCCAGGAGTGGAATCTCACCACGTCCCCACTGGGGGCGATCGGAATCGCCGCGGCCGCCGTCTGCACGATTGCCATGTTCGTCGTGGCGGCCGTGGCCTCCCAGGTGGCAGCGGGTGCCGGTGTGGGCGCCATCGCCTCTCGTATCGCCTGGTCGGCCGTCTACCTGGTGGTGATGCTGGCCGTCGTCGGGAAGCTGATGAATCGGCTGGCGCGACCGTTCACGGAGGCCGGTGACCTCCGCACCGGCTTCTTCGCCACCATGTTCATCGTGCTTTTCCTGTCAGGATGGGTCGCCCATCTGCTCGGCCTGTCGGTGATCGTGGGTGGTTTCATGGCCGGACTGGTGATGCCGGCACGAAAACCGCTGTTTGCCGCCATGGGTGATCGGCTCGGAGAGCTGACCGGCACGGTGTTGCTCCCTGTGTTCTTGGCATTCTCCGGTCTCGGCACCGATTTCACCCAGCTTTCCTCGGCCGCACTGGCCGGCCTGGCACTCTTCCTGTTCGTCGGAGTGGTTTCCAAGTGGGCCGGAGGAGCAGTGTTCGCCCGGGCCGGGGGCCTCACCTGGGCGGAAGGGAACATCCTCGGGATCCTGATGAACTGTCGGGGGCTGTTGGTCCTGGTGGTGGCTCTCGTCGGAGTCCAAGGAGGCGTCATCACCCCGGTGATGCAGTTGGGGGGAGTCGTCATGGCCCTGGTCACCACCACCATGACCGGACCGTTGTTCAAACGTTTCATAGACCGTGTGCCCGCCCCACCGGGAGGCGATGTCGAACAACCCCTTCCCCGGGCCTGAGGCCCGGGACGAGCGCTACCTCAGGCCCCCCAACGCCCGTCGCAGGAACGCTGCCATCTGTCCTCTGGTGACGGTCTCGCGAGGACAGAATCGGTCGTTGGCAGGAGGGTTACACCCCCGCGTGATGCCAGAGTCGGCCAGGACCTCGATGTCGGCGACATGCACGGAATGGGCGGTGTCGGAGAAGGCCATCGCTCCCGTAGTCGTCTCCAATTGCAGGGCCCGGACCAGGAAAGACGCCATCTGCTCGCGGGAGAGTGTCACGTCGGGACAGAAGCGGTCGTTTATCGGTGGGTTGCAACCCTGGGTGATACCCCGGGCGGCCAAGGCATTGATGTCCGCCTCGAACACCGAGTGGCCATCGTCCCCGAAGAAATCTCCCCCCGGGACAGGCAGGCCGAGGGCTCTCACCAGGAAGGCTGCCATCTGCCCGCGCGTGACCGGGTCGTTCGGACAGAAACGGTCATTCACAGGAGGGTTGCAACCACGGGTGACACCCGCCCCGGCCAGCCACTCGATGTCCTCTCCGAAGACGCTCGAGGCGATATCGGAGAAGTCGGGGGCCGTGGTGAACACCACGATCGGCCCATCCTGGGTCACATTGCCGGCGTTGTCGCGCGCTTCGACCCAGACGCCGTAGTCGGTGGCTGCCAACAACCCCACCAACTCGAGGTGATCCTCTGAAGCGGCCACCTCGGCGACGAGAGACCCATGGACGGTGTTGGTGGCGCCGTCGAAGGGCCCGGCGTACACCAGGAAGGCCGCGATTCCCGAGAAGTCCGTGGCGGTCCGGGACCACTGCACGAGGGCGCGGGTCTTGAACACGTCCACCGCCGAGAGCGTCGAGTCGGGAGACCACGTCGGGGGATCGTTGTCTCCCCCGGTGCCCACCGTGGCGGTGAGGGCGGGCGAGGCGTTGCCGGCGGCATCCAAGGCACGCACCGAAAGCTGATAGAGCGTGACCGGTTCCAGGCCCGTCACGGTCGCCCCCGAATCGACAACGGTTCCCAAGATTGCACCGTCGAGTGACACCCGGTAACCGACCACGCCGACGTTGTCGAGTGCGTCGGGCCAATCGGCCGTTACCGAGCTACCCGAGCGGTCCACCTGCTCTATCGACGCGCCAGACGGCCACGTCGGGGCCTGGATGTCGTTGGAACTCGCCTGCAGATAGGCGATGGCATCGTCGACCTGGAGCAGTCCGTAGCCGTAGACGGGGTCGTACCCGGCGGCTCCCAGATCCCGAGCGGTTTGCTGGAGTGCCATCCTCACCTGGTTCCGGTTGGCACCTGGCACCGCCGAGCGCATGAGGGCAACCGCTCCGGCCACATGGGGTGTGGCCATCGAGGTTCCTTGCCAGAAACAAAATACGGTGAGCGGCCCGGGCGTGGCACCGGGACAGGCCGAGGTGAGAGTCTCCTGCACGATCCCGTCGACGAAACCGTCGCCGTTGCGGTCCGCCGTCACGTCACCCCCCGGGGCAACGAGATCCAAGCCGTTGCCGTAATTGGAGTACGGCGCCCGCAGGTTGCGAAACTCGGTAGCGCCCACCGCGATCACTTCGGGATGATTGGCGGGGAAATGATTGGCCAACGTCGAGTTGGCGTCGTTGCCGGAGGCAGCGACGATCACCACGTCGCGAGCAGCGGCATAGGCGATGGCATCGGAGACGATGGGAATGTCGCACGGGGCGGCGCACTCCGGCCCGGTACCGAGGGACATGTTGATGACCTCGACTCCCCGGTCCGCCGCCCATCGGATCCCGCGCGAGAGGGCGGCACTCGACGCTGCAGGTGGATTGGCCGTGTCGAAGACGTCGATCGGCATGAGGCGGGCGTCACGCGCCACCCCGGCCACACCGACACCGTTGTCGGTGCATTGGGCAACGGTCCCCGACACATGGGTTCCGTGGCCATCGGTGTCGGGGGCCGAGCCCGATCCCGAGGTGTTGGTGTGGGCGTTGTACTCCGACACGTAGCTGTGGCAACCGAGGTCGAAGGTCTGGCCGGCGGGGACGATCCCCGTGTCGAGCACGGCCACCACCGATCCGGCTCCGCCGGACCGCTGCCAGGCTTGCGGCAACTGGATGGCCGGGAAGTTCCATTGCAGCCCGAAGAATGGGTCGTTCGGGGTCGCAGTGGTCGAGATGCCTCCGTCATCGGTCAGCAGGGAGACGGCGCCGGCCGGCTCGATGTGATTGATGTAGTAGCTGAGGTCGACGATGTCGACTCCCGGACGGCGGGCCATGGCCGCGGCGGCGATGGCCGGAGGCGCTCCCCCCACAACGTCCACCTGCCACCAACGCCCCACCACAGCCGAGTGGCGCTCAGCGAACACCATCTCGGGCTCGAAACCGGCCTTGAGGCGCACCACCAGGTGGTGGTCATGGTGGGGTCGCCGGGCGTCGAATGAGTCAGCCAGGCGCCCGGGCAGCTCGATCCTGGATTCGTCCAGTTCTCCCAGGGTCACTCCGGCAGCGTCGGCGGCCGTCTCCGACGCCGCCGCCACGGGCCACACCCCTGCCACCGCCACGGCGGTCGCCAACAAGGCGACCGCCGTGCGTCCGGCTCTGGTGTTCACGCCATTCCCGGCGCGCGGGGAGGAAACCAGGGTGACCGCCCTCACAACGTGTCCAGAGCGATGAAGGTGGATGCCACTAGATCGGCCACACCGAGGTCGACTCCGTCCGGAACGATGATCTCCAGGTACACCAGCGCCTGCCCCGAAGGTGTCCGGGTCACGACTCGAAAGAGAGTCGCCGACCCCCCGCAGTCGGTCCACGAGTCGTAGACACCGACATAGACGCCGTCGTCATAGTCGTCCACGATGGGCGCCTCACAGCCGTCGCCCACGTCGCCAAATTCTTCCAGCAACGATGACGGCGAGTGGGCCGACACCAACTCGTGGCTCCGGGCGAGAAACATCCCGGGGACCCTCCACCCGGAGAAGAATGCGTCGACGTCGGGGGCAGCCGCCAGGTAGTTCCCGACCTCGGTCCCGTCCAGTGTCCAGGTGCCGGTCTCGGTCTCCAACCACGTCGCCGGTACCTGGGCGCTGAGGGTTCCCGGGTCGTTGGCAACCGTGACGGTGTCTTCCTGGGCGACAGCGGCGGAGCCATCGTTCATGGCCGCTTGCCGGACCGCCAGGGCTCCGTCGTCGACGTTGAGCGTGCCTTCGAGGAGCTCACCCGTGTCGGGGCGAAACACCTGGATGGAGAGGGCGTCCTCGGAGGTATGGGATCGCAGGATTCGGCAGTAGCTGTCCATCGTCCCGTCGACGGCGAGGTCGATGCCTTCGAGGCGGGTGACCAGGTCCCCCGAGCGCACTCCGCCCCGGTCGGCGATCGAACCCGAGGCCACCGAGTAGACGAAGATGCCAGAGATGTCATCGGCGGCAAAGGCCTCGCCGTTGATCCCGAGAGCGGTCACGTCTTGGCCCTCACGCAGGGTATCGAGATGCTGAAGAACCTCGTCGCGGCCAATGGCGAACCGCTGGGCGGTATCGGCCCGACCTGCGTAGTGCACGGCCACTACCCGGCCGTCGGAGGTGACGAGAGGACCGCCCGAGCTGCCGGGTAACGATTGGGCGGTGTGCTCGACCTCGCTCGCCACCGAGGCGAACTGGGTCATGGAGGGTCGCGGGGCACGGGCAATTACACCGCTGGTCAGCGAGTAGGCCGGATCACCGAGCGGGAAACCCGCCGCGAAGACCTCACGACCCGGCTCGATCTCACCATCGTAGAACGTCAGCCACGAGTCGAACTGGCCATCGATGTCGATGAGAGCGAGGTCGGAGCACTCCGACACCGCTATCACCCGGGCACTCCTGGGAGTGTCCTCGCCGTCGACGTGCACGTCGAGAAAGGCTGCTCCCGTGACCACATGGTTGTTGGTGAGCGCCAGCCCTTCGCCATCGATGACGAAACCGGATCCGGAGCCCGGAACGTTGGCGAGCTCGCCACCCATCGGATCGGCGAATGTTCCCTGACCGACGATACGCACCACTGCGGAACGAACTCCCGTGAGCGAGTCCACCGGGCCCCGCTCATCGGCGTCCATCACCACGAACGTAGTCACGGTGGTGGCGGATCCGTCGGCATCTTCGCTCCCTTCGATGATCGGGCCTCCGCAGGCCACGATGACCAGCATGAGGGCTGTGATCGCTGACAACCTCTTGGGCATGTGCATGTTCGTCTCCTTCTCCTGGGCCGCTTGATCGGCCGTGTGGACCAATCGTGCCGCCCCTCCCTTTCCGCCCGGTTTCCGGGCCCATGCCCCCTGTGCAAGCGTCCGGAAAGGAGGACAGAGAAGGATGTCCCCTATGACGGGAACTTACAACGGGTCGCTCGGCCCAGCAGCCGCACCGACCGCAAAGCTAGATTGAACGGAGGCGAGGGAGGCAATGAGAAGCATGGATTCACCCCTTTGTGGCACGTGCGGAGGTCAAGACCACCCTTCTTCGGCTTGCCCTGACGGCGCGGCCGAGGGCACCATCGATCTGGGAATCGGCGGTCTGAGCGGTGCCCGCCTCATCAGTCGCGGCAGCTACTCCAACGTCTTCAGCGCCCACCGCCAAACCGACGGAACTCTGGTCGCCGTGAAGATCCTCACCGCCGTGAGCGATACCGAGCGGGCCCGCAAAGCCCTGGATTCGGAGGGATCTGCGATGCTGACGGTGGCGGCCCACCCCAACGTCGTCACGATCCTCGACACCGGGCTCAGCGACGAAGGCAGACCCTATCTGGTGATGGAGCATGTCGCCGGCACCTCATTGGCGGAGCGCCTCGCCACCACCGGCCCTCTTTCGGTGTCCGAAGCCGTGTCCATGGCCCTCGACATCTCCGACGCCCTGGCCTTCGCTCACAGCGCCGGGGTGTTGCATCGCGACGTTTCGCCCTCGAACGTGCTCCTTCCCGACGCGGGCGGCGCCAAGCTGACCGACTTCGGGATCGCCCGGCTCAAAGCCGGCTCGATGACCCGCACCGGAACGGTGTCAACGGCCGTCGCCTATGCGCCGCCGGAGGTATTGACTGGGGAGCAGTCCACCCCTCGTAGCGACGTCTATGCCCTGGGAGCCACCCTTTACGCCGCCATGACCGGAGTTCCCGCCTTCTTCGATCCCAACGACGAGTCGCTGATGCCGCTGCTGGGGCGAATCGCCTCGGTTCCGGTTCCCGACCTGACCGACCACGGAGTTCCGGCCGCGGTGGCAACGGTGGTCGAGACGGCGATGGCCAAGTCGCCCGAAGACAGATACCCCGATGCCGCCGCCTTTCGCGAGGCCCTTGATGGGGCTGCCGCAGAGGCGCTTCTGTTGGCTCCCACCCCAGTCGACGAGCCGAAGATGGTCGACGCCGCTCCCACCGGGCTACCGGGCGGGCCCCCTCCGCCCACTGGGCCGGAGACCGCCATCGCTGCCGCAGCTGCGGCAGCCCCCCACCAGTCGGAGACGGGTACGCCATCCCGGGTCCCGCGTTGGAGAATCTTTGCCACCGCCACCGGCGCCTTGGTCCTGATCGGCGCCGCAGCGATGGCCCTCTTCAACGGGGACGGCCCCCCAGCCACGCTTCACGCCGCCGATTCGACCGTGATCGGGGTGGACACCACCTCGGCTCCCCCGACAACGCCCGACGAGAATGCCCCCGTAGAGGTGTTCCAAATGGACGAACAGGTATCCGAGAACGAGAACCTCTCGATGTCGTTGGAGGATATGGGACCGCGGGCTCGGCGCGACACACCGACAAGCGCCCGCATCGCACAACGGCCCACCCACGGACGCGCCTCCATCGTCGACCGCGGGCAAACGCTGACGTATGTTCCCGAACAGGCCTACGCCGGAAGGGACGAGCTCACCGTGGAGCTCTGCTATCGAGACGGAGTCTGCTACTCGGTCGTCGTCACCATCACCGTCGTCACCTCGCCCCAGGCGCCCTCCGTCCAGGATGACGTGGCGGAAACAACCGAAGGTGAGCCCGTCGAGATCGATGTGCTCGCCAACGATCAGGGCGGCCCCGAGCCTGACCCGGACACGCTCAGCATCGCCAGCAAACCCGACCCGACGAAAGGACAAGCCATCATCGATCGGCGTCGAGCCACCATCACCTTCATCCCCGCGGCGGGTTTCACCGGTGAGGCGACTTTCGCGTACCGGGTGAGCAGCGAGCGCGGTTACTCCGCCCGGGGAACCGTCACCGTCACCGTCATCGCCGGCCCTGAAACCACGACGACTACGACGACCACTACCACGATTCCTGGATCAAGCCCTACTCAGCCACCACCATCCAACCCGGAACCAGACCCCGATCCCGAACCGGAACCGGACCCGGACCCTGAACCCGAGCCAGAACCAGAACCAGAACCACCATCGACGAACATCCCTCCACGAGCCGAGGCCGACAACTTCACATTCCAATACAGCCAGGGTTCGGTGTGCTTGCCGGTCCTGGCCAACGACTCGGACGCCGACGGCGACACGCTGACCGTGGTCAGCTTCACCCAGCCCCAGAATGGCTCTGTGTCGTTTGCCTCGGGATGCGCCCAAGGCGGAATCCGCTACACCCCGGTCGACCTGGGAGTGAGCTACAACACCTCGTTTTCTTACACCATCAGCGACGGCACCGACCAGAGGTCCGCGCCCGTGTCGATAACCATCAACTACTGAGTCGAAGGAGTAGGAATGTCGAACCAACCCGAACCTCACCAGATCAAGCCTCGCATGTGGGCTTTCGTTGGGGCCATCCTCGTCCTGTTGTTGGTACCGGCGGGTGTCTACGCCGGTCATCGCTTTGCCGATGTCCCCGGCTCGCACATCTTCCACGGTGACATCTCGTGGCTCGCGGACAACGACGTGACCCGGGGGTGCAATCCGCCCGTCAACGACCGGTTCTGCCCCGACGACAACGTCACCCGTGGCCAGATGGCGGCCTTTATGCGCCGACTCGCCGAAGGCCGAGTGGTCGCGGCCAGAACCGCCGACTTCGCCTCCGATGCTGAGACTCTCAACGGCCGGACGCGCCAGTCGCTGCTGGGCGCCGGCACCGGTAATCAGCAACTCCGCACCGCCCGGCTCAGTTTCTCGCCGCCTGAGACCTTGAGCCAGATCGATGTCACCACAGGCGACCAGGGCCTGGTGGCCTTCGTTCACTTCTCCGGGTTCTTCACCATGACCGGCGTAAGTCCCACCACAACGGACCACCAGTTCTTGTGTTGGACCTCAGCCACCGAGCTCTCGGCTTATGACCCCGCCCAATTGCCCGATGGGTATTGGTGGCGGACATATCCGGCGGGAAGCGTGGGCGTTGCCACCAGCGCTGGACCTCAACACGCCGTGCCGTTCTCATTCACCCTCGGTCGGTTCGTGCCACCCAACTCTTCGTTGACGCTCTTCAGCCAATGTGCCGACCTCTTCGCCGGTGATGCCCCCACCAACCAGGAGTTCTTCGTGCAAGGAACCGCCAACGCATGGGCGATACCCTCCGACACCAACAACTTCCAGCCGGCGGGGGTGGATTTCAGCACGTCCGGGGGGCCTTCCGAGGCGCCCCCGCCGGGCCCGGCCGGCCCCAACGAATGACGGTCGAGAGGATCGGACGCTACCGAATCGAGGCGAAGCTCGGGGAGGGGAGCTTCGCCTCGGTGTGGCTGGGAATCGACTCCGAGCTCGACGACCGGGTGGCGATCAAGGTGTTGGCGCCGCGCTGGGCGGAGCGGCCTGAGGTGCACGACCGGTTCGTGCGAGAGGCCCGCTTGCTGCGCCGACTCGCCGGAGACCGGATCGTGCAGATCCACGACATCGACCAGATGCCCGACGGCCAGCCCTACTTCGTGATGGAGTATGCCGACAGGGGCAGCCTGGCCGACCGCCTCTCGGCGCGCGACGAAGGTGAGCCATTCCAGATCCAGCGAGCCGTTGCCATCGCCAAAGGCATCGCCAAGGGACTCCAGGTGGCCCATCGGGCGGGAGTCATCCATCGCGACCTCAAGCCCGCCAATGTGCTCTTCCGCACCGTGGCCACCCACGACATTCCCACGACTCTCGCCCGGCGCGATACCCCCTTCGAGCGTCTCGTCCTGGCCGACTTCGGACTGGCCCGCGCCTTGGGAACGGTCAGCGGCCAAACGGCCAACGTGGGGACCCCTTACTATGCCGCCCCCGAGCAGTTCGAGGGTCGAGCCGACGCCCGCAGCGACCTGTACGCCCTGGCCGTCGTCCTGTTCGAGATGTTGGCGGGCGAACGGCCCTTTGGGAGGGGAGCATCTCCCGATCGCTCCGACGTGCCAGCGGTCCGGGATTTCAACCCTGATGTTCCTCCCGACCTGGCCGACCTCGTCACCACTGGCCTGGCCACCGATCCCGACGATAGGCTCGCCGACGCCAGCGCCTGGGTGGAGGCACTGCGGGGCCTGAGCAACGTTGCGGCTTTCACTCCGGACCCCATCACTCCGCGCGCCGTACCTCCGGACAAGGCTCCCGAACCAGCGACGACTCTCGCCCAACCTCCCGGGGCCGTTACCCCCGCCCCATCCCGCCACCCAGGTTCGGGTGCCCCCAGCCCCGTCGCCGGCGCTCAACCTGGCAGAGCGGGCGACGTCACCCCCGCGTTGATCGCCACCTCGACGTGGAGCGATGCCGACGTGGAGGGCGCCGGCATCCCCATCGTCGATGTGCCATTCGTCACGGTGGGAGGAGGTCTCGGGTCATTCGTCTTGGTCGATCTCCTCCGGATCGCCGGCGTCAGCACAGAGCAGATAGTGGTGTTGACGCCCACTCGCACACCGTGGGAGACCTATGCCTATCTCGCCCGCACCTCTCAGATACCCGACCACGAGCGGATCCGATCCGACTCCGGATCCACCCCCGACAACATCTGGGGATTCCCCAGCTATGCGGTGCGGGAAGCGCTGTCTGCCCGCAGCTTGGGCGACTTCTTAGCTCCCCTGTGGAACGTCCTGACCGAACCGATCCTGGCCGATTACTACACACCGCGGGCGAGTCAGGTCTACGAGTCGCTGGCGCGGGAGGCAGACAGGGTCCGCTTCGGCGAGATGACACGGCTCGGCCTGGTCAGGACCGTGCGACGACGCCTCGAAGGTGGTTACTTCGTGGTCCACACGCCCGAGGCGGGCAAGGCCTCGACAAGACGCATCGCCTACCGAAGCCCCTTCGTCCACCTGGCCCTCGGCTACCCGGGCGTACGCTTCCTGCCAGATCTCCAGCAGTACCGTGAGAACCATCAGGACTACAGCCGGGTGGTGGCGGCGTACGAGCCCCACGATCATGTCTACCGAACGCTCAATTCACGTCCCGGGGTCGTCATGGTGCGAGGATCGGGCATCGTCGCCTCACGGATCTTGCAGCGGCTCATCGATGACAGAGACGCCCGCGGCGCCCAAACAAAGATCTGGCACGTGTTCAGGAACTTCGTATCCGGCCCGGAGGGACCGGTCCTCAGCCGTCGCCCCGGTGCCAACGGGTTTGCCTATCAAGGATTCAACTTCGCCAAGTCGGCCTGGGGTGGCCAGCACCGATCTCAACTCCTCAAGCTGCCACGCGAGGAGAGACCGGCATTCATCAAGACGATCGGCGGCACCAACACGGCGCCCCGCAAGTCCTGGAAGCGTCAACTCGAGCAGGGACGCCGGGAAGGGTTCTACCAGACCTGGGCCGGTGAAGTCGACGACGTCCAGGTCGGTACCGACGGGGTGGTCGTGAAACTCAGCGGAAAGGGCACTGCCCAGCTCGAGCTCACGGTCGACTTCATCATCGACGCTACCGGTCTCGAGGCCGACATCCGCACCAACCGGGTGCTGGACGACCTCATGACACACACCGACACCCGGGCTAATCCGCTGGGACGCCTCGACGTGTCACCATCGTTCTCCATCATCGGGGCGGACTCGCCGCCCGGGCGGATCTACGCCAGCGGCTCCTCCACACTCGGGGGTTACTACGCACCGGTCGACTCGTTCCTCGGGCTGCAATACGCCGCTCTCCAGATCGCCGACGATCTCGCCCGTCAGGGTTTCGGTGAGCGAATCGGCCTAGCGCGCTCGATCAGCCAGTGGCTGAAGTGGGTCAGGGGCCAGGCAATATGACCCCCACGCTGTTCGGCCGGATCCAGACCCGAATCTTCCTCCTGGCGACAGTGGGAGTCATCTGGACGGCCGCGGTCACCCCCTTCCTGCCCGGCATCTCCACTCTGGGATTGGCCTACCGGATCACCTATCTGGCGCTTGCCATCGTGGCGATCGTCGGCGTCGCCTGGGAGTTCCTCTACCACGGTATCCAGCAGTTTCGCTGGGAGAAGGACTGGCCGACCATGTTCGGTCTACTCACCGGCATCCCGGAGGGGATCGTCACCTGGCTCATCCTCCAACAACTGGTGGCACCCGGGTTGGTCACCGGCTCCCAGTTCTTCATCCACTTCGCAACCACATGGGTGCTGGTGTGGCTCTTCGCCAACGGACCGATGCGCGTCGTTTCTCTGAGGTGGAGATTCGAGGGGGGGAGACTGCTGTGACCGCCGCCGACCCGGGGGGATTGGAGTTCATCTCCTCCGGTCTTGCCGCCCGCAGCCATGCCACCAATCGGCGTCGGCGCAGCGCCCTGGGCGTCTTGGTGGCGGTGACCGTCGTCTGGGTTCTTTATGTGAGCTCGACCGGGAAATGGGGCCGGGTGACCGACAACTGGGTGGCCAGCCTCACCATGGTGTTCGGCAGTTTCGTGACGGGACTGACGCCTCATGGCGCCGAGGCGGTCGCCTTCCCCGTTTTCACCAAGGGATCGGGGATCCCCTCGGAAGTGGCCCGCACCTTCTCGCTCTCTATCCAGGCCGTCGGGCTGGGTTGCGCCGCCCTGGCCATCCTCATCACACGGCGACGGGTGGCGTGGGCATCGATCTTGCGCGCTCTGCCCCCGACCCTGATCGGCCTTGCGGTGGCCCTGGTCGTCCTCACCGACCACACCCGGCCATTTCTCCCTTCCACCCTGCCTCCCGCCTACGTGAAGGTTACCTTCACTCTGCTCATTCTGGCGATGGCCCTCATCACCTTCCTCGGTGCTCGCGTCCCGGTGAGACTCGTGAGGCGGGAGGCGCCGCCGATGAACGCCCGGATCTGGGTATTGCTGACCGTGGCTTGCCTCGTCGGTGGTGTGGCCGCCGGTCTGACCGGGTCGGGCGCCGACCTGCTCTTCTACCTGGTGATGGTGGTGATGCTCACGGTCGACCCGGGAGTGGGCGGACCAACCGCTGTGATGCTGATGGCCATCGTGTCCATCGTCGGTCTGGTGGCGTTGGGGGCCCTCTACGGCCAACTCGACGTGAATCTGAGCCAGGACGGCTCCCACGTGGTGTCCGTGGGTGATCGGGCTGTGACGAACGAAGCTTCCTCTGCGACGGCACCCGTGTTCGGAGCGGGCGGCTCGCCGCTGCCCGCCCGGCAAACGGACGTGTTCGGCATGTGGTTGGCAGGGGTGCCGGTGGTGGCCTGGGGCGTACCCCTGGGGTCGGCCGTAGCCGCTCGGGTTTCGACGCGGAAGATGCTGACCGTCGTATGGGTTCTCGCCGGAATCGAAACCCTGTCCACGGTCATCTTCCTCGACGCCCTGTGGAGCGACCCGCTCCTGGTGGCTTACGCCACCGGCACCGCCGTCGTGGTGGCAGGCGGCATGTGGTGGATGGCCAAGAATCGTCGTTCCCTCTTCCGCCTGCCCCCCCTCGAGCACTCCGTCGCCCTGTCGCGCTCTGAGCTCGAGACCCGCCCGGACTACAGAGCTTGGCTGTTGCCGGTGGCGGCACAACCGTCACGGCGACCAGGCCCTGAGCCGGACAAGCCACATGAGGAGAAGCAAGGGTGAGACAGATTGCCGATTACCAACTCGCCGAGCTGATCGGCGTCGGAAACCACGGACGTTTCTTCAAGGCAACGCCCCCCGAGCGCCTCGAGCGCGACGACACGTGGGTGGCGGTGAAGATCCTGGACCGGCATGCCTCGCCCGACGAGTTCCGGCGCTTCGCCAACGAACTGAGGTTGTTCGCAGCCGTGAGCTCAGAACACCTCGCCTCGCCCATCGACGCCGGTCAACAAGACGGCTTGCTCTTCTATGTGATCCCGTACTACCCGGAGGGGTCCCTCAACAGCAAGTCCGACAGCAAAGTGCCTGAGTCGGTTGCCATACGCGCCGTCGCCGACGCTGCCCGGGGAGCCCACGCCCTCCATGAGGTAGGGGTGGCACACCGAGACATCAAACCCTCCAACATCCTCTTGGATCGGGGGCGCGGCAGGCTGGCCGACCTCGGCTTGGCCCAGGTCCTCAACCCGGGGATGACCATCACCGGCAGCGGCCCCATCGGCTCCCTCGAATGCATGTCACCCGGTCGAGTGCTCGGCCAACCCGCCACGCGGGCAACCGAGATCTGGGAGCTGGCGGCCACACTCCACAAGGCCCTCACCGACAGGTCGGTCATGGGTGACATCCCCGATCACGATATCCTCGCCGCCCTGCGACACGTCACAACCGCCCAACCCACGATCGACGAGACGTTGCCCGCCGACATCAGGTCACTCATCGAGCGATGCATGTCTGACGACCCCAACATACGACCCGCCACGGCGAGCGACATGGCCGACCTGCTCGAGGAACTAAGCCTGTGAAGTCACTCAGCGACGTACGAGTCGAGCCGGTGCCCGGCGAGGGTTTCATGTACAGCAGACCCGGCTCGCTCTTGGTCTGCTTCGGCCGCCCCGACTCTGCTTCTGCCACCAAACTACGAGTCGCCCTCTCCGAGGTAGACGGTGACGGCCTCGCCGCTGCCCGAGCCCTGGCCGCAGTAGTGGTGACAATGCCCCGGGTCGAGGTGGATCCTTTCTGCCTCATCGCCGACAGCCAGCGCGGGCTGGTTGCCATGGTCCACGGCGGAGTGACGGTTCGTGACGGGAGCGGTCGAGAGTTGTTCAACGGCGACGACAGCCCCACTTGGGTCGACGGCTTCATCGACAGCGTGGATTCGGCACTGGAGATTGCTCCCACCGGAACCGCGCCGAACACCTCGACCGGACCCTGGGACATCACCGAAGGATTGATTCCGTCCGGAGGGGCTCTTCTGATCCCCACCGGCAACGATGACTCCCGTGCGGTGGTGGAATCACATGAGCACACACCGCACCCGCGCAGTTCCCAGAACCTCAGCGGAAGTGGTGCTCCCGAAGGAGACACCCACTTCGAGCTCATCGACCTCACCCGCCTGGAGCCGCCGGAGTCGCGTCCGCCGTTGTCGCTCGACTCTGTCGCCGACGAGACGAGCAGCGACCCCGGGTCCGAGGAACTGGTGTCGGGCACACAGTGCAGTCGTGGCCATTTCAACCATCCCGACGCCAGATACTGTGCGTTGTGTGGCATCAAGATGATCCACGTGACGAAAGTCTCCGTCGAGGGCCGCCGCCCGCCCCTGGGGCTGCTCGTCCTCGACGACGGTGCCACCTTTGCCCTCGGCGGCAGCTACGTCGTCGGGCGTGAGCCGGAGGGTGATCCCTTGGTGCGGGCCGGCGAGGCGCGGCCGCTCACCCTCACCGACAGCTCGAACAGCGTCTCGCGGATACATGCCGAGATACGCCTCGAAGGATGGGACGTCAACGTCATCGACCGCGGTTCCTCCAACGGCACCTTCCTGCACATCGGTGACGGGCACTGGTCTCGACTCGATCCTGCCACCCCCACTCGTCTGGAACCGGGCAACGAGCTTTCGATCGGCGAGCGCCGACTCGTATTCGAATCGAATGTCGTACCGGCTCGCGGTTGATCGATGAGTACACGGCTCCATTCGACTCTGAAAGGTCGATGACGGCATGGAACAGATCGGCAAGTACCGGGTGGAACGGCTGCTCGGTCGGGGAGGTTTTGCTGCCGTTTGGCTGTGTCACGACCCCGACCTGGACAGGCGTGTCGCCGTCAAGGTGCTCGCCGACATCTATGCGCTCGACCCCGATATTCGTCGTCGCTTCATCCAGGAGGCGCGCATCCTCAGCCGGCTCGACGACGAGCGCATCCTCCGCGTGCACACCATCGATGACCTACCGGACGGGCGTCCCTACTTCGTCGCCGACTACGCCGACCGCGGCACCCTGAGAGATCGGATCCGGGCATGGTTCACCGAGGGCGCCACCGTGTCGGCGCGCAGCGTCATCGACGTGGCCCACCGGATCGGTGAGTGCCTGGCGGTCGCCCACCACCACAGTGTCGTTCATCGGGACCTCAAGCCCACCAACGTCCTCTACCGGTCCCTGCCCCAACACCGTCGGGTCAACGGCGCCGACGAGGCGCTTGTCCTCGCCGACTTTGGCATCGCCCGGGCACTGGAGAGCGCGCGAGCAGGCGTGCTCACCACCGCCGCCGGAACCGTCCCCTACATGGCCCCCGAGCAGGCCCAAGGGCTCGCCGACATCAGATGCGACCTCTACGCCGCCACCGTCATCCTCTACGAGATGCTGGCCGGGCGGGCCCCCTTCGAAGGCGAAACGGATCTGGCCGTCTTGCTCAAGAAACAGCGATTGGAATACGACGCCATCTCGCGGCACCGCCCCGGTCTTCCCGCCGACCTCGACGACTTCATCGCGCGCGGGCTGGCGCCCGAGCCCGACCACCGCCACGCCACGGCAGAGGACTGGCTTGCCCAACTCGACCAGATTTCCATCCCGGCCGTCGAAGTCCCACCGCCCCGACCATTAGGCCAGGAGCTTCCGGGCACCGAGACGACCCCGGCTTCCCGCCCGCCCGTCGTCACAACATCGACTCCCACCACGCCGCGGGTGGAACAGCCCAGTGACCAGGGCCTACCCGGCGAGCCGCCCTCCGACGGGCCCGAAAGCGTGGAGTCAGTCCCCGAAGCGACCCCGCCGGGGACGAGCCCACCGCCCACCGAAGAGCACCCCGAGCCCTTCTGGTCGCCTCGTCGGCTCATCGGCGGCGGAGCTCTCGCAGCAGTGCTGGTGGCGGCGGTGGCGGTAGCCATGATGCGACCTACACCGGAGGAGGTCGAGCCCCCGCCGACGCAACCGACGACGGCCGACACCATCGCTCCGGACACGGTGACCACGCAGCCGCCGGTCACCACCACCACCGCGGGAGAGGATGAGCCCCGCGACGCTGATCCTGAATTCCTTCCCGGGCATCGTGACCTGATCGCTTTCTTCGCCCACGCCGACGAGGACAACTGCACGCGCAGTGTCGACCCTCAGTCGGGGGCGGAGTTCGAAGTGATCTGCGGCGGACCAGCGGCGCCGCTCGCCGTTGCCTACCAGAGTTGGGACTCACGTGAGGCCATAGACGATCATCTCGCCTTCCATGAGCAGCAAGCCGACGCCTCATCCTCAAGGTGGTCACTCTCGAACGTTCGGCAGGGACGCCTCATCTCCTACGTGGCACCGACCGGTGAGGCCATCCGATTCTGGACCTACGACAGCAACGACGAGGGATGGCTGTCCGGAGAGGCCAATGCTGCCGATGGCGATGAGGCAGGCTTGGCGCAATGGTGGAGCAGCGAAGGCAACCGCCCGGCTGACGAACCGGCCTTGACAGCCGAAGAGGAGGCACTGGTCGAGGCCGCCGCGTTCATTGCCGGAGCAGGCTGCGTGGCCGTACGTGCGGGCCAAGACGACTACGAGGACACGGCCCGGGCCCACTTGGCGTCGTGCACCGTCAGCGCCGACGGTTTCACGGTCTCGATCCAACGTGCCCTCTCCTGGGAGAGCATCACCGACCTCGATGCGTACTGGGATCGACTGGAGGAATCAACCGGCCGGCCGCCGCAACCCTGGGAGATCGCCGGCTTTCCGGTGGGTCGGTCGCTTCAGTTCCTGTCCGGTGGAAACCCGGCGATCGCTTGGTCGCAAGACAGCGAGATCTATCTGATTCAGGCCATAACCCGCGACGGGACCGCCGCCCAGCTCCGCAGCTGGTGGGAGAGCGTGCGCGACTAGGTTCCCGAGGGTGGGGGCTGGGCGACGAGCGAGAAGGCGTCCTCAGCCGACAGAGACTCTCCCGCTTGCCACTCGATGGCAAAACGCTCTCCCAGCCGGCGCTGCAGCCGTGTCTTGGCGGCTGCGATCTTCCGTTGCTCGGCGGGGGTGGGCGCAAATTCGCTCCGGCTCCAAAGGGTGTGCGACGCCGCCAACAATCGGGTGGCTTCGAGCTCATCCGCCACCGATGCCAGCTCGAGCAGACACTGCGCCGAGCCTCGGCGGTCACCGAGCTCGGTGAAGAGGTTGCCCGCCTCGAGCATGAGGGCCTTGCCTGCCGAACGATCTTCGGCGATCACGACCGTGGCGAGATACCACAGGGAGGTGGCCGTCCCCCAGTCATCTCCCCGGCGACGAAAGATGTCGATCGACTCTCGGCACAACTCGATCAACGGACTCTCGAACTCCCCGACGGCGCCCAGCATGGAGAGGGCCGATGCCATGCCTCTCCCGTCCTCGAGCGAACGCTGTAGTGCCAGGCCCTCCTCCAGCATCTCAGCCGCCACCCGGGCATCGCCATTGATCCTGGCCAGCGAACCCAAGAACACCAGCGCCGACGCGGTGGCCAATTCGTCTCCGGCCCGGCGCGCCAGGGCCAACTCGTCACGGCGCAGCGCACCGGCCGCGACGTAGTCTCCTTGGGCGTAAGCGAGGACCCCGGCTCCGTGCAGCGCTTCGATCATGGCGGACGAGTCGGGCGGAGCCGCCTGGAGGGCATTCTCCAGCCAGGCGCGTCCCCGGGCGATGTGCCCCCTCTGTAGCCAGAAGCGCCACAAGGACGCAGCCATGATCAGAGCTCCCTCGGGATCCCTGTCCAGGGCCCGGTCCAGTGCCGACGCCAGCTGAGCATGGACACCATCGAGTTCGTCCAGGACACTGGCGCCCTCAGGGGTTCGGATCCGCTCTTTGGCCTGCTCGGCCATGGAGCGGTAATGGGCCAGGTGCCTGGCCTGCAATCGCTCGAGCTCGTTCGATGGGAGCAGGCGGACCAACCGGTCTCGGACCGGCCGCGGCAGGTGGAAGAGAGTGCGTTCCCCGGCACGCGTCTGCATCAAGAGCGACTTGGCCGACAGATTGGCGAGCATCCCCAATGCGCCAGTAGCCTCCGTTACGGCTTCGGCCCCCGCAAGGTCGAAGGGCCCGGCCATGACGGTCAGGTCGGCAGCGAAAGCCTGCACGTCGGAAGCGAGGAGGCGAACGCTCCAATCGACTACGTCGCTCATGGTTCGATGTCTCGGCACGAAGGCCCGCCGACCACCCACCAGGACCTCCAGCGAATCCTCGAGACGACGCGCCAGCTCCTCGGGTGTCATGACATCGAGGCGGGCGGCTGCCAGCTCCAGAGCCAAGGGCAGACCGTCGAGCAGTGCGCAGATGGTCGCAACCGCGGCGGCGTTGTCGTCGGTCAAACGGAAGCGAGGGTCCACCGCCTGGGCGCGATCGCACAGCAGCTGCACCGATTCGGCGACTGACGCCACGACAGCAGAGTCCGGGCTCGGCGCCGACAGTGTCAACGCCGTCAGCGGATATACCGCCTCTCCGACCACTCCGAGACGCTCCCGGCTGGTCACCAGGACAGTGACAGCGGGGCAATCTGCCAAGATCGCCTCCACCAACTCGGCAGTGGAGTCGAGCACGGCGTCACAGTCGTCGAAGATCACGAGACACTGTCGGTGGGCCAGATCATCGAGGACCAAGGCTCGGGTCTCGGCGCCGCTCTCTTCGACGTTGAGCACTCTCGCCAGTGACGACGCCACGAACCGATCCTCGACGCCGTCGGCGAGAGCTACCCGCCACGTGCCGTCGCGGTATGTCCGAGCTTGCGATCCAACCCGCACCGCCAGCCGCGACTTGCCCACTCCCCCGGGTCCCGTGATCGTCACGAGTCGCTTGTGTGCCACCAGACTCGAAAGCTCAGAGACTTCACGCTCCCGGCCGACGAATGTCGTCAGCGGATCTGTGAGGTTGGATCGCGACAGTGGTGTGGCCCGCAGGGGGGAAGGCGCCTCGGCCATGCCTTCGCCGAGAACCTGATAGATCCG
This sequence comes from Acidimicrobiia bacterium, assembly GCA_041744375.1. Lineage (GTDB taxonomy): Bacteria > Actinomycetota > Acidimicrobiia > Spongiisociales > ZC4RG35 > JBGTLA01. Next base: position 7,861 of record JBGTLA010000179.1, on the reverse strand, counting down.
ATGAGGACCGCTGCCGTCCACCAGGTAGTCCCCCACGTCTGTGAACGTGACCGTCGCCGAAGCGGCCGACTCGACCACCGCCAGAGTGGCGAGCAGCTGGCCGTCTCCACCGAGCCCGAGAACGGCCGCGCAGTGGTTGGGGGCGTGGCCCACGTACCGATGACCCGTCGGCGACGTCTCATCGGTATGGAGAGCGCTGCGCACCAGGTCGCCACGACGGCGATGGACAAAGGCGGCCGCCGCCACCGCGTCGTCGATCACCTGAAACGCCGAATACAACCGTCCTCCCGCCGTTCGCTCCACCACCCCACCGTGGGCCACGACGGCATCGGTGACTTCGGCTCTGACCTCTACGGATTGAGCATCCTGGCCCAGGGCCTCGACGAACAAGAAGGTCACGCGTCCGCTTGGCAGCACCGGATCTGCGCCTGCGTGGACCGCGGGGACGGGCAGATGGTCCAAGCGAGCATCGTGGAGCAGGATCTGCTCTTCCAGCTCGCGCAGACTCGGGGACGGCTCGATTCCCAGCTCTGAGCCCAGGATCCGCTCGGCGCGACCGAAGGCCCGGAGGGCGTCGGCCTGCCGACCCGAACGATAGAGAGCGAGCATGAGAGCCATCCACAGCCTTTCCCGTAGTGGGTGCTCGGTGACGAGGGACTCGAGCTCTGGAACCAAGCCACCGCCAGGAAGGCCCATCGCCAATTCGGCCTCGATGAGCGACTCGACGGCCACGAGTCGCAACTCCGTCAGACGTTCGATCTCGCCCAGGGCGAAGTCTTCGTACAGGAAGTCGACCAGTGCTTCACCCCGCCAGAGCGACAGCGCCTCACCGAGATGTTGAACCGCAAGCTCCGAAACACCCTCCTCCGCGGCCCGCAAGCCCTCCCGAATCAACAGCTCCGCCACTTCGGCATCCAGTTCGTCGGGAGCCACGCGCAGGAGGTACCCGGGATTGCGGGTGACAACCACGTCTGCTCGCCCCAGCGAGCTACGCAAACGGGAGATGTGCACCTGGAGGGCCTGTTGTGGCTGAACAGGTGGACTATTCGCCCACAGAACCTCGATGAACCGGTCGACCGACACCACCTCATTGGGACGTGTGAGCATGAGGGCGATCGCTGCTCTCGGTTTGGATCGACGGAGGTCGACCGGTGCGCCGTCGTCGTCGATGATCTCGAGGGGACCGAGGATCCGGTACTCCATCAAGCCAGGATACGGTCGCCGTACCGAACGCGGTCGATACCCGGGCACAGCGGCAGCAGGGCCCATTCGGCCCACTTCGCCACCGCGCAGATCAAGAGCCGACAACCGTCGGTGCGGGGGGATAACGTTCCCTCATGGACGACCTGGTGGTGGGACGCTTCTCGATCCCCGAGCACGAACTCCACGAGACATTCACGACTTCCGGCGGACCGGGTGGCCAGCATGCCAACCGCTCCAACACCGCCGTGGAGATCCGATTCGACGCAGCTTCGTCGCAGGCCTTTCCCGACTTCGAACGAAATCGCCTCATCGAGATTCTGGGACCGGTGGTCACGGTGACCGCCTCCGAGTCGAGATCACAGTGGCGTAACCGCGCCATGGCCCGTCAGCGTCTGGGCCGCCGTCTGGAAGAGGCGCTACGGCCAGTACCAGAACGCCGACCGACGAGTCCCTCACGCTCGGCTCGCGTGCGCAGGTTGGAGAGCAAACGCCAGCGCTCGCAAACGAAACGGCTCCGGCGCCGGCCCGATCAGTGGTGAGCCTGCTTCGGTCACCTAGTCAGCATTTTCGTGATGGCTCCCCGATCTGGTTTGTCGCCCCCCGTCTTCGGAATCGATACCACGGGCATCAACGTCTTGGGTAACTCGTGGGGTGCCAATCGCGTCTTGGCCCACGTCCAGAGATCGAGGGCGCCAATTTCGCCCACGTACATGGCGACGACCCGGTGACCCCAATCGGAGTCGACGAGTCCCACGACCGCCACCTCTGTCACCTGAGGGTGAGCGGCTAGCACCGCCTCGACCCGCCCAGGGTCGACCTTCTCCCCGCCGGTGACGATCACATCATCGACCCTTCCCATCACTCTCAGTGCTCCGTCTGCTTGCAACTCACCGCGGTCCGGGGTCACAAACCAATCATGTTCGGGGCGATCGTCCTGGTCGGCGTAGCCAGGCGAGACCTGGGGGCCTCGCACCTCGATCCTTCCCCCCGCCCCGATCCGCAACTCGATCCCGGGGAGGGGATGAGCTGCACGGCGGGGCTCCGACCCGGGCCGCAGCGTCGCCACCTGCCCGCAGGTCTCGGTCATGCCGTAGGTCGGCAAGACCGGCAGGCCTCGTTCATGGGCCTCTTCCACCAGGCCATCGGGGAGCGGACCTCCCCCCACCAACACTGCCTTGAGGCCTGCATACGTGCCGGAGTCGTGGTCGAGAACCCGCCTGAGCATCGTCGGTACGAACGAGGCCATCGTCACCCCACGCCGTAGCGCCTCGACAACGGCTCGAGCTTCGAAGCGGGGAAGCCAGTGAACCGAACCACCGGCAAAGGCACTCCGATACAGGATCGACAAGCCTCCTACGTGATGGAGTGGCATCGCCGCCAGCCAGACGTCGTCGGGTCCATGGCCGAGATGCTTCACCGACGCCACACACGCCGCCTCCCAGTTCGAAGTTGTGAGGCGAACAGCCTTGGGGGGGCCACTCGTACCCGAGGTGAAGAGGATGGTGGCGGCGTTCCGCTCGGCGGCCGCCGCTGCTGTCGCCACGGCTGCTTCGGCGTTTACCGTCCCCTCCGCCAGCACCACCATCTGCGTTCTCGCCCCCGGGAGCACCAACAAGTCGAGTACCGATTCGACTGTGGCGACGGGGCGAGCCACGGCCTGTCGGGGCGAGGACCGGCGCGCCGCTCGCGCCACCACCACGTCTCCGAAGGTGAGAGACCCGACAGGGCTGGACAGAAACACCCGCCCCGGGGGATGGCCAGAGACCCAGCGGCCGATCATCGAGCCCATCGTCATGCGCTATCAGCCGCCAAACGCGGCTTCCTCCGGCGAGCCCTCCACCCACCAGGCCTCCACCGCTTCGGGACCCGCGTCGAGGAGTTGGGCGGGGATCATGGCCTCCCACCGCCCGAGCCCATCGTCACCTGCGTACACCTGCGTCACCGCCACCACGACCCTGTCGACCGTGACCGCCACGATGCCTTCGGTCTTCTCGCCGAGCGTGCCCGAGAGAAACGAGGGAATTGGGTCGCCCCCGGCTACATGGGCTTCGATGAGCCCGGCCTGATCGACAGTGAGGGTGGGCTCGCTCGTTTCGACGACTCGGCCGAGCAGGCTCGACCAACCGGGGGGCACGAGGGCGTAGGGATCACCATCTGGAAACCATCTCTCCCTTTCGACAGCCTCCGCCACCATGTCGCCGTCGTGTGGCGGTATGTGGACCGGCCCGTCAGTGCCGACCATCACCGACCCCTCCCTCCGGCCGCGTCCCTCGACGTCGAGAAGCGACAGCCCATCGGTGGACCAGGGAACCACCACGTCGACCACCTCGGCGATGGTCGGGAGAATATCGGTGGTTTCGGCCCGGACGACGTCGACGGTCCCCGGCGCCGGCATGCCGGGGAGACCGCGTGGGTACTTGACGAGGAGAGGCACGGCGGCCACCGACCCGATCGATTCGGCGGTTATGACCCGCTGATGGCGGGTGTCCGGCCGGATGGCGATTCCATGGTCGGCGACCACGATCACCAGCACCTGCTCGTAGATGCCCTCCTGGTCGAGCCGGTCCAGCACCCGGCCCAGCATCTGGTCGCTCCACTGCACTGCCAGCAGATGGCGTTGCCATCCTTGTGCCACGAGGAAAGGGTCGCTTCCCCAACCCACTTCGAAACGCCCGGGGGGTCGACCGGCCAGATTGATTCTTCCGTCGGGCTCGATGTCCCATGGGTGATGCGGGTAGAGGAAGTGCCCGAATCGGAGCGGTGGCTCGTCGCCGATGGTGTCGAACGTGTCGAGAAAGCGGTCGAGCTCTCTACGCCGATCATCGTCGACATAGTCGAGGAATCGTTCGATGATGTCGAAATCGGCCACTGTCTGTTGCCCAAAGCCCGCCCAACCCTGGTCGAGGGGCGGGAGGCCCGTCGAGAGGCCGTCGGGGAGGACGAGGTACCCAAAGGCGACGGCCAGGTCGGCAAGAAGCAACTGCCACCGCTCGCTCAAAGGAGCAGTGGGTCGACTCACGTTCGAGCACACGAAATCGGGGCACAACTCTGTCACGTTCTCTACCGCCGCCACGTCATAGGTCTCCGAGAGCAACGTGAAGAGGTTGAAGGGATGATCGACGGCAGTGGGGATGCTCCCTTCCGACACACCCACTCCGGTGAGGATGGTGGGAAGCGCCTCTTCCGTCTGTTGGCGGACACTCACGGCATTGCGATACCACACCCCGTCGGCCGCCAAGCGAGCGAAATGGGGGTAATTGTCGGCGTCGAGGGAGCCATCCGCCCGAGTGATCGAAGCAGCCGGGAACTCGTCGTACACCAGCACCACCACCGGAACGGGCTCACCCACGGCACCTGCCTCGACCACGTCGGACGAGGCCGTGAAGACCAGCTGCGAGATGGGAGTGAACCAAACGAACCACACGAGCAGAACGATGGCCGCCAGACCCATGTACCCGGCCGCCGCCCGCACGGCGGAGAGCCGGGCGAAGGCCACCGCCGCCGACACTCCCGCCGCGACGCAAACGGCGAGGAACCATCCCACAGGCAGTGCCCCGACCCCGGCCGCGACCAGGATGGAGGCTGCCGCCACTCCAGACAGGAGCGCCAGCGCCAATAAATGCGCGGCCACGGCAGGTGCCGGCCCCCACACCCGGAACACAAGCACGGGAAGGGCCGTGACGGCCGGGGCGAGGACGAGAGCAACGGCCAACAGGAGGATCTCGGAGGATGGGAAGCGACGGGCGATGAAGAACTCGGGATTCCGTCCCAGCAACTCGAAGAGGGGAAGGGCGAGAGCGATGGCTCCGATCCCGACCACGGAGCCGACGACTCCGAGAGGGCTCATCTCCCCCAGTTCGGCCAGATGTCCCTTCATCGCGGGCGGAGGTGATACACCTGCCGGGTCCCACCTTCCAAGGGGCGGGAGGCGACTACATCGAAGTGACGACTGAGAAGTCGATCGAAGTCTTCCTGACGGCGCCCCGGATGGAGTTCCTCGGCCCTCTTGTTGGCCGTGAGCCGCTCGACCATGGGGTCATCTGGGGATACGAATTCGACCACTACGTCGGCCCGGAACGTCGCCAGCCAATCGACCACGTAGGCGAGGGGAATCGACGACGTGTACACCAGATGGTGGATGAGCCCATAGGCCAGCACCAGATCCGGCCTGATCCGCTCGAACAGCCCGGGCCGCTCGACCGACGCCCACCCCTGGGAAGGCGAAGGGTTGGACAAGTCGGCCAGCACCGGGACCAGATGACCGTTAGGCAGGTGTGACCGGTAGAGACGGTCGAGAACCGCCTCGTCCCCGTCCACGGCGATGGCGACCGAGCCGGCATCCACCGCCAGCCGGGAAAAGTGGCCGTCGTTGGCCCCCAGATCCAACATGGTTCCCGGCCGCATTGTCTCGAGTACACCTACCAGAAATTCGGACTTGGCACGGCGATCTCTGCCCACGTGGTCACAACTCTGGTATCCGACCCACGATCCGTCGTCGGAGTCCCAGGCGAATGACTCCACCAATGCCTTCAGTTTGGACACGTTGGCCGCTATCAGATCGGAGCTGAAACCCGCCGCGGCCAGAGTGGATCTGACTGCCTCCCCTTTCATGCGTCTCTCTGCGCGAGCTTGCATCCCCACATGCAGGAGGCCCCCCGGAGACAGTCGCCGACGCCCAGGAAGGAGGCGCCACATCTCCTCGGCTGTGGGGCCCTCGGGGTCGCCCCGCAGCCACGCCTGAAACGGCACGCCCACCCAGGCCCGCAGCATGAGAGGGTAGAGGAACTGGCGACAGAACTGGCGGTACCCGATCCAGGGGTCACCGGCGCGATACTTCTCGAAAGAACCGATGTCGATGAACTGCGGCCGCCCCCCGACGAACTGGACGTTGTACGGCGTGGCGTCCTTGAGGATCATGCCCTCCGAAAGAGAGGCGGCCATCAGGTCGAGCTGCAAGAGAGCCGCGTCACGCAACATCGAGAATGTCCACTCGAAGGGGTAGGTGATGGCGGGGAGGCGGGGATGCTCCAGCGAACCGGCGTAGCCTTCAGGTGCGGGCACCTCCCTGGCCGCGATGAGCCGGCCGTCGGGGACGGCGGCGGCGAACAATTGGGAATCCGCCAGGACTCGCCAATCGGCCAAGCCGCGCTCATCCAGCAACCGTGTGACCGTGGTGTCTCCCAAGACGACTCGGGAGGCCGGGTCCCGAAAGGACCCGGGGTCGGGTAGGTCGGGAGCGAGAATCAGCTCTCCTGGGTTTCGGCAGGAGCCCCCGCGCCCTCTTCGGTATCGCCGGGCTCAGCCTCGGCATCACCTTCGAGCATCTTGCGCATCTTCCAGCGGTGGCGCATGGCCTTGGCGGCCACACCGACGCCGGCGGCGCCTCCCAGCACAGCCTGGAGGATGAGGCTCCCTGACCCTGGATCGAGGTAGGCGAAGATCATACGACTCGGTTTCCCTTCTGGCGGATGACGACGACGTGGCCGTCAGATGACATGATCGTGTATCGGCGCAGGCAAGCCAAGTGTTGAGCCACAGCCGGGCAGGCGCCGCCGGCCCCTAACCTGGCGGCTCATGGTCTCCGACATCTTCGATCCGGACCGGTGGGACGAGGTCCCCGGTTTCGACTTCACCGACATCACCTATCACCGAGCCCGGCGGATAGGGGCGGTGCGAGTGGCGTTCGATCGACCCGAAGTACGCAACGCCTTCCGACCCCACACCGTCGACGAGGTGTACCTCGCCCTCGATCACGCCCGCCAGTCCCCCGACGTCGGATGTGTGCTTCTCACGGGAAACGGCCCATCGCCCAAAGACGGAGGGTGGGCCTTCTGCTCGGGGGGCGACCAGAGGATCCGCGGGCGGGCGGGATACGAGTACGCCTCCGGCCCGGAAGCAGACACTGTGGACCCGACTCGTCTGGGTCGCCTCCATATCCTCGAGGTGCAGCGACTTATCCGCTTCATGCCGAAGGTCGTGATAGCTGTTGTCTCGGGCTGGGCGGTGGGAGGCGGCCATTCCCTCCACGTGGTGTGCGACCTGACGCTGGCGTCGGCCGAGCACGCCGTCTTCAAACAAACCGACGCCGACGTGGCCTCTTACGACGCCGGCTACGGCTCGGCCTACCTTGCTCGAATGGTGGGACAGAAACGGGCTCGTGAGATCTTCTTCCTGGGGCGCGAGTACTCGGCCGAGGAGGCGCACGACATGGGCATGGTCAATGCGGTCGTCGCCCACGACGACCTCGAAGAGACGGCACTGGAGTGGGCGGAGGCCATCACGGCAAAGTCCCCCACGGCGCAACGCATGCTCAAGTTCGCCTTCAACCTCGCCGACGACGGCCTCGTCGGCCAGCAGCTCTTCGCCGGAGAGGCAACCCGACTCGGGTACATGACCGACGAAGCCCAGGAGGGCCGAGACGCCTTCTTGGAGAAGCGTCCGCCCGATTTCCACCGCTTCCCGTGGATGTACTGAGCGCGTGGCGTGAATAGGTGGGTGGAGGCGGCTCGGCCACGCACCTTGCCGGCGGCGGCCGCCCCCGTTCTGGTCGGCTCGGGTGTGGCCGTGGGCGACGGGGTGGCCCGGGCCGATGCCTTCATTGCTGCCCTCATCGGAGCGCTCGCCATCCAAGTCGCCGCCAACTTCGCCAACGACGTGT
>JBGTLA010000178.1:0-22776 GCA_041744375.1 Acidimicrobiia bacterium | reverse complement strand
TGGAACTTCCGTCGCGCCAACGGCGAACGGTCAACGGCCAACGGCCAACGGCCAACGGCGAACGGCCAACGGCCAACGGCCAACGGCCGTCACCGCACCAGCAGCGGAATCTCCACCTCGGCCGGCTCCAAGCCTCCGTGGTAGCCGATCAGGCGTTTGTCGAACGGACGGGGGAGGAGCAGTCTGCCGGGAGCTGCCAACAGGGCCCAGTCGGGGAGGCGCCCGGCCAGGTCCGGATGAGGGTCGCCCGGCCCCAACCAACGGGTGAGGGTGGGCCGGTCCACCAGTGTCGCCCCGGTCTCGTGGGCGAGTTCCGCCACCAATTCCGCCGGTCCCGACACGAAGGTAGAACGCGGGTCCCCGAAGAAGGTGAGAGGGTCGTACTTGCGGCGGCGGATGAGATCCTTGCTCTCCGGGGCGTAGTCGATGTGCCCGTGGTCGGACGTTGCAATCAGCCCCACGTCGGCTCGGAGTCTCAAGGAGAGCGCCTCCCAGATCCCCGCTGCCTCCGCCAACGCCCGTCGGTAGGGATCGCTGTCCTGGCCGCTCACATGCGCGGCGACATCCACCGACGGGTAGTAGGCGACGACGAGTCGGCCGGGACCGGCGAGGTCCACTGTGGCCGCCACCAGCTCGGCTGTGCTCCAAATGGCCTCGAAGCGGCACCCCCGGTACAACATCTGGCTCAACGGCGAGTCGCCGAAGGCGCCCGGCTGGACGGTGATCGGTTCCACCCCCGCACCCCGCAGCCGTTCCCACAGGTTGGGCGAAGGCAACATCGAGGCATAGTCGTGGTCGACGGGCGTTCCGTCGGGCGTGACCCATTTGAGGACGTTGACCAGGTGCGCCACTCCGGGAAGATGAAGCAGGTGTCCGATGATCCCGTGGGAAGCGGGTGTCAGTCCGGTGGCGAGCGTGGAGAGCGAGGTGGTGGTGGTCGTGGGGAACCCGGCGGTCAGGACCCCCTGTTGGCCATGGCGAAGGGGCGCCGCCTCCGGTGCCTGCATCTGGGCAGATCCCAGGCCGTCGAAGATCGTCAGGACGTAACCATCGGCAGGCGGAACGGTGCCCGGGCGTCCGAGTCCTGTCATGGGAGCCGAGCCGGTGAGTCGGTGTTCGATCTCGGCCACCAGGTTGACGAGTCCGGAACCTTCGTAGTCGGCTAGCCGCAGAGGCATGGCCAGACGCTATCAGCCGGCGGACGGGTGACATGGTCGGGACGGGACGCCGCCACCACGGCGAGAGGCGGGAATCGCCACTCGGCTTCGACGGGCGGCGACCGATTCCTATACTCGCCGCCGTTGGCTCTACGACCGAGATCGAGGACATGACCCCATACTTCGAGGACTACCTGACAGTCGGAGCCTTCGCCGCTCTGGGCGTGGTGCTGGTGATGGTGATGTTGGGCGTTGCTTCAGTGCTCCGGCCTTCCAACCCAACGAAAGAGAAGGTCGGTACCTACGAGTGCGGTGTCGACCCGGTAGGAGCCGGATGGTCGCAGACCTACGTCCGCTATTACATCTTCGGCCTGCTCTTCGTCATCTTCGGTGTCGAAGCGGTGTTCATCTTCCCTTGGGCTCTCGAGGTGGAATTGCTGGGCGTGTTCGGGTTGGTGGCGATGCTGCTCTTCATGCTCACCCTGGTCGAGGGACTGTTCTACGCCATCAAGAAGGGGGTTTTGCGATGGGAATAGTGCAACGGTTCGGAGCCCCCAAACCGGTGTCGTGGCTGCTCAACTGGTCACGCAAATACTCGTTGTGGCTCTTCCAGTTCGGACTGGCCTGCTGTGCCATCGAGATGATGGCCGCCTCCGGTCCCCGTTACGACTCGATGCGATTCGGGATCATCCCCCTCCCCGCCTCACCCCGCCAGGCGGACCTCATGGTTGTGGCCGGCACCGTCACCGACAAGATGGGCCCCTCCGTCAAGCGCCTGTACGACCAGATGCCCGAGCCGAAGTATGTGATCTCCATGGGCTCGTGCTCCAATTGTGGCGGGCCCTACTGGGACTCTTACTCCGTCACCAAAGGTGTCGATCAACTCATTCCGGTGGACGTATACGTCCCCGGTTGCCCGCCACGGCCCGAAGCGCTGTTGGAGGGAATCCTCGTCCTCCAGAAGAAGATCCAGGGCGAGGACATAAAAGAGAAGTGGAACCGCCGTGACCTCCAGCCCGCCTGAGGCCGACGCCGCCGTCGAGGAAGCGGAGGGAACGGTCGACCCTCCCCACCCGTTGACCGACTATGCCGACGAGGTGGCGCGAACGGTCGGGGGAGAAGCAGAAATTACCTTCGACACGGTCAAGGTAACGGTCGACTCCGCCCGCTGGGTCGAGGTGCTCACGACTGCCAGGGACGAGTTGGGTCTCGTGATGTTCTCGTTCCTCTCCGCCATCGATTGGTCGAACGAGGTGGCCGTGGGCGATCCCCCCGCAGAAGCCCTCGACGAGGCCTCCTTCGAGATCCTGTGTACGGTCGCCGACTTGACGGTCGGCAGGCGGGTGACGTTTGCTGCCCGCATCGGCCACGACCAGCCCGCCATCGCCAGCCTGCGCAGTGTCTACGCCGGCGCCGACTGGCATGAGCGCGAAGCACACGAGATGTTCGGGATCGATTTCGACGGCCACGGTGATCTTGCGCCCCTGTACTTGCCGGACGGCTTCTTGGGCCACCCCCTGCTCAAGTCGTTTCCATTGCTGAGCCGGGAAGTGAAGCCCTGGCCCGGGAAGGTCGACGTCGAAGGCATGCCCGACGAGGACGAAGCAGGCGGGGATGAAACAGAAGGGGCCGATGGCGACGATTCCACAGCAGAAGAGAGCGAGTCGTGACGATCGATCAGGACACGATTCGCCACCTGTCCGAAGTCTCGGTGTCGGTCGAGCTGGAGACTCCCGAGATGACCCTCAACATCGGGCCCCAGCATCCCTCGACCCACGGTGTGCTCCGGTTGGTCGCCAGAGTGGATGGGGAGCGGGCGTATGACGTGCGTCCGGTGATCGGCTACATGCACCGGGGGTATGAGAAGCTTGCCGAGGTGCGGACCTACCCCCAGATCACCACCATCGTCAACCGGATCGACTGGGTGTCGGGATACGCCAACGAGGTGCCGTTCATCACCGCGGTGGAAAAGCTCATGGAGCTCGAGGTGCCCGATCGGGCGCTATGGATCCGCACCATTCTCACCGAGATGGCACGCATCAGCTCCCACCTCATCTTCATGGCGTCGTATCCGCTCGAGTTGGGCGCCGCCACCCCGCTCTTTTTTGCCCTGCGCGAGCGCGAGAGGGTGCTCGACCTGTTGGAAGGTGTCACCGGCGGCCGTTTTCACCCCAACTTCAATCGGATAGGTGGCGTCAAGCCCGCCTACGGGTCAGGTTCCAACACCCGCAAGATGATCCAGGACCTCCCTGCCACCTTCTTTCGGGAGACAGACGAGGCAATGGTGCGGGTTCTCCATGCCGTCGATCAGCTCGAAGACCTGGTGGCAGGAAACGAGATCATCCTCGCCCGAACCAAAGGCGTGGGAGTGTTTCCTCCCGAGGTATGCGCCGCCTACGGGGTGACCGGGCCCAATCTGCGCGCCTCGGGCGTGGCCTTCGACCTGCGCAAGGTGGAGGACTACCTGCCCTATGAGAAGTTCGAGTTCGATGTCGTGACCGGCGAGAACGGTGACTGCTGGGACCGCTGGTACGTTCGGCTCGAAGAGATACGCCAGTCCGCCCGTATCATCGGCCAGGCGGTGGCAGGCATCCCCTCCGGCCCGCTCCAGGCCAAGGTACCCAAGATCATCAAGGTTCCCAAGGGTGAAACCTATGTGCGGGCCGAAAACCCCAAAGGGGAGATGGGCTACTATCTCGTGTCCGACGGCGGTCAGGGCCCCTATCGCCTCAAGATCCGGTCGGCCTCCTTTTCCAACATCTCGATTCTTCCCTGGGCGCTCGAGGGCACGCTTGTTCCCGACATCATTGCCGTGATGGGCTCTCTCGACTTCGTCTTGGGAGACGTGGACAGATGAAGAAGTCGGGACTCGGAAGTCGGAAGTCGGAAGTCGGAAGTCGGACGCTCCGCCTCGTCGCAGGGGGAGGGCATGACTGAGATCTTCGCTGATGTCATGTCGAACTTCTGGCTGGGGCTGGCCATCAAGCTGGTCATCGTCGCCTCCCTCATCCCGGCGGTGGGAATGGTGATCGGATTCGCCGAGATGAAGCTCTCGGCCAAGATGCAGAACCGGGTGGGGCCGTACTTCGCAGGAGGTCGGTTCGGGTGGGCGCAGCTCATCGCCGACGGGGTCAAGTTTTTCCAGAAAGAAGACATCATCCCCGAGAACGCCGACCGTCCCATGTTCAAGTTCGCCCCCGCCCTGGTGCTTGCCTCGACGGTCGCCCTCCTGGTCGTCGTCCCGTTCGGTCCCGGTTTGGTGTTTCGCGATCTACAGCTGGGAATCTTCTTCGCCCTGGCTATCTCTTCGCTGTCGACCATCGGTGTCCTCATCGCCGGTTGGTCATCGGCCAACAAGTATTCGCTGATCGGAGGGCTGAGGGCAGCCGGGCAGCTCATCGCCTACGAGCTGCCATTGGTTCTCTCGGTGGTGGGGGTCGTCATCATCGCCGGGACCATGAGCCTCGACGGCATCGTTCAAGCCCAGATCAGCGCCGGCTATCCCTTCGTGGTGCTCCAGTTCGTGGCCTTCGCCATTTTCATGGTGGCGGCGTTGGCCGAGCTCTCCCGTATCCCCTTCGACATGCCCATCGCCGAATCGGAGTTGGTCATGGGATACCTGACGGAGTATTCGGGGTTCCGGTTCCTGTTCTTCTTCCTGGCCGAGTTCGCCAACATGTTCACGATGTCGGCCATTGCCGTCACGCTCTTCCTGGGTGGTTATTGGTTGCCGGGGTTGAACGAGACGATGTTGACCGTGCTCGGGCCCCTCATCCTGATGGGCAAGGTGTTCCTTTTGATCTTCGCCATGATCTGGTTTCGCTGGACATTTCCCCGCTTTCGTGAAGACCAACTGCAAGGCATGGCCTGGAAGTGGCTGGTACCCATCTCTCTCGTCAACATCGCCGTGACAGCGATCCTCAAGGTGGTGTTGTGATGGCCAATCGCACGATTCCGGGTTCCGGGCTCGCCAAGGGTATGTGGGTGACCCTGTCGACCATGTTCAAGACCATCTTCCTGCCTCACAAGCATCTGGCGACCGTGAACTACCCGAAGGTGAAAGAGACACCGGTGGCCCGGGCGCGGGGAGTCATCGCCCTCGACCAGGAAGCGTGCACGGTGTGCATGCTGTGTGCCCGCAACTGCCCTGACTGGTGTATCTACATCGAAGGCCACAAAGAGGAACAGGAGCCCTCCAAGCCGGGTGGGCGGGTGCGCGTGCGTGCCACGCTCGACCGCTTCGACATCGACTACGCCTTGTGCATGTACTGCGGCATCTGTGTCGAGGTCTGCCCCTTCGACGCCCTCTTCTGGTCGCCCGAGTACGAGTACTCGGAGCATCAGATGGGCGACATGATGCACGATATGGACCGGCTTCAGGACTGGCTCGAGACGGTCCCCGAACAGCCCGAGGTGGCGAAGTGACGGAGCTTGGCGTCTGTCCTGACCTTCCGACTTGCGCCTTCCGACCTCCGACTGGCGCCGGAGGCGCCTCGTGACTTTCATCGACTGGATCGCTCAGCCGATCAACTGGGTGTTCCTGGCCGTGGGTGCGGCGATGCTGGTGTCGGGGCTCAGGGTGGTCACGGCCCGTAACGTCGTCCACGCCGCCCTCTACCTGATGGCCGCGCTGGGAGCCAGTGCGGCCTTGTTCGTCATGCTGTCGGCCGAGTTCGTGGCCCTGGTTGTCGTGCTCGTGTACATCGGAGCCGTGATCGTTCTCTTCTTGTTCGGGATCATGATCACCCGAGCGCCGACGGGATTCGACACGGTCCTCGACACGAAGGCCAAGCGCGCCCCGGCGGCGGTGGTTTCGGTCATTCTGTTCGGGGTGTTGTCGTACGGTTCCCTCACCGCCTTCGGTGCCACCGAGGTCGCATCCGGCGGAACCGGCACGGACACGTCCATCCTGGCATTCAGTCTCCTGGGGAGATTTGTCGTTCCGTTCGAAGTGGTCGGTTTCATCCTCCTGGCGGCCCTGGTGGGCGGTATCACCGTCGCCCGCCGAGACCTCACCCCCCTGGAAGAAGAAGAAAGAGGCTCAGTGTGAGGGTTCGCTTCGCTCACCGTTCACCGTTCGCCGTTCGCCGTTCATCGCCCACGGCAAACGGCCGACGGTCGACGGTGAACGACACTGGCGGCGTCTCGTGATAGCCAATCAGTTCCTCGTCCTGGCGGCGGCTCTCTTCTCGCTCGGGGTGTACGGATTGTTGGTGCGCCGCAACGTCGTCTTGGTCTTGCTCTCGGTCGAGCTGATGCTGGCGGCCGTCAACATCAACCTGGTGGTGTTCGAGGCGATGCTCGTCACTCCCGATGCGGTCGGCCAGGTCTTCGCCCTCTTCGTGATCGCCATCGCCGCCGCCGAAGTGGGCATCGGTTTGGCCATCGTCCTCATGATCTTCCGTAACCGTCAGTCGGCCAACATCGACGAACTGGATCTCCTGAGATGGTGACGGTGACTCGCTTCGCTCGCCGTCCGCCGTTCGCCGTCCGCCGTTCGCCGTACGGGGTGCAGTTGTGATGGATCTCTTAGTCTTGGCGGCGGCCGAGGTGCCTCGGGCGGGGGACGGGGGGTTCTGGGCCGAAACGGCGGGAATCATGCTGGTGTCGCCCATCGTGGCCTTCCTGGCGATCATCGCCGCGGGCAAGCGGCTCAAGTATCAAGGCGCCGAGATCGCCATCGGGGCGCTCGCCTTGAACCTGGTGTGGGCCACTGTCCTCTTCGTTCAGAACATGACCGAGGGAGTGCTCCACGAGGTGACGTTCGTCATCGGGAACGTCGGCTCGGGGTTGTCTTTCGAGCTGGGATGGGTCGTGGACGGCCTGTCGATCATGATGTACTTCCTGGTCTCGCTGGTGGGGCTCTTGGTCTTCATCTACGCCGTTGGGTACATGCACGGCGATCGCCGTGTCACCTGGTTTTTCGCCGCGTTTTCACTCTTCGCAGGGGCGATGTTCATCCTGGTGGGAGCCCCCAACCTCATCCAGCTGATCATCGGCTGGGAAGGCGTGGGTCTCGCCTCGTATCTGCTCATCGGCTTCTACTGGGAAGACCACGAGAACGTGAACGCCGGCAACAAGGCGTTCATGACCAACAAGGTCGCCGACATCGGGCTGATCCTGGGAGCGATCCTGGTCGGGGTGTCCCTCGGCAGCTTCAGCTTCAGCGACATCGACGTGGCTTCCACAGCTCAGGATCCCGCCCTGGCCGGCGTGGCAGTGGTGGGGGGCCTCCTCTTGTTCTTGGGGGCGATGGGCAAGTCGGCCCAATTCCCCTTCCACATCTGGTTGCCCGATGCCATGGCCGGCCCCACCCCGGTGTCCGCCCTCATGCACGCTGCCACCATGGTCACCGCCGGCATCTACCTGATGGCTCGCATGTTCCCCTTCTACCAGGAGCTCGCCTTCGACATCAGGCCGTGGATGGTCGCTATCGGGGCAATCACGCTTTTCGCCATGGGATTGCTGGCGTTGGTGGCCGACGACATCAAGAAGGTCCTTGCCTACTCCACGGTCTCCCAACTCGGCTACATGATGACGGCGGTGGCGGCCGGGGGGTACACGGCGGGGGTTTTCCACCTCTTCACACACGCCTTTTTCAAGGCGCTGCTCTTCTTGGGGGCGGGCTCGGTGATCCATGCCGTTCACTCCAACAACATGTCCGACATGGGCGGGTTGCGCAAGTTCATGCCCACCACCTACACCACCTTCGTCATCGGTTCGCTCGCTTTGGCGGGAATCCTGCCGTTGGCGGGCTTCTGGTCCAAAGACGAGATATTGGCCACCCTCGACTACGAGGGATACACCGCCGTGATGTGGATCGCGATCCTCGGAGCGTTCGTGACCGCCTTCTACATGGCGCGGGCGGTGGCCCTCACCTTCCACGGCACCTACAAGGGCCACGGGCACCCTCATGAGTCTCCTCGCTCGATGACGGTCCCCCTTGTGGCGCTGGCGGTACCGTCGGTGCTCGTCGGGTTCCTCAACATCCCCGGAGTCCAATGGCCCGGCATAGCCAATTTCACCGATTGGCTGGCCGTGCGGGTGGTGGCCATGGGCGACCACCACCCCGAGGGGGTGGATCTGTTCCTGGCGGGAGCAGGCCTGGTGGCGGCCCTGGCCGGAATCGCCCTTGGATGGGTGATCTTCTCACCGGACCGTGACACCCAGCGCCACCGCGACCGGGTTGAGATTCCGCTGCTCTACCCCCTGTTGCGCCGCACCTACTACATAGACGACGCCGCCCTCGGCATCGTGCGCGGCACCAAAGGCCCGCTCGCCCGCACCGTCGATTGGGTGAACACGTACGTCATCGACGGAATCGTCAATGGGGTGGCGGCGTTTTCCCTGCTGCTGGGACGTTTCGTCTACGGGGGTCTCGATCAGCGGGGCATCGACGGGTTCTTCAACGGCTTGTCGGCGGTCACCGATGCCGCCGGCGGAGGGGTGCGCCGGCTCCAGACCGGCCGCGTTCAGCAGTACGCAGTGTCCTTCATCATCGGGGCGCTGGTCTTGGTCATCGTGTTCATAGTGAGTCGATAGGAGAGGGCTGATTCCAATGGAATGGTTCGAGACATGGGGATTGACCCTGATCGTGTTCCTGCCGCTGGCGGGGGCGTTGCTGCTGGGGTTGATACCCAAGGAAAAAGAGGACGCCATCAAGGGCACGGCGCTGGTGGTCGCCCTCGTCGCCTTTGCCCTTTCCTTGGTGGCGATCGGGCAGTTCCAGTTCGGGGCGGTCGCCTACAACACGTACCAGTTCGAGGTGAACCTGAGCTGGATCTCGGCCATCAACGCCAACTACCACATCGGCATCGACGGTATCAGCCTGCCGCTGCTGGTCCTTTCCACCTTCGTCGTGGTCCTGGCGATCATCTATTCGTGGGACCACTGGGAGGAGCCCCGCAACCCACGGGCCTTCCTGATGCTCACGCTCATCCTCGCCACCGGGATGAACGGCACCTTCGTGGCCCTCGACCTCGTGCTGTTCTTCATCTTCTTCGAGGTTGTGCTGCTGCCGATGTACTTCATGATCGGGATCTGGGGCGACAAGTCCCCCCGCAAGATCCCCGGGTTCACTCGAGTCACCGAGACCCGCATCTACGCTTCCATCAAGTTCTTCCTCTTCACCCTCTTCGGGTCGGCCTTCATGCTCTTGGGCTTCCTCGCCCTGTACTTCCGCTCGGGCGACTTCGGCGAGAGGACTTTCGACATCCCGATGCTCACCGAGCTGGGCACGGCCGGAGCCTTCACGGGAACGTTCGCTTTCCTCGTCTTCGCCGGTCTGTTCCTCGGGTTCGCAGTGAAGGTTCCGATGTGGCCACTGCACACGTGGCTGCCCGATGCCCACACCGCCGCCCCCACTGTCGGCTCGGTGCTGCTGGCTGCCATCCTGTTGAAGCTCGGCACCTACGGGTTCGTGCGTATCTCCCTTCCGATACTGCCCGGCGAAGCCCAGAACTGGGCGCCTTTCATAGCCGTGCTGGCTGTGATCGGGATCATCTACGGCTCATTGGCCTGCCTGGCTCAGACAGATGTGAAGCGTCTCATCGCCTTCTCCTCCGTCGGCCACATGGGCTTCGTGATGTTGGGGATCTCCACGCTCACCGACGTGGGGATCAATGCGGCCATCATCGGAATGGTCGCCCACGGGCTCATCACCGGGTTGCTGTTCTTCCTGGCCGGTTCCATGTCCCATCGGTACCACACCAGGGAGATGGCGCGTCTCGGCGGGCAGATGAAGCTCATGCCGGTCATCGGCGGACTCCTGGCTTTCACCGCCATGGCCTCACTCGGCTTGCCAGGTTTGGCCGGCTTCTGGGGAGAGTTCATGTCATTGGTCAGCGCCTACAACCCCCTCGACGGTCTCAGCCTGGGGGTGTTCCGCACCGCCATGGTGGCAGGGGCAATCGGGACCGTCCTTACGGCCGGATACATGCTCTACATGCTCCAGCAGGTCAACTTCGGTGAGCCCAGTGACGAGTGGGCGGGCAGGGAGTTCGCCGATGCCGACCGTTACGAACTGACCGCCTGGGTGCCGTTGGTGGTCTTGACGGTGGTGATTGGCTTCTACCCCAACGTCATCTTCGGGGCCACCAACGAAGCAGTCATGTCCCTGGTGGAGTTGGCGTTCGGAGCACCCGAGGTCACTGCCGCCGTGACCGGAGTGGGCGGATGACGGCGGCGCCCGTGAGAACGACTTCCGACTTCCGACTTCCGACTTCCCACTCATGAACGTCGACTACCTGGCGATCGCGCCGGAGCTGGTGGTGGTAGCCACGCTGCTGGCGGTGCTCTCGTTGGACCTCTTCTTGCCCAGGCACCAGAAGTTCTGGGTGGCCACGCTGGCGGTGGCCGGAACCGCCCTGGCTGCTGTCCCTCTCATACTGCTGGCGGCCGACGGGACGACCAGGTCCATGTTCGATGACTCGTACGTGGTCGACACCTTCGCCCTGGTCCTGAAAGGGCTACTCATCGTCGGGGCGTACCTGGTTCTCCTTATGTCGGTGTCGTACATCGAGTCGGCGCGTTACTACCAGGGTGAGTACTACCTGCTGCTCCTGTCGTCGCTGCTCGGATCGATGGTGATGGCCTCCGGTCGGGACCTCATCGTGTTGTTCGTCGGCCTCGAGCTCACCACCCTGCCGCTCTTCTTGCTCGCCGGCTGGCGCAAGGGCGACATCAAATCCAACGAAGCCTCGTTGAAGTTCTTCATTCTCGGAGTGCTGTCGACGGCGATCATGCTGTACGGCATGTCGCTCGTGTTCGGGCTCACGGGCTCGGTCGCTTTTGCCGACATCGCCGCCACCTCCGCCGACATGGCCGCAGAGCCGGCGATGATCATCGCCGTGATCTTCCTGATCGTCGGGTTCGGTTTCAAGATATCGGCGGTGCCGTTCCACTTCTGGGCGCCCGACACATACGAGGGGGCGCCCACGCCGGTCACCGCCTACCTTTCGGTCAACTCGAAGGTGGCGGGCTTCATCGCCATGCTCATCGTCCTCTACCTGGCCTTACCGGGCTTGGTGGTGGTGTGGGCCCCGGCACTGTGGGCCCTGGCGGTGCTCTCGATGACGGTGGGCAATCTGGCGGCTCTGCGCCAGACCAACATCGTTCGCCTGCTGGCCTACTCATCCATTGCCCAGGCCGGCTTCATGTTGGTTCCGTTTGCGGCCGCCGCAGTGGCCGGAGCCGACCTGGCCGAGGGATTCTCGGCCACCGTGATCTACATGGTGATCTACGCCCTGATGAACCTGGGAGCTTTCGGAGTCGTGATCGCCGCCGCTCGGGCGACGGGATCGGGCGAGATCGACGGTTGGGCAGGCCTCGGTCGGTACAACCCGCGATTGGGGGTGCTGGCAGGGGTCTTCTTCTTCTCCCTGGCCGGGATACCCCCCTTGGCGGGGTGGTTCGCCAAGTTCGCCATGTTCCGAGCGGTGATGGTGGCCGGTGGGTCGGCCACGGTGGTGCTGGCCGTCATCGCCTCGGTCAACGCCGTCATTGCGCTCTACTACTACGCCCGGGTGATCAAGGCGATATGGCTGGATCCGCCACCCGAGGGGGTGGAGGTAGGGCCCCAGCAGTCGCCGGTCGGCTCGCTCCGCCTGGTACTGGGCATCACGCTCGTCCTCACCGTGGTGATCGGTTTCTTCCCCGGCATCGCCACCATCTTCGGAGATGCCGCCCGGGTGCTCACCGTCGCCGGCGGCTGATCCGGTGGGGAGAGTCGATGGGGTTGGGTCAGCGGGATTGCTGGCGGCGGTACTCGCGATCGAGCATCGAATAGAGGGTGTGATCGATCCAGTTGCCGCGGATCAACAACTCCTCGCGCAGAATCCCTTCCCGGGTGAATCCGAGCTTCTCGGCGATCTTCTCCGAGCTGCGGTTGCCCACTGCGATGCGCAGGACGATCTTGTGCAGTGCCATGTTGTCGTAACCCACCCCCAGGATGGCCCGGGTGGCTTCTGTCCCATATCCGGCTCCGGCCATGTCGGAGCGAATCCAGTAGCCCACCTCGCCGATCTTGCCCGATCGAGAGGTCTGCCAGATCGAGATGTTGCCCAGGTGGAGGCCGGGGTTTTCTCGAGAGCGGATGGCGTAGTCGAACGCCTTGCTGTCCTTCCACGCCTGTGTGGACTCGCGCACGAAGGCAGTGGCGTCGTCTCGGGTGTAGTCCATATGCGCCCACGGCAACCACTCGTGGAGGTCGGCCAACGACACTCGCACGGCGTCCTCCAACGCCGGCACATCACGGCGGGTGAAGCGGCGCAGGATCAGTCGCTCGGTCTCGATCTGCTCAGGGGGCATCCGGAGCCAGCCTATCGTCTGGAGCGTGTGGGACAGCCTCGACCTCGACTCTCGGCCGCCGGTTCCCGGAGAATTCGACCTGGCAGCCGTTCTCATCGCTGTCTACGACGATTTCAACGGGATGACCCGGCTAGTCCTCACCAAACGGCCCGACACCATGCCGACCCACGCCGGCCACATCGCCTTTCCCGGAGGCCGCCCCGAGAAGGCTGATGCCGGTCCGGTCGACACGGCCTTGCGCGAGGCGCACGAGGAGGTGGGCATCCATCCCGCCGAAGTCGAAGTCATGGGCTTCTTGCCGCCCATCGACACGGTCCAGTTCCGGCTCATGGTTGTTCCGGTGGTGGGACGTCTGGAGCGGCCGCCCCTCCTGGTGCCTTCCGATAGAGAGGTGGTCAAGATCTATCAACCCTCTCTGCGGGAACTGTCCGACGAGGCGCGCTGGACATACCAGCACTGGAACGGTCGTCGGGTGTGGTTCTACGACCTCGAGGGTGACGAGCTGTGGGGCGCCACGGCCATGATGACGCGGCGCCTCTTGGGACTCGAGGTGGACGACTATTGAGCGGCGGTTTGGATGTGCTCCCACAGCTGGCGGACATGGTGGATCGTCGTGGTGGGGGCACCGATAGCGACGCGGAGGGTGTAGGCGCCGTCGAGGACGGTGTGCGTCAGGTAGGCAGCACCGGAGGCATTGACGGTCTCCAGGATTCGCTGGGTGGTCCGGTCCCCGTCGACGTGGCGGAAGCACACCAGTGCGAATGGATGCGGAGCTGCCAACTCGAAGTCGGGTGCCGATTCCACCCAGCCCGCCAATTCCTGGGCAAGGCCGATTCCGGATCGGACGTGGCGGGCGATCGCTTCGGTGCCGAACGAGCGGAGCACGAACCAAAGCTTCAAAGCCCGGAATCGCCGGCCCAGGGGGATCTGCCAGTCCCGGTAGTCGAAGACCTCCCCCGATGAGCTCGCCTGGTTCTTCAGATACTCGGGGGCGATGGTCAGGGTTTCAATCAGCTGGTGGCGGTCGGCGACGTACAAGGCCGAGCAGTCGAAGGTGGTCAGCATCCACTTGTGGGGGTTGAACACGTACGAGTCGGCCCGGTCGAGCCCATCGAGTATCCAACGCATCTCGGGCAAGACGGCGGCGGTGCCGGCGTAGGCGGCGTCGACGTGGAGCCACACTCCGTGATCCCCGCAGACGTCGGCTATGTCGGCTAGCGGGTCGATCGCCGTCGACGATGTCGTGCCGACGGTGGCAGTCACGAAGGTGGGTGTGAGGCCGGTGGCCCGGTCGGCGATGATCGCCTGCTCGAGGGCACGGGGGGCCATGGCATGGTTGCCGTCTGCCTCGACATGGCGAAGGTGCTGGGATCCGTACCCGGCGATGCGCACCGCCTTGTCGACCGAGGAATGGCCGTGCACCGACGTGTAGGCGGTGAGGTCACCGCCGGTGCCGTGGCGGTTGCCTTGGCCGTGTGTGGCGCGTTCGCGGGCGGCCAGGGCGGCCACGAGGGTGGCCGAAGACGCCGAGTCCTGTATGACGCCACCTCCGTTCGAGGCCGATGAGAACCGCTCCGGAAGGCCGCACACGCCGACGAGCCAATCGAGGACGTGCGTCTCCAGCTCTGTGCAGGCCGGTGACGTGGCCCACAGCATTCCTTGGACTCCGAGTCCGGCCGAGAGGAGATCGCCGATGATGGCCGGCCCGGAGGAGTTGGCGGGGAAGAAGGCGTAGAAGTTCGGTGATTGCCAGTGGGTGATTCCGGGCATGATCACTCTCTCGACATCGGCCAGGATGTCGTCCCACGCCTCGGGGAGAGCAGGGGGGAGAGAGGGGAGGGCGGCGCGGATGGCACCGGGCTCGACCTGGGACAGGACGGGGAACTCCTCGAGTCGGTCGAGGTAGTCGGCGACCCAGTCGACGGCATCGTGGGCGGCTCGTCTGAACTCTGCGGGAGTCATGAGGGCACCCTACCGGGGTGACCAAGGCCCGAGGTCGGAGTAGAATGGCAACGGTGCCCACACGGCATCTCCAGCGGGCAATCAGGGGTAAGTGCACGGGTGAACCAATCACCAAACGACAGTAGGCGCCGCGTCCTGCTCATTGGTGCTGCCATAGTCGGCGGTGTTCTTCTGGGCGCCTGCGCGTTCGCCTTCAACACCTGGCGCACCCTCGATCGGGTGGTGATCGAACGGCCTGTCGATCTCGTCGTCGAGGCGGAGGAATCGGACGAGACCGGCCCCGACGTCACCGCCGTCGCCGATTTCCGCCTTCCTCCCCTGCCGGCAGCAGCCGACGGCGTAGACACGGTTCTCCTGGTGGGCACCGACGACCGTTCCGGCCTCGACGACCTCGAAGGTTTCGGAGATTTCGAGGGGGCCCGCGCCGACGTGCTCTTGCTTCTCATCCGCTCGCGGGACATGGAGAAGGCAGCGATCGTCTCTCTCCCCCGTGACCTGTGGGTCTCCACCCCCTGCGGTCAGGAGCGCATCAATGAGACCCTGGCGGGATGCGACGGCATGAACGGGGAGACGACGCTGGTGGTGACCGTGGAGTCGCTCACCGGCCTCGGGGTCGATCACGTGGCGATGGTCGATTTTGCCGGATTCCAGGACGTGGTCGACCGGTTGGGCGGCTATCAGATCTGCGTCGATCGTCCCGTTCGAGATCCAAAGGCCAAGCTGGACCTCACGGAGGGATGTCACATGGCCGACGGCGCCGACACGCTGGCGTGGTTGCGGAGCCGGACCACAGAGGAACTCCGCGACGATGGTCGCTGGGTCGTGATGAGCGGCGTCAGCGATTTGACCCGTAACGAGAGACAGCGTGAGTTTCTGGTCGACATGATCAGCCGTCTGAGCGACTTCTCGGGCCCCGAGGACGCGTTCAAGACCGCCCGGGGGATAGCTCCGTATCTCACCGTCGATTCGTCGCTCGGTATCGGTCAGGCCGTCTCACTGGCGTGGACGATGAGGGGTATGGACAGTTCCATCGACCTCATAACGATCCCCGTGGAGGACTACCTCACCCAGGCCGGCGCCGAGGTGCTCAGGCCGGTAGGAAGCGTGGAGGCGGTCATCGCCGAGATCATCGCGGTGGAAACCGTTCGGGAATCGGGGTCCGGATTCGGCGCCGGCTGAAATCAGTGCCGCTCGGCGACCAACGTGGCGACGTAGTCGCCGATCGCCAGGGAAGCGGTGGCGGCGGGGGAAGGGGCGTTGAGGACGTGCACCGATCGCTCTCCTTGGACCAGCGAGAAGTCGTCGACGAGTCTCCCTTGGGGCGTCACCGCCTGAGCTCGCACTCCCGCACCTCCCGTGGTGAGGTGGCGGTGGCTGATTTCGGGCAGGAGGTGGCGGGCCGAACGGGCATAGAGGCGACTCGACAACGATCGTACGAACTCCGTCGAGCCAGTCTTCCAGTAGCGGGCCGCCAGCCGCGCGAACCCCGGGTAGGCAATGGTTCTCCCCACTTCCTTCCAGTCGGGTGAAGCGCCTCGGTAGTGCTCTCGACCGAGCGCGGGAACGGCGTTGGGCCCCACTTCCACCATGTCGTTGATGCCCCGGGTGAAGTGGACACCCAGGAACGGGAATCGGGCGTCGGGCACGGGGTAGATGAGTCCTCGGACGAGTTGGGCGCCTTCGGATGTCAACAGGTGGTACTCGCCTCGGAATGGGACGATTCGCACCGGCAGGTCGACTCCGGAGGCAGCGGCGATCCGGTCGGAGTGGAGACCTGCACAGTTCACGAGTGTCGTGGCGGCGATCACGGCACCGGGGGTTTCGACCTGGACGCCGGCGTGGTTCTCTCGGATTCGAAGAGCTGGGGTGGAGGGGATCACCTCTCCCCCGAGCCTGGCGGCCAGCTCACGGGCGACCTCGCCGAAATCGGTGACGCCGGTCTCCGATACGTGCAGGGCGGCGCTCCCGGTGGCGTGAGGTTCGTGGTCGCGAATCCCCGACGGCCCCAGCCTCTCTATGCCTGTCAGTCCGTTGGCGCGCCCCCGGCGCTCCAACTCGATCAGCGCCTCCATCTCGCGCGCCGTGGTGGCCACCACCAGCTTTCCAGTTCTCTTCCACGGCACGCCCGCCTCCTGACAGAATTCCTCCAAGGCGCGACGGCCCTCCACACACAGGCGGGCCTTGAGCGAACCCGGCGTGTAATACAGGCCGGAATGGATCACTCCGCTGTTGTGTCCGGTCTGATGGCTGCCGACAACAGGCTCCTTGTCCAACACGGCGATGTCGAGGCCGGGCAGGAGCCGGGTGAGAGCCGTTGCCGCCGCCAGGCCGACGATGCCTGCCCCGATGACCACGACGTCGTAGCGAAGCGTCATCTGGCGGATGAGTCGGCTCGGAGGGCGACACCACCGACAACGAGGATCGTCAGGAGGAAACCTACATACCCGAGCGCCTGTGGGCTGGTCCACGTCAGCTGTGCGGAGTAACGGGCCAGCACCACCAACTGGAGGATTCCGAAGGCGACGTAGGCGACGGCGGCGGGCCTGACGCGCCGCAGGTCGTTCTCGACCAGGACGTGAAATGCCGCCAGCCCGAGGCTGACAAGCCAGGCCCCGATGGCCCGGCCCGTCAGGGGGGTCAGGTCCCATGGCCACAAGTTGGCTCCCGAGGTCGGCGCCACCAACAGAGTCACCCCGACCACGGTGAGAACCGCCCCCTGTGTGCCGACAACGGTGCGCAGCCAGCCGCCGAGGTGCTGTGTGCGCGGTGGGTCGCTTCCGGGGGCACGCACCTGGACCGAGGCGATCACGATCATGAGAATCGGGACGACCACGTAGACGGCGATCCAAGCCCACGTCACCGCTCTGGTGGCGAAGGCGAAATCTGCACCGAGATGGAAGCGGTCGAGATGGACGAGCGTGACGATGAGCGTGAGGACGGTGAACGAGAACACGGTCGGCACGGCGATTCGGGCGTTGGCCCAGGCCCGTTGCCGTACCGCCGCTACCTCCAAGGCGACACTCGCCCAGTAGGCAGCCCCGAGGAAGGCAGCGGTGATGGGAGGGTCGATCGTCCAGGCGAAGAACCGATCGGTCTGTTCGCTGAACACGAACAGTTGGACTCCGGCCAGGGCCACCAGCACGGCCGCCACCACCATGAGCAGGCGCATTGAAGGGGCAACCGTGCGCTCGGTGTTGTCGTCAGCCAAGGGGGGCATGGGGCGCCTCCTGGTGCCTGTCAACCACCAGGTCGCCGGTTGCAGAGCTGACCCCGGTCGTCACCCGCTCGAGCGAGCCGATGGAGACGATGCGGGCGTCGGCGGTGGGCGACAGCGCACTGATGAGATGGTCCGACATGCTTGTGCCGAGGGTAGGTCCCCGCACGAAGATCGTCACATACCGAGCCGACCTGCTCTGAAGAGGTGAACAGATCTGTCGGGTTGGTACGGTCACCACGGAAAAGGATTGCCATTCATCGTCGGTTTGGGCCTTCAAAGGAGCAGCATGAGCAACGTCGATCGCTTCGGGGTATTCCTTCCCTCCTTCATCTGGGATGGCGACGGCCCGGAGCGGGCTCGAGGTCTCATCGACTTTTCCCGACAAGTCGAGGACATCGGATTCGACTCCATTTTCATCACCGACCACCTGCTGGCCGCCAAGCAGTTCTATTCGGTCTCCTTCCTGGAGCCTGTCTCGGCGCTCTCGCTCGTGGCAGGAGTGACCGAGCGCGTCAAGCTCGGGACCTCGGTCCTGGTGATGCCGATTCGCGAGCCCGTGCTGCTCGCCAAACAACTGGCCACCCTCCACTTCCTCGCGGCGGGAAGGATGATCCTCGGCGCCGGGATCGGCTGGTACCCACCTGAATATGCCGCCACCGGTGTCAAGAAATCCGAGCGCGGCGTCCGTACCGACGAGATATTGGACATCATCCTGCCGCTTCTCGAAGGTGAGTCGGTCTCCTACGACGGCGAGTTCTACAGCATCGAAGATGTGCTCATCGAGCCTCGACTGGAGAAGCGACCCGATGTCTGGATCGGGGGAGGCTCACAGCTCGCCGACCCGGCATCACCCGACCTGCCGCGTTTTGTGGATGCGGTGAAGGAACGGATTCTTAGGACAGAAGGATGGATCCCCCGTCCTACCTGTCCCCCCGAGGACATCGCTCGGGACTGGGACGAGCTCAAGACGTTCCTGACAGAGCACGGTCGGGATCCCCACGAAATCACGGTAGCCCACGAGAACTTCGTCCACCTCGTTCTCACCCAGGACCGGGACAAGGCGCTGGCCCATCAGCACGACGCCTTCCTGCGGGTGATGAGTGATACGCGCGGGCCGGAGTATCTGGAAAAGGTGTATCTGTTCGGAACGCCCGACGACATCGTGGAGTCGCTCCAGGCCCGTGTCGACGCCGGCGTGGAGAAGATCATGCTCCACACCATGACACCTGATCCCGGCCAACTCGAGCAGTGGGTGACCGAGATCATCGATCACGTTCAGTTCCCCGCCCCTGGCGGCTGAGCGCATCGCGACGTCCTCGACGCCGGAGTGAGAAGCGACGGGCAGGTGGGCTCAGCCGAGGGGTGTCGTTCCCTGCCCCCCCGAGCTACGGAGGAGGCCGACGATGATGCCGTCGGACAGCGCTTCCCATGAGGCGTCGATGATGTTGTGGTGGACGCCGATGGTGCCCCACGTGTCCGTGTGGTTCGCCGTCTCCAGCAGCACTCGCACCTTGGCGCCCGATCCGTCGGACGAGTCGAGCACCCGCACGCGGAAGTCGGTCAGCCGCAGGTCTGCGACCTGCGGGTACACGGGGCGTAGGGCCTGACGCAGAGCCGAGTCGAGGGCGTTCACGGGCCCGTCTCCCTCACCGGTCGTGACCATGCGCTCGCCCCCCACGACCACCTTCACGGTCGCCTCCGCAGGTGACACCGAACCATTGTGCCGCTCGATGTGAACGCGATACGACTCGAGGCGGAAGAAGTCTTGCTCCCAGCCAGGTGCCTTGCGCACCAGCAGCTCGAAGCTCCCGTCGGCAGCTTCGAAGTGATACCCCACATGCTCGAGCTCCTTCACGCGCGACAGCACGGTCGAGGCGAGATCGTCGTCCATGGCCAGTCCGAGCTGTTCGGCCTTGTGGAACACCGACGCCCGGCCCGCCTGCTCGGAAACGAGCATCCGGGTGTGATTGCCCACTCCCCCCGGAGGGGTGTGCTCATAGGCATCGGCACGCCGGGCGAGGGCTGAGGTGTGCAGCCCGGCTTTGTGGGTGAACGCCGAGGCGCCGACGTAGGGACGCTGGGGATCGAGTGTGATGTTGACGAGCTCGGCGACGTGGTGACTGATCGGCGAGAGCATCCCGAGTTGTTCGGCAGTCACCACGGGTCGGCCCATCTTGAGAACGAGGTCCGGTATGACGGTCGACAGGTCGGCGTTGCCGGTGCGCTCGCCGTATCCGTTGATACATCCCTGGACCTGTACAGCGCCGGCGTCGACGGCGGCGAGCGAGGAAGCAACGGCGCAGCCGGCATCATTGTGGAAGTGGACCCCGACACCGGCGTCGGTTCCCAGCTCCGAGGTGACCTTGCCGATGACGTCGACGATCTCATGCGGCAGGGTTCCCCCGTTGGTGTCGCACAGCACCACCCGCTCGGCTCCTGCATCCACGGCAGTACGCGCAGCCGCGAGGGCGAAGTCGGGTGCCGACCGGAATCCGTCGAAGAAGTGCTCGGCGTCGAAAAAGACGCGCCGGTCGTGGGCCCGCAGAAACTCGATCGACTCTCCGATCATGGTCAGGCCCTCGTCGAGGTCGGTGCGCAGAGCCTCCCGCACGTGGTAGTCCCACGCCTTGCCGACGATGCAGACGACTTCGGTCTCGGCGTCGAGGAGGGCGCGGAGCTGAGCGTCGGAGTCGACCCCGCTGCGGGGTCGGCGAGTCGAGCCAAAGGCCACGAGAGTGGCATTGCGCAGGTCGAGCCTGCTCTTGGCGAGAGCGAAGAACTCGTCGTCTTTCGGCAGTGCTCCTGGCCAACCGCCCTCGATGTAGGCGACTCCGACGTCGTCGATCAGTTGAGCGATGCGTAGCTTGTCGGACACGGTCAGCGAGATGCCCTCTTGCTGACTGCCGTCGCGAAGGGTGGTGTCGTAGATTTCGAGAGTGGGTTGAGTGGGCATGGTGCTCCGGGTATGTATCGGTCGGTGATGTCGGGGAATGAAAAAACCCCCTGCTCGGGCAGAGGGCGGAAGGCGCAGGCCGTTATGGGGGCGTGCGCCTAGTCGATAATGATGATCTCGGTCGCGAACGGCTGTTTCATGTCGCCTTGAGTATGCCCGAGCGAGACGAACTGGTCAACCGCCGGGCGGGATGGAGGGGAACGGCGAACCGGGACACGTGAGTTCCACAGCAGGTGGGGGTGCGCCCGCGCGCCAAGACTGCTGCAATCAGCTAGACAAGACCAAACCGCCGATAGATCGGATGGAACCATGTCAGATAGCCAGCAGAACGTTCACTTCGCTGTCCTGCCGTTGCCGACCGAAGACGCTTGCTTGAGCGAATTCGCCCGCACGATGGTCCCGCATCCCCTCGTCTATCAGGAACTTCCCTACGATCCGCAGTACACGATCTACAATCGTCGGCTGACGGCCATGAACATGACCAGTGGGTCGGCCGAGGACGCCTACTGGCGGCTGCGCCGTCACGTGATCCTGCGTCATACCGGTGAATTGCCTATCGAGGTTCGGGGTCCGGACGCGGAGAGACTGCTGAATCTCGTCTTCACCCGGGACGTGGCCAGGACCAGGGTTGGACGGTGCAGTTATCAGCTCGCCTGCAACGACGACGGCGGCATGATCATCGACGGCATCCTCGTTCGCCTGGCTGACGATCGGTTCTGGTACGGGCAAGCTGATGGTGACCTTTCGGCCTGGCTCAAGGCGCATGCCCGCACCATGGACGTCGAGGTCGTGGACCCGGACGTCTGGACCAGTCAGGTGCAGGGTCCCGATTCACTCAGGGTCTTGGAGGAATCGATTGACGGTCCATACCCCGACCCGTTCCGCTACTTCGATGCCGCCCAGGTTCGCATCGCCGGCCAGGACGTCGTCATCACCCGGACCGGTTTCACCAACGAGCTCGGATGGGAGGTCTATTTGCCGCCGGACATCGATGCGGCTGCAGTGGGCGAGCGCATCCTCGAAGCCGGGAAGTCTTACGGGATGACCCCTGTCGCGGTGGGTGGAGCCCGCCGGATCGAGGCCGGGCTGCTCAACGCCGGGTCCGATTTCGACGAGACGGTGACTCCGTTTGCAGCGGGACTCGGCTCCATGGTGAACCTGGATAAGGCCGACTTCATCGGAAAGGCAGCCTTGCAACACGCCGACAAGCGGCGGCGCACCTGGGGACTGCGCGTACCAGGGGGTGTGGCGCGACTTGGCAAGGGCCTGGGCAAGGAGGGAGCGCCAGCTGGTCGCGTCTGCTCGACGGCTTGGTCGCCCTTCCTACGATGCGGCGTGGCGATCGTGCGGCTCGACGATCCCAACCTGAGTTCGGGAACGGAAATCGAC
This sequence comes from Acidimicrobiia bacterium, assembly GCA_041744375.1. GTDB lineage: Bacteria > Actinomycetota > Acidimicrobiia > Spongiisociales > ZC4RG35 > JBGTLA01. Next base: position 791 of record JBGTLA010000178.1, on the reverse strand, counting down.
GTCGAGTGTCGCGATGGTCGGATCCGCCCCGCCGAAATTTGCGATCTGCCCATGTACGACGAGGATCGGCAGATCCCACGCGGGAAGCTCGTCGACATTCCGAGCCTCCCGAAGCTCGACGAGCCGTCGTGAGCACGACAACCGTGTTGGCGTCGCGTTCGCCGTTCCCCTATATCCCCCGCGCGTTGACACGCCGCCGTGTCCGGGTTCCCCGTTCCTCTATGTCCCGTCAACCGCCGGGCGGCGCCTGGGCGGGGACCGCCGCGTCGACAAGGGGCTCGGCCCGATCGTTCGGCCAGAAATGCAACGGTCTCCACGGTTCGAGGACGAGCCAATCGCTAGCTTTGAGAGAAGTGAGAGGTTCCAGAGGGCCGAGAATGTGAGTGACGCCGAGGGCATCGCCAGGGCCAGAGATGCCATGTCCCGGCATTCTTGGGACGAGGCCGTCGAAGCGTATGCCGGCACCGCATCCGTCCTCGCACCCGAGGATCTGGAGCAACTGGCGGAGGCTTCCTGGTGGAGCGGCGACCCCGACGGCGCCATCGACGCCTGGGAAAGGGCCTTCACCGGGTATTCGAGTGAGGGGCAAGAAGCGGCGGCGGCGCTGGTCGCCCTCAAACTGGGCGAGTTTGCCTTCCGCCGTGGCTCGGTTTCGGTGGGCGCCGGCTGGATGACCCGCGCCGAGCAACTCCTCGAGCATGAGCCCCCCTCGGCGGCCCACGGCTGGCTGGCCGTGCAGCGCTCGGTGCTAGCCCAGGTCGTTGAAGGGGACCCGCATCGCGGCGAGGCCG
>JBGTLA010000177.1:0-18234 GCA_041744375.1 Acidimicrobiia bacterium | reverse complement strand
GCCGCAACGGACACCAGCAGAATCGTCCAGCCGGCGGCGGCGAAAGCCCCGGTCTCGGCCACGCCGCTCTCCTGCACGACGACGGCCAGCGTGACTCCGATCGAGGCGAGGGCAGCGGCGGTATGCGTCAGGCCCAACCTGTGGGCCACGTGCGGTGAGTCCCACAAGCGGCGGTGGCGAAGGTTCACGGTGAATGCGGGGTCATCGCTCCCCGAGAATTGCCGCCGGCCGGTTCCGGGGTGAATCGCCTGTTGGGACCGACGCGCCAGCCACGCCAAACCCAACGCACCCACGATGGGGACGAGTGACCCGACGGCCAGAGTGCGGCCCAGGTGGCCCGAGACGAGTTGGTTCTCCCAGGGTGACAACCACCACCGGCCACCGCTGCAGGTCGGCCGAGCACCGCACTGGTAGCCGATGAGGTCGATACCTCCCACGGCCACGAACCCCACGGCCGCCACGGTCACCACCAACCCGAACAACCGGATCATGGCGACGGCCGCAGACTCCAAAGGGCGGCGGCTCCGGGGCTCGGCGTCGGTGGGATCGCCCTCGTGGCGAACCATCCATCCGGCCAGATTGACGAGGGCGAAGGGGGTGAGGAGTACCCAGAGGGCACGGAGCCGGGAGGCCGACGTCAGCCCTCCCCACGAGTAACCCTCCAGCTCGGGCCACCGGCCCTCATCGAGGTGGGGACGGAAGAATCCGGCGGCGGGATCGCCCGCCACCCGTTGCGTGAGAGGCACGTCGAGAAGCTCTTCGGGTGTCGCCCCTCCCACTCCGTGCACCCGCAGCTCGACCACCTCCCCCGGGGGCGGTGGCTCCAGGCGTTCGGGCCGATACATGCCATTTCAAGCTACACGTCGACATCGACGATCGGGTGGGCCGGCGGGCGGCGAGATCCACACCATCGGGGCAAACCCCGAGAGCCCCTGTCGCGGGGTCAGGTCTCGAGGGCTCGCACCGCTTCGAGAATCGACCTCACCTCTGCCTCGATCGAGGCAGTGGTCGTGCCGAGGCGGGTGGCGATCTCCATGTTGCGGAGCCCCCGGGCGATCAACGTCAGGATCTGACGCTGACGGTCGGTCAAGTCGGCCGACTCTCCCATTCCCCGCTGAGATGCCCAGTTCATCACCTCACGGCGATTCGAGGCACCCAACTTGGCGAAGATGTTGCCCAGATGGGTCTCCACGGTCTTGACCGAGATTCCGGCCGTGGAGGCAATCTCCTTGTTCGTGCGGCCTGCCGCCACCAGCGCCACCACCTCTGTCTCCCGCGCCGTCAGACCCTCCATGGCGCGGGGATCCCCTTTGGCGTCGCCCAGCACCTCGCCCAACCAGGCGGCGAACTCCCGAGAGAAGACAGCCTCGCCCCTCGCCGCCGCCACCACTTGGTCGGCGAACTCGTCCTCTCGCACCCCCTTTGTGAGATACCCCACCGCCCCGGCCTTGACGAGACGATGGACGTCTGCCTTGTGTGATGAGGCCGACACCACCAACACCCGCACGTTGTCTCCGGCAATGGCCTCCAACACAGCCCCGCCCCCGCCCCCGGGCATGCGGACGTCGAGCAAGACCAGATCGGGGGTGGTGGAGCGGATCATTTCGATGGCCTCGGCAACGTCGGCCGCCTCGCCCACCACCTCTACCTTGTCCCCCAGCAGGGCCTTGGTCCCGGCGCGGGCGATGGTGTGATCGTCCACGATCACGACCCGGGGAACCATCACGACCTCACCCGCGGCACCGACAACTCGACCTCCGTGCCCTCCCCCGGGCTACTGCTGATCGACAACCTGCCTCCGACACGTTCCACTCTCGACCTGACAGCACCCAAACCATGGCCTTGAACATCCTGGCCTACCTCGAAGCCGCGACCGCTGTCGCGAACGACCACACCCACCTCGTGAGTCCCCACCTCGAGAGTGACGTCGACTCGGGGAGCGCCGGAATGACGCGCTGCGTTGACGATCACCTCCCGGGCCGCCCTCACCAGGGCCGTGGCACCCTGGTCCATGTCGGTGTCCCCTACCGCCACCACATCGATCGTCACCCCGAAGAGATCCTCCACGTCGGCCGCTTCCGCCCTCATCGCCGCCGCCGCACCCGCCTGCGGCCCCCCGTGCATACGTTCGATCAGCGACCTCAGCTCTCGCTCCTGGCGCCGTGCCAGAGACTTGACTCGTTGCGGATCGCCGGGGTCGAGACCGATCACTCGCACCGTCTGCAGAAGCGAATCGTGGAGGTCGTCGGCCACCTGCAGACGTTCCTCCATCCTGGCCTGGGCCACATGGTGGCGTCGTCGTTCTTCTTCCAGTTGTCTCTCCGCCTCGGCGCGACGCCTCTCCTCGGTCCTCAGAAAGGCCGCTCCCGATGCCACCACCAGCGCCACCACCGATGCCAGCACTGCCACCGACAACAGATCGCCGAGCGACGGCACGGAGGGAGCTCCCAGCACCCAGGCCCCAGCCTGGGTGGCGACGAAGGCTCCCGCCGCGGCCAATGCCCATCCGGCTCCCAGCGCCAAGGAGACGATCACGACCCACGACATGGGATATCCCCCAAAGAAGGCACTGCGCGCTCCGGCGGCGTGAGGGGCCGTGGCCACGGCCAATGCCACCAGCCCGTCTGCGAGGAGAAACCGACCGTTCAGAGGGCGGTCGGCGCGGAGGTGGCGGAGCGACGCCACCCCCGCCACCACCGCCACAGCCAGCGCGGTCAGCACCACCACCCGATTCGCCGAACGGTCCGAAACAAGGGTGATGGCCACCATCAGACCCATCCAGCCCAGGGCCAGCATCCGGAAGAGGACCACGGCATGCCTGAGGGCCGGCTCGACACTCGACGTCATTACAGGCTGCACATTCGGCAGGGTAGGACCCACCGACAGCATGAATCTAGAATCGTGCCGATGGCGGCCACGACTGCCGCTACACGGTCGAATTGCCCGGGACGGGTCCCTCCGCCATCCGCCGCAGCCGGCTGCGGTCCACTTTGCCGAGGTGGGTCTCGGGGAGCTTGTCGACAAAGAAGACCCTTCGGGGATGCTTGTAGGCCTCGATGCGTTCCAGGGCCCACTCGATAAGCTCTTCTTCGCCAACTTCGGCGGCGACGACCACGAAGGCCACAGGGCGAGTCAATCCTGCCTCGTCCTCCGACACGATCGCCGCGGCCGCCACCACCGCTGGATGCTCCAGCAGACAGCTCTCCAGCTCCTGGGGCCGGAACCACTTGCCCTTCACCTTGACCGCGTCGTCTCCTCGCCCGCGATGCGTCACGTAACCATCGGAGTCGATGCTCACGAGATCTCCGGCGACCACCCACTCGCCCTGAAACACGGCGCTGGTCTCGTCGAGGTCTTGGACGTATCCGAGCGCCCGGGACTCTCCTCTCACCCACAACCGACCCACCTCACCCGCTTCGACATCGACACCGTCGTCGTCGCGCACGGCCACCTCGAACCCGGGCACCACGGTGCCGAGGGTCCCCGGACGCACCCGAGAAGGCTGGTTGGTGACGAACACGTGCCACATCTCGGCGGTGCCGAGACCGTCGAGCACCTCCACTCCGAAACGCTCGACCCAGGCCCGGTACAGGCTGGCGGGTAGGGCCTCGCCGGCCGAGGTGACAAAGCGGAGGCTGGAGAGGTCGGCGCTAGAGGCCCTCTCGTGTCGGAGCATCTGGTTCATGGCCGACGGCACATGCACGAGGATGCTGGGGCGATGCCGCTCGATGCGGTCGTAGAGGGCGTCGGGGGTGGGCGCCTCGCCGAACAGGACGGCGGCGGCACCGATCGAGAAGGGGAAGAAGAGGTTGGACCCGGTGGCATACCCGAAGTAGAGCTTGGGAACGGACATGGTCACGTCATCGGGCTCGTATCCGACCACCGGTGGGTAGAGGGCCGTGGTGTTGGCAAACGACCGGTGGGTCTGGGCCACGGCCTTCGGCGCCCCTGTGGTACCCCCCGAGAACAGCCAGATGGCCGGATCGTCGCGATGGGTGTCGAAGCGTAGGCAGGGCCCCGCCTGCTCCAGATCATGCCACGACCGGTGCCCGGCGGCCTCTCCTCCCACCACCACCAGCTCTGGTACCCACGCCGCCCTTTCGACGCCTCTCGCCAGGGCACCGACATGAGCGACGTGGACCAGCGCGACGGCGGCCCGGGAACGATCGATGATCGCACCCATGGCGTCGGCGGTGAGACCGGGGTTGATCATGACCGCCACGGCGCCGATACGCAGGATTCCGAAGATCGCACCCACGTACTCCGGTCCATCCTCGAGAGCGAGCAGCACCCGCTGCTCGGGTCCCACTCCGAGTGAGCGGAGGGCGACCGCGTAGCGGCGGGCGAGGTCGTCGACATCGCCATAGGAGAGCGAGCCTTCATCGAGGCGCAACGCCTCGCGGTCACCCATCCCCTCATCGATACGGGCGCCGAGGAACCGCTCATCGATGTTCAACCGGGTGGGCAAGTGGGCGGAGGACATGGCCCGAACATAATCGCGATTCGGGCCCTCCGGTCCTCCTGTGAGACAGTTTCACCATGCCAATCACCGATCGCATCCTCATGGGTCCCGGGCCCTCGAACCCCTACCCCGAAGCTACCGCCGCCCTGGCGCGACCCCTCCTCGGCCACCTCGATCCCGAATTCTTGGAGGTCCTCGACGAGACGAACCAACGTCTCCGCAAGGTATTCGGCACCGAGAACGCCCTGACGTTCCCTGTCAGCGGTACCGGTTCGGCCGGCATGGAAGCTGCGTTCGTCAATCTCGTGCACCCCGGAGACGTCGTCGTCGTGGCCGTCAACGGTGTGTTCGGTGGCCGGATGTGCGAGGTGGCAGCACGACACGGCGCCGAGGTGATTTCGGTCGACCATGATTGGGGAGCTCCGGTCGACGTCGAGCGAGTCCTGGCGGCGCATCCCGCCCCGAGCATCATCGCCGCCGTCCACGCCGAAACCTCGACCGGAGCGGCCTCCGACATGGCGGCCCTGGGAGCCGGAAAGGGTGGCGCCCTCCTCCTCGTGGACTGTGTCACGTCGCTGGGCGGCCAACCGGTGAAGGTCGATGCCTGGGGCGTCGACGTGGCCTATTCCGGAACCCAGAAATGCCTGGGCGTGGCTCCGGGCCTGGCACCGTTCACCATCTCCGAGCGCGCCCGCCGGCGCCTCGTCGACCGGCCGTCCTCCTGGTACCTCGACCTCAACCTGATCGCCGCCTACGTAGACGGGGCTGGGGGTCGGGCCTATCACCACACGGCGCCGGTCGCCATGATCGCCTCCTTGCATGCCGGTCTCGGCGTGGTGCTGGAGGAAGGTCTTGCGGCGGCCGCTTCCCGCCACGACACCTGCGGAGCCGACCTGCGTTCTGGTCTGGAGAAACTGGGTTTCGAGCTGTTCGCCCACGAAGGGCACCGGCTCCCACAGCTGACCGCCGTGTGGGTCCCCGGGGGAGTCGACGACGCCGGCGTCCGGGGTGCCCTCCTCACCGAGTACGGGATCGAGATCGGTGGGGGACTCGGTGACTACGTGGGGAGGGTGTGGCGGATCGGATGTATGGGCCATACCGCCCGCCGGCGCAACGTCACCACCCTCCTCGGGGCTCTCGGCGACCTGTTGGGCTGAGGAGGGCCGGCGGGGAGTAGGTCGACTCTCCGCACCCAACGCCTCCTGCCGTCATAGGCTAGAGAAACATGGACTCCGGCGGATCGCACCTCTACTACCACGATTACCTCCACCTCGACGCCCTCCTGGGCAGCCAGAAGCTGAAGAGCACCGAGGCGGGCGACACGGTCCACGATGAGATGCTCTTCATCATCGTCCATCAGGCCTACGAGCTCTGGTTCAAGCAGGTTCTGTGGGAGCTCACCGATGTGTTGTCCGCCTTCGAAGGAGACCACTTCGACGAGACCGACGTAGGCCGGGTGGTTGCCCGGCTGCGGCGAATCACCTCCATCCAGCGCCTGTTGGTGACCCAGATCGACGTGCTCGAGACCATGACGCCGATGGATTTCCTGGATTTCCGTGACCACCTCGTGCCGGCCTCGGGCTTCCAGTCGGTTCAGTTCCGCCTGATCGAAAACCGGCTAGGGATCCGCCCCCGGGACCGGTTGCTCTTCGAGGGGGTCCCCTACACCCACAGGCTCACGGAGGATCACCGCGTCATGGTGGAACAATCCGAGTCAGAGCTGAATCTGCACGACGCCGTGGAAGCATGGCTGGCCCGAACCCCCTTTCTCGACGACTACCGCTTCTGGGACGCCTACCAGGCGTCGGTCCGGGCCATGCTCGAGGCGGACCGGCAGGTGATCGCCACGAATCCCAACCTGGGCGACGAAGAACGAGCCGAGCAGCTGCGGGCTTTCGGCCAGACCCTCCACCAGTTCGAAGCGGCCTTCGATGCCGACCGGCACGCCGCTCTGGTGGATGAAGGGACGAGACGATTCTCTTTTCGGGCGTTCCAAGCGGCCCTGTTCATCTCGTTGTACAGAGACCAACCCGCCCTCCACCAACCGTTTCGGCTCCTGGAGCTTCTCATCGACGTCGACGAGGGTTTCACCACCTGGCGCTACCGACATGCCCTGATGGTGCAGAGGATGATCGGGGCCAAGGTCGGAACCGGCGGGTCGGCGGGAGCCAAGTACCTGCTGCGGCTGGCCGAACGGACACGCGCCTTCCCCGACCTCCTGACGTTGCCCACGTTCTTGGTGACGAGGTCGGCCCGTCCCGACCTTCCTTCTGCGCTGACCGACCAGATGAGGTTTCGGTACCAGACATGAAGGAGGCGTTCTCCCGGTTCCTCGGGGCCGACCCAGGCCGGCTGCACGCCGCCGCCCACTCCCATCACCCCTGGCCCGACGTCACCTACGAAGCCCACCTCCGGGCATGGGAGGATGCCGCCCGGCTCATGGACGACAAGTGGGACCATGTTCTGGGAGAGGTGGTGCCCTCGGCACAGCGACACGTGGCGGACGTCCTCGGTCTCGCCGACCCCGAGACCCTGGTGTTCGCCCCCAACACCCACGAGTTCGTGACCCGGATAGCGTCCACACTCCCCCAGCCCTTTCGCCTCCTGACGACGGACTCTGAATTCCATTCGTTCGCTCGTCAGGCATCCCGCTGGGAAGAAGACGGGGTGATGGTGGATCGAGTGGCGGCCCAACCGTTCGACTCGTTCGCCGAGCGCTTCGTGGACAGCCATGACGGTCACGACCTCGTCTTCTTCAGTCACGTGCATTACAACTCCGGGTACGTCGTTGCCGACCTGGGCGAGGTGGTCGGGGGTGTGGACGGATCTCAGGTCGTGATAGACGGGTATCACGGCTTCATGGCCATCCCCACCGACCTCTCCGCCGTGGCGGACACTGCCTACTACCTGGCAGGGGGTTACAAGTACGCCATGGCCGGCGAGGGGGCGTGTTTCCTCCATGTTCCCCCTTCCGCCCCGCCGCGTCCGGTGAACACCGGCTGGTGGGCGGGGTTCGATTCTCTCACCGACCAGCCCCAACGCGTCGGTTACGGCTCCGGCGGCCGCCGCTTCGCCGGCGCTACGGCCGACCCCGCTGGCATCTACCGACTCGAAGCCGTGCTGGAGTGGCTCGAAGGGGAGGGGATCTCGGTCGACGACATCCACCGGACCGTGGCCGACCTCCAAGAGGCCCTGGTCGATGCGCTCCCCTCCCAGCTCACGCAGGACCTCGTCCTCCCCGATGCCTCGCAGGGACGAGGGCACTTTCTCGCCTTCGCCCGGAGCGACGCACCGGAGCTGTACCGCCGGCTTCGACGTCGCCGCGTGGTGACCGACTATCGGGGAGACCGATGGCGAATCGGTCTGGGAATCTACCACGACCTCTCCGATGTCGAGCGCCTGGCCTCGCTCATCGGTGAAGCAATCGAGGAGGACGGTTAGATGGACATCTGGGACTTCGTCGCCCGTGTTGCCGTGGGAGCCGGCTTGAGTGCCCTCATCGGGCTGGAGAGGGAGATGACCGGCAAGCCGGCCGGCCTCCGCACCCACGCCCTCGTCGGCCTCGGTGCGTCGCTGTTCACGGTCATGTCGGTCGAGGGTTTCGAGAGCGGCGGCGACCCGTCCCGGGTTGCTGCCCAGATCGTCACCGGGATCGGGTTCTTGGGGGCCGGGGCCATCTTTCGTTCCGGGCCCTTGGTCCAGGGACTCACCACCGCGGCGGGGTTGTGGGCGGCGGCCGCGGTGGGGCTGACGGCGGGGGCCGGGCACATGGCCTGGGCGGCACTGGCCACCCTGGTGGCGTTCGTGGTCCTCAGCATCCTCCGCTCCGTCGACAAGCTGGTGGCAAGACACCGGGCCGGGGTAGAGATTGAGATCGACGTGGCCCCGATGACGCAGTTCATGGCCGTGCGGGATCAACTCACCAGCATCGAACCGCAGGCCGACTTCACCGATATGGCTACCGGACCCGACCTGGCCACGATGACCTTCGTGGTCGGGGCCGACCGCGTCGCCATGCTGTGTCAGGCTCTCACAGCCATGGAGGACGTGGTGGGCGTGCGTCGGACGGGAGTCCCGGAGAGCACCTAGCCGGCCACCACCGGAATCCGCTCCGTCGCCTGCCGCACCCTGTCTTCGGGGTAGTCGAAATCGACCAGCTCACCCGCCAGGTAGGCGTCGTACGCGGCCAGATCGAAGTGGCCGTGGCCGCACAGCGCCGTGAGGATGACTTTTTCCTCTCCCGACTCGCGGGCCCTGATCGCCTCACGGGCTGCCGAGGCGATGGCATGGGTGGGCTCGGGAGCAGGGATGATGCCCTCGGCGCGTGCGAAACGAATGGCTTGTTCGAAACACTCGGTCTGGCCAATGGCCTCAGCTTCCACCAGGCCCAGCTCATAGATGTGACTGATGAGCGGCGCCATGCCGTGATACCGCAGACCGCCGGCGTGGATCGATTCGGGCACGAAGTCGTGTCCGAGCGTGTGCATCTTGAGGAGCGGCGCCAACCCGGCCGTGTCGCCGAAGTCGTAGGCGTAGACCCCTTTGGTGAGCGAGGGGCAGGCGGCCGGCTCGACACAGCGGATGACGGGATCCATCTTTCCTGCCAACTTCTGGCGCAGGAACGGGAACGACAACCCGGCGAAGTTGGACCCGCCTCCGGTGCAGCCCACGATCACATCGGGCTGCTCGCCGATCTTGTCGAACTGGCGCAGGGCCTCCTCACCGATCACCGTCTGGTGCATGAGGACATGATTGAGCACGGAGCCCAGCGAGTAGTGGGTGTCGGGGCTTCCGACTGCGGCCTCGATGGCCTCGGAGATGGCGATCCCGAGGCTCCCGGGGCTCTCCGGGTCGGCGGCCAGCACCGCCCGGCCCGACTCGGTCAGGTTCGACGGAGAGGCATGGACGGTGGCCCCCCAGGTCTCCATCATCGACCGGCGGTAGGGCTTGGAGTCGAAGCTGGCCCGGACCTGCCACACCTCGCACTCCAGCCCGAACATCGAACATGCCAGCGCCAGCGCCGAACCCCACTGGCCTGCCCCGGTTTCGGTGGTGATCTTGCGTGCCCCGGACTGGGCGTTGTAGAAGGCCTGCGGGACGGCTGTGTTCGGTTTGTGCGACCCGGCCGGACTGGTGCCCTCGTACTTGTAGTAGATGCGGGCCGGGGTATCGAGTGCCTTCTCCAGCCGCCTGGCCCGATACAGCGGGGTGGGCCGCCACAGTTTGTATACGTCCAGAACCTCCCCGGGTATGTCGACGTAGCGATCCGAGGTCACCTCCTGGCCGATCAGCGCCATCGGAAAGAGAGGAGCGAGGTCGTCGGGGCCGACCGGCTCGTGCGTCCCCGGATGGAGCGGCGGTGGAGGTGGGCTGGGCAGGTCGGGCACGATGTTGTACCAGGCCTCGGGTATCTCCGACTCCTCCAACAGCACCTTGGTCACGTCTGCCACCCGCCACCTCCTGATCGTGGGATTCCGCGAAGGTACCAGGCGGTCGCGGGCACGGTCGTTCTGTGAAGACTTTCGCACCTCAGAGGTAGAAAAATCTTCACGGTTTGTGCCTGTTAGAGGGCGGCCGTGCATACGAGCTCGATCCGGGCGGCGGGATCGAACAGCTCGGTGACGCCGATGAGTGCCATGGGGGGATAGTGGCGCCCGAAGGTGGCCCGGTAGGCCTCTCCGATGGGCTCGAGCTCCAGCCGGTACTGCTCGACGTCGGTGGTGTAGATGACCATCCGCACCACCGAGTCGGGCGGAAATCCGGCCGCACCCAGACAGCCACTGACGTTGGCCAGTGCCTGACGGAACTGTTCGACCATGCCCTCGTCGATGGAGCCGTCCTGGCGGTGGCCGGTCTGGCCGGCGATCCACAGCACCCGATCTCCGGCCGACTCGGCGGCATGGGAGAACCCGACGGCGGGTGGGAGCCCGTTGGGATCGATCATCCTGTTCATCGCCCCGACCACTTCGGGTCACGTTTCTCGGTGAAGGCGCGGTGGAACTCGGCATGGTCCTCAGTGGTCATCAAAAGTGCCTGCACCAGTGCCTCCATCTCGATCGCCGATGCCAAGCCCATGTCCTGTTCGGCGGTGAGGAGCTTCTTGGTGGCTCCGTAGGCGAGTGTTGGCCCCGAGGCGAGGCGCCCAGCCAGCGCGGCCGTGGCGGCGGCGAGATCGGGATCGTCGACCACACTCGTCGCCAGGCCGATCCGTTCCGCCTGAGAAGCATCCACAGGGTCACCCAGCATCAGGATCTCGGTGGCGCGCCCCAGCCCGACGACACGGGGAAGGAGATAGGCCGACCCCATGTCGGCTCCGGCCAGTCCCACCTTGGTGAAGAGGAAATGGAACCGAGCGGATGCGGCCATGACGCGAAAGTCGGCGGCCAGGGCGATCACGGCCCCAGCCCCGGCCGCCACCCCGTTGACCGAGGCGACGATGGGCACCGGAAGCTGACGCATGGCCTGGACGACGGCACCGGTCATGCGCGTGAACTCGAGGAGGCCACGCGTGTCCACCTCGGTGAGCGCCCCGATGATCTCGTCGACGTCGCCCCCCGAACAGAACCCCCGCCCCTCTCCGGTTATGACCAGAACCGAGACGTCCCCGCGGTGCTCCAGTTCGGCCAGAAGGTCGCGCAGGTCGGCATAGGTGTCGAAGGTGAGGGCGTTGAGCTGCTCGGGCCGCTCGAAGGTCACCGTCCCCACCCCCTCGTCGATCGAGAACCGGAGATGCTCCCACGACTCGGTTAGACCGGCCGAAGCTCGATAAGGGCTCATCGCTGAGTGCCTCCCCCGTCTATGACGATGGATTGTCCGTTGATGGCGCCGGAGTCGGGATGGGCCAAGAAAGCAACGACATGGGCGACCTCCGACGGCGCGATGAGACGGCCGAGCGGGACCATGGTCGCCAAGGTGTGGCGAGCGGCCGCCGGGTCGCGGCCGGTCCTGACACCGATGTTGGCAACGGTGGCGTCGGTCATGGGAGTGTCGACGTAGGCCGGGCACACGGCATTGGCGGTGACGCCCGATCCCGCCACCTCCGACGCCACCACCCGCATGAGGCCGAGCACGGCATGTTTGGAGGCGGTATATGCGCCTGTGTAAGGGCTGCCGACGTGAGAGGCGACGGACGCCACCGTGATGATCCGCCCCCGGTCCCTGTCCTTCATCCCGCCGAGGACGGCCCGCGTGCAGTCGAAGACGGCAGTGGCGTTGACCGCCATCGTCTGGTCCCAGTCCGTCCGTGTGGTGCGGTGAACAGGGGCAGCCTTGGCCACTCCGGCGTTGTTGACCAGGACATCTACCACCCGACCGGTGAAGAACTGCTCCACGGCGGCGGCGTCGGTGACGTCGAGCTGGTACGTCTCGATCGGGCCGGGGGGGTCGGCGGCCGTCTCGGCCAATGCCTCGGAGTCGCGCCCGGTGGCGACCACCAGGTAGCCGTCGGCGGCCATGCGGCGGGCCACTGCCCGGCCAATGCCTCGACTGGCGCCCGTAACCACACACATAGCTCGTGACATGAGGACGTCAACCTACCAACCCTCGGGGCCGGCGTGCGGACGACCTGGTAGTTTCGGGGGGTGGCAGGCTCCGTACTGGTTCTCGAACCATGGCCCTGAGCCAAGAGCACGGTCGTCTCCTGGCCGAGGCGGAAGAGGTTGGGGCACGTCTCGGGTCGCGCCCCCATCGGGGAGAGCCCGGGCGTGTCGACCGGGAGCTGGTCGCCGCCCTGGGAGAGTCGGGTCTGCTGGCTCGCCTCTACCCCGACGGCGGCCTGGCTGCCATGGATCTGTGTCTGATACGCCAGGGTCTGGCCCGCTCCGACACCGAGACCGAAACCGCCTTCGCTCTGCAGGGCCTGGGCTCGTATCCCATCCACCAGTCGGCGCCGCCCGAGCTGGCCCGACGATGGATCCCCGGAGTCATGGACGGATCCGTGATCCCGGCCTTCGCCCTCACCGAGCCCGGAGCGGGTTCGGATGCGGGGGCCTTGCGGCTCATGGCCGAGAGCGACGGCGACGGATGGCGCCTGTCGGGCGAGAAGACGTGGATATCCAATGCGCCCGACGCCGACGTCTACGTGGTCTTTGGGCGCACCGCCGAAGGCGTGGGCTCGCGCGGGGTGTCGGCCTTCTTGGTGACGGGCGACAGCCCCGGTCTTTCGGGGGAGCCACTCGAGATGCTCTCGCCGCACCCGATCGGCCGGCTCACCTTCGATGCTGTGGCTGTGCCTTCTGAGCACCTCCTGGGCGAGGTCAACGGGGGCTTCGGCGTGGCCATGCGCACTCTCGACCTGTTCCGCCCCTCGGTCGGGGCCCTGGCGGTGGGGATGGCCGAAGCCTCCCTTCGAATCGCCACTGAACACGCCCACGGTCGTGAGGCATTCGGACGGCCCATCGCCGACTTTCAGGCCGTCTCCCATACGCTGGCCGACATGGCAACCGGCACGACCGCCGCCCGACTGTTGGTGTACGAGGCCGCTGCCGCCTACGACCGAGGAGACCTCCAGCAGCTGACGGGGCTGGCGGCGATGGCCAAGCTCACAGCCACCGAGAACGCCCAGCAGGTCGTCGACGCCGCCATCCAGATCCTGGGAGCACGCGGGCTCGAAGCGTCGCATCGGCTCTCGCACCTGTACCGGGATGTGCGCGCCCCCCGAATCTATGAGGGAACCTCGGAAATCCAGCGCAGCATCATCGCCCGCCAGCTCAGGGCCGGATCACTGTCCTGGTGAGACCGACCCCCGCTCCCCGGAATGTCAGAAGTCGAAGAAACCGGAGAGCTCGCTGATATCGGTGACGTCCCCGGGGGGCGGTGCCTCGATGACGACCGACTCGCCGAACCCAGAGAAGTCGAAGGTCATGGTCATTGATTGGAACTCACCGTCACCTGCGCCGTCCGATTCGATTTCCATGGCCATGCGGTGCACCAGCCCGTCGTCGTCGATCCAGAGGTCGAGGGGGAACGCCTCGTCGGTGGAGAACCCCTGGCTCTCGAGGTCTTCCAGCTCGTGTGGAGTGAGGCTCTGACGCCAGGCGTCGTCGGCGAGCAGCCGGTAACGCGTCGTGTCGACCCCGCGTACGTTCTCCGTGCCCACGACCTCCACGGAGCCCTCCAGGCTGGTGAACGAATCGAGCATCCCGGCCGGGTCCGACGGGGTACCTCCGGGGCTCAGGTCCTGGGCCAGGTCAGAGTCCTCGGCCGGCATCGAAATCCACTCGGTGCCGGCGCCCATGAGCATCGCCATCAACGGGTACTTCAGGTAGACGACTTCACCGATCTGGCGGATCTCCATCGAGCCCATCAGCTCGACCAGGTCGGCCATCCCCTCTTCCTCCGACATCCCGGCCGCCATCGCTCCCATGTCCATCACCATGGCGGAGTTGCCGGTGGCCGTATCTGTCCGAATGGACATCGGCATCTCCACGTCCATCGTGCCCATCTCCGTCACGAGCCCCCGCATCCGGAGGGAACCCTCGATGAGAGCCGGGGCGGAATCGGCGGTGGCGGCCATGGCCAGCCGAATGTGATCGAGGTCGTCGGGCGAGCCAACCACGGTTGTCGTGGTGGGCTCATCGACAGAAGGAGCGACAGTCGTTTCGATGGCGACGGTACTGGACGTGGTCGCCTCGGCAACCGTGACGACTGGTGCAGCCGGGGCAGTCGTCGTCGTCTCTTCAGTGGCGGAGCCGCCGCAGGCGGCGACCAGGGTGGCACACAGCAGGCCGGCGAAAATTCTCTTGGTATCGATCATTCTTGTCCCGAGATTGCGGAACGAACTCAATCGGGCGTTTGAGCCACCCAGTTGAGGGATTGTGACCCTCTCCCCGGCGCCCGCAAGCCGTCAGAGACCTCTACCTGAGGACGGCCCGGGAGCGCACCATGATGCAGGTATCCGCCTGGTACTCCAACCCCGATGACTGCAGCAGGGCAATCAGCTGGGGGCTGTCGGCTCCCGGCTGAACCCAGATGCGGTCCCAACCCAACTCGATGGCCTGGCGGACCACCTCGATGCCCTTCGGGGCGGGGACGACCAGATCGATGATGTCGGGACGGTCGGGGAGATCGCTGAGGCGGTCGTAGGCAGGGTCACCATCGACGGTGTCGCGGTTGGGATTGACGGCGTACACCCGGTACCCCCTACTCTTCATGTCCCGATAGATGACCGAACCGTACTTGGAGGAGTCGTCGGTGGCCCCCACCACGGCGATGGAGGTTCCGGTGTCGGTCAGCAGTTCGGAGAGCGGGTCCATGCTCACCTCAACCGGGCGGGGACGGGATCGATTCCCCTCCCAGGAGGTCGGCCAGCCCCGAGAGGTTGTCCACGGTCATCGACGGTGTCACGTCGCGCAGCCCCCAGGGCTGGCGGCGGACGAAACAACCTCTCGCTCCCACCGACTGTGCCCCGGCCACGTCCCAGTCGTGAGCTGCCACCATCAGGATCTCGTCGATACCGACGTCGCATACCGCCGCCGCATACAGGTACACCTCAGGGGCGGGTTTGAAACGCCCCACCGAGGAGACCGAGAGCACACGCTCCAGG
The DNA here is from genome assembly GCA_041744375.1 of Acidimicrobiia bacterium. Classification (GTDB taxonomy): domain Bacteria; phylum Actinomycetota; class Acidimicrobiia; order Spongiisociales; family ZC4RG35; genus JBGTLA01. The sequence goes on along the minus strand of JBGTLA010000177.1, from coordinate 3,229 downwards.
TGCGGCGCTATTCCTGAATGGGCCACCTGGGCCTCCGCCGCCTCGGCGGAACCATTTGTGAGAGCGACCATCCGGTACCCGTGCCCCGCCAACGACTCCAGGGCCGCCGCCGCCTCGGGATGAGGCGGAAGCCGGGTCAGGCCCGCCACGAACACCGTCGCCGCCTCGGCGGACAGCTCGACTGCCTCTCGTTGCGCCAGCCAGAGGAGCGAATCCACCGCTATGTCGGAGAAGGGGCGGTACCGGCCGAGATGATTGGCAGCCAATGACCCGTGCAACGTGCGTATGAACCACTCGTCCAAAGAGAGTGCGCCACCGGCGAGTGTCGCCAGCTCTGGCCCGAGAACGGAGACATCGAGGAGCGTCTCGTTGACGTCGAAGACCACCAGCCCGGGTCTCACCGCTCCACCTGCCCCTGAACCGCCTCGATGGCCGCCACCAGCTCGTTCGGAACCGGAACCGGGCGGAAGGTCTCAGGGGACACCACCACCTGCACCTGGCGCGCCTCGACCACCAGGCGCTCCGTCTCGGATTCCCACACCCGCATGACCATGGTCATCGAACTGTTCCCGACTCTCTCGACTCGGGCACCCGTCACCAACGTCTCCCCCAATCGCCCGGGCGAATGAAAATCGATCTCCATCCGCCTGAGCACCACCTCCACCTCGCCCCACTGATAGCCGATGGCGTCGAAGTAGTCGGTGATGGTGTCGTCGATATACGTGGAGTAGTTGCCGTTGAAGACGATCCCCTGGGCGTCGGTGTCCGAGTAGCGGATCTTGCGGGCGTAGGTGACAGGCCAATCCATGGCCGGTCACAGTAGTTGGGACACCTCGGAGCCGGGCTGGTGTAACAATGCCCCCATGGACGTGATCATCGACGGTGGCCCACTCACCATCGACGAAGTAGTGGCCGTGGCACACCACAGGGCGCGAGCTCGTCCGGGGGCCGAGCTGGACGCGAGGATGGCACCGGCTCGCACCATCGTGGCGAGTGCCGTGGAGAGTGGCGCCACCGTGTACGGGATCACCACGGGGTTCGGAGCCTTCGCCTCCACCCGCATCGATCCGGCCGAGGCGAGACGACTCCAGGTCAACCTGTTGCGGAGCCACGCCGCCGGCGTCGGAGCCCCGCTTCCCGACCAGGTCGTCAGGGCGATGCTCTTGCTTAGGGCCCGGACACTGGCCCAGGGACACTCGGGGGTGAGGCCGATCGTGGTCGAGAGACTGTTGGAGTTGCTCGAACGCGACCTCGTGCCTGTGATACCCAGCTACGGCTCGGTGGGGGCTTCGGGCGACCTGGCTCCGTTCGCTCACATGGCTCTGCCGTTGATCGGCGAAGGGCAGCTGCGCGTCGGCGGACGAGTGGTCCCGAGCGGGGCGGCGCTCACCGAGGCCGGCCTCGAGCCGCTCTCGCTCGAGGCCAAGGAAGGCCTGAGCCTCCTCAACGGCACCGAGGGCATGAGTGCCATGTTGTGCCTGGCCTCCGCCCGCGTTGGTGGCCTGGCGGTGGCCGCCGACGTGGCGGCCGCCCTCTCGGTCGAGGCACTGACGGGATCGGCCCGCCCCTTCCGGCCCGAGATCCACCGGCTCCGACCTCACCCGGGACAGGTGGCGTCGGCAGATCGCATCCACCGGCTGCTGGGAGGCTCCGAGATCGGGGCGAGCCACGCCGACGACTTCGTTCATGCCGTTCAAGACGCCTACTCGCTCCGCTGTGCCCCTCAGGTGCACGGAGCTGCAGTAGACACTCTCGACCACGTCCGACGGGTCGTCTCCATCGAACTCGGGTCCGTGGTGGACAACCCTATCGTGTTCCCCGATTCCGGCGAGGTCATCTCCGGCGGCAACTTCCACGGCCAGCCGCTCGCCTTCGCTGCCGACTTCCTGACCATTGCCGTCACCGAGCTGGGTTCCATCTCGGAACGACGCACGGACCGGGTTCTCGACCCCGAACGATCATCCGGTCTCCCCCCGTTCCTCTCACCCGAGCCGGGCCTCCATTCGGGGCTCATGCTCTCGCAGTACACGGCGGCCGCCCTGGTCGCCGAGAATCGCGTGCTATCTCATCCGGCATCGGTCGAGTCGATTCCCACTTCCGGCTCACAGGAAGACCATGTCTCGATGGGTTGGGGAGCGGCTCGCAAGCTGATGGAGGTTCTGGACAACACGACGTGGGTGCTGGCGGTGGAGTTGATGTGCAGCGCCGCAGGGATCGAAGCGCGCCGACCTCTGACCCCGAGCCCGCTGACGACAGAAGTGGTCGAGGTGATCAGGTCGGTAGTGCCACCCTTGACCGAAGACCGGCCCATCGGTCCCGACATCGAAGCCGTGGCCGCCCTCATCGAAGAGGGCTCCTTCGACCGTTTCTCATGACCGAGCCGTTGACGTTGGTGGGGATAGGCGAGTTGGTCACCAACGACCCCCAGTCGACAGATTTCGTCGGTTCTGTGGAGAGCGCGGCGGTGGTGGTGGAGGGGGCGAAGGTGGCGTGGGCCGGGCCATCGGGGGATCTTCCGTCGACCTGGTCGGACTCGGCCCGGATCGACGTCGGTGGCCGGGCAGTGATCCCCGGGTTCGTCGACGCCCACACCCACCTGGTGTTTGCCGGGGACCGGGTCGACGAGTTCTCCCGACGTATGAGTGGAGTCCCCTACGCCGAGATCGCCGCCGACGGTGGCGGCATCGTGGCGACGATGCTGGCAACCCGCCAAGCGTCGTTCCCGGCGCTCGTGGCCGACACCCGGGCGAGGATGCGCCACATGCTCGCCTCGGGCACGACCACTCTCGAGGTTAAGTCCGGCTACGGACTCGACACCGAAACCGAAAAGACGATGCTGCTGGCAGCACAAGCTGCCGGGGAGGGGTTGCCCTTGACCGTGCGGCGCACGTTCCTCGGGGCCCATGCCGTTCCCCCGGAGTATCGCAACGATCGTCGGGGATACCTGAGCATGGTGATCGACCACATGCTCCCCGCCTGCGCCCCGCTCGCCGATTATTGCGACGTGTTCGTGGAGTCGGGAGCTTTCGAGCCCGAGGAGGCGAGGCGAGTGTTCGCGGCCGCCGCCGAGCTCGGTCTGGGCGCTCGTGTTCATGCCGAACAATTGGGACACCACGGTGGGGCGGCTCTGGCGGCCGAGATCGGGGCGGCGTCGGCCGACCATCTCGACCACGCCACCAGTGATGACGCCGAGGCGCTGGCGGCGGCCGGCACGACGGCCGTTCTCGTC
>JBGTLA010000176.1:0-2017 GCA_041744375.1 Acidimicrobiia bacterium | reverse complement strand
CGGAGTCGCCGCCGCTGGGGTGGAGCGCAGTCGACGCAAAGCCGCCAGAATCTCCAGGCGTCGACGTCCCCGCAACGTCAGCAGGGCGAAGGGGTCGGTGTCGAGCTTGTCGGCCACCAGATAGCACACTGCGGCGGAGTGTTTGCACGGGTCGGCCCAGTCGGGGCACGAGCAACGCGGCTGGAGGTCGCCGGCTCCGGGAAGCAGCTCCACTCCCACCGCCCGGGCATCCTCGACGATTCCGGGGTCGAGCTCTCCGTCGAGGAGTGCTGCGGCGTGCCCGGCTTTGGCGGCGACAGCGGTGAGAAAACGGTCCCATTCCGTGTCGTCGAAGCGCCGTACGCGCACGACCACCCGGTAGGGCGCCCGACGGGTGCCCTGGACCCTCGCCCTGATCTCGCCCGGCAACGTCTCCACCTCAGTGGCCCGGTCCTGACGCGCATAGGTCCGCCCGCGGGGGAGGCGGTTGGCGTCGACACTCCCGCGCTGCTCGAGCGCTTCCACCCATGCTCGACCCCACCATGTGGCCCCGAACTGGCGAGCCATCAGTCCTCTCCTCTCGTCAGAGCCACCAGGTTGGCCAGGTCATGGTCGTCCAGCTCGGTGATCCACGCCTCCCCGCCTCCGATCACCGAGTCGGCCAAGTCCCGCTTCTCCTCGAGCACCGCCGCCACCCGGTCCTCGACGGTTCCTTCGCACACCATGCGGTGGACCTGCACCGCCCGGTCCTGGCCGATTCGCCACGCCCGATCGGAGGCCTGGTCCTCCACGGCCGGGTTCCACCAGCGGTCGAAGTGGATGACGTGGGTAGCCCGCGTCAGATTGAGACCGGTGCCTCCTGCCTTGAGAGAGATGACGAAGGTGTCGACATCTCCGGCCTGGAACTGGTCGACCATATCCTGGCGGCGACCCACCGGCACGGACCCATGCAGGAACCGGATACGCAGCCCTCGTTGGGTCAGGTGCCTGTCCAGCAACCGTCCCATCGTCACGTATTGGGTGAATAACAGCACCGCGTCGCCCTCGTCGGTGATGACGTCGATCAGCTCCGTCGCCGCCTCCAGCTTGCCCGAGCGGCCGGGGAGCGGCCCCGGCTGGCCCAGGTACTGGGCAGGGTGGTTGCAGATCTGCTTGAGGGCATTGAGCAGCTTGAGGACGAGCCCGCGGCGGGAGATACCTTCGGCGTGTTCGATTTGGTCCAGAGCCTCGGCCACCACCGCCCGGTACAGGGTGGCCTGCTCGCCGCTGAGCGAAACCAGCCGATCGGTCTCGGTCTTGGGGGGCAGCTCGGGGGCGATGGTGGGGTCACTCTTGCGCCGGCGCAGGACGAAGGGTCGAACCATCGACGCCAGGGCAGCGGCGGCTTCGAGGTCACGGTGGCGCTCCACCGGGATGGCCACCTGCCGGCGGAAGGTCTCCAGCGGTCCCAGCAACCCCGGTGTCGTCCAGTCGAGGATCGCCCACAGGTCGGAGAGGCGGTTCTCCACCGGGGTGCCGGTCAGGGCGAAGCGGGCTCCGGCGGGGACGGTGCGCATGGCTCTGGCGGTGCGGGCCAGTGGGTTCTTGATGGCCTGCGCCTCGTCGGCCACCACCAAATTCCAGTCGACCCCGGCGAGAAGCTCGCCGTCCATTCTGGCCACCCCATAGGTGGCGAGGACGATCTCGTCGTCGGTCAGGTCATCGAGGGTGCGTTCGGTGCCGTGGTAGCGGCGAACCGCCACTCCGGGGGAGAAGCGGGCCGCCTCCCGCTCCCAGTTACCGATGAGCGACGCCGGGCAAACCACCAACATCCTCCCTCGTCGCTCGAGGTGGAGCGCCAGCAGTTGCACCGTCTTGCCCAGGCCCATGTCGTCGGCGAGGATCCCGCCCAGGCGCAGATCGGCCATCTCGGCCAGCCAGGCCAGGCCACGCCGCTGGTATGGCCGGAGGGTGGCGACGAGACCATCCGGCTCGGCATGTTCCCGGTCGGGGGCCAGGGCCCGCAGCCGCTCCGCCAGCACGGCGATGGGCCCCTCCA
>JBGTLA010000175.1:0-10166 GCA_041744375.1 Acidimicrobiia bacterium | reverse complement strand
ATGCTCCCCGGGTGGGGCACGGTGACGTCGGGCGAGGCGCAGGCCGCCAGGGCGACCACGACAACCGCCGCCGCCGGGGCCCTCAGAGGGCGTGCAAATAGGTGCGCCATGGTCCTGCGAATTCTGCTCGTCACCAGGTGTTGTGGCGGGAGGAGGTCAGAAGGCACGAGCTCTACTTGCGCACCCTCCTCAGTTCAGGACTCCTGGCGGAGCCGTCTCAGTTCCTGACGCTCGCGGTGCAGTCGGAGGCGCCGTCGTTTGAGGATCGCTCCCAGGATCTGGTCCAGCACGATGGTGACGACGACCGAGATGAGGATGATCACCGCCATGGGTAGTTGCCATGCCCACGGCAAGAAGCGAATCTCGACTGCTTGGGTGTTCTGGACGGTGAAGATCACGACGAACACGATCAACACCAGGAACAGGGTGAGACGCCACGGGACCTCGAGCTTGGGGTCGCTCCTGGCGGGCGCCGCCGCGCTCTCGTCGCGAGAGTCGAGAGATAAGTCTTCGGGGTCGGGCGGCACGTCTTCGGGATGGTCGTGTTCGTTCATGACCTTGATCCTAGGTGAGGTCCTGCTGTCAGTCCGGTCGAGAGGCCGGGTTGGCCACGAACTGGGTTACGGTCGGACGATGAGGTTCGTGATTCCTGTCTTGGTGTTGGCTGTCGGTGCCTGTGCCGCGTCCGACCGCTCCGACCCTACCGCCGACGCTCTGCCACCCACTATTGCGGCACCAGCCCCCGACACCACCGTCGCCGCCACGACGTCGTCGGTAGGGACAGCGCCCCCGGAAACGACCGCCACGACCACCACCGCTGCCGTCCCTGCTCCTCCGCCGTTGCTGGGGTTGGAATACGAGGTGGTGGCCGAAGTCGACTTTCCAATCGCACTCGTGGCCAGGCCCGGCGACGCGGCGGCACTGTTGGCCGAACGAAGAGGGATCGTGCGCTTGCTGGCAGACGGTGAGCTGGGCGAAGTGATCCTCGATATCACCCATCTGACCACCACCGTCGGGGAAAGAGGACTGCTGGGCCTCGCTCGCCATCCCAGCGACGACAGTCGCCTCTTCGTTCACTACACCGACCGATCGGGCAACACCGTCGTGTCCGAGTTCTCGTTCGATGCAGAGACGATCGACCCCGCCTCCGAGCGCGTCATTTTCACCGTTGCCCAGCCGGCCGGGAACCACAACGGCGGCATGATCCAATTCGGCCCGGATGGTGCCATGTACCTGGGGTTGGGAGATGGGGGAGGTAGCGGAGACCGATTCGGCCATGGACAGAACACCGACACACTGCTGGGAGGGATCGTTCGCATCGACGTCGACTCGGGCGAGGCCGAGTTGTGGCAGTACGGCTTGCGCAATCCGTGGCGCTTTTGGATAGACGGCGACGATCTCTGGATAGGCGATGTCGGTCAAGGAGCGCGCGAGGAGATCAACCTCGCCCCCGTCACCGAGCGCGATGTCAACTATGGATGGCCCATCATGGAGGGCCTTGGCTGTTTTGGAGCGGACGCGTGCGACCGCGATGGCCTGACGCTCCCCCTCGTCGAGATCGCCCACTCCGACGCCGGCACCTGTTCGGTGACCGGAGGGGTCGTCTACCGAGGTGACTTAATCGGGGAGTTGGCGGGGCGGTTCTTGTTCTCCGACTATTGCGGCGGATACCTGCGGTCGGTCGATGCCGACGGCGATGTCGTCGATCACACCAACGACGTCGGGGCGGCGGGTCGGGTGGTTTCCTTTGGCGTCGACCCGCATGGAGAGGTGTACGTCTTGACGATCGACCGGTTGCTCAGACTCGAGCCCGTCAGATGAGCGGCTCGGCGGACACCAACACCCCGTCTGCGTCGGCGTAGACGAAGTCGCCCGGCTGGATCTCCACCCCGGCTATGTGAACGCCCACGTCCGCTTCTCCCTCTCCGCGTTTGTGACTGCGCCGGGGCGAGGCGGCGAGAGCCAGGATGCCGACATCCATTTCGGCCAGCTGGGCCGTGTCGCGCACGCTGCCGTACACGATGATCCCGGCCACACGCCGATCCACGGCGATCTGGGCGAGTCGGTCCCCGATGAGGGCGCAACTCATCGAGCCACCGCCGTCGACTACCAGCACCGTCCCTTCGTCAACAACCTCGAGGGCACTGACGACCAAGACGTTGTCCTCGTGGACCTTGACCGTGCGCACCGGCCCCGAAAAGGCGCGCCGTGCCCCGTACCGTGCAAAGACAGGTTCGAGGACGCGGGCCTCGGGGTGGTCATCGGAGAGATCGGCGGTGGCGAACATGGCGAGAGGGTACTGGGTTCGGAGCTTGGACTCCCCCCAGTCATGCCACTCGACGCATCAGCGATCGCATGGCTTGTTCACAAATCCTTTCCCAGGCACACGCTCTGGGGCGTGGCCAGGTATTCGCCCCAGCACGGAATGGGCGTGAATCCAGCTGCGGTGTAGAGGGCCTGGGCGCCGGGCTGTCGGTCACCCATCTCCAACACGAGGCCGGTGGCGCCCAGCCGGCGTGCTTCCTCCTCCAGGAGAGCCAGAATCGCCCGCCCCACCCCCTTGCCGCGTGCTTCGGGGCGCACGTACATGCGTTTGATCTCTCCCCGGCCATCGTCTGTCATCCGGAGTGCGCCGCATCCGATCGGGCTACAGGCGCGACGAGCCACCAGGAACAGGCCACGACCGTTGGCAACGTCGGAAGGATCCAGGCTGAAATGGTTGTCTTCGGGCTGGTAGATACCGTCGAGCAACTCGTTCAGCTCGGCGATGAGCATGGCGGCCTCGGGATCGCTCGGGGAGGAGGCCACGAAGTCGACGTCCATGTCCCAAGGCTACTTGCCGGTTCGCACGGCCAGAGCCACCTTTCACTTTCGCATCCCTGTCATCCCAGTGTCGACAACCCTGTCAGCCCGGGACGGAAGCGGGGAATGCCGGTTCCCGGACCCAGCGGCCACTGGCCCGCGACATCGCGCTTGCCTACGACCAGATCGATCGCCTCGGCGCACCGATCGTCGAGGCCGCGCCGGTCGATCGGAAGTCCAGACCGCGGTACGTCGGAGTACCAGCGGGTCGGGAACGAGACATCGTGAATCTCGGGTCGATGATCTGTCTGGTCGAGCGAGCACGGAATAGACCTCGCTCGAGGAGGTACTCCTCGCCGCCCTCGATCGCGCAGCCATCACCGCCTCAGACGACCCCCGGCGCGCTCTCACCCCAACAGTCGATGCCTGGCGAAGGGTGACTCCTCGGCGCCGGTTACCTTGACCTGCTCAGGGGCCCAGAGGTGCGGGTGTTTGCCGAGCTGCTCGGTGGCCCCGGACTGATGGGTCGCTTCCCACGGCCGTCGCAGTACCTGACCGAATGAGGCCCGCTGTTCGGGGACAGCGTGGGCGGTTTACGCCACCGTTTGTCTTGACGTGGCCTCGGCAAGACGGTCCGGATTCTGCGACGTGGCGGCTTGGCGGACGAAGCGCACCAGGCCGAGAGTGGAGAGAACCATGAAGACCAGGTAGAGCCCGGCCGTAAGGGTGAGGTCGAGGGACAGAAAGAGAGGGATGTAGACGAAATCGGCGGCTATGTAGATGAACCAGGCCTGGACGTAGCGTCCCAGCAGGTAGAGCTGGGCGGTGAGGCTCATGATCGTGGTGAGTGAGGTCCAGAACGGAAGGACTCCTTCTATTGCAGTCAGGGTGGCGTAGGCGGCGACCCAGGCGAGGAAGAAGAGCGGAATGGTGGCGAGCACCAGGCGGCGCGAAGCCCAGGCCACGCCACGCTCGGAGCTCGCGACCGGCGCTGGTCTTGATCCCGGGTTGGGGCGAAGCCATACCCGGATGGCCTGTAAGGAGGCCGCGAGATAGAAGAGCTGAACGGCCACATCGCCAAAGAGGCGAGTGCGGGCGAAGACAATGATAAACGCAACAACCGAAGCCAATCCGACCACCCAGCCCGAGACCTTGTTGCGGGCAAGAAGGTAGACGCACTGAACGCCGGTGACGGTGGCGAAGACCTCGATCGGGGACCAACCCAGATCCAGGAGCAATACCGCGGCTAGGCCAGCCAGGGTGGAGACGACGGTGATGAGGGAGAGCCATGCCGAGGTGAGGAGGAGTGTGCGCCTTGGCACGAGGGTGGTCGATGACACGGTCATGGCGAAGACCGCCGGAGCAAGATGGATCGGACTGCCATGTCCGTCATCCGGATGATAGGGGCTGGCAGGGTTCTCTTGGCGTCGGCCCGCCAACAGGTCTGGTCCATGTTTGGAAGGAGCCCCCGTCTGAGTGAGGCGGCTTCAGAGTTTGTAGCGGCTTGAGTGGAGGGTCCTCGACCCCGACTTGGCACCATGGCCCTTCGAAACTCCACAGCTGCGGGAAATAACCCCTCGCCGCGACGCATAGCCCCCTTTCCGTGATTCTTCGGCCGGAGTTACCCCTTCCACTGAGGAACAAACGCCTCGTCACACGGCGGGACAACGGGCGAGAGGGGGGACCGAGTCGGCAATGGGTCGCCGACCATGCCCGCCTCTCGTCGGCGAGCCCTCGAACGTGACCAGATCCCAGGCCCACATTCCCAGTCACCGGAGTGGCGAGGGCAGTCCCACGCAGGGTGCCCATTCGGCTCCATCGCCATCGAGTCACCGGCCTATCCCTGTGCGAGTCGTGTTGCCTGCTGTCCCGGACCAACCCGCGTTTGAGCTGCGTGGGTTTGGGTAGGTAAGGCCGAGCCGCTCCTCAGATTGAAGCGGATGGGGTTCGAGATGGGAGAAGATCGTGGACAGTGCCCAAGTCGAAGAGCTGTTGTATCAAGCGCTCGAGACGGAGATCGGTGGTGTGCAGGTTTATCAGACTGCAATCCGTTGTGCCGTCAATGATGAACTCCGTGAGGAGTGGGAAAAGTATTTGGATGAGACCGAGAACCATGTCCGGATCGTCACGCAGGTGTTCAGCGAACTGGATCTGGATACCGAGGCGGAGACTCCCGGGCGGGAGGTTGTCCGTTTTAAGGGTCAGGCTCTAGTCCAGTCGATGGAGATGGCCTTGGAGGCGGGAGAGCCAGCAGCGGCCCAGCTCGTCGCGGCCGAGGCGGTCGTCGACGCCGAGACAAAGGATCATGCCAACTGGGAGCTGATAGGAAAGGTGGCAGAAAAGGCCACCGGGCAGTTGGCTTCGGTCCTTCAGGATGCCTACGACCAGGTGGAAGAAGAAGAAGATGAGCATCTGTACCACACGATGGGCTGGGCCCGGGAGCTGTGGATCGAGTCTTTGGGTATGCCGGCAGTACTTCCCCCGCCCGAGGAGCAGAAGGACGTAACCACGGCCATCGGCGCGTCCCGAGCCGAACAGGCCAGAGACGACATGATCGGGAAAGCACCGAAAGAATAGTGCACGAACCCGGGGGCCAAGCCCCTGGTGCCAGAGCCCGTCGGACGCGTCGAGCGGTCGACCATCCGGCCAATGGGGGTGATCGTCAACAACCTCTACGGAGTAGATCGTCCCTGCGAACAGGCGCGGACCGTGTGCCGTTGGGAAAATGCTCAGACCGTCCCACTCACGGCTCGTTAGCAATTGCCTGTTCCAGCTCGGCCCTCAGTATGTCCCATTGCTCGACGACGCCTCGCTCTACGTTGGTTTCTTCCAGGATCTCCTGGAAACGCTCGATCGGCTCCGCCAGGTCATCAACGTCCATGCCAACAACGCCACCCCCGTCCCCCGCCACGTCGAAGTGGGCCGAGGTATCGGCGTACAGGCCGCTCCACGCTGCCGCTACCTCAGGGGGGACTTCGGAGGCTTCGATGACGGCGTCGTAGACGTCCAAACGGGTCTGCAGGTCGCCGTTGGCCCCCGCCTGCCCGCCGTCAATCGCGGCGGGGGGCGCATCGGGGCGAGGCGAAGCGGTGTCCGGGGTGTGGGGGCTGGCGATGCCATCGTCTATGCCGGACTGGCCCGTGATGACGGTAGTCCGATCGTCCTGACATGCCCCGACCGTCTTCATCAACACCGCAAGGACCACCGCGCCCCCGATCCTTGTAAGGGCTTGCGCCTCCCGAGAGCCACACCACCGATTCGAAGCCGCGCCTTGACCCCTCCACCACATGCTCCGTCCTCTACCCACCCCCGACCAAGCCAAACACCCAAACTCTCGCCTCGCCTCAGATGAGGTAGAAACCTACGGGACGACAGGCGCCTCGACGCTCGGCGCCGCCGCACCGCCGAAGCGATCATCGCCGGCTACACCGATCATCCCCAGACCAGCGACGACTTGGCATGAGCAGACGGGGCGACCGTGCAGATGATCGCCGACGAGCCATGGTGAAACCACAACAGGGAGACATCTGGTGGGCCGAAGCCGAAGACAAACGACGCCCGGTCCTGGTCGTGACCTAATTGGAGGCAGTCCCGGCACTCAACTGGATACTGGCGGCGCCCGTCACCCGCAACCTTCGTGGCATCCCCACCGAGATCCCTCTCGACCAGAAACACGGTGTCGAAACTCCATGCGCCGCATCGTTCGACAAACTCCAGTCGATCCGCCAGACCTTCCTGACCTCGCGAATCGGTTCACTGCCGTTTCCTCGCCAGGAGATCTGTCGAACCCTCTCCGCAATGGCCGACTGCTGACGCGCCACCCATCTGAGTCGATACCGAGGGGGAGCCGACGGCTCAAACTTGAGTACGGATGGTGAAAACCCGACGACTTACTGGTCGCAGGTTGCTTCGGCGGTGAAATCACCGAGGCTCTGGTCGGCGACGGAGCTGAGTTGACCGCTCATCGTGACCGTGTTGCCACTCTTGGCGAGGCTGCTGATCGAGCCCACGTCATCACCTCCGTACCCGACGAGGGAGTACCAGAGTTGCTCACCGTTATCGTCGTAGAGGACGATCTGCATGTGGGGGCGGCCGTCGGGTGTGTCTCCTGGCAACCCGTAGGTGAACACGACTTGGCGGGTCGGGTCGTCGACGAGCAATCCCTGCGCGGCGATTTTGCCCTCCTCGACCGCTACCCCGCAACGTCCTGGTGAATCGAAGGAGAAGTTGAAGGTGGTGCCGTCCACAGTGACGAATCCATGCTGACTCACACCGCCTTCCCCGCTGGATCGACTCTCATCGTTGCTCGCGGGCCCGTTCCCATCGCCCAAAGGTGCATCTCCTCCATCGCCGGCTCCGCAAGCTGCAAGGAGCATCGCGACCACCGCGGTGAGGAGGAGCAGGGTTTTCGACGTCGGATTGTTGTTCCGCGTGAATGACACTGGTCTTTCCTCCACTGGTCGGTCCGGAGGCGAATCTACTCCAAGAGCGCCACCCACGCCGAGTTGCCCCCGGCGATCGGCGCCGAACCATGTATCCGCCGGTATCGGGCGTATGCCGCCAGAGCCACCTTTCAGTTGATGCTTCTCGGCGGGGGCGTGTGACTTTCTGCGGGCGGGCGGTCGATGCTGCAGTCACGAGGTGTGCTCGTTCTAGAACTCCAAACCGTGCCGTTCCGCTACCGGCAGGGTCGCCTCGAAGTCAAGGCTGCAGCCGAACCGGGCCGCCATCTCCGTCAGCGCCTCTGGTTCTGGCCAGTCTGGGAGCGAGTCGAGTTGGCGAAACAGCTCCTCGAGGCCGCCGGAGGAGATGATTTCGAGCATCCGGGCCGGCGTGTCGCCGGCATTCCAGAATGTGTGCCATTCGCCCCTTGGTTTGAAGAGCAGATCGCCGGGCTCGGCGTAAGCCTCGTGACCTCCGAGTATTGCCCCTACCCGCCCTTCGAGAACGAAGGTGTACTCGTCCTCTCGGGTGTGACGATGCATGGGGGCGGCGAGGACTCGGGGCCCGAGGGTGTGTTCGACCATCGAGAACCGCCCATCGGTGTCGCGGCTGTCGATCATGAAGCGGTCTTGCCGACCGGCCGCACCCATGATCTCGCCGTCGGCCGGTCCGATGAGACGTGGGCCGGTGGCATTGTTCGCTGAGTCATTCATGTATTTCCTCCTGGTCGTCGTTTCTCAACATGGCGATGGCCAATCTCCATACGCCGTCGGGTCGGCGGCGCAGGACGTTGACGTTCGGGCCGAGACTGACGGCGAGATCACCCGCCTGGAACACGTGGCTGGAACCGGCGACATACGCCCAGTGGTCCCAGACGGAGGCAATCGCCCGGGCGATGGCAGGCCTCCCCCTCGCCTCGGAGGGGGCGCACCCGTCGACCAATAAGGCCGCTTCTTCGAACAGCTCTGCTGCGGCTGCGGCGTCCTTGACGATGAAGGCGTCCTCAAGCAACGCCTCCAGCTCCTCGGGGGTCGTGGCCAGCGGCCCCGCCATCCCCTGGCCGGCTCGAATCGTGGCCATCAGTAGCTCCCGGCCTCGTAGTCCTCGAAGAGCCACACCTGCTGGTCGCCGATCAGTCCTCGCCCGTGGGCGTGAGTCCACAGCTCCTGCAGCCTCTCTCGCATGGACCGAGCATCTTCCGCCCCCGTGAACTCGAGGTCGATCATCACGTGACCGGCCGGCTCGATCGATCGCCAGATCTGGTAGCGGGTGACTCCCGACTGCTTGCGCCCCAAGGGGTCACTGTCGAAGGCGTGTTTCCAGGCTTCGAAATCGGCAATGGAGTGTTCGATCCGCAGTACGGGCATGGGTAGTTCCTTCGTTGAGGCTCCGTTCGGAACCTACGATCGCGGGCCCAACATGCCTATCCCACAAAGTTGGTATTTCCAGCAGACCTCCAGGACCGTACGATGCCGTCATGGGCCAGTACGCAAAGGAGGGAGCGCATCGGCGGATTGTCGAGTTGGCCGGTGCCGGCCTCGACCTCGCGACTTTCTGGCGGGAATGCACAGAACCCATCGCCACGGCGGTGCCCCATTTTCTCGCTCCCTGCTGGTTCACCCTCGACCCGGCATCGCTGCTGGTAACCAGCCATTTCCAAGAGGGTCTGCCCGAGATCCCCCATGAGTGGCTTGCCATGGAGTACTACGAAGATGACTTCAACAAGATGGCTGATGTCGCTCGGTCGGAAGCAGGCGTGGCTACTTTGCATGAAGCCACCGGGGGCGACCCGAGCCGCAGTCCCCGCTACGAGCAAGCAATGGTCCCTTATGGGGGTGATCAGGAGATGGTCGCGGCGCTGCGGACCGCGACGGGTGAGGTTTGGGGAGCGCTCGGGCTGTATAGGGAGCCGGACCGGCCGCTGTTCGATTCCGACGACCTGGCTTTCGTTCGGGCGATCTCGCCGCATCTCGCCGCCGGTGCCCGTCGCGGATTGTTGATGGGCGAGGCCACCGACCCCGAGGGCCCCGAGGCCCCCGGCCTGCTGATTCTCGGCGAGGACTGGGGCCTCGAGTCCGCTACCCCAGGAGTCGAACGGTGGCTCCACGAACTCCCCGGCGGAGAACAGAGCGGGCAGCTACCGCCCGCGGTGCTCTCCGTGGCCGGCCAGGCCAAACGCAGCGCCTCCGGTGCCGACACACCCGGCGACATCGCCTTTGCTCGGGTCCTATCCAAGGGCGGCCGCTGGATCGTCCTGCACGGAGCAACCCTGATGTCCGACGGGTCGCGCCGGGTAGCCGTGATCGTCGAGGCGGCCCATCCCGCTCGCATCGCTCCCCTCCTGATGGCGGCCTACCAGCTGACCGACCGAGAACAAGAAGTGACGCGCCTCGTCCTCCAAGGACACGCCACCAGAGACATCGCCGACAGCCTGTTCATTTCTGCCCACACCGTCCAAGAGCACCTGAAGAGCGTGTTCGAAAAGACAGGAGTCCGTAGCCGCCGCGACCTGGTCGGCAAGATCTTCTTCTCCCATTACGAGCCCCGGGTTCGAGACAACGAGAAGCGCACGGTCGAAGGCAAGCCCCTTCGAGGAGGACCAATCCCCGCTCCCCCCTGATGACCGCGCTCGATCTCCGAGCTATTCAAGCTGCAAACGGCACTACCCGACAGGCCACTCATTCAGCGACCCCATATCTCACATGTCGATTGGGTTGGAGCCGCCACGGTTGTGGCGGTCTGGGAGGAAGCGGCCGGAAGCCTCCCGATGATCACCCGTCTCGCCTATGTCTTGGTAGCCAGAACAGACCACATCAGGGGAAGACGCTCCCTGCCTTCTGGCAGGCGGTAACGACCGTCGTCGCCCAGTTGGCTGACCGGCCCGGCCTCCCACTCAAGGAACTCGTATTCCTCGACTTCGT
>JBGTLA010000174.1:0-4342 GCA_041744375.1 Acidimicrobiia bacterium | reverse complement strand
CCCTCGCCCGGGTCCAGCGTTCCTCGAAACCGACTCCGCCCGACAGGTCTGGGGACCCGGCGAGGGCGCGCGCCGCCGCAGCCAGGTCGGTACTCAGCTTGGCGTACACGACCGACTTGGTGCTCAGCGTCTCCTCCAGCTCGGTGACCAGCTCCTCCACCCCGATGGGGGGGCCAGACTCGGGGTCAGCGGCCACGGCGACAATGCGCGGGGTTTCGATCCCGTCTCTGTTCAGACTGGAACGGAGGTCGGCGACAACGGCAGCGAGGGTGGCCGGTTCCAGACGGTCGATCTGGTTGACGACGAACACGAACTGACGTTGGTACGCAACGAGACGCTGGATGTAGTCCTCGTGCAAGAGGCGATCTTGATACTTCTCGGGGTCTATCACCCACAGCACTACGTCGACGCGGGGCAGCAATGCCGCCACCGTGTGACGGTTGTCGACCACCACGGAATCGGTATCGGGTAGGTCGATGAGCGCCAGCCACCGATGGAGGTCCTGGCCCACTCTTTCATCCACGCCGAGATCATCCAACAGCCGGGTCAGGCCCGGCTCGGGATTGGCGGGAATCCAGGCCACAGGAGTGTCGGTGGTGGGTCGCATCCCCCCGGACTCACTCACCACTTCGCCGGCCATGGCGTTGATCAGGCTCGACTTGCCGGATCCGGTTCCTCCCGCCACTGCCGCCACCACGGTCTCGCCCAGGTATCCGGCCCGATCGCGCACCGAACGCACGGTCGTCGCCACCGGGTCCAAGAGCTCCGGCGCCACCAGCCCGTGGGCCGCGGCCACCGCTCGGTCGAAGGCGTCGAGGGCGGCCAGTAGATCACGATGCATGGAAAATCTCCGAGCTCGACTCCACCACCCGGGCCCCCTCTCGGATCCGGGCCCCCGCCGAGACGGGGTCGGCCGCCGTCGCCAGGATCCTCGTGAAGCGCTCGGCTTCGAGATCGAAGACCTGACGGACCGATCCCACTAGGGAGTCGCGCGCGGCGCCGGCGAGGGAGCCGGCCGCGGCCCGCCCCAACAAGTGTTCGAGGATGCTCTGTTGGGCGGCGGCGGCCCCAGCTGCCACACCCATCTCCGCTCCCGTCAGCCCACCCGTCGAGGCGAAAAGGGCCACGATGGTGGCCACGGCGGCCGCGTTCAGCCCGGTAGAGGCCACCCGGGCGGTCTTGAACCGGCCAGGTGCCTCCGCCTCGACCAGGTGGGTGAGCCCGCTCAGCCATCGGTCAATGGTTGCTTTCAGCTCCTGTCGTGTGCCCTCGGCCGCCACCCTCAAATCGGCCGTGACGAGTTGGCGACCGGCAGTGTCGACCTCCCATCCCACTGCCACCGCCCGCGCCGCCCGGTCGAGACGCGCCGCCACCGCAGCCACGAGCTCGCGCCGGGCTTCGCTCCCCAGCTCTTCCACCTCCGTCGCGGGCCGGCCGGTGACTCGATCAGCTGCTGCCCGCAGCCACGAAGTCGAGCCCTTTACCCACCGTGCCACCTCTCCCGTCCCGACACGCTCTCCCCAGCGTTGGACGACCTCGGCGCGAATCAGCCTCCCCCGCACCAGCTCGCCGGTCAGCTCATCGAAGGCGTCGCCGTAGGTGCCGGCCACCACCGCCGCCAGCCGGGAGCGTTCTTCGTCCTGACGATCGACATCATCGGCCACCGACCCCGCCGTCTGGACCGAGTAGGCCACCGTGGCCCGGGTGGCGTCACCCAACACCTCCACCCTGTTGGCGGCCAGCTCCTCCAGACGTCGCCCCAGGTTGCGCACCGATCTCGGCGGAAGGGATCCCGATTCACCCCGCACCCATTGTTCTTGGATCGTGTAGATGGGCTCGGGCTCGAGCCCGTTGGCTCGCAGCAGCGCGGCATAGTCCGAGATCGCCCCCGCTGCCCGTCTCGACAGGCGATTGAGGACGTAGACGACGAGGCTGCCGCGCCGATCGACCTCGCCCAGGACCTCCCACGGCACGGCATCGGCGTAGCGCTGGGCCGAGGTGACGAATACCACTATGTCGGCTTGACGGAGGACGGTGGTGGCAATGCGCCTGTGGTCGGAGACGTACGAGTCGATATCGGGAGTGTCGACCAGGGTGAGGTCGGTCAGCAAGGGATGATTCTCGCCCACCACAACGCATTCCACCCCCCCGAGCGTCTGGTAGCGGCTTTCCTCTCGCTGGTGGCACCACACCACCGGCTGACGTGTCGTCGGGCGCAGCGGGCCCGGACGACTCACCTCCGAACCCGCCAGCGAATTCAAGATGGTCGACTTGCCCGAACCGGTAGGGCCGGCCAGCGCCACCACCAGGGGAGCGTCGAGATCACCGAGGCGGGGAATCAGATACGACTGGATCACACCGACCAGTTCGTCACGCCGGGCACGACGGGACGACTGTTCGGGCGATGAGATCCCGAACTCGACCGCGGCGACGTGATCAGCCAACCGATCGAGATCTGCTCGCAGACGAGCGGCCCGTGCAATCGGTGGTGGCATGACCTGATTGTGGCAGGGTGCAGCCGTTCATAGCCCAACCCGATTCGAGCAGACCAGTCAACCAGACCGGCGGGAAGTGGCGAGGGCGGTCAGCCGGTCCAGCCGGCCGCCGGACGTTCGAACCACACGTGCACCTGGCCGGTGCCGGTGGCGTTCTCGTAGTCGGAGAACAACTCGCCGGGCGCCGTGCAGTCCCGTCCCCCGATAGCCCCCAGCATCATCAGAAAGTGCCCGAAGCCCGCCTCCGGCGAGTGCTCCTCGTACTCGTCCATGCTGTCGATGATGCGATGCAGCTCACCGGTCTCCATCCATCGCAACCGCTCCTCGTCGGCAGCCCGCGCCTCGGGGGTGATGATGTGGCTCGGATCGGATGCTTCGTGGTCGGCCAGCTGGCTGAGGGGCCAGAAGCGATGGGTCATGCCGCCCGAAGCGAGGACCACCACTCGCCGGGCGAGATCCGCTGTCGCCGCCGCAATGGCCTCTCCCATCGTCAGGAAGTCCTTGGGCTCGCCGGTCTGGACGACCGACACCGACACCACCTTCTCGTTCTTGCGCAGGTAGTGGACGATGTTGGTGGTGGCGTAGTGCACAGGCAGGTAGTCGTCGTGGGAAGAATGGGTGGGCTGCCCCAGCTCGGCGCCGGCCCGGGCGATCGCATCGGCCAGCTCGGGATCCCCGGGGAAGTCGTAAGGCAGCTGGGCCATGCCCCTTGGCAGCTCTGAAGAGGTGAAGATGCCGTGACGCCGGGCCTGACCAGCCACGATGTGCTCGACGGTGGACTCCCAGTGTGAATCGATGATGACGATGCAGTCCGCTTCAAGGCGATCAAGCACGTCTTGTCTGAGGCGGATCAGACCGGGGACGAGGCTGATCTCCTTGCCTTCGTTGAGCTCTCGTCGCGTCGCCTCGTCGAACATGACGGTGGGGGCGTGCGACACCAGTCCAGCTCCGACGATCTCACCCATGCCAACCTCCTGATCGAAAATCGTTTGGTACCTAACGGTACCCGGGTTGCGGACCCGGGGAGGCCAAGAAAGGGTTGGTTCTCAGCCGCCGGCGTCGACCGGGCCCCGGGGCCTCACGAGCTCGGTGGTTTCGTCGGCCGTGGCCGTCACAAGACGCAAGAGACGGGACAGATATCCGATCTCGTCTCCGTCGAGCCCTGCCACCACCTTCGACTCCGCCGAGTTGAACCGGGGGAAGACGTCGGCGATGAGACGCCGCCCCTCCTCACTCAGGTCGACGCGAACCCGCCGCCGATCCCCGACGAGGCGGACTCTTTCCACCAGTCCCCGGCCTTCGAGCGTGCCCACCATCCCGGTGAGAGTGCCCTTGGCCAGCCCGCATTCCTCGGCCAGGGCATGCGCCTCGAGCGGTCCCCAGATCCACAGCACGAACAGGATCGTGAACCCGCCCCACGACAGACCCGCCGCGGAGAGCACGTCGCGCTCCATGCGGTTACGGATGGCTGTCGCGGCCCTGTACACGTTGGAGACGGCCAGCAGGGCGGCGAAGTCGAGGTCCAAGCCCTCGAGACGAGCACGGATGTCGGCTTCCGCTTGCAGCAAGGCGCCGTCGTCGTTGTTCAGTTGGGTGGGCATTGCTCGTCTCCGGTCGCGGCCGATCGGGGATGGTCACGATATCATTCGGTGCCGAACGATTGAGAGGTGGCATGAACCGAGTGGACGTCGCCGGGTTCGATGTGTCGCCCGACCATTGGATCGGTGGTAAGCGGGTCACCTCTCCCACCACGTTCGAGACCCGCTCGCCCAACGACTGGTCGTTTCTGCTGGCCGAGGTGTCTCGCGGTGACGACGCCGTGGCGAGTGCGGCCGTCGACGCCGCCG
>JBGTLA010000173.1:0-21096 GCA_041744375.1 Acidimicrobiia bacterium | reverse complement strand
GTTCTGTCCTGACGATTTCGTGACTCGGGGTCAGATGGCGGCGTTTTTGGTGCGGGCGTTGGGTTATGTCGACGACGGTGGCGGTGACCTGTTCACCGATGATGACGGTTCGGTGTTCGAGGCTGACATCGATCGGTTGGGAACGGCGGGGGTGACCCGGGGTTGTAACCCGCCGGTGAACGATCGGTTCTGTCCCGACGACGACGTCACCCGCCAGCAGATGGCCGCCTTCCTCCGACGGGCACTCGAAGGGTGACAGCAACAATCGAGGACTGAGTTGTCTGGTCGGCGGCGACGGTGATCGCGCTGAGCGCGGTCCCGTCGCCGTCCGCCAGAGTCCTAGATGCTCGGGCACGACACCCGTTGCGGGCGGCCGACGCCGCACAGCTCGGTGCAGCACTTCTGGTGGCAGAGTCGGGAGCGAAAGGTCTGACGTTCGTGTCGCTCGACACGAAGCTGACGATGACGGCCGAGTGTGAGGGTCTGTTGGCCCTGCCGGAGCCCGCCTGAGGATTCGCCTCCCGCCGTGGGACTCCTAGAGTCTACGACGACATGATCCTGGCGGACTACCTCCCGATCGCAGTCATGGCGGTGCTGGCGGTTGTCTTCGTGGCGGCGCTGATGGTGGTTTCGAGGTTGACCCGCCCCGACCGGCCCACTGCCGAGAAGCTCGACCCCTATGAATGCGGAATCGTGCCCCTGGTCGAGCCCGTGCAGCGGTTCCCGGTCAAGTTCTACCTGGTGGCGATGCTGTTCGTGATCTTCGACGTCGAGATCGTGTTCTTGTTCGCCTGGGCTTCCCGCTTCGACTCCCTGGGCTGGTATGGCATCGCCGCGATGGGGATCTTCTCTCTCTTCGTCCTCGAGACGCTCGTGTACGTGTGGAAGCGGGGGGCGCTCGATTGGTACGTGCAGCGCCGGAGCCGCTACCTGACGGAGCCGGCTCCGGTCGACGAGGCGGCGTGATGGCTGCCCCTCCCGGCCTTCTCACAACTTCGCTCGACAAGGCCAGCGCCTGGGCTCGCACCCGTTCGATGTTTCCCGCCACTTTTGGCCTGGCCTGCTGTGCCATCGAGATGATGGCCACCGGGACGGCCCACTATGACCTGGCCCGATTCGGCATGGAGGTGTTCCGGGCTTCCCCCCGCCAGGCCGACCTCATGATCGTGGCCGGCAGGGTGAGCCAGAAGA
Source organism: Acidimicrobiia bacterium (assembly GCA_041744375.1). Taxonomy (GTDB): domain Bacteria; phylum Actinomycetota; class Acidimicrobiia; order Spongiisociales; family ZC4RG35; genus JBGTLA01. Next base: position 19,905 of record JBGTLA010000173.1, on the reverse strand, counting down.
TGGCACCGGTGCTGCGCCAGGTGTACGACCAGATGCCCGATCCGAAGTGGGTCATATCCATGGGAGCATGCGCCTCATCGGGAGGCATGTTCAACAACTACGCCCTCGTCCAGGGCGTCGACCAGGTGGTTCCCGTCGACATCTACGTGCCCGGTTGCCCGCCCGGCCCCCAGAGCCTCATGCACGGCATCCTCACCCTGCACGACAAGATCATGACCGGAGAGATCGCCTCATGAGCGACGAGACCGAGAATCCACCGGATATTTCGAGTGCTGTCGCCATCAGCGCTCCCGAACGGCATCCCACCCCGGAGGTGGGCGCCATGGCCGGCGCCGTGCCCGTGGGCACCCCCCGCCAGCCCGATTCCTTCATGGAGTCGCTCTTGGGGGGTTTCGAGGGAGCCGTGCTCGAGGACTCCCACGGTCAGGAAGTGCTGCGTCTGGAGAGGGAGCAGCTGGCCGACTTCGCCCTGGCCGCCAAAGAGGCCGGCTTCGAGGTGTGCTCGGACATAACCGCGGTGGACTGGCTCCGTCATCGACGGGTCCGCTTCGAGCTGGTCATCAACCTCTTGTCCCAGCAGCATCACCGCCGACTGCGAGTGCTGGTCCCGATCCCGGCCGACGACCCCACCGTGTCGTCGGTGGTGGCAGTGTGGCCGGGGGCGGCGTTCGCCGAGCGCGAGACGTACGACATGTACGGGATCGTCTTCGAGGGCAACCCCGATCTCACTCGGATACTCATGCCCGATGAATGGGAGGGGTTCCCCCTCCGTAAGGACTTCGACACGGGGGCGGTGCCCGTGCAGTTCAAGGACAGTCACAAGGTCACCTGACATGACCGACACCCGCGACACCGACATCACCGAGGACGCCGAGGCAGGCGACGCCCCCGAGATGGTTGACGTGTGGGTGGCGGGCACCGAGGAACCGTCCGCAGTGTTTCGCGCCACGGGAGAAGGCGCCCAGGAGATGGGCGACGACGAGTCGGACGCTCGCCTGGATGACCAGTTCGGGCGGGTGATAACCGACGACTACATGTTCGATGACGACGATGTAGGCGACGATGAGCGCATGATCGTCAACATGGGGCCTCAGCATCCCTCGACCCACGGGGTCCTCCGTCTTCAGATCGAGCTCCAGGGCGAGATCATCCGGCGGACGCGCCCGATCATCGGATACCTCCACACCGGGATGGAGAAGACCGCCGAGACGCTCACCTTCCTGCAGGGCCCCACCAACGTCACCCGGATGGACTACCTGGCTCCACTCCACAACGAGCTTGCCTTTTCCCTGGCAGTCGAGCGGCTGCTCGACATCGAGGTGCCGCCGCGAGCGGAGTCGATCCGTCTCTTGATGACCGAGCTCAACCGCATCTCGTCGCATCTGGTAGCCCTGGCGACCAACGGCATGGACATCGGCGCCCTGTCGATGATGCTCTACGGCTTCCGAGAACGGGAGATGATCCTGGCGTTCTTCGAGAAGGTCACCGGGTTGAGGATGAACCACAACTACATCCGCCCTGGGGGTGTCGCGGCCGATCTCCCACCCGGCTGGCGCGGCGACGTCACCGGGATCCTCGACACCCTCCCTGAGCGGCTCAAAGGTTATGACGACCTCCTCCAGCACAACCCGATCTGGGTGGAGCGAACCCGTCAGGTCGGGGTGATCAACGCCGAGGAGTGCAACGCCTACGGCATCACCGGTCCTACCCTTCGGGCGGCCGGGGTGGATTGGGATCTGCGCAAGGCGTTCCCCTACTGCGGGATCGAGAACTACGAATTCGACGTTCCCCTGGGCAAGAACGGCGACGTCTACGACCGCTACCGGGTCCGGGTCGAAGAGATTCACCAGTCCATCGAAATTGTGCGCCAGGTCATGGAGGCAATGCCCACGGGTGACTTCCGCATCGCCGACCGCAAGATCACCCCCCCACCACGCGCCCGCATCGACGAATCGATGGAAGCCCTCATCCACCACTTCAAGATCTTCACAGAGGGCTTCAAGGTGCCTCCGGGGGAGACCTACGTGGCGGTGGAGTCGCCCCGGGGCGAGTTGGGCTGTTATCTGGTGTCCGAAGGCGGCGGGAAGCCGTGGAAGATGCACACCAGGGCCCCGTCGTTCTACAACCTCCAGGCCCTCCCCATCATGATGGCCGACTCTCTGGTGGCCGATACGGTCGCCACCATCGCCTCCCTCGATCCCGTCATGGGTGACGTCGACCGCTGAGCTGCCGTCAGGTCACCTGCCCAGAGCGGGGAATGAGGGCCACCTGAGGCCCCGCCGCCACGGTCCGCATTACGCCGCCACGGTTCCAGCACAGTCGCTGTGGAAAACATATTGACAGGTATCGATGTATCTGGCATGCTTGCCGGGACAACACGCATCGACATCTATCGATATGAGGAATGATGGACCTAGGGATCTTCGAGTTCGTGATCGACAACACGTGGCGGGTGCTGCCCATCTTCATCATCAGCGTTGGATTGGGCGTGGTGGCGAGATCCGTCGGCGCCGTTCGTCTCTTGAGCCGGGTCGTCGGGTCGCGCCCAATCGTGGCCATCGTGGCCGCCACCGCAATCGGGGCCTTCAGCCCGTTGTGCTCGTGCACCGTGATCCCGGTGGTGGCAGGTCTACTCACGGCCGGCGTCCCCCTGGCCCCGGTGATGGCCTTCTGGATCGCCTCTCCCACGATGGACCCCGAGATCTTTGTGCTTTCCGTCAGCTTTCTGGGAGTTCCGCTGGCGTTCGCTCGTCTGGGGGCCACCCTCGGTGTCAGCATCCTCGCGGGAGTGGCTACCCATGCCTTGGTCCGGGCGGGTCATCTGGATCGACCTCTCCGTCATGAGTCGAGCGAAGCGACTGCGGACACCGAGACCGTGAGCCCGACAGGGGGAGTGGCGCTACAGACCCGCTCCCACACCCGTAGCTGGCTCATAGGTCGCCCCCGCTCACTCGAATGGAGCGAAGTGGCCCACACGACGTTGATCGAATCCTGGAGACTGGGCAGATGGCTACTGCTCGCCTTCTTCGTCGAAGCACTCATCTTGGACTTCGTTCCCCAAGAGGCCATCGCATCCTTGCTCGGCTCGACCTCGATCGCCTCGGTGCCGCTGGCGGCCCTGATCGGTGTTCCGCTTTACTTCAACAACCTCGCGGCCCTTCCGGTCGTCGAGGGTCTTCTCGCCCAGGGCATGGGTGCCGGGGCGGCGATCAGTTTCCTGGTCGCCGGTCCGGTGACCACTGCTCCCGCCATGCTGGCGGTTCGCCCGCTGGTTCGGGGACGAGTCTTCGTGCTCTATGTGGCGGTCGGCCTGCTCGGGGCCATTGTGGCCGGGCTCGTGACCTCCATGTTCCTGTGACGCCGCCGGAGGGTCGGGTCCTCAACCATGTATCGGGCCACGACTCCTCCTCCGTCTGGTGCCGTCTGCATCCAGGCTGCCGGTCGCGACCCCCGGCGTCATCGGTACAGGCCCTATCTCGGGTACCGGCTGGAACCCTTTCGTTGGTCGCTCGATCGCCCGAGATCCGTTGCGGCGCCCTACCTAGCGGATTCGGCACCACCTACACCCTTTCCTATCCTGGCGGCCGATGCCCGACTGGTCCGAAGCCACCCTGGAACGTGCCCGCCAGATCATCTCGCGCTATCCCGAGAGGCGCTCGGCGGTCATGCCGCTGCTCTTCCTGGCGATGGCCGAAGAGGGATGGCTGACCGACGACGGAATGGAGAAGGTGGGTGAGTTGGTCGACCTGACGCCAGCGCAGGTGCAGGCGGTGGCCAGCTTCTACACCATGTACAAGCGCCAGCGGACGGGCCGGTACCTCATCTCGGTGTGCACTTCTATCTCCTGCATGCTTCTCGGGGGCGACGAGGTCCTCGGTGCTGTCGAGGACGAATCCGGAGTTCCGCATGGTGAGACCGACGATGCCGGGGTCATCTCGGTCGAACATGCCGAGTGCATCGGGGCGTGCGGTGGGGCACCCGCCGTGCAGGTCAACTACGAGATGATCGAGGGTGTGACACCTGACAAAGCGCGGGGCCTGGTCCGCTGGCTGCTGAAGTCGACCCCCGCCGTGGTCGATCCCGACGAGATGCAGGAATTGTTCGGCGGTCGCCGCAGTTTCGACTGGGCCGTCGCCTCCGAAGCGGGGGCGGTAGGGCCCTATCCGGCGTTCCAGCCGCTCGGCACGGTGGGCCGGGAATCATGACCACAACCGAACTCGAAAGCCCACTCGTGGTGACCCGGCGCATGGTCGATCACCCCTCAGATTCCCCCACCCTCGACCGCTACCGGGCCACCGGCGGGTACGAAGCCGCCCGCAAGGCTCTGGGCATGACCCGCGACGAGCTCGTAGAGCTGGTGAAAGAGTCCGGTTTGTTGGGGCGGGGTGGCGCCGCCTTCTCGGCCGGTCTGAAATGGAGCTTCCTCGCCCCCGACCGGCCCGCCTACCTGGTCGTCAATGCCGATGAGTCCGAGCCCGGGACCTTCAAGGACCGCCAGCTACTGGAGCGGGATCCCCATCAAATGGTGGAGGGGATCATCATCGCCTCGTGGGCCAACGAGGTTCCCCACGCCTTCATCTACATTCGAGGCGAGTATCCCAAGCCGGCGCGTCGAGTCCAGGCGGCGGTGGACGAGGCGTACGCCGCCGGGTATCTGGGCAAGGGCATCTTCGGGACCGGTTACGACCTCGAGGTGACGGTGCACCTCGGTGCCGGCGCCTACATATGCGGTGAGGAGACGGCCCTCATCAACTCGTTGGAAGGCCGTCGCGGAGAGCCCCGTTTGAAGCCGCCCTACTTCCCGGCGGCAGTCGGGCTCTACATGAAACCCACCATCGTCAACAACGTGGAGACCATTTCCAACCTGCCCCACATCCTCGATCACGGCGCCGACTGGTTCAAAGAGCTGGGGCATCCCGAAGACACCGGGACGTTCATGGTTTCACTGTCGGGCCACATCAACCGTCCCGGCAATTACGAACTGCCCCACGGAATAACTTGGCGCCAGCTCTTCGACGACGTGGGGGGCGGGGTTCCCGAGGGACGTTCACTGAAGATGTGGATTCCGGGTGGCGCCTCGGCCCCGTGGTTCACACCCGAAGAGCATCTCGATCTCGAGATCACCAAGAACGCCACCGCCGCCGCCGGTTCGATGTTGGGATCCGGTGCGGTCGTGGTCATGGACGACACCACCTGTGTCGTGCGGGCAGCCGAGCGGGTGGTGCGCTTCTTCGCCCACGAGTCGTGCGGACAGTGCACCCCGTGCCGGGAAGGGACGACGTGGCTGGAGATGATCTTGGCCAGGATCGAGTCTGGTCAGGGACGTCCCATCGACGCCGACCTCCTGCTGGACGTGTCCGACAACATCTCGATCGGTCTGGCCTGGCCGCCCAAGCAGACCACCATCTGCCCGCTCGGCCCGTCGGCCGTGTCACCCATCATGTCGATCATGAACACCTTCAAGGACGAGGTCATGGCTCACATCCACGACGGCAGGTGCCCCCTCTCATGAGTTCGGCTTGCTCGGCCGACGCCGTGGCCCAGAGGTTGCGAACGTGACTGACACCGTCACTTTCACCGTCGACGGCGTGGAGATGTCTGCCCCCAAAGGCGAGCTGTTGATCAAGGCCGCCCAGGACAACGGCGTCTACATCCCCCGGTTCTGCTGGCACCCTCGCATGCAGCCGGTCGGCATGTGCCGCATGTGCCTGGTCGAGATGGAAGGACCTCGGGGGGCGATGATCGTGACCGCCTGCACGACCACCGTTGCCGAGGACATGGCCATCGACACCCAAAACGCCACGGTCACCAAGGCCCAGGAAGGAATTCTGGAGTACCTCCTCATCAACCACCCTCTCGATTGTCCCGTGTGCGACAAAGGAGGCGAGTGCCCTCTCCAGGATCAGACGATGGCCTACGGGCCGGGTGAGACCCGCTTCGTCGAGGAGAAGCGTCACTTCGAGAAGCCGATAGAGATCTCCGAGCTGGTGATGTTGGACCGCGAGCGGTGCATTCTGTGTGCCCGGTGCACCCGCTTCTCGGAGGAGGTCTCGGGCGACCCTCTCTTGGAGTTCCGGGACCGGGGCAACCACACCCAGGTCAACACCTTCCCCGGCGAGCCGTTCCGTTCCTACTTCAGCGGCAACACGGTCCAGATCTGCCCGGTGGGCGCGCTGACTGCTACTGCCTACCGGTTCCGGGCAAGACCATGGGACTTGCGGGAGACGGCTTCGACCTGTCCGCACTGCTCGGCGGGAGATAGCATCTCGGTGCAGACATCTCAGAACGAGGTCCTGCGATTCCTCGGGGTCGACAACCCCCACACCAACCAGAGCTGGCTCTCCGACAAGTGCCGTTTCGGGTTCGAGTACATCAATTCGCCCGAGCGGATCGCCACCCCCCTGATGCGAGCGAACGATGACACCCTGGCAGAAGCGAGCTGGACTGAGGCCCTCGACTTCGTCGCATCCCGACTTGGAGCGATCGTCGAGGAACACGGTGGTGGAGCGGTGGGCGGACTGGGTGGAGCCCGGGGCACCAACGAGGACGCCTACGCCTTCTCGAAGTTCCTCCGCACCGTGGTGGGAACCAACCACGTCGACGCCCGTATGGACGATGCCCCCGCTGCTCAATTCCTCGCGGCCACCGCCGACCGGGGCCTCATCGACGACATCGACTCGGCGTCGGCCATCGTCGTGTGGGGACCCGACCTCAAAGAGGAGCACCCGACCCTGTACCTGCGAGTGCGCGCCGCCGCCACCGGTCACGACCCGACCCGGGTGATGAGCAACTCGGACGGTCTCACCATCCGGCGCCCCGGCGCCCGGCTCATCGTCATCCATCCGCGCCGCACGGGACTGGACGGCGTCGCCCGCCACAAGCTGCGGTATCGGCCGGGAACCGGTGGAGATCTGCTCGATGCGCTCCGGAGCGGACAGCACCCGGAGATCGACGAAGCTCTCGCCACCGGCAAGGTGTTGGCGCTGGTGGGCAGGACAGGAAGCACCGAAGACCCTCGCCTGGCCGAAGGGGTGGCGGCCTGGCTGCGGGACAAGGGAGCCAGGATCATGCCTCTGGCGAGGCGCTCCAACACCTACGGTGCCCTCGACATGGGTTTGGCCCCAGACCTGCTCCCCGGCCGCGTGCCGGTGGGCGAAGGCCTCGATGCCTGGGGCGACGTCCCCACTTCGGTCGGTCGCGACACCCGCGCCATGCTGGAAGGCCTGGCTGGTGGCGAACTCAAGGCGGTGGTGATGATGGGCGCAGACCCGGTGGCCGACACCCCCGATGCCGACCTGGCCATCCGGGCCCTGCAGTCGGCCGATCTGGTGGTGGCGATCGACATGTTCGAGTCAGCCTCTGTTGCCTTGGCAGACGTCGTCTTCCCCGCTTTGGGCTTCGCCGAGAAGGAGGGGACGGTCACGAACATCGAAGGTCGGGTTCAGAAGGTCAATGACCTCGTCCCCGGCGCCGGCCAGTCACGGGCTGATTGGTCGATCCTCGACGATATCGCCCGTCGCATGGGCGCAGACCTTGGTGTCGACTCGGCGGCAGGCATCCAAAAGGAGATAGCCGAGGTGGCGCCTGCCTACGCAGGTATCACGTGGGAAAAGCTGGAGTGGGACGAGCCCAACGGGGTGGTCGTGCCCCATGGCGACGCCCGTCAGCCGCTCGAGTACGTTCCGGTAGCCACCCCGTTGGGCTCAGTCTCAGCAGAGATGGTGCTCCACTCGGCGCGCACTCTGTATGACGACGGGGTGCTGATCCGCCACGGTCTGTCGTTGCACCGCCTTGCTCCCGGGGCCGCCGCCCACCTCCATCCCGACGACGCCAAACGTCTCGGGGCGCGGGAGGGACACCTGGTCGAGCTGGTCACCCGGACAGCCGAAGTGGAGCTGAAAGTGGTGTTCGACGACACCCTCCATCATGGTGTGGTCTATGTTCCGTTCAACCAGCCGGGCGGCCCGTCGCTGGGCTCTGATCCCGTCGTGCGTGTGACTGCCCTCGGCTGAACGCGACCTCCGACGCTATCGGGTTGGCGTGCCCCGGGCGGCCACGATGTCGGGTTGTTCGGCGATCTCGCCGAGCATGCTCATGGGGAACCCCTTCGATAGACAACAGTGCCGGCCACGGCCGTGGCTGCCACCTCGAGGTCGTTGTCGAAGAGGACGAGGTCGCCCGGATGAGGTTCGTGCGAGACGATCCTCGCCGGGGTGGTCGAGGCCATGGCGACGGCGTCTGCCCACGAGCATCCGGTGGCCGACCTCATCGTTCTCAGGACGTGGTCCATGCCGGCGGCGCTACCGGCCAGGGCTCCGTCGGCAGTGCGGGCGGTGATTCCCCGAACCGTCACCGGGACCGAACCGACGGCAAAACAGCCATCTCCGAGTCCCAGGGCGGCGATGGCATCGGTGACCAGGGCGATGCGATCTGGGCCCATCGACTGCAACGTCAGCCGAAGAACCTGGTCGGCGATATGGATCCCGTCGGCGATGAGACCGGTCGTGATCCGATCGTGGGTGAGGACGGACGCTGCCACCCCGGGGGCACGGTGATCGATCCCCGACATCGCGTTGAAGAGGTGGGTGGCGTGGCTGATTCCCCATTCGATTGCGGCCTCCATCTGGTAGGCGGTGGCGTCGGAGTGCCCGACGGATACGATCGTTCCGGCCTCCACCAGCAATCGGATCACTTCTTCGGCGCCGGGGAGCTCGGGGGCGAGGGTGACCATGGCGGGTGGCCCGGCGGCGATCAGCTTCTCGGCCAAGTCCACGGACGGCGGCACCAACAGTGCCTCGGGATGGACGCCGCGCCGGTCCCTGGAGATCATCGGTCCTTCGAGGTGGAGCCCGAGCGGCGCCGCGCCCGACCAGTCGGCGGGCGGGCCGTCGGTGAGCACCCCGAGAGCGGCCAGCGCCACGTCGGGCCCCGATGTGATGACAGTGGGCAGGAAGGCCGTGACTCCATAGCGGGGGAGCAGCCGTGCCACCTCCCAGATCGACGACGGGTCGATGCTGAAATCGCAACCGAAACCTCCGTTGACCTGCAGGTCGACAAGGCCCGGGGTTACCGTGCCCTCCATACCCGAGAAGGGTGTGTTGTCGGGTTGCGTCATGGCTGGTGGGCCAGACCCGAAGGATCGAGTGGTGTGCGCATCGCCGCCGCACACGGTAGGCGGCCGCAGGGTAGGGACCGGCTCGCTCCGCCTCCCCGACCCAGGGGCAGGAGAGGTTTTGTCCGCCTCTGTGGGCGATCCCTAATCTCAGCCTCGCCTATGACCGCCATTCCCCCCCACGCGCCCTGATGGACGGAGTCGACGTTCTCATCGTCGTGGCCAAGGTGCTCATGGCCTTCGTGTTGCTCCTCTTGGTGACTCCTCTCAACATCTGGCTCGAGCGGAAGGTGGTGGCCGATTTCCAGAACAGGATCGGTCCGGATCGTGCCGGTCCGTGGGGACTGCTGCAGACTTTGGCCGACGCCCTCAAGCTGCTTTTCAAAGAGTCGATCACTCCGCGCAACGTTCATCTCGGGATGTTCGTCGCCGCCCCTTTCCTGGCTGTGATCCCCGCTTTCCTCATCTTTCTCAACATCCCCTGGGGCCGCCCATTCACCGTCGGAGGGCGCGAGATCGCCCTCCAGGGCATGGACCTCAACGCCGGCTTGCTCTTCGTGCTGGCCTTCTCGTCCATGGCCGTCTACGCCGTGGTTCTCGCCGGCTGGTCTTCGGGCTCCAAGTATCCGTTGCTCGGGGGAGTCAGGGCCACCGCCCAAGCCATCTCGTACGAAGCCGCCATGGGCTTGGCGATGGTCTCGGTCGTCATGTTCAGCGCAACTCAAGGTGATGGCGGCACGCTCATGCTCTCGGAGATCGTGTCACGACAGGCCGGAACATGGGCCGGAGTGATCCCACGCTGGAACATCATCCCGCTGTTCGTGGCCTTCGTCATCTTCTTCATCTCGATCGTCGCCGAGACGAACAGAGCCCCTTTCGATCTCGTGGAAGCAGAACAGGAGCTAGTAGGTGGATTCCACACCGAGTACTCGGGTGTGCGCTTCATGATGTTCTACCTGGCCGAATACATCAACATTTTCTCGATGTCGGCCCTGGCGGTCACCCTCTTCCTGGGTGGCTGGAACGGGCCTACTTGGGATGGGACGTTGCCGGTCGTGGTGTCGGCGGTCCTGCCCACCGTGTGGTTCCTCGTCAAGACGTACGCCCTCGTGTTCGTCTTCTTTTGGATTCGCGCCACCTTGCCTCGACTTCGTTATGACCAGCTCATGACCCTCGGGTGGAAGCGGCTCATCCCCGGTGCCCTCATGTGGCTCATCGTGTCGACGGTCGTCATCGGTTTTCGTCAGTTCGGGCCGCCATGGAGTTGACATGGGGGTGGTAGGCGAACTGCTGAGGGGCCTGAAGGTGACCGGAATGGAAATGATCCGCACCGTCACCGGGCGGCGGATGCTCACCACGAAGTATCCCCAGGAAATGAGGGTCAAACCGCAACGATTCCACGGTCGTCACGTCTTGAACCGGTACCCCGACGGCATGGAGAAGTGCATCGGTTGCGAGTTGTGCGCCGGCGCCTGCCCCGCCCGCTGCATCTATGTCAGAGGCGAGGACAACGATCCTGAGAACCCGTCGTCGCCTGGAGAGCGCTTCGGGTTCGTCTACGAAATCAACATGCTGCGATGCATCTTCTGTGGGTTGTGCGTCGAGGCGTGCCCCACCGAAGCGATCACCATGACCCATCTCTTCGAGATGTCGACCACCAACCGCGACGATGCCATCTACACCAAGGACACCCTGCTGATGCGGCCTGACGGTTCGGTGCCGCACATGTTCCCCGACGACCCTCTGGCCGACATGGCCGAGCTGGATCGAGCGGACGGCTGGCTCAGGGCCACGGCTCCGTCCGGCGACGCCGCCTATGAGGGACGTCGGATGTGGCAAGGGACACCTGGGCCGGATTCGTGGGACCCCGAGCCCACCCAGGAAGAGCGCGACGCATGACGGTCGAGGCGGTGATCTTCATCCTCATGGGAACGGCGGCCTTGGCCGGTGCCGTGACCGTGGTCATGGCCCGCAACCCCGTCTACTCGGGAATGGGTCTCTTGGGCACGATGCTGTCGCTGGCCGTGATCTATGTGGCCCAGCTCGCCCATTTCGTCGCCGCCATCCAGATCATCGTCTACGCCGGCGCGGTGATGACTCTGTTCTTGTTCGTCATCATGCTCATCGGTGTCGACAAGACCGAAGACACCAGCGAGAGCCTTCCCCGTCAACGCGTGATCGTGGGTGGAGTGGGCGCAACGGTGGTGGGCCTGGGTGTTGTCCTCGGCCTCTCGGGGAGGTTTTCATGGGTGCCGGCAGCGAGAGGTCCCATCGATCCTCAGGCCACCAACGGAACCATCGAGGCAGTTTCCGACTTGCTCTTCACCGAGTGGATCCTGGCCGTCCAGGTCACGGCCCTTCTCCTCACCATCGCCGCCGCCGGAACCATCGCCCTCGCATACTACAAACGCGAAAGCGCCGAATGAACCGTTCGCCGTTTGCCGTTCACTGTCTGTGTTTCACGGGTTTCCGTTCATTGTCGGGATGCCGCTCACGGTCAACGGCCAACCGCAGGTTGGCCCCATGACCGATTGGTACATGTTGCTGGCCGCAGCACTCTTCGTCGTGGGGTCGCTCGGGCTGCTGGTGCGGCGCAATGCGCTCGTCATGTTCATGTGCATCGAGTTGATGCTCAACGCCGTCAATCTCACCCTGGTGTCGGCCGGGCGGGCGCTGAACAACCTCAACGGGCAGGTGGCCACGTTCTTCATCTTGGTGGTGGCGGCGGCCGAGGTCGTGGTTGGTTTGGCGATCATCGTCTCGATATTCCGTCAGCGGGCCACGGCGTCGGTGGACGACCTGTCGGAGCTGAGCGGATGATGTCATTTCACTCCCTTTCCCGTTGGCCTGTCGCCGTGGCGGAACGGCAAACGGCAAACGGCAAACGCCTTACGTGTGGTGCCGCCACGGCTAGGGCGAACAGAGGACTAGCTCGTGACTGATCTTCTGTGGATGGTTATCGCATTGCCGTTGGCAGGAGCGGGGCTCCTGCACTTCGTCGGGCAGCGGCTGCGCCCCCCTCTGGCGGGGTGGGTCGCCACGGCTGCCATGGGTGGATCCTTCCTGGTGGCAGCAGGAGCGGCTCTGCCGTTTTTCAGGGGCGGTGCCGGGGCCGCGCCCGTCAATCTCATGCTGTGGGAATGGATGCCGGCCGTGGGGGCGGCATTCGAGCTCCAGTGGGACCCCCTATCGGCTCTGATGGCGCTGGTCGTGACCGGGGTCGGTGCCCTCATACACATGTTCGCCATCGGCTATATGCACGGCGACGAGCGTTTCGGCCGCTTTTTCACCTATCTGAACCTGTTCGCCGCCTCCATGCTCACCTTGGTCCTGGCCGGGAACTACGCCATGTTGTTCGTCGGCTGGGAATTGGTGGGCCTGTGCTCGTACCTGCTCATCGGATTCTGGCACACCCGGCCCTCGGCCTCGGCTGCTGCCAAGAAGGCCTTCGTCGTCAACCGAGTCGGTGATCTCGGATTCTTGATCGGTTTGATGCTCGTTTTCACGACATTCGGCACCCTCTCCTACCCCGGTGTGTTCGGGCGTGTCGGAGCCGAGTTGACCACCGGTGTCGCCACCGCCATCGGCCTCATGTTCCTGATCGGGGCCGCCGGCAAGTCGGCGCAGATTCCGTTATATGTGTGGTTGCCCGACGCCATGGAGGGCCCTACCCCGGTGTCGGCCCTGATCCACGCCGCCACGATGGTCACCGCCGGGGTATACGTGGTGGCCCGGTCGTCGCCGATCTTTGCCGAAGCACCGATCGCCTCGGGAGCAGTGGCCCTCATAGGCGCCCTCACCGCTTTGTGGGCCGCCTCCATCGCTCTCGCTCAGCGCGACATCAAGAAGGTCCTCGCCTACTCGACGGTGTCACAGCTCGGTTACATGTTCATGGGGGTGGGCGCCACGGCCTACGTGGCCGGGGTTTTCCATCTCATGACCCACGCTTTCTTCAAGGCTCTCTTGTTCCTCGGGGCGGGATCGGTGATCCACGCCATGTCGGGGGAACAGGACATGACGAAGATGGGGGGCCTCGCCAAGAAGATGCCCGTCACCGCCGTCACCATGGGCATCGCCACCCTGGCCATCGCCGGGGTCCCTCCTCTGGCCGGGTTCTGGTCGAAAGACGAGATCCTCGGGTCGTTGTTCGCCCGTGGAGGTTTCTTTTCGGCACTGTGGGTGGTGGGTCTCGTGGCCGCCCTTCTCACCTCCTTCTACATGGTTCGCCAGTGGGTGCTGGTGTTCTGGGGAGCACCGCGCTGGGGCGATGACGTCCATCCGCACGAGTCGCCACGCATCATGACGGTGCCCCTCGTGGCGCTGGCCGTGCTGTCGGTGGGGGCGGGACTCTTCAATACCCCGTTTCGCTACACGCTCGAGCACTTCCTGGAGCCGGCTTTCGCCGGTGTGTCGATCCAGCACCCGCCCGACGGGTGGCCCATGTTCATCATCTTGGCCACCTTGGCGGTCGTGGCCGGTGTGGCCGGCATCGCGGCCGCCTGGTTCGCCTACAACCGGCCGCCCGAGGCGTGGCGCCGCTTCGAGGAAGGCTTCGGCCCGCTGTGGCCGGTGTGGAGTGACGCCTACCGAGTCGACGCCTTCTATGGGGCCACGGTGGTCTCGCCAGGCCTCAAGCTGTCCGAGGTGACCGCTTTCGAAGTCGACGCCAAGGGCATCGACGGAGCCGTGAACGGAGTGGGGGTCCTGTTCCGTCGCCTCGGTTCGGCCCTGCGAAGACTCCAGACCGGGCAAGTTCGAAACTACGGAGCCGGATTCTCGGTGGGTCTCATCGCGGTGGTCATCTGGCTGCTGGTGAGGGGACTGTGATGGCTCTGGGAGTGCGGCAATGCTGAGTTGGCTCGTGGCGATGCCGGTGATCGGAGCGGTGATCGTCCTATTGGTTCCCAGGCGGCGGGGCGAAGTCCTGTTGCCCTTGGGCACCGCCCTGGCGGCGATACCTCTGGGCCTGGCTGGTTACATCTTCGCCTCCTTCGAGCCGGTGGCCGGTTACCAACTCGTGGAGCGGGCGGTGTGGTACGAGCCGTGGGGCATCGCCTGGTACCTGGGAATCGACGGCATTTCTCTCCCCATGGTTCTCCTGACGACGCTGCTCGTCCCGATCTCGCTCGCCGCCTCCACCGCAATTTCCGAGCGCCGCAAGGAGTTCGTCGTCTTCACGCTCGTGCTCGAGGCGGGCATGATCGGGGTGTTCCTCGCCCTCGACCTGTTCTTGTTCTTCGTGTTCTTCGAAGCCGTTCTCGTTCCGATGTACTTCATCATCGGGATCTGGGGGTCAGAGCACCGCAAGTACGCGGCCATGAAGTTCTTTCTCTACACGGCGTTCGGGTCGGCTTTGCTGCTGGCAGGCATCATTTCCCTCGCCGTGCTCCACTCCGCCCAGGTGGGTGTCCCCAGTTTTGCCCTCGACGAGCTCATGAGCCTCGAGCTGGCACCCTCCACCGCCACCTGGCTCTTCGTCGCCTTTGCTGTCGCCTTCGCCATCAAGGTGCCTGTCTTTCCGTTCCACACCTGGCTCCCCGACGCCCATGTCGAGGCGCCGACGGCCGGCTCGGTGTTGCTGGCAGGAGTGATGCTGAAGCTCGGCACCTACGGTCTCATGCGTTTCAACCTATCGCTCTTTCCGCAGGCCTCGGTCGACTGGGTTCCGGTCATGGCGGTGCTGGCCGTGATCGGGATCGTCTACGGGGCCGTGGTTGCCATCGTCCAACCCAACCTGAAGAAACTCGTGGCCTACTCGTCGGTGTCGCACCTCGGGTTCATCCTCTTGGGGACCTTTGCCCTCACATCCGGAGGCCTGCAGGGGGCAGTCATCCAGAATGTGAACCACGGGCTCACCACCGGCGCCCTCTTCCTGTTGGTGGGAATGCTCTATGAACGGCGACACACCAAGATGATCGCCGAGTTCGGCGGCATCCAGAAGGTGATGCCCATCTTTGCTGGGTTCTTCCTCTTCACGGCCTTCGCTTCCATCGGGTTGCCGGGGCTGAATGGTTTCGTCGGCGAGTTCTTGGTCCTGATGGGCAGTTACGCCACCTTGCCGGTCCACACGATGATCGCTGCCTCCGGGGTGGTGCTCGCCGCCGTGTACATGCTGTGGGCCTATGAACGGGTCTTCACCGGTGTCCCCGATAAAGAAGAGAATCGGCTGCTGTCTGACCTCACACCCAGAGAGATCGGGATCCTGGCGCCGCTGGCCGTCCTCATCATCCTCTTGGGTGTCTACCCCAGTGTGCTGCTGGACAAGATCGAGCCCTCCACCGAGGCCCTGTTGGACCGGATCGAAGCCGTCACCGACTACCGAGTGCCCGTTCCGGGGCGAGTGGATGACGTGTTCGTCGCCGGTGACGCCCCATGAGCGTTCTCTTGGCCCAGGCGGCCCAGCCTCCCACCATTTCTTGGCTCGGTATAGCTCCCGAGGTCACGCTCGGGGTGGGGGCGGCCGTCGTGCTCTTGGTAGAGGTGCAGTGGAAGCCGAGCCGACGAGCTCTGGCGGTTCTGGCCGGGGTCCTGGTGGCGCTGGCAGCCGGTCTGGCGGTGGCGCTCCAAATCTTCTTGGATCGAGGCGAAGGCATCGACACCCTCCTCCCCTTCGGGGGAATGATCGCCCTCGACGGCTTCGGGATCTATGCCCGCTACGTGCTGTTGACGGCAACGGCGCTGGCCCTGCTGGCCGGCTGGAAGATGGTCGAGGGCCTCGGTCCGCGCGCCGCCGAGATGCTGGCGTTGATGCTTCTGGCGACGGCGGGCTTCTCGCTGATGGCCATATCCACGAACCTGGTAATGACCTTCTTGGGCCTGGAGGTCGGATCGATTTCGCTCTACATCCTGGCCGGTTTCACCCGTGAGCGAACTGACTCCGACGAGGCCGCCATCAAGTACTTCCTGTTGGGAGGGTTCGCCTCTGCCGTGTTCGTGTACGGGGTGGCTCTCGTGTTTGCCGGAACCGGCCATTTCAACCTTCTCGGCATACGCCAGTACCTCACCGGGGTGGTGGTGTTCGAGCCGGGAGTCCTCCTCATCGGACTGGCATTGATCATCGTCGGACTCGCCTTCAAGGTCACGGCAGCCCCATTCCACAGCTGGGCACCCGACGTATACCAGGGGGCCCCGGCCGGCGTCACCGGTTTCATGGCAGCAGTGGCGAAGGTGGGCGGTTTCGCCGCGCTGGTGCGCATCCTGGTGTCGGCCTTTCCGGCGATGACCGATGAATGGGCGATGGTGGTAGCCGGAATCGCCGCCTTCTCCATGGTGGTGGGCTCGGTGGTGGGCATCGTGCAGGACGACCTGCGGCGGTTGCTTGCCTATTCCGGAGTGGCCCACGCCGGCTTCATCCTCACCGGCGTGGTGGCGGGAATGGCCGGGGTCCGAGACGTTTGGTTCTACCTGGCCGTCTATTCCGTGCAGCTCATCGGGGCGTTTGCAGTCGTCACCGCCATCAGCGGGCCCTCCGGGACCCGGTCTGCCATCTCCGCCTACGGCGGGCTCGCCACCCGTGAGCCGTTCTTGGCTGCGACGTTCTCGATCCTGCTGTTGGGCATGGGTGGCCTACCTCTCACGGCGGGATTCGTCGCCAAATTCGGCGTGTTCACCGACGCCTGGTCGGCGGGTTTTCAGTGGCTGGTGATCGTGGGGGTGCTCGCCTCGGTGGTCGCGTTCTTCTTGTATCTACGGATGATCGTTGTCATGTACATGGACGACCCTGCATCCGGGGAGGTGGCCTCTCCGCTCTCGACGCGATGGGTGCTGGGGTTGGCGGTGGCCGTCACCATCGTCTTTGGAGTCTTCCCGGGTCCGCTCTTGGATCTGGCCGCCAATGCCCTCCCGCTCTGATCGGTGGTCGGGGAGACGGTGGGGGCTGTTCGTGGGGTGTCTGGCTGTGGCGATGGGGGCACTTCCGGCCCAGGCCGCCGAGCTGACCGCCTCCGACCTGGTGCTGGTCGATACGGGGACGGTCGTCGCCGACGACCTGTACGCCGCCGGCAACCGGGTGTTGATCCTGGGTCGGGTCGAGGGCGATCTCCTGGTGAGTTCTTTCAGCGACGTGATGGTGTCCGGTTCGGTATCTGGCGACATCCTGGGAGTGGCCGGAGCGGTCACCGTGACGGGCCATGTCGGAGGATCGGTGCGAGTGATGACCCCGACATTGGTGGTGACCGGGGAGGTGGCGGGAGACGTGGTGTCTGTGGCCTGGGATCAAATCATCGGGGGGGAGGTGGGCTCCGATGTCCTGATGTGGGCGTTCCGGACGAAGATCGATGGCCGGGTGGGTGGGCACGTGAGAGGTCAGAGTCGCCGCCTCAGCCTGGAGGGCGCAGTCGACGGGAATGTCGACGTGACCGTGAACCATCTCACCGTCTCCGAGGGAGCCGCGGTGGGCGGCGACCTCGGCTACCGCTCTCCCCGCCCATCGGATGAGGTCGCCCGTGCCGACGTGGGAGGAACAGTGACCCACCGCACACCGCTCGCTCCCAACGTGAGGCTGCGGGCGCTGGGAGTGCTGGCCAAGTTGCTCTTGTCGTTGATGGCGGGTGTGGTGGGACTGCTGGTGATGTGGGCGGCTCCCACCGCCTCAGCCCGGGCCGCGGCCGCCGTCCGTGCGTCGTGGTGGCGGTCCTGGCTGCGAGGCCTACTCGTGTGCCTGGCACCCCTGGTGGTGGTGGGCGCTGGCGCAGCTTTCCTGGCGCTCACCCCCTTCGAAGCGGCGCTGCCGGTGCTGGCGGTGCTGCTGCCCGTGTTTCTTGCAGTTGTTGGGATCCTGGCCGCCTTGGGTTTTGCCGCCCCGGCGGCTGTCTTTCCCTGGTTGGGCAATCCGGCCAACCAGGAACGCTCGCCGGTGAAGGCATTCCTGTTGGGCCTCGTCGTCGTGACCGTGGCCGCGCAGCTCCCCTGGTTGGCCGTGGTGGTGGCGGCGGTGGTGATCCCTACCGGCATCGGCGGCTGGGTGGGCCAGAGTGGGGTACAGCCTCCCTCGCCCCGAGCGACTTGAGCGCAGGGCGATCCGCTGGTGTCAATCCACGGGTTTTCTGGCTTTGACGATCATGGAGTGGAGGCCATCGGCTACGGCGTGTGTCGGCGAGAGATCGACGGCGGTGAAGCCGGCCTCCCTCAACCCTTGCCGGTACTCGCTCACGGAGAGTGCCCCGGCGACACAGCCCACCCAACTGCCGCGTTCGGTCCGCTCCTCAGCCGAGAGAGCGTCGTCGGCGACGATGTCGCTGAACCCGATCCTCCCACCCGGGGCGAGGACGCGATGGATCTCGGCGAAGACGCGAGGCTTGTCCACGGAGAGGTTGATCACACAATTGGAGATGACCACGTCGACCGCCCCGTCGTCGAGGGGGATCTCCTCCATGTACCCCGAGAGGAACTCGACGTTGTCGACGCCCGCCTCGCGTGCGTTACGACGGGCCAAGTCGAGCATCTCGTCGGTCATGTCGAGACCGTAGACGAACCCATCCGGCCCGACCCGTCGGGCCGACAAGAGCACGTCGAGGCCTCCCCCAGAGCCCAGATCGAGCACGGTCTCTCCGGGACGGAGGTCGGCGACCGCGGTCGGGTTTCCGCACCCCAGGGTGACGTCGGTGACGCTCGCCGGCAGAGAGGTCAGCTCCTCGGATGAGTAGAGGCCCCCGGTGAGGTCGTCCGTATCGGTCCCGCACGAGCGATCGTCTCCGCAGCACCCGTCCTGGCCGGACACGGCACTGAGGGCATAACGCCGCCGAACCTCTTCTCGGAGCGCCGCCTTCTCGGTGATGGATGTCATCGTCTTGCCGTCCTTTCGTATCGATGACTGTCGATATACGCACTGTACCCTTCATATCGACGTGTGTCAATGGAAAGGATCTGCTCGTTCCGCCCCGGCAGGCCGGTACCGTGCATCGTCTATGGGCGACAAGGTCGGCATGGAGAGATCGGTGCGGGGTGGCACTCCTCGGTGGCGCTCGTGACGCGCCTGCGCGACCTGGGCGTATCCATCGGAAGTCTCCCCACCGGCGAGCACAACGCCATCACCGACGTGGACGGAGTGTGGGTGGGCCATACCACCGTGGTGGCAGATGGCCCGGCCGTCGTGCGTACCGGTGTGACCATGGTGGTACCCCGTCGCGACGAGATCTGGAGCGACTACGCCTTCTGCGGTTGGCATTCCTTCAACGGAAACGGGGAGATGACCGGCATCCCATGGATGGACGAGTCGGGCATGCTCGGGTCGTCCATCGGTCTCACCAACACCCACCAGGTGGGGCTGGTGCGTGACGAGCTGGTGCGCTATTCGGTGGAAGCAGGTCACGTCGACGGGTTCATCCTCCCCGTGGTGGCCGAGACCTACGACGGCTGGTTGTCGGACATCGACGCCTTCGCCCTCACTGATGCTCATGTCCGCTCCGCCCTGGCCGATGCCCGACCGGGGCCGGTGGCGGAAGGGAATGTGGGCGGTGGAACCGGGATGATCTGTCACGAGTTCAAAGGGGGAATCGGCACTTCGTCCCGGGTGGTCGAGATCGACGACGGTCCCTTCACCGTCGGGGTCTTGGTCCAGTCGAACTATGGGGAACGCGCCGAGCTCAGGGTCGACGGCCTCCCCGTCGGGCGCCTGCTCGACGCAGGTGCGGTGCCGAGTCCCTTCGACCCCGCCCCGGACAGAAACGGCAGGGAGGGGTCGATCATCACCATCGTGGCCACCGATGCTCCCCTGCTGGGGGACCAGTGTCGTCGCCTGGCTCAACGCACGGTCGTCGGATTGGCCCGGGCCGGCGGTACCGGCCGCAACGGTT
>JBGTLA010000172.1:0-9577 GCA_041744375.1 Acidimicrobiia bacterium | reverse complement strand
CCAGAACCGCCGCTCGATCACCTCTTGCACCCGCCGACGGAGGGGGGCGAACAGGGCGGCGGCCGCCAGCGTCGAGGTGGCCACGGCGAGGTCACCGGTGAGAGGGGTGAGGCTCCCAAGCAGAAGCACGGCACCTGCGTAGACGGCGGCGGCGGCACCGGCCGCCACTCCGTATGTGACGGTGCGATTGACCAGCCGGTCGATGTCGTAGAGCCGGTACCGCTCGACCGCCACACCAATGGCGACGGCGGGAGCGTTGATGGCGACCACCGTCGTCGCCACCTCCAGAGCTCCGCCCGTGACGTTGAGGCGGGAGAAGACGGCGGCGACCAGCAGTAGCGTGAACGTCACCGCCACCCCGAGGCCGAACCATCGCATCTGGAGGCGCTGTTCACCCTTGGCGCGACGCCACCGGACTCCCAGGTCGACCACCACGACCAACGCCGCCAGCCCGAGGTAGGCGTTGATGGCCGCCTCGATCACGGCGGCGGCGTCGCTGTCGAGGATGGCCCCGAGGGGTTCGATGGCCAGCGGGTTCTCCAGGCCGGCGAGGTAGTTGCCGAAGGGGGCGAGCGAGGCCGGCTGCAGCATTCCGGTGACGACGAACAGCCCGAGGAGCACTGCTGCCACGCGCAGCAACGGGCGCACCCGCGCCGTCTCGACACGACCCGTGGGAAAGCAGGCCAAGAGGAACACGATCAACAACCACGCCGGTACGAAGATCCACGACAGGAGCCAGGCGGCGACGTCGGTCCCGGGCAGTGCCACACCGTTCACCACCGCCCACAGATGAATACGGGAGGCCTCACCGATGCACCAGGCGGCCCCGATCAGGACCAGGAGGCGCCCCACCTGATTGCGGGGGCGATGGCGCACCAGCAGCGTCCCGACCGCTAGCGAGCCGAGGCCGCCAACGGCGAAGAGGGCGTCGGCAAAGAACGGGGCCGCCGTAAACACGAGTACGCCCAGCGCATACGCCACCGCCCCCGCCCCCACCGCGGCGAGGGCGAACCAGGCCCACCGCGAGGCGGGACCGATCGTGTCTTCGTCGGCGGTCGAGGGGGTCGGCATTCTCTCGACATTGTGGCCATGGGCCAGTTACGGAAGGGTTACGGAAGCGGTCGGCGCGGCTCCGTCCGATCCGGCTGACGCAGGGCGGTGGAGCGATTGGACTGCCGCCGTCCATGGACCACACTCGGGGTCATGATCGTGAATCGTCGGAGACACGCCGCTTCCTCGTCGAGTCGGACGAAGCCCGAGTCGTCGTCGACCCGGGACGGTTCTCAGACCTGCGGCACGGCGTCACCGACCTCAATGCCGTCGTTCTCACCGCCAGCAAGGCGATCTCCTCGACGTCGGGCACTGCCGGCACTGACGCGCGCCTATCCCCGAGCGGCATTTCGAAGTCGAGCCGCAATGCATCGAGTTGACGGCGGACCAAGGCGCCACCGCGGCTTGGGTTCGGACGACGATCCGAACCTATGCCATCGGCGCCAGGGCCTTGATCGACCTGGCCAGGTCTCGCGTCGCCTCACCGAGAGTAAGTGCCGACGGTCTCTGACAGGCGACCACTGAGTCGAATGAAGCCGACCTCAGACGTCAGGCCCCGTCGATCGCCTCCAACCAGTCCGACCAGAAGACCTTCCACTGCTCGACCGCCTCTGGAAAAGGGAGCTTCTCGTGGGCGATCGTGACCTTGGCTCTCCCGTCCGACCTCGGCTCGATGGCCACTTGAGCGACGCCCGGTCCGATCGCCACCCGTAACACCTTGGCGTCGGGACGGGACCGGAGCTCGGTCGGGAGGCCGCCGAACAGGTCGGATCGGAACTTGTCCTCGACCAGCGCCTCCCTCAACAGCACCGAATCAGTGCGCACCGTTTTCGACCTTCCGGCGGTGAAGGTGCCGTCCGCCTGTTGATATGGGAGCCGGCGGCCGGTGATTCGCTCGTAGCCAACGGTGACGGTCTGAGCCCACCAACCGTCGAGTCCGTGCGCAGACCGAAGAAACCCGACGATGGCGGCGTGCCCTTCGTCACGCCCCGACCATCGGTCGATGATCCTCCGCCACTCTGCCCATCCCCTGCCGGTGGCTTCGATAACGGCGCCGTCGCCCACCTCGGGCTCTGACACCCAGCTGCTATCGGCCGCGGATTGCTCCAAGAGCACTCGTCGAGCGGCACCGTACTTCTCGCCGGTTTTGGCCATGCGCGCCCGCACTCGGCGCTTGAAGGATTCCTGTCGGGTCATGTCAACTACTTTGCCGCGCCGATCCATTTTGGCAACCTGCGCTCGCCAATGAATCGCACGTCAGTTGAACTGACCCCTGCCGAGCCCTGGGAGTCCCCTTTGCCTTCCGGGCCGGCGGCGCAGGCGCCGGGGTGAAGGTCGGGCGTGAACAGGTCGCCGGTGGGCAGCTCAACCGCTCTGGGACCCGGGCGCCTCGGGACCGCATCGCTCTCGAATCGAAGAACTAGCTGAAAGCGGACTATTGGTGGACGAGCAAGTTGCGGCCAGCGATCGCCCCCCCCCCAGCTCGACGACGGAAGGGAGGTGGGAAGGACGGAAGGACGGAAGGGAGTCGGTTCAGCGCCAACCACGGCTGGCGTCGTTGACCGCCCTGGCCCATCGGCAGCCACAAAATGCCGGTCGACTCCGTAACGTCGAGGCGCCGGCGGGCTGGCTCTGGAGGTGCCTGCCCTGACCGCTCCGTTCGTCGGTCCGGTGCGCACCGCCCTCAAGGCCATTCCGTTGTGGCAGTACTTGGCGGCTCTGGCCAGGCACTGCTGCGTGTGGTTTACTGTGTAATCTTATGGATACTTAGTAAGCTGGGCAAATCGTGACCGATCAAGAGCCTCCTAGCCGGCGCCTGCCCCTAACCAAAGAGCGGATACTTCGGGCCGCAGTCGACCTGGCCGACCGACAGGGACTCGGCACCCTCACCATGCGCCGTCTCGGAACTGAGCTTGGTGTCGAGGCGATGTCGCTTTACAAGCACGTTGCCAACAAGGACGAGATCCTCAACGGGATGGTCGAGCTGGTGATCGGCGAGATCGAGATCCCCGAGGACGATGCCGACTGGAAAGAGGCGATGCGACGGCGGGCGGTCTCGGCGCGGGAGGTGCTCAGCCGTCACTCGTGGGCAATCGGGCTCCTCGAGGCGGGAGCTTCGACCGGGCCCACCGCCTTGCGCTACATGGACGCCATTTTGGGAAACCTGCTGTCGGCAGGCTTCTCTGTCGAGAACGCTGCCCACGCCTTCTGGGTGCTCGACTGCTACGTGTACGGACAGGTCATCCAAGAGACCAGCCTGCCCTTCACCACCAGCGAGGAGATGACCGAGACGGCGGCATCCACTCTGGAGCAGGCCCCCATGGGCGAGTTCCCGCATCTCGTCGCCATGTACCAACACGCACCCAAGTCGGGATACAGCGTCGACACCGAGTTCGAGTTCGGACTCGAACTCATCCTCGACGGGCTGGAACGACTCCCCCTCGATTCTCCGTAGCGGTCCCAAGCAGTCGACGGTCATCGGACACCCGCCAGACCAGTGTCGGCTCGACGGGTGGGCCCGTGCTGAGCCGGGGCGTCGAGACGCGCTACGGCCTCGGGACGGAACCCTTTGAAGGTGAGCCACAAGCCCAGCGACAGCTCCCAAAGGGCGATCGGGAGGGCACCGATCGCTGCCCATGCCGACACCTGGTCGAACACCCCGAACATGATCGCAGTCGCGGTGGCAACAAGTAGAGGGACTCCGATCAAGCCGGTCAGGGGGATCGCCCGGGGCACCAGTCCCATCCGGTACAGGACGTAACCGAGGCACAGTGCGTTGATGGCGGGGATCAGTCCGGGTCCCAGCAGGAAAGTCCAGTCGTGAACTGCGACCAGTGCTCTGCCTGTTGTGAGCAGCGACGCAGCATCGGCCCCTGTCGCGTCGTGGCGAAGGGTCACGAGCGAGAGGATGCTCAGTGCCCCGACGACGATGAGAACCCCTTCGAGAATACGAGCTGATAGGAATCCGAGCGCGGCGGCTTCGCTCTCGCGTTTCACGACCGGAAACAGGACTACCGCGGTCCCGATGCAGGAAACGGCGAGGAGCAGTTCCAGCACTCCGCTCCACAGCACTCCCGTGCTCGCACCCCCACCGAGGATGAACTCGGGGTCGTTAATTACTGGTCCCTTTAGGAGGAGGGCGGGGATCGAGGTGAGGAAGGTGATTAGATAGAGCACACCCGCCATAAGGGCGGTCCTTCTCATGAGGGTCATGGCAGTTCCTTTGGTTTGGATTAGGCAATGGTGTACTGCGTACACCTGACGGGGCGGAACAGTAGGTGTACGCTGTACGCATGTCAACTCAAGAAGATGCCCCGGCCGAACGACGCCGGCGCGCACCCCTGAATCGAGAACGGGTCCTAAGCGCCGCCGTAGCCCTCGCCGATCGAGACGGGGTCGAGTCACTCAGCATGCGCAAGCTCGCCAACGATCTAGGTGTGGTGCCGATGGCTCTCTACAAACACGTCGCCAACAAAGAAGACCTGCTTGCAGGGATGGTGGATATGGTCATCGCCGAATACGATCCGCCCCGGACGAACTCCGATTGGAAGGGAGCCATCCGTAGCAGGATCCTCTCCGCACGCCGAGCCCTACTCAGACACCCCTGGTCCCGTCAGGTGGTCGAATCCCGCAAGCAGAGAACACCGGCAGTTCTCTCCTACATGGACTCCCTGTCTGGAATGTTCATGGCCGGCGGATTCTCCCCCGACCTCACCCACCATGCCATGCACGCCCTCGGCTACCGCATCTGGGGATTCAGCCCGGAAGCGTTCGAGGACCCGGACGCATTCCCAATACCCGACGACCCGCAGGAACAAGAGGCGATGCTGCGCCAGGTCAGCCAGGTATATCCCCACATCTATGCCATCGCCATGGATGCCAGCGGCGGCGACATCACTGCGGTCGGCTCCTCTTGCGATGAACAGTACGAGTTCGAGTTCGCCCTCGACCTGCTCCTCGATGCCTTCGAACAACTCCACGCAGCAAAATGGACATCCAGCGAACGATGAGTCGCACACAAGTCTCCGGGCCTGGTCCTTGTTACCGGCGAGGACTGCAACGTCATGACCCGGTCACGGGCCACCCCCGTAGTGCGACTGGGGGTCGCCCTTTGTGATGTGGTTCCACAACACATACGAGGCGGCCATCGACCCGATGTAGCCCTTGGATCCCCGTCTGCCCACCGCCATGGCCACCTCCCGGTACCAGCGCCTCCCCTGACCCTTGCCCCAACGGATCCGCTCCAAGAGGTCCGGTGCCACTCCGTAACCGCCGAAGTAGCGGCCGTCGTGGAATCGGAACCCCGGAGCCCATTCATCGATGACTTCCAAATCGAGACAGACGCGCTCCCGAGCAGCCCGTGAGACACCTCACCTGGTTCGGCCCGAAATGTCGACGAAGTCGGTGTAGCTCCTGTGGGATGCATCGAGCGGAAAACCCCGTTAGGTCACGGAATCGAAGAGGTTCGCGTCGTTTGTCGGATGGAACGCGGGCGCGACCCAACGAAGTAGGCCACCGAGCCAGTTGGGGTTTCTATCTCCACCTCATGGAAGTGTTCATCGAGCATCGCCTGGAGACCCTCAATGTCGTCGTCACGGTTGTCGAAACCGCCGTGAAGATTGGCGAGGCGAACGAACATGCGTGCTGACCACGTGTGTCTCGCCGACAGTCCAAGGACCGTTCCCCCGAACAACACACCCTCGGGGCTCAGAACCGAGGCGATGTGGCCGATGGCCCGAGCCTTCGCCATCAAGGGTCCGGGGAGGCAATGGATTACATGAGTCAGGCCAGCCGAGTCGAACGGTCCTTGCAAGGGTAGGGGTTCGAGGACGTTTGCCCTGACGGTGGTGGGCTCCCATGCGGCCAGCGTTTTGGCGCAGTGATCCAGGACATTGGGATTGGGGTCGACGAGGGTTAACTCGGTGTCTTTCGGTGGCTCGGACTCGGCAATGAAGTAGCCGGTTCCCGGCCCGACGTCCAAGTGCCGCCGCCTCATGTGTTTCCTGTAAAGGTTGAGCCCGGGCTCCTCGCCCATCTTCCAGACACGCGGGGCCATGAATCCCAGCACCCATGCGTCATAAATCGTCAGAAAGCGGGGCGTGTAATCTTTAAAGCCCTGGTAACCAGGTTCGTGTGGGTCCAGATTCATCCTCGCTCCTCCATTCACGTCCCTTGTGCCCCTCGAAATCTGCGAAAAAGACTCATCTTGTCTAAGGAACTCGCTGAGGATCCTCGGTGGCCCGACAACGTCACGGACCACCGCCCCACTTACGGATCTGCGCGTTGAAGTGGGGACCCCCGCGAACACCTTCACCACTTCGGCTTGAGGCCTGGCAGGCGTACCGCAGGTGGTGCGGGTGTGGACTGTGATGGCCAGGGTGACCAGATCCATGGCCAGCCGATCGCCAACACGGCCAGCACCAGCCGGCGGATGCCCCGAAGGGTCATCGTCAGCGTTCCACGGTCAGCGTTCCCACCATTCCCGCCTCGGGGTGCCCTGGGATGGCGCAGACGAACTGGTACTCACCGGGAGGCGCATCGAACGATGCTGCCAGCTCGGCGCCAACCGGCACCCGGAGATCGACCCCGAGCTCCTCGATGGTGAAAGTGTGCCAGAACAAATCCTTGTTCTCCATCGTGACAATCACCTCTCCTTCGTCGACTCTCAACTCCGTCTCGGAGAAGGCCATGTTCTCGGACACAAGCACGATGTCGCCGGCATCGACAACGACGCGGGTGATGCTCACACCCCAGATCACCAGACCTGCCAGCATCAACAGCGACGCGCCCACAGCGAACCATGGCCCGGTGGTCGACCAGGAAGCCCTATTGGCCAAGAACCCCACGGCGGCGATGAGGGCAAGCAAGGAGACCGCAGCCAAGACCGACGAAATCAGGACCGAGGACATCGGCGAGCCCTCCCGGATGTTGGTCATCGCCGCGGTCAGCATGAAATAGAGAGTGACCGCACCGCCAAGAGCCACTCCGACCGCCCCCACGGTTCCTCGGCGCACGCGGATGAGCCAAGTGGCCACGGCGAACCCCAAAGTCACCGCTCCTCCCTCGAGGTCGCCGAGAACCGCCGAGACCGTCCCGATCGCCACAGTGGCCGCCATGCCGGCAATGAACAACAGCCGCCGCCACGTCAAACCCCGGTCAGCGGAGATCCCCGCCGTGATCGCATCAGACGTTGTGGCAGACTTCACGAGCACCCTCCTTCGTCGTCGACGAGCGAACCCAAAGCGGCAACCAACATGACGATCGGAATCACGATGTTCGTTACCGCCACCAACGTGTCGGCCGGCGGCAAGTCTCGAGTCACGATCCTGTGACTCACCGGCTCGCCGACCGACCCAGCAACGAACAAGGCCGAGAGAAGAGCGAGCCAGGCTCGTGCCCTGCGGCCATTCGCTCCCGCCCTCGGCGCCAGGCAGACCGACACCCACATCTGGACAATCAGGTTCCACGGGGCCGCGAGACCCGCGCCATGGATCCCGCCCAAGACACCCCGTCTCGCATCGGATCCCATATCGATCCCGAGGGCCCGGGCAGGGTATCCACGCTTGATCGACAGATAACTCCCAGCGATGAACGACACGGTGTACGCGATGGCCGCCAATTGAGCAACCCTCAATGACCGGGTCATATCGAACCTCCTTCCCCCAACCTAGAGAAGGAACGTTCCGAAAGGGTTACGGTCCTCGACTGGCGATCAGACCTCATGTACAACCCCTCATTTGACCCACAATCCAACCGACCTCGATGCCTTGGTCTTCTCGAACCACACCCACGCAGTCTCAGAGGATCCCGCGACGGGGTTGCTTCCACGGACGGCCATGGCACCAGTCGTAACGGTCCCGTATCGTCCTGCACGGGATGATGGCGAGGTGATGGTGAGGTAACCGTGAGGAGTGTGCCCTCTCATCGGCTCGCGTTCGCACTCTTCGCCCTGTTCGGCGTTCTGCTGGCGACTCTCGCCGTGATGATCCTGTGGGCTCCCCCGCCGCCACCCGGTGTCGCCCCAATTACCTCCGACGCCGCCTTCTTCTCTCTTGCCCTGTTAGGGATCATGGCGGTAGGAGCGCTCGTGGCCGGGCGCCACCCGGCCAATCCGGTCGGCTGGCTGCTGTGCGCCTTTTGCCTGTTACAGCTTCTGTCCCCGCTCACCTACGTGTACGCCGCAGCCGCCTTCACAGATGGCTGGTCGCTGCCCGGCGGAGGGGTCGCCGCCTGGCTGACGGCCTGGCTCTGGATCCCCGCCATCGCCGTGATCGGCATGGCCCTGCTTCTTTTCCCCGACGGAACACTCCCCTCTCGGGAGTGGCGCTGGGCCGTCATGGCCTCCGCAGGCGGGTTGGCGGCGTCCCTCGCATTGGGGGTGGCGTTATGGCCGAGACGGGGGGTGGGCCTGCTGACGTTGGGTGATGACTTCGGGGGCGTGTCCGAGATCCCGGCGACGATGGCCCTCGTCTTGTGCTTCCTCACCTTCGTGGCGGGCGCGGCATCCATTGTCTTCCGGTTTCTCCGAAGCCAGGGCGAGAGCCGACTCCAGATCAAGTGGGTGATGTACGCCACGTGTCTCGCCGCAGCCGGGCTGGTCGGGTTCGCCTACGCTGACGCTGCTTTGGCCGCTGATCCCGTGTGGGTGGCAGTCCTCTCGACACTCGGGCTTCTCGCCATCCCCGCCGCTATGGGTGTCGCCATCTTCCGCTACCGCCTCTATGCCATCGACCGTATCATCAGCCGCACCGTCAGCTACGCACTCCTCAGCGGAGGGATGCTAGCCGTCTACACGGTGGCAAGCCTGATCCTGAGTTCATTGCTCCAGCCGGTCGCCGGTTCCAACGAGCTGGCGGTGGCGGGTTCGACGCTGACCGCAGCCGCTGTGTTCACTCCCGCCCGACGCCGCATCCAATCGACCGTCGACCGACGTTTCAACCGGAGCCGCTACGACGCCGTTCTGACGATCGAGACGTTCACGGGACGCCTCCGATCTGAACGAGACTTCGACTCTCTGTCCTCGGACCTCATCTCTGCTGTGAGCGCCACGTTGCAGCCTGCACATGTCTCACTGTGGCTCCAGAGAGGCAACTCTGAATTTCGGTCACGCCGCCACCGCTGAAACTGATGCTGGGTCCGATGTGGCACCCCATGGAGTTCTCGAGAGTGCAGCGTGGCGGCTCCACTCTCAAACGCCGGTTCTTCGGATAAGTCCACCCGGGCCCTACCCCGGCACTACTTCCAGCCTGGGTTCAAGGAAAGCGACGAAACCGCCACGTCCCGACCACTCCCGAAACAGCGCTTGGCACAAAGAGTGCCTGATTGCGTCCGAGACTGCTCCCTCGCCGGGAGGAAGCGGCCGGACGGCTGCCGACGATCACGTATGTCGCCTATGTCTTGGTAGCCAGAACAGACCACATCAGGGGAAGACGCTCCCTGCCTTCTGGCAGGCGGTAACGACCGTCGTCGCCCAGTTGGCTGACCGGCCCGGCCTCCCACTCAAGGAACTCGTATTCCTCGACTTCGT
>JBGTLA010000171.1:0-17110 GCA_041744375.1 Acidimicrobiia bacterium | reverse complement strand
TGAGGAGCTTGCACCCGCCGACCTGGCGGGCCTTGCCGAACGGTACGGCGATCTCCGGTGGTCGACCAGTACTGACAATCGCCGTGGCGATCTGTTGCGCATCGACGAGATCTCCCTGACGCCGTCGCCGGCCACGGTCGGATTGCCGCCGGTCAAGTGGTACAGACTGGACGTCAGCAAAGGCAACATGCCGCAGTGGGTCCAGGACGACCTCGGTCGGGCCGCCAAGACGGAGCATCGCCACCGCCGTGAGTTGCGTGTGCTCGATGTCGACTTTGAGCGGAATCCCTATTCCGATCCGGACAGGTACGAACGCGAGATTGGTTTGCTCCAAGGCGGCCAGCTCGAAAACCGCACCATGAAAATCGGAGACGAGAGGGTCCCCATGGAGGTCCGGCCGTCCACGATTCTCTCGGTTGGTGGCCGCCCGGTTCGGGGCGGAGTCCCGAGGAGGCGGTCGTGACGGTGCGACCTCGACGGGATCAATTGATTGGAGAAACCCATGTGGCATCTGAACGACTGCAAGTGACCCGCGACCTGGGCGGGAGGCGAGTCGACCCCGGACGGGCGGCGCTTGGCATGCCGAGGATCATCTCAGAGTTTGATCGGTCCACGCTGTTAGCTGGGTCGGAGTTCACGAAGGAGCCGGAGGACTTCCTCGCGGATATCGGCAAGGATTTTGACGAGGGCGTCACCGACTGGCGGGTCATCGGCCAGAGCTACACGCATGGTGAGGTCGAGCTTCATATCCACTGGAGGAGGTTGAGGCTCGGAGAACTCGATGCTCACGAATTTTGCGCCGTCATACAGAGGCTCGCCGTACAAGATCAATTCCCTGAAGGACGGACCAATCGGTCCGATGATTATGTCGTTCGGGTGCTGAATGGCGAAGATGGCGAGATTGAGTCGCCTGTGCTTGTCGGGGTTGTTGAGGTCTCGGAGGCGGGTGAGCATCTCACCACCCCGATCCGATCGGTTGTAAGGCTGCGCCGCCTCGATCGTTGCAACGCTCGACGGACTCAAGCCGGAGAGGCGCTTCGACTCGAGAGCCTCTATCCAATTCGCCTGAGAGTTGGTAATGGGGAACTGGAGCCGGTTCGTATTCCGCCGAGGATCGGAACCGGAAGCCAGCATCGCCAGAGCATGGACCATGTAGTCGAGTGCCGCTCGATAGTTGGTGAGAACGTCGCCGGTGATCGCCCCCCAGCGGGAGAAGTCGGGCGGGTCAGTGAACTTGATGCGGAAGCCGTAGAAGGTCCTTTCTTCTGTCTGTTCGAGGAGAAACTCGTACGGCTCAGATTCGCCCCACGTTCGGATCAGGTCGTAGAGCGACTTCAGGTGTTCGTCGCCTCGGTTGATCTTGATGTGGACCTCGGCGAAAGGGTCGGAAGGCATCTCAGTGCATAACGTACCCGATCACCTGTTCGTGACCATCAACCCCCTGGCGGACCTCTGCGGCCGCTCCTGTCTCCAGCGAGCCCCTGTCGCGGCCATGAACGCCACCGACATGCTCTCCGAGGTATCGTCGGTCGGGCGTACCTCATCTCAACAATGACGGAACGCAAGAACCCCCCGCCACCCCCCCGGCGGGGGGTTCTGCTTCGCCGGCACGACCTCGCTCCGCCGTCTCCAAGCAGTCGGTTGTCTTTCCCGCGTTCGTTCGCTCCAGGAGGTAGGTTCGGGTGATAAGGAGGTTCGAGATATAGCGCCGCCTCGATGGGGGCACCTTCCGATTCTTTGAAAGGGACGAAAGATGAATCGAATCAAGATTGTTCTACTTGTGGGACTGATGGCACTGATCGGGACCACGGTGGCCTCGGCTAGTCACACCTTTACCGATGTGCCTGAGTCCAATGTCTTCCATGGCGACATCGCCTGGATGCATGACAACGCCATCACCTTCGGATATGGGGACGGGACTTATGGACCCTCGGATAGTGTGACTCGTGGGCAGATGGCTGCCTTCATGCATCGCCTATTCGACCGGATTCAAGAGGATATTCCTGATCTGTCTGACTTCACGGCTGACATTCAGATCGACCTATGCGAGCTGTTCAGCCTCAACGAGTCGGAATGTCAGGATGAGCTAGCCGAACTACTCAAGGGACCAGTTGGTCCGCCTGGAATCGATGGACCTCAAGGGCCCCAGGGACCGCAAGGCCCGCAAGGGATACAAGGGATACAAGGACCACAGGGACCTCCAGGCATAGTCACCTTGGAGGTGGTTACGAAGTCCATTGGCCTGCCGGTCGGTGAGACACGGATAGTGGAAGCGTTCTGCCCTCCAGGTCTGTATGCAACGGGCGGCGGGTATGTAGCTCTAGGCGCGGGAGGAGGAACAGGTGTCTCCACCGACATCGCTGTTGCGGTGTCAACACCGTGGAGTTCCAAGACCGATGGCGCTACTCATGAGGTTGACGGGCGGCAAGTGAGCGATATGTGGATCGTTGTGGTGACGAGTGAGGAGACGGGACCAGAGGCATCGACTCTAGCTTTCTATGTCAACGTGATCTGCGCATGAACTACTGCCAATGCGGAGAGGAAGCCGTGGTCGGGATCGGGTAGTGCATCAGTGAACCTAGCACCAGAACGGCTGTCGTGTTTGGCTACCGTGCAGGCGCGCCCCGGTGCGGGCCTCCAGGTCGGTTAGCGCCATCTGGAACCCGGCCGGGGCGCATCTTGTGGGATGACCCTCTGGCCATTGGCCATAGGGGTCCCGTATGTTCTGGCCATTGGCCATAACTTGGTGGCCAAATGCCCCCCAAGTTCGGAACCGGAGCAGGGTGGCCCCAGGTGTTTTCAACACCTGTCCAGAATCGGACACCTGCATCAGATTGATACAGGTGGAAGCTCGCCCCGCGCGCAGGTGTGAAGCCAAGGCCAAGGTGGCTGCGAAGTACGGGTCATAGGCACCCTGGTAGGCACCCTGGCAAAGTCCCGCAAGCCTTCCCCAAAAGGAAAAACCCCCTCTGACGAGGGGGTTTCCTTGTGGGCCCTAGAGGATTCGAACCTCTGACTTCTTCCGCGTCAGGGAAGCGCTCTACCCCTGAGCTAAGGGCCCATCGGTGGTCGAGGCGACGCCCGGAATTGAACCGGGGTGACGGGTTTTGCAGACCCGCGCCTAACCACTCGGCCACGTCGCCGACGTTCGCCGCAGCGACGAACATGTCCAGCACACCGTACACGTGAAGCGCACCTTGGCCGTGCTCGACTCGAGCGGAAGACGGGATTCGAACCCGCGACCTCAACCTTGGCAAGGTTGCGCTCTAGCCAACTGAGCTACTTCCGCGAGACCCGAAAGTCTAGCGGGCCGCCTTACTCAACCAAACGGTTCAGGCGCCGGTCGAGCCGAAACCTCCCACCCCTCGGACGGACTCGTCGAGACGCTCCACCGCGGACCATTTCACCTCAGGCACCGCCACGATCACCAACTGAGCGACCCGATCTCCCCGACCGAACGACACCGATTCGCTCCCGTGGTTGATGAGCAACACCGTCACTTCGCCCCGATATCCCGAGTCGATGAGTCCCGGGGCGTTCACGACGCCCACGCCGTGGCGTCGGGCATGCCCGGAACGGGCCAAGACCAATCCGGCGTGCCCGGGAGGAATGGCGACCGCCAGCCCGGTGGGTACCGCCGATCGCTCGCCCGGCGCCAACGTGACCGGTGCGGCTGCCACCAGGTCCCAGCCGGCATCGCCCGCATGGGCCTGTGTCGGCGGAGATAGTTCGGGATCGAGCAAACAGAAGCTAATGTTCATGTGTATCGATGTGGGGCGTCAACGGGCGGACTGCACCACGGAGATGATCTTTGGACAACTCTACAGTCACCGTCGGCCCCCGACATCGTCGGCGCGGTCGTCATGCTGCCCCTAGCACCAAGCCCACCACCTCGATCCCTCGCCGTCCCCCTCCCCCCGTTCGCGCTCCCGTGGTTCAGAGTGACTCCACCATCCGCCTGCCGGGCATGGAGCTGTTGGGTTTTTTCGACGAGCCGTATCGGGTGCGTGTCGACCGGCCCAAACCGCCACCCCGGGCCGTGGCCCGGGCGGCCATGACCCACATCCCCTCCCCATCGCCCCCCTCACCCACCATCCGCCCGAGCGGGCGCTCCCTCGTCGAGTCCTTGTGGGAGTCCACCACTTTCGACGACTCCCTCCTCGACTGGCGGCCTGGTGTCGTGGCGCGCCGCAAGCTGGGCGGGCGAGAGATGAGCACCGCCACCATGGTCGCCACCTTGATCACCACCGCGGTGTTGGCGGCTTTGCTGTGGTTCGGGGTGCAGCGACCGGGGCACCAGGCTGAGGCTGCCGATGTGGCCATGCGATCCGGAGCCGTCCTCGTTCTCGAATCCATCGAGGATCTCAGGGCGTTGACGGCCGCGCTCGGATCCGATCGTCTGGACGACCTCAGCACCAGCACCTCTGTTGTCTTGGCGGCCGAAAGCTCGGCTCGGGAATTGTTCGCCAGTGCCGGCGCCGTCGACGATTCGCTCCAACCGGGTAGCCGGCGCGAAGTGGCGGTGGCGGCGTCGGGTGACGTGCTGGCCGCTTCCGGCGAGATCAATCGCTTGTTGGCGTATCGGGCGGCTGCCGAGCGCGCCCTGCTGTCACCTGCCCTGCCCTCCGACCCCGGAGCAGTCGACCTCACCAACGCCATCGGAGCCGTGGCGGCCTGGCGGGCCGACGTGGAAGAGGCGATCGCGGCCTTGCCCGCGCAGGTACTCGGCGGCCACTTTCAACTGGTACTCGATTGGGAGTCGGGCCTCCAGGCCTGGCAGGAGAGGTACCTCGACGCCCTACGGGAAGGTGACGCCGCGGCGGCCGAGCAGGCGCTGGCCCGGTTGGCGGCAGACGTGTCCGCGCTGCGCCGCGACCTCGTCGAGTTACTCGAATCGGAGGCTGCTCGCATCGACACCGAACTGGCAGCCGCCGGCTCGCAGGTAGCGGACCTACTCGCCGGTTGACTCCAGGGCCGCCATCTCTCGCTCGAAGTCCTCGGTGCCCTGAAACTCCTTGTACACCGAGGCGAATCGAAGATAGGCCACCTCGTCGAGGGTCCGCAGGCGATCGAGCACGGCCCGTCCGATGACCTCGGACTCGACGATCGGCCCCAGGCCCTTGATGGCGTGCTCAACTTCCATGACCAGGTCCGACACCTCGGTGGCGGAGATGGGCCGGTCGGCCAGGGCCGCTCCCACGCCGGCCGTCAGCTTGGCCGGGTCGAACGGCTCCACATTCCCGGAGCGCTTGCGGATCATCAACGACGCGTCGTACCGCTCGTAGGTCGTGAAGCGGTTCCGGCAGTCGCCACAGGATCGGCGGCGACGGATGGCCGTGGCTTCGTCTGCCGGGCGGCTGTCGATCACGCGTGTGTCGGCTGAGTGGCACTCTGGGCATCGCATCGGTACTCGCAGCCTACCGATGACGGGGCGCCTATTCGCCGCTCACGACTCGGCAGTGTCGGCGTTTCCGATCTCTCCGACATCGAAGATGACCAGTCGGGCGCCGTCATCCCATTTGAGCCGGTACTCGTAGCCACGGTACGTCAGGACTCCGTCCAGGCCGGCCAACGAGGGAGAGTCCACATCGAAACCGAGGGCGTCGAGCAGGGAGCGGCGTCCGGCCGGGTCGAGGTCGGGCGCCGCCAGCGCTACGGAGATGCCCATGGCGGTGATGACCAGACGATCGTCGGTCACCGTGCCGGACGGATCCCCCACGAGCTGAATGGACGAAACGGTCCCGTCCGTCGCCCTCACTCCGGTGACTCCGACGAAATCGGTGACATCCATGGAAAAGGTGGCTTCATCGGTGGTGAACGAATCCACCGTGAGCTCGCCATCCAGCCCGGCAGCAATAGTGTCCCACTGGGCTCGAAACTGCTCGGGTGTGAGATCGAGGGCAGGAAGGATCGAGACTGGAGGGGCGCTGGTGGGGGGTGCGGTCGTGGCGGTAGTGGCCGGCGGGGTTGTGACCGGAGGGGCCGTGGCGGGCGGCGCTGTCGCCGGAGGTGCCGTGTCCGGTGGCGTGGTGGGCTGGGGATCCGGGACAGAAGTGTTGGGGGCTCCCTCGGTGAAGGGAAGGGTCGAGGCGGGGGAGTCTCCCCCTGCCGGAGTTTCCACCACGACCGTGGCCGGCTGCGACTCGAACGCCCCCGAGACCACCGCCACCGTCACCACCACGACTGCGAGAACTCCAAGCACGACCAGAGCGGTTCGCACCGCCAGATCGCCACCAGTGAGAACACTGGGTCGGCGCTGGTTGCCAGGAGTCTTCCTTTTCCCGGCGGCCTTGACTCGGTCACTGATGAACGCCGCCGACTCGCCGACCTGCTGAGGAGGGTCGACGATGGAGGCGAACCGGGTGCGGAGGGCGATCTCGTCGCCGAGGCCGTCGTCGACGAGAGGGCTGAACTCGAAGCTGTCGGCACCAGCGTTGAGTCGATACGCTCCACTAGGGCCGGCCTCCACCGACACCGAGGCGAGGGGCCAGCTCAACAGCTCGGCGTGGCGGCCGGTGATCAACCGGACGTGGTTTTCGTCCAGCCGCAGCTCGGCCGAGAGGTGTTCGCCATCGATGGTGGCGTCTCCGCGATATGTTGTCGGCAGCATCCCAAGAACCCTCGCCCGGTTACCCCAACAGTATCGCAGCCTCCGACGAGAAGTCCCGTGGGCCTGCGGGACTAACCGATAGGAACGCGCAGCTGTTGGCCGGGAACGATAGTGGCATCCTGGAGGTCGTTGATATCCATGATGGCGGCCACGAGCGGACGCACGTCTTCACCCGGGGACCCCACCTGAGAGGCGATCCTCCACAACGTGTCTCCGCGTGCGACGACGTGGATCTGAGTGGGAGGCGGCGGAGCGTCGGCGGCTCCGGTCCGGGCGAGGAGGAGAAAGACGACGACCATGGTCGCCATGAGAACGAGCATCCTGAGAACGAGCAGTTTCAGGTTGGTGGCCGACCGTAGGTCCATCATTTCCTCCTTCTCGCCCGACCCGAGAGATCGAACAGGTGTTCCCTGTCACTATCGAACATCCGTTCGCAGTTGTCAAGTCGAACATATGTTTGTATCGGCCCGGACGGTTGGCTAACCTCGTCGGGAACATCAGTTCGAGTATCGGAGACAAGGTGAAGCCGCTCAGCGAACGACAACAGCAAGTGCTCGATTTCATCCGAGCAACGGTGGCCGACCGGGGGTATCCGCCCTCGGTGCGCGAGATCGGAGAAGCAGTGGGGCTGTCGTCGCCTTCGACGGTCCACAGCCACCTGTCGTCACTGGTGGAAGCCGGCGCCATCCGTCGCGACCCCACCAAACCGCGAGCGATCGAGGTGCTGGGACCGCCCCCAGCAGCCCTCCCGGATTCCGACGACGTTCGCCAGGTGCCGCTGGTGGGACGCATCGCGGCGGGATCGCCGATCCTGGCCAGCGAAGACATCGAGGACGTCTATCCGCTCCCTCAGGCACTGGTCGGGTCCGGACCGCTCTTCATGCTGTCAGTCAAGGGCGATTCGATGATCGACGCCGGGATCCTCGACGGCGACCTGGTGGTGGTGCGGCGGCAACCCGATGCGGCGGACGGCGACATCGTCGCCGCCCTGGTGGACGACGAAGAAGCCACCGTCAAGCGTCTATTCCGGCGCGACGGTCGCGTGATTCTCCACGCCGAGAACCCGGCCTACGAAGACCTGGTGCGCGACGACGGGGTGGCGGTGCTGGGGAAGGTCGTCAGCGTGCTGCGGCGCCTCAGGTGAGCAGCCAGGTCCCTTCGTACACCGTCGTCGCCGGCCCGGTCAAATAGGCAATTCCCTTCTGGAAGGAGACGCGGCCGGAACCTCCCAGCACGTCGACGCGGATCTCACCTGGGCCGGTACCCACCGCCACCGCCGCCGCCACCACCATCCCGGTGCCGCATGCCAGCGTTTCGCCGACCCCCCGCTCCCAGACCCGGAGCCGGATGTGGGCGGGGCCGACCAAGCTCACGAACTCGACATTCACCGAATGTGGGAACAACTCGTGTGACTCGACGGCGGGCCCTTCGATGTCGACGGCGATCGACTCGGGGTCGTCGACCATGCGCACCGCATGTGGATTCCCGACCGACGCCAGCCGATAGAGGCGACCGCTTACCTCGACGGTGTCGTCGAGGACGACCCGTCCGATCTCGACGGTGACATCGTCGCCGTCGACGCGACCCCGCCGCGGCCCCACCGGTGTCACGATCGAGAACCACTGCCCCGCCTCGGCCCAGCCCCGGTCCACCGCCCTTCGCGCCACGCACCTCAGACCGTTCCCGCACATTTCCGCCACCGAACCGTCGGCGTTCCAGTACCGCATCGACGGCTGCTCGTCGACGGCCAGTACACCGTTCGCTCCGATCCCGGTGGTGCGACTGCACCATCTCACGACGTCGGCCGGTGTCGGATCTGAGCCTTCGATGACCACGAAGTCGTTCCCCAGGCCTTCCATCTTCGTGAACCTCACGGGGACACCGCCGCCATCACGGCTTCGACATTGTCGGTGGCGTCGGCATCGAGCCAGGTGAGTCGAGGATCGCGGCGGAAGAACGTCCGTTGGCGTTTCACGAGCCTCATGGTGGCACGCCGGACTGCCTCGAAGCCGGCGTCCTCGTCGATCGCACCGTCGACAACGTCGAGCAGTTGGCGATACCCGACTGCCGCGCGGGCGGTGGGTCCCAGCCTGGGTGCCAGCCGCCGGACCTCTGAGAGCAGGCCGGCCGAGCGCATGGCCCGCAACCGGTTGTCGACTGCTCGGGCGACTCCTGCTCGTTCCACACCGAAACCCACGAAGGAGAGCTCGGGTACGTAGTCGCGGTAGCGGCGTGCCACGGAGGTGGCGGCTCGTTGACTGGGGGTGACGGCCGCCAGTCGCAACGCTTCCACTGCTCGGCCTACCCGACGGGGGTTGTGCATGTCCACATGCTCGGCGGCGGTGGGGTCGGCGGCCAGCAGCTCGGCTACGAGGACGTCTTCGGCGGTGGCCGCGATCTCCTGACGAAGGGTCGGATCGAAAGGGAGGAAGGTCATCGGGTCGACCAGGGCCCGAAAATGGAGCCCCGAGCCGCCGACGATGAGTAGGACGTCGGCGGTGGAGCCGGCCACTGCCGCCCGGGCCGCCTCCCGGAAGTCGGCGACCGAATAGGGCGCCTCCGGTTCGACTGTGTCGATCATGTGGTGGGGGATGGCCGCCCGTTGGGCGGGTGTCGGTTTGGCCGTCCCGATGTCCATGCCCCGGTACACCTGCATCGAGTCGACGGAGAGAACCTCGGCATCACAGCGTTGCGCGATCTGCAGGGCCAGGCGTGACTTGCCGGAGGCGGTCGGGCCGACCAGAGCGATCAAACGGGTCAGAGGGCTCTCCCCACGACATGGTGCTGCGAAGACGACAGGACCTCGGCGTCGAGGAACGTGCCCGCCTGGATGCGGCCGGGGACGTGGACAACCCGACCCCCGCGACTGCGGGTCGTGGCGACATCCGGGTCCTTTTTCGACGGACCTTCGGCCAGCACCTCCAAGACGGAGCCCACCAGGGCGGCGTTGCGCTCACCGGAGATACGGTTCTGGGCGGCGGCCAGTCGTTCGAAGCGGGCGCCGATGACGTCGGGGTTCACGAATTCCGCCGTCATCTCTGCCGCCGCTGTCCCCGGCCGGGGGGAGAAGATGAACGTGTAGGCCGAGTCGAACCGGGCCTGCTCTACCACTTCCATCGTGGCCTCGAAGTCGTCTTCCGTCTCGCCGGGGAAGCCGACGATGATGTCGGTACTGACCGTGAGGTCGGGAATGGTCTCCCGGGCCATGTCCAGCCGCTGCAGGTATCTCTGGCGGTTGTACCCGCGATGCATGGCCGCCAGGATTCGATCTGAACCGCTCTGGAGCGGCAAGTGCAGTTGTTCACACACTGCGGGGGTCTCGGCCATGGCCAATGCCACGTCGGCTCGGAAATCGGCCGGGTGAGGGCTGGTGAACCGGACACGGCGAATTCCTTCGACTCCGCCGACCTGACGGAGCAGATCGGCGAAGATGGGGCGTCGGCGACCACCAATGGCGAGGTCACGACCGTAGGTGTCGACATTCTGTCCCAGTAGGGTCACTTCGACGACTCCGTCGGCGGCGAGACGCTCCACCTCCCCGATGATGTCGCCGGGGCGTCGCGACACCTCGAGGCCGCGCACGGCGGGAACGATGCAGAAGGTGCAGGTGTTGTTGCACCCCACCTGAATGGTGACCCAGGCCGAATGGGGAGTCTCACGCCTGACCGGCAGCACCGACGGCATGGTCTCGAGTTCATCGGCGATCTCGGTGATGCCGCCCCACTCCTCGGCATGATCCATCAGGTCGAGGACCCGATCGAGGTTGTGGGTGCCCAGAACGACATCCACCCACGGCGCCCGCTCTCGAACCAGGTCCCGGTCCTTCTGCGCGGCGCAACCTCCCACCACCAACACGGCCGACGGCCGCGCCTCCTTGAGTTGTTTGAGGTGGCCGAGGGTCCCGTAGAGCCGGTTGTCGGCGTTCTCGCGGATCGTGCATGTGTTGATGAATACGACGTCCGCCTCGTCCATCCCCCCGGCCTGGGTCATGCCGTCGAGCTGAAAGAGCCCGGCGATGCGCTCGGAGTCGTGCTCGTTCATCTGGCAGCCGAAGGTTCGGATCAGGTAGCGCTTGCCCAGCCGTGTCGGCGGCCGCTGCGGCTCGATCCGCCGACGCGGCAACGGCAGAACCGTCGAGGTGGCCATGTCAGCGGGCGTAGTCGGTAGCCCGGAACTCGCGGATGACCGTGACCTGGATGGACCCCGGATACTGCAGGTCCTCTTCCAGTTTGCGGGCGATCCGTCGGGCGAGATCGTTGGCTTCCAGATCCGACACCTCTCCGGGGTCCACGACCACTCGAACCTCACGGCCGGCCTGGAGGGCGAAGACGCGCTCGACGCCCTCGAACTCCAAAGCCAGCGTCTCTAGGCGCTCCAACCTCCGGACGTACGACTCGAGGGTCTCGCGACGTGCCCCGGGACGAGCTGCCGAAACCGTATCTGCCGCCTGAACGATCACGGCGAGAACCGTGCGCGGCTCCACCTCGTTGTGATGGGCCTCGATGCCATGCACTACCGCCGGGTCCTCACCGAAGCGACGGGCGATCTCGGCCCCGATCAGGGCATGAGATCCTTCCACTTCGTGGGTGACCGCCTTGCCGATGTCATGGAGGAGGGCAGCCCGACGCACCGGGGCGGGATCGATGCCCAGCTCGGTGGACAACATCGAAGCGATATGGGCGGACTCGACCAGGTGGTTGAGCACATTCTGGCCGTAGGAGGTGCGAAACTTGAGACGGCCCAACAGTGTCACCAACTCGGGATTCATCCGCGTCAGACCAACCTCCAAGAGGGCCCACTCGCCGGCATCACGCACGCTCTGTTCCACCTCATCGCGCGCCTTCTCGTAGGCCTCTTCGATGGATGCCGGATGAATCCGGCCGTCGGCGACTAGCCTCTCCAACGTGATACGGGCCACTTCTCGGCGGACGGGATCGAACGAGCTGACCGAGACGGCTTCGGGAGTGTCGTCGACGATGAGGTTCACGCCGGTCACCGACTCGAGGTGGCGGATGTTCCGACCCTCGCGGCCGATGATGCGGCCTTTCATGTCGTCGGACGGAAGGGGCACGGTCGACAGTGTCGACTCGGTCACCACTTCGGCTGCGAGACGTTGAATAGCAGTCGCCAGGATGCGGCGACTGCGTTTATCGGCCTCTTCCCGGGCCTTGATCTCGAGGTCACGTACCAGAAGCATGGCATCGCGACGAGCCTCATCCTCCACCTGTCCAAGGAGCTCTTCCTTGGCCGCACGGGCATCGATCCCCGAGACCCTCTCCAGATCGGAGCGAGCCTGTTCCTTGAGACGCTCGGCGTCGTGGCGTGCCTCGGACAGCTCGGTCTCACGTGCAATGAGCATGGTCTCGCGGGTGGCGAGGTTGGATGCGCGTTGTTCGAGGGTCTCCTCACGCTGGGCGAGCCTCTGTTCCAGGTTCCCCACCTCGAGGCGCCGGTGCTCGAGCCCGGCCTCTTCGCGCTCGCGGTAGGTCTCGGCTCTCGCCCGGCCCTCTTCCTCGGCCTTGGCCAGGATGCGTTGTGCTTCCAGTCTCGCCTGGCCCAAGGCATCCTCGGCGGATTCTCCATCGCGGCGGCGGCGCCGCACGGAGAGAGCGGAGGCGATGGCATACCCGAGGGCGAGCGCCACCGCCGTCACGACAGTCGTCAGCAGGACGACCTGTACCCCACTCATGATTGCTCCCTTCACCCGCCGCCGGGCGGCCGAGAGTCCGCTCGAAAACGCGTGTGCCGAGCCCGGGGCCCGGCACACGAACCAAAGCGGTCGAGTCATCGTCAGGGACACCGATGTGGCGAAGTCGGCGGAGGTGTCACCTCCTCCTCCTCCTCCGCTCCCGGTCAACCCGTATCGAAGCTCATTCCAGACACCTGACGGCGGCCTTTCTCACATTCAATGTTCGGTTCGTGTATTGGATGGAAAGCCTAGTCCCCCGGCGCCTCGTTCGGTATCTCTACTCCTCGGAGGGCTCCACGGAGGTGAGATCCGCCTCGGTCTCCGCTTGGGGCGTCGCCGGTTGGCCGAGACCCACCGCTTCGTACACCTTGGCCTGGAGTTGGACCGCTACCTCGGGGTTCTCGCGGAGGAAACGCTTGGCGTTCTCGCGCCCTTGTCCCAACTGGTCGTCGTCGAAGGTGTACCAAGCTCCACTCTTGCGAGCTACACCCTCTTCGACGGCCACATCGAGCAGACTCCCCTCGCGCGAGATCCCCTCGCCGAACATGATGTCGAACTCGGCCTTGCGGAACGGTGGCGCCATCTTGTTCTTGGCCACTTTCACCCGCACCCGGTTGCCGACGTCTTCGGATCCGTCCTTGATGGCTTCGATCCGGCGCACATCGAGGCGAACGCTCGAGTAGAACTTGAGGGCACGCCCCCCTGAGGTGGTCTCCGGTGAACCGAACATCACCCCTATCTTTTCGCGCAGCTGGTTGATGAACACGGCTGTGGTCCTCGACTTGTTGAGGGTGCCGGCCAGCTTGCGCAACGCCTGGGACATGAGACGGGCCTGGAGGCCGACGTGGCTGTCGCCCATCTCCCCTTCGATCTCGGCTCGCGGCACGAGAGCCGCCACCGAGTCGATGACGAGGACATCGAGAGCGCCGGAGCGAATGAGCATGTCGGCGATCTCGAGGGCCTGCTCGCCGGTGTCGGGTTGGGAGATGAGGAGCTCGTCGACGTCGACGCCGATGGCGCGGGCATACACCGGGTCGAGGGCGTGCTCGGCGTCCACGAAGGCGGCGATGCCCCCGTTGCGCTGGGCCTCGGCCACAATATGGAGAGCGAGGCTGGTCTTTCCGGACGCTTCGGGGCCATAGATCTCCACGATCCGGCCGCGGGGCACTCCACCGATGCCGAGGGCCAG
This sequence comes from Acidimicrobiia bacterium, assembly GCA_041744375.1. Classification (GTDB taxonomy): domain Bacteria; phylum Actinomycetota; class Acidimicrobiia; order Spongiisociales; family ZC4RG35; genus JBGTLA01. The sequence continues at coordinate 3,622 of JBGTLA010000171.1, read as the reverse complement.
GTCGAGGGAGAGGGCACCGGTCGAAATGACCTCGACGGTGCGCAGGGCACCTTCACCCATCTTCATGACCGCGCCCTTGCCGTACTGTCGCTCGATCTGGGCCATGGCCATGTCGAGAGACTTTTGACGTTCACCGGGTTTCTGCTTCTCGGCGTAGTTGTCTCGATCCATCTGCGTTCCTCGCTCTACGGACTCTCCACGTGCCGCGGTGTTGCCTCGTTGGCCGTTCCTAGTCTGCACCAGTTGCTCCTGTCGGTCGTGGCTCCTCCTCGCCGTGCGGGTCTCTGCGACCGCCCACCGGCAAGGTACCGGATGTGTGAGACAGAAACACTACACCGAACAGATGTTCGGCCCAAGGAAATCGATCATGTCAGGGCGAAGGTCTCTCGGGGAAGGTACCGACCACCCACCGTCTCGCACAGTTGCATGGTCTGCGCCGTCCACTTCAGACCGGCGGGGACCGACACCCTCTCCAGCCAGGAGCGGATGTCTTCGGGTGGTCGGAGCCGAGAAAGTGTGACATGAGGTCGAAACGGACGTTCCTCGGAGGAGAGGCCCGCCGCCGATGCGGCTTCTTCTACCTCGGCTGCCAACTGTTCCAGGCCCCGAGACTCCACGCCCAGCCACACCACGGTGGCCCGCTTCGGGTGCGGGAATGCTCCTGGTTGGCGCAGGCTCACGGTGAGGCGAGGGGCGGAGATCTCGCTCAGGGCAGCCGACCACCGCTCGAGGGTGACGGCGTCGATCCGCCCGGCGAAGCGAAGCGTGAGGTGGAGGTTGTGGGGAGGAACTCTCCGCCCGGGAACCTCCCAGCGATCGACCAGGTCGGCGAGAGGGACGGTGATCTCGGGGGGAGGCACCAGCGCCGCAAACACCGGTCCGCCCTTCAGGTCTTGGGCCACCATGTCCCTTCCACGCCCAGGCGGGCGTGCTGGAGTGCCGCGGTGGCGGCGTAGACGCGCACCCGCTCGCGGTCTCCGGGGAAGACGAGCGTGCGACTGTGGGCTTCCATGGGTGTCGCCACACCGATGATCACCCGCCCGGGCGGATGTTCCAGTTCCACCGGGCCGGCCACCCCCGTCGTCGAGACTGCCACGTCCACCCCCAGTGTTTGGCGTGCTCCTGCGGCCATGGCCGTGGCCACGGACTCGTTCACGACGCCGCCACTGACGTCGACCCCCAAGAGCTCGGCCTTGAGATCGCTGCTGTAGGCCACGATCGCTCCCCGGAAGACCTCGGAGGCCCCGGGCACCGAGGTGAGCCGGGTCGCCACCCCTCCCCCGGTGACCGACTCCGCCGTCCCGATGGTCCAAGATCGTTCGGCCAGGCGATTCAACAGGACAGACTCGATCGTCTCGTCGTCCACCGCGAAGATCGACCCGCCCATGCGCTCTTTGACCTGCGCCTCCATGGGAGCGATGAGGGCCTCGGCGGCGGCGACGTGCTCGGCTTTGGCGGTGATGCGGATCTTGATCTCACCCGCCGACGCCAGGAAAGCCATCGATGGGTTGGTCGAGGAGCGGTAAAGATCGTCGAGCTCATCGGCTACCTGGGACTCGGACTTGCCCCAGCTTCGCAGCAGACGGCTGACGAGCACCTCGTCGATGCCGGCGGACCGTCGCAGGCGGGGGAGGACGTGGTCGGCCAGCAGGAGTTCCATCTCCTCGGGAACGCCGGGAAGGGCGAAGATCCAGGTGTCGTCGTGGAGAAGTGCCAAACCCGGGGCAGACCCCTTGGGGTTGGCCAGCAGCTCGGCGCCCCGGGGATGATCGGCCTGGCGCACGTTGGACGGGGGCATCACACGGCCGCTGCGCTCCCATCGCCGGCGCAGCTCGGACTCGTAGAGGTCCGAGTGCTCCATGGCGCGGTCCGTGGCGGCGCACATCGCCTCACGGGTGATGTCGTCTTGGGTGGGTCCGATCCCTCCGGTGATGATGACGGCGTCGGCCCGTGCCATGGCCGTGCGCAGGGCCGACTCCATCCGGTCGAGGTTGTCGCCGACCACTTGTTGATGGTGGGCATCGAAACCCTGTTCTGCCAGGCGGGACCCGATGAAGGCGCCATTGCCGTTGACGATCTGGCCCAACAACAGCTCGGTGCCGACCGCCACCACCTCGACGATCACGACTTCCGCTCCCCGGAGTCGACCCGAACGGCTTCGAGGTCGGGGCCGTAGGCGGCGGTGATCTCGGCGGTCACCCACTCCCCCGGTGAGCCTGAGTCGAGGGTGATGATGCCGTCGATCTCGGGGGCTTCCCGGTACGAGCGGCCCACCGCCAGGCCCTCCTCGACCTGGTCCACCAGTACCTCGAGGCGACGGCCCACCTGGTTCAGGTTGGCCGAGGTGGTGATGTCGTCTTGGAGTGCCTGCAGGTAGCGGAGCCGCTCCGACACCGAATCGGGCTCGACCTTGTTCCCCAGCTCGGCTGCGGGCGTGCCCTCCTCGGGTGAATACGGAAAAAAGCCAGCCCAGTCGAGGCGGACCTCTTCGAGGAACGCGGCCAGCTCCTCGACGTCGTCGTCGGTTTCGCCGGGAAAGCCGACGATGAAGCTGGACCGCAAGGTGGCGTCCGGGTCGGCCGATCGGATCTCGCCGATGAGGCGCCGGTAGGCGTCGCCCCCGCCGGAACGTTTCATGGCCCGGAGAAGGCGCCGGGTGGCGTGCTGGAGGGAGAGGTCGAAGTATGACGCCACGATGGAGTCGGCGGTCATCTGCTCGACGAGAGACGGGCGGATCTCCCGTGGGTACAGATACAAGAGACGCAGACGCCGGAGGCCGGCTACCTCCGACAGGGACGACAACAGGTCGGTGATCACAGGGGTGCGGGAAGCCTCGTCGAGGTCTCGCCCGTAGGCAGCGAGGTCTTGCGCCACCAAGACCACCTCCGAGACACCCGCTGCCACCAGGCCCTCCACCTCGGATCGAACCTCCATCGGGCGACGCGACCGCTGCTTGCCGCGTATGAGAGGTATGGCGCAGAAGGTGCAAGGCTTGTCACATCCCTCCGCCGCTTTCACATAGGCGTAGGGGGTCGTCGGCTCCGGCCGGGCCACCTGATGGAGGATGTCCATTGTGGGGCGGGGCCGGATCGTGAGCGGACGATGGCCGGTCAAGCCGTCCAAGGTGGAAACCAGGTCGTGATAGCGGTCGAGACCCAGCACGGCGTCGACCTCGGGAAGGGCGGCGGCCACGTCGACCCCGAAGCGTTGGGCCATGCAACCGAGGACGATCGTTCTCGCCCCCGGACGCCGCGCTTCTTGGACTGCCAGAATCGTATCCACGGACTCGCGGCGGGCGTCTTCGATGAAAGCACAGGTGTTGACCATGACCACGTCGGCGTCGTCGAGCGATGGAGATGGGTCGTACCCCGCCTCCCCTAGCATCGCCTCCAGCTTCTCGGAGTCGACCTGATTCTTGGCACAGCCCAGCGTCGTGAGGTGGTAAGTGGGTCTCACCGGGCGAGACCCCGGTAGCCGCCCCGGAAGTAGAGCAACGGCGACACCAGGTCCGAGAGCTCGACGTGTTCGATGGTGCCGGTGACCAGCTGCTGGGTGCCGATTCCCGCCACATCCGAGAAGCGACACCCCGCCCAATCGGCGATGTCGTCGAGGCGCGGCCCCC
>JBGTLA010000170.1:0-18289 GCA_041744375.1 Acidimicrobiia bacterium | reverse complement strand
CGGCCGGCTTCTCCGCACCCAGGAAGGCAAGCGGGATGTCGAGTTGCACGACTACGTAGACGTACGAATCCCCGTCTTGGAGCGGATGCACTCCAAGCGCCTCCGAGCCTACCGGACTCTCGGTTTCGACGTGCGCTAGGGTCACGAACTCGGGCACTCCCGAGGCTCTGATTAGGGGCTCTGCGCCCCAGTGCAGTTGGTGCGGGCCCTCGGTCAATGGACGGACCGGAACCAACGGGAACACACTGGGATGGGTCCCTAATCGCGCTTCAAGGTGGTTGCTCTGCGCACAACGGCCATTCGCACGGTCGAGTCCCTGCCCGACGCGTGCCTCTGCCATCAGAACACGAGCTAGTTTGCCAGAGTTATTTGAGACAGGATCCGCCCACACTAGACTCCGCAATACTGGTCTTGACCAGGGAAAACACCATTCTTGCGGGTGTAGTTCAATGGTAGAACACGAGCTTCCCAAGCTCGGAGCGAGGGTTCGATTCCCTTCACCCGCTCCCAGACCGAGTTTTCACGCGCGGGACGCGGTGATCCCGCTGGGTAGGATCTGCGCGTGATCTTCTCGGACCGTTCGATTCGGGAGGCGATCGCCGAGGGGCGAATCGCCATCGACCCCTACGAGCCCGCCTTCGTCCAGCCGTCTAGCGTCGATTTGCGGGTCGATCGCGGGTTTCGGGTATTCCAGAACCACCGACACCCGGCCATCGATCCTCGAGCTCCCCAGGACGACCTCACCAAACTCATCGAGGTCGACGGGACCGAGCCCTTCATGCTCCACCCCGGCGAGTTCGTCCTCGGTTCCACGCTGGAGACGGTCAGTCTCGGTGTTGACGTCGTCGCCCGCCTGGAGGGGAAGTCGTCACTGGGTCGCTTGGGGCTGCTCATCCACTCCACGGCCGGCTTCATCGACCCCGGATTCGAAGGGGCGATCACCCTCGAGTTGTCCAATGTCGCCACCCTTCCGATCGCGATCTACCCCGGCATGAAGATCGGTCAGGTCAGCTTCTATCAAATGACCACCGCCGCCGACCGTCCCTACGGCTCCCCCGAGCTGGGCTCCAAGTATCAGGGCCAGAGCGGGCCCACGGCCAGCCGCTCACACCGCGATTTTTGATCAAGGCCGCCCGCGTGGAGGTCGATAACGAACATCACAACGCCACGGTGAACTTGAACTCTTTCCTCGGAGTCTCTTCCTCCTCCGATCGCATCAGGTTCCGTGGAAACGAAGCGGCTCCGGACTCCGGGGCCGCTTCGTCCGATGTGGCCACCCTGTGGTTTGGCCACGGTCACGGCTGGGTAGAAGGGCTCGACCCCACAAGAGGAGGGATCGCATGAAGAAGCGCCTCGTGGCCGTCGGCCTGGCCGGCGTGCTCAGCTTGTCGCTTGGTGCCTGTGACGTGGATCCGATCGACCCGGTCGACCCCGGTTTAGACGACGGAGGGATCCCGGGCGAGACGATGCCACCGCCGGACGATCCGGCAATCACGCCTGCGCCCTAAGGGGCAGCCAACCATGAGGGCAGGCGCGGATGGCCGAGCACCAGCGCCGTGGTAGCGCAGCCGTCCCCGTCCACCTGACCTCAAACACAGCGGAGAATCAACCCATCGACATGAGGGGCGGCCGCAGCCGCCCCTCATGTCACGTCCCGGCCGAGATCGGCGAAGCGGGTGAACTCGGGGAGGAACGTCATCCGCACCGATCCCGTCGAACCGGCCCGGTGCTTGGCGACGATCACCTCTGCGAGGCCCTTGCTCTCTTGATCTTCGGGGTGGTAGTACTCGTGTCGATAGATGAACATCACCACGTCGGCATCCTGCTCCAGTGACCCACTCTCCCTCAGGTCGGCCAAACGGGGACGCTTGTCCTCACGCGCCTCGAGGGACCGGTTGAGCTGGGACAAGCCAATGATGGGGACATCGAGCTCTCTGGCCAAGTTCTTCAGGTTGCGGCTGATCTCGGCGATCTCCTGCTGGCGATTCTCGCGGACGGATCCCTGCATCAACTGGAGGTAATCGACGATGACCAGCGCCAAACCCGACTTGCGCTTGAGCCGACGGCACTTGGCCCGGATATCGGTGACCGTGACCACGGGTGAATCGTCGATGTAGATCGGGGCCCGGTACATGCGTGAGGCCGCATCCACGACCCTCTGCCACAGCGGACCCAGCTGACCGGCCCGTAGCTTCATCGAGTCGACCCGCCCCACCGAAGACAGGATCCGTTGCACGATCTCTTCTTTGGACATCTCCAGGCTGAAGATCGCCACCGGCTTACCCTGCGTGGCGACGTTGGTGGCGATGTTGACGGTCAACGCACTGTTGTGAACGAAGATGTCGTTGGCGACGAAGTTGTGATGATCGGGCACGGTGAGGTCATAGACCCTCTGCTTCCCGGCCGCCTCGACCGCCACGATCGGATCCCAGCTCACGTCGGCACCAGTTGCTGTGGCAAATCGGCCCTCGGTCGTGTCGCCCCGCACCGCTGGGTCCCCATAGGTCATGGCGCCGTCGAGTGCCTCCCCGGAGGAGACCACGGCAATCGAATCACCCGGATCGAGTTCGCTGAGGGGCCTCCAACCATTCAGCGTGAAGAATGGGTGGTCCGGGGTCACCTCGATCGTCCGCCCGAGATGCGTGGTAACTCGCACCGTTTCTCTTTCGCCCTGATCCAAAAAGGCGCTGGGTCTCACAACCACTGCCGACATCGAGAACTCGTCGAGGGCGTGGAGGTGGACCAGCCCGTGGAACCCCCCGTCCTCGACTACCTGTTGAATCGTGAAGACTTCGCCCGTCTTGGCGTCTGTCAAGCGGGTGTCGCCAGCCAGACACTTACCCATGGCCGGTCTCGAAGCGATGATGACCAGGTTGGCATTCTGGAGTCCGGCCAGCTTGCGGTCGAGGTCACGAAAGCCGGTTTCGAGACCGGTGATCTCTGAGCCCGACTCCTCCAGTGCTTCGATATGCTCGAGGACCTCCTGAAACAGGGGCCCCACTTCTAAGAGGTTCTGCGCCACCCTTCTCTCGGCCACCCCGAGTACCGTCTGTTCGGCCCGGTCCATCACGGCGTGGATCTCATCGTCGAGGTCAAAAGCCAAGTTGGATATCGTCGATCCGGCCCTTATCAGGTCACGACGGCGGGCGTTGCCTTCCACGATGGTGGCGTAGTGGTCGATGTTGCTGGTGACCGGCACCACATCGACGAGGCGGGTGAGGTACGACACCCCGCCGACTTTCTCCAACTCGCCTTGTCGACGCAGCTCCTCGGATAAGGTGACGGCGTCGATGGCCTGGTTTCCGTCGTAGAGGCGCCGCATCGCCTCGTAAATGGACTGATGCGCCGGCACATAGAAGTCATCGGCATGGAGACGGTCCATGACATCGTTGGCGGCATCGATAGACAACAGAACCGCTCCCAGCACCGACTCCTCCGCCTCGCGCGAGTGGGGGGGAACCCGGGATGCCGACCGAAGCGGTGGGCCATCTCCATACTGATCCATGTTGGTGACCACTCCTACGGCTCGGGTGTGACAAGACGCGCGACAGCAGCCGCGAGAGGGAAGTCTGAGCAACCTACCCCGCCCACCCCCGGTCGGGAAAACCATCCTGGGGTGGTGTTGAGAAATCCGTTCCAGCCATCAACGAGCAGGGCTCCTACCAGGGACGTTGCCGAGCTGCAGTCGGGCTTCCATTGTTGTGCAACACCGTCCGAGGCATACTCCCACGGCCCGTTCCGGCCGGGTATCGCCGGCGATCAGGCGGGAATGACGTCCAGAATGACGGGGAACTGCACCTCCGAGTGGAGTTTCACCTGGACCTCGTGCAGACCTATCGCCCGGATGGGGTTGTCGAGGATGATGGCGTGGCGGTCCACCTCGACACCTGTGAACTTGCGGATGCCCTCGACCACGTCGGTCACCCCGATCGAACCGTAGAGCTTGCCCTCGTCGCCGGCCTGAGCCGCGAGCACGACTCGGGTCCCCACCAGCTGAGTGGCGATACGCTCGGCGTGCTCCTTCGCCTGCCGTTCCGACTCCTCACGAGTGCGCTTGAGCTCGTCGGCGGTGCGGATGGCTCCATCGGTGGCCTTCACGGCCTTCCTCTTGGGAAGCAAGAAGTTGCGGGCATACCCGTCGGACACGTCGACGATGTCGCCTCTCTTCCCCAACTCGGCGACGTCTGCGGTCAGGATCAGCTTCATCGCTGTGTCACGTAAGGGAGGAGTGCCATCTCGCGTGCGTTCTTGATGGCCATTGCCACCTCCCTCTGATGAGCTGGGCAGTTGCCGGTGACTCGCCGTGATCGGATCTTGGCGCGGTCGGACATGAACTTGCGCAAGAGGGCGACGTCCTTCCAGTCGATCTCGGTCCTCTCCTTGCAGAACTGACACACCTTCTTCTTCATGCGCCGCATGTCGTTGGGGCCTCGACGCCGCCGTCCCCCCCGTTCTTGGGTTGGCTTTCTTGCCATATCGGTACCTTCTCTCGCTCAGAATGGGGCTTCGTCGGGCCCGTAGTCTTCTCTGGCCACCGGACCGGGGGGCACCGAACGATTTCCGCCGCCACCGCCGCCGCTACCACCACCGCCGGTCCGCTCGGTGCGATTCACCGACGCCGTCGCCCACCGCAGGCTGGGCCCGATCTCGTCGATTTGGATCTCCACCACCGACCGGCGCTCGCCCTGCTCGTTTTCCCACGAACGCTGCTCGAGGCGACCGGTGATGATCACGCGGGTGCCTTTCTGGAGTGACTCGGCCACCTGCTCGGCCTGCTCGCGCCAGCAAGTTCCCGTAAAAAAGCTCGTGTCTTCTTGCCACTCTCCGGCTTGATCCCGCCACCGACGGTTGACTGCGACTCGCAGCTTGGCCATCGCGACTCCTGAGGGAGTGAAACGCAGTTCGGGATCGTCGACGAGGTTGCCGATGATTGTCAGGTTGTTCGACATCGGGTATCTCCTTTGCGGGACGCTTCCTCGGCTCGACTATGTCGGATGCCGTCTCGATCGTCCAGGGGTTCGATCAGTTGGATAAGTCCGGGCGGACGATCTTGTGGCGAACGACATCGTCGGCCAGCGTGAGGACCCGGTCCAGGTCGTCGACGGCCGCGGTCTCGGACTCGAACGTCACAACTGAGTAGTAGCCCTCGTTGACATGATTGATCTCGTAGGCGAAGCGGCGCTTCCCCCAGAGATCCGTGGTGCCGATCGTCGCTCCGCGACTGACGAGAAACGTCTCGACCTCTTTCACCTTTGCCTGAACATCACTCTCGGCCAGCTCTGGCCGATGGATGGTCATGACTTCGTACGTGCGCAAATGTCACCTCCTGTGGACATCCGTGATGGAAGGCCCCATCTCGGTCACAGGCGACATCCGCCGAACCCGATGGAGCAGGGGTCTCACGGGAAGGACCGCGCAAAGGTCGTCCCGGATCCATCAGTCTAGAGCTTCGCCCTTCAGGAGGCGAAGCCACTCAGTTGGAGACGGGAGTCGGCGTCGAAGGGAAGCGTCCCCAGGGGCGATTCCAGCGCATAGCGGGCGGGTCGACCGACCGTATAACTGGGACACGGCTCCTCGGTGCAGGGCACCATCTCCACCTTTCCCACTCCGGACCCGTCGGCGGCAAAGAAGACTATGTCGAGGGCTATGAGGGTATTTCTCATAGTGAAACTAGGGATTCGCTCCGCCCCCAGATCGAAGACCATTCCGTCGAGCTCCCCCAGGTTCTCGACTCCCATGAGACCTCGAGCTCGGGAGGTGGGCGTGTCGACCCAAGCCACCACCAGCGATCGCCCGTCCACGGCCACCGTCCGCACATCGGGTGACACCAGATCACCCGTATCTGGGCCCGACGTCACCCGTTCGGTTACCAGTGTCGGCGAGGCCGGGAGAGGAGCGGATTCAGGCGGTGAGCTGCATGCCGCCGGCGCCAGCGCCAGCGCCAGCGCCAAGATCAGGCTGGGCGGGGCGACGGGCCCACTCCCAACTCGGCTGCCACTTCCTCGGAGAGGTGGTAGGACTCCTCGGTGGAGGGAAATGAGCCATCCTTGACGTCACGCACGAAGGCGCCAACGGCCTCCACCGCCGTCTGGCGAAGATCGGCGTAAGGTCGCACGAACTTGGCGACATGACCGAAGGCCATCCCCACCAGGTCGTGGTAGACAAGGACCTGCCCGTCGGTGTCGGGGCCGGCACCGATGCCGATCGTCGGCACGGATACCTGATCGGTGATCAACCTCGCCACCACGTCGGGCACTCCCTCCAGGACCAGGCTGAAAACGCCGGCAGATTCCAGCTCCTTCGCCTCTTGAATGAGTCCGCGTGCCGCTTCGACCTCGCGACCCTGGACCTTGTATCCACCCATGGCGTGTACTGATTGGGGCGTGAGGCCGATGTGGCCCATGACGGGTATCTCGGCTTCGACGATGGCCTCGATCATGGCCACTCTCCGGGTCCCTCCCTCTACCTTGACGGCCTCGGCGCCGCCCTCGCGCACGAGGCGGCCGGCGTTGCGCAAGGTGTCCTCGCGTGACACGTGGTAGCTGAGCCAGGGCATGTCCACGATCACGAGCGGCTCCGGATCTGCCCTCCGCACGGCCCGAGAGTGAAGGACCATGATGTCGATGTCGACGCCGAGCGTGTCGTCCATGCCGTGAACCACGTTGGCGACCGAATCGCCCACGAGGATCATGTCGACACCGGACTCGGACGCAATTCGGCCCGACGGATAGTCGTAGGCGGTGACCATGGTAAGTTTTTCGCCGCCCTTGCGAGCCCTCACCATCGGAACGGTGATCTTGTCACCCATCGGGACTCCTCTCTCCCCACCAGCGCACGGGTTGGGGGATGTCGTCGATCTAGGTTGGCCGTCGGGGTGGACCTCGGCCGCCACACAGGGTCGCCCGTGCCCGATAACGGGTTGCCCCCGGAATGCTAGCGCCTCAGCGCGTTACAGCCAGAGAACGGGCCCAGGCGATATCTGCCGTTTGGTCTGGCACCGAACCCGGCGTCTCCACGACTATCGGGCAATCGACGGACCTCACCACCGCCGCTAGGTCTGCCGGGAGCATCTCGCCACGGCCGAGGTTGGCGTGGCGGTCGCGACGAGAGTCGAAGGGATCGCGTGAGTCGTTGAGGTGAACCAAGTCGATGCGTCCCGTCGCCTGCGCCACCCGCTCGACGATTTCGTCCATGGGTTCCCCACCGGCCCAGGCATGGCACGTGTCGAGCACGAATCCCACTCCCATACCCCCGATCTCGTCCCACAACCGCGCCAGCTCATCCACCCGTCGGGCGACAGCCTTGTCGCCGCCGGCCGTGTTCTCGATGAGGATCGGGACGGCACTGTCGACCTGATCCAGCGCCTTTCGCCACCGACCGAGCCCCTCCGCCACGTCGCCGTCGCCGGTGACATGGCCGCCGTGCACGACCACGCCCGCCGCGGCGATGGTGGCCGCCGCATCACATGTGTCCTGGAGGATCTTGCGGCTGGGAATGCGGACACGGTTGTTGTCGGCGCATACGTTGATGAGATAGGGAGCATGGACGTAGATCGGCAGGTCCGCTGCTGCCAACTCTTCCGCATCCTGTCGAGGCGCCGGCTTCTTCCACGACTGTGGAGGGGAGAGGAAGACCTGCACCACGTCCGCCTCTCGGGCCGCCGCCTCGCCGAGCGGGTCGGCGCTGGGGACGTGGGCTCCGACGATCACTGTTCGTGACGCGTGGCTCGAGCCACGGCCACCGCCTGATCGGCCAGCGTCTCGGCCACCTCCTCGGCCCGTCTGTCCCACTCCAGGGAGTAGAGGGCGAGAGTGTTCTCGTCGAAGCGGCGGCCCGCCCAGGGGTTGAGCGGAAGCAAGACACCGTCCTTCACCTCGATCACGAGCACCTCGAGGGGGTCCCCGTCGTCCGCGAGAGAGCCGGCGTCGACGTCGTGGAGGGAGTCCCACGGCAAGGTCGTCGCCGGACGAAAAGGACCCAGCAGCCGGATGTGAACACCCTCGTCGTCGGTCCGCAATACCGGCGCTGGAGCGAACAACTCCTTAAGTCCCCAGACAACCACGGCGGCGCCCACCACCACCAACGCCCATGCCCAGATCTCGTCCCGAGACTCGAGGAGCTGAGGCTCAGCCGGGAAGATCCGCTCCGTCAGCCAAGCCACGATTCGCCTCCGCCACACGACGTCGATGCCGATGACCATGGCGGGGATCCCAGCGAGCGCTATCAACCAGGTACGCAACGTGGATCGCCGCACCACCAACGGTTCGATCACGGCATTCCCTCCCCGTCCGTCATTACTCGACGCCCAGATCCGACGGCGTAACGAGAGCCACGTAGGGAATCGAGCGCTCCGCCATCAATGACGCCACCCTGTCACCGCTGCGATCGACCAACGACACCGCCTGTACGACATCGAGACCGTGCTCGATGGCCACCGCCACCGCTTCGACCAGGGCTCCGCCGGTGGTTGTGGTGTCCTCGAGCACAGCGACTTGCGATCCCGCCACAACCGGGCCTACCAGGCGGCCGCCGGTACCGTGGCCCTTGGCTTGTTTGCGAATCGAGAAGGCATCGAGGCGCCCACCCGAGCTGACGGCAGTGGCAACAGCAATCGGGTCCGCCCCCATCGTCATGCCGCCGACTGCCGTCACGTCGGTAGCAAGGACGGAAATGACCGCCGCCGCCACGAACCTGGCGCCCGTCCCCGAGAAGGTGGTCTGGCGAGCGTCGAGGTACCAAGTGGCCTCGGCGCCCGAGGCGAGAGTGAAAGGGCCATCCGTGCGGAGGGCGTGCCGACGCAGGTGAGCGATCAAGTCGGAGCGGGGCAGCGACATCGCCGATGATGGTATCTCGCCCGGCCGCCGAACCGTCAGTGGCCGAGGACACCGTTGCTGACGGGATGGCGCGATTGAGAGCTATCGTCGAGGGGGTGGGTGTCGTTCGGATCGCCAACTGCTCGGGGTTCTACGGGGACCGACTCTCCGCCGCACGCGAGATGATCGAGGGCGGGCCGATCGACTACCTCACCGGCGACTACCTGGCCGAGCTGACGATGGCGTTGCTGTGGCGAGCCAACCAGGGGCGGCCCGGAGTGGGCTACGCCCGCACCTTCCTGACCCAGATAGAAGAGATCCTCGGCTCCTGTCTCGACCGGGGGATCAAGGTGGTGGTCAACGCCGGCGGCCTCGACCCTCACGGGCTGAGGGCGGAGGTGGAGAACGTGGCCGAGAGGCTCGGCCTGAGCCCGGTCGTGGCCACTGTCGCCGGGGATGATCTGATCGAGCAAATCGGCGATCTCGACCTCGTTTCATTCATCGATGGGACCCCCTTGTCCCGCACCGGAATGGAAGCCATCACCGCCAACGCCTACCTGGGCTGCTGGGGAATCGTCGAGGCGCTCTCTGCCGGCGCCGACATCGTCGTGACGGGTCGGGTCACCGACGCCGCGCTGGTGATGGGACCGGCCGCCCACCACTTCGGCTGGTCCCGAGATCAATGGAACCCTCTGGCCGGGGCATTGGTGGCTGGTCACGTCATCGAGTGCGGGCCTCAGGCGACCGGCGGCAACTACTCGTTCTTCTCCGACGTGCCGGGTCTCGATCACCCCGGTTTTCCCCTCGTCGAGGTGGCTGCCGACGGGTCCTTCGTCGTCACCAAACACCCCGGTACCGGGGGCTTGGTGTCGGTGGAGACGGTCACAGCCCAACTCCTCTATGAGATCGGCAGCCATCGGTATCTCAGCCCCGACGTGACGGCCCGGTTCGACACCATAAGCCTCGATCAAGTCGGAGACGATCGGGTGTCAGTCTCGGGAGTACGGGGGGAACCGCCGCCCCCCGCCCTCAAGGTGGCGGTGAACTACCTGGGCGGGTACCGAAACCGGGTGACGTTCGTGCTCACCGGCCTCGATATCGAGGAGAAGGCGGCGGTTGTCGAGGAGGCCCTGTGGGCGGCCGTGGGGGGAAGGGGCCAGTTTGGAGAGGCCGAGGTCGACTTGGTCCGTTGGGATCGACCGGACCCCGACTCCAACGAGGATGCCATGGCCCACTTGCGCGTCTCGATCAAGGACCCCGACCCGGCTCGGGTCGGACGCAGATTCACATCGGCCGCCGTGGGGCTCGCCCTCGCCAACTACCCGGGGTTCTTCACGACCGATCCCCCGGCCGACGCCTCACCCTATGCCGTTTACTGGCCGGCGCTCGTCGATCCGGCCCGAGTCCCTGCACTCGTCACCGTGGACGGAACCACGATCGAGGTTCCGAGCACAGTCGCGGGGGGAACCGGCGAGATGGCCGAGGTGTTGATACCCGAGCCCGCATGGAGCGACGACGAGCCCACCGAGTTCGTACCCCTCGGATGGCTGGCCGGAGCTCGATCTGGTGACAAGGGGGGCGACGCCAATGTCGGAGTCTGGGTGCGGCGCCCAGAGTGGTTCGGGTGGCTGGCAAGCACCTTGACCGTCGAACGGTTGCGGTCGCTAGTCCCCGAGGCGGCCGAACTCGAGGTCGAGAGGTATCTGTTTCCCAACCTTTCGGCTGTGAACTTCGTACTTCACGGACTCCTCGGGGAAGGGGTGGCATCCTCGACGCGGATCGATCCGCAGGCCAAGTCGCTCGGTGAGTATCTGCGCGCCCGTCTCGTCGAGGTTCCAACCGGTTGGGTGCGACAGACCGGAACGCAGCCGAGCGGTACCATCTGACCAGGTACATGACACACCCCAGAAACCTCCTGTATCGACTCTACGAGGACCGACTCGTCCGGTCGCTCGATCACACCCAGTTCCCCCGCCACCTCGGGATCGTGCTCGATGGGCATCGCCGTTACGCGCGCCAGGAAGGGTTGCCCAGCTACACCGACTCCTACCGGGCCGGAATGCGGCGCTTCGAGGAGTTCTTGAGCTGGTCGCGTGACCTGGACATACCAGCCGTCACTGCCTGGGTTCTCTCCCGTGAGAATCTGGAGCGCCCCGCCGACGAGCTGGCGCCGTATTTCGAGGTTCTCATCGAGCTCTTCGGTCGGCTTCCACATCTCGCCGAGCAACACGACACCGCCGTACGGTTCATCGGATCGCTCGACCTCCTGCCGCCCGAGGTGGTCACAGCGGCCAAGGCAGCGGAGGCAACCCGGTCGGAAGGAGCCCGGCACCTGAACATCGCCATGGGATACGGCGGCCGCCAAGAGATCGTCGACGCAGCCAAGGATCTGGTGGCCGACCTCGCCCGCCAGGGTGTCGCCGCCGACGAGATCGCCAACCAGATCGATTCCGAGCGGTTGGCCAAGCACATGTACTCGGCGGATCTCCCCGACCCCGACCTTCTCATCCGCACTTCCGGCGAGTCGCGACTTTCGGGGTTTCTCTTGTGGCAATCCGCCTACGCCGAGTTCGTGTTCGTCGACGTCTACTGGCCGGCCTTCCGCAGAGTCGACTTTCTCCGCGCCATCCGCGACTTCAGTCTGCGCGAGCGTCGATTCGGGAAATAGTGCGGTCACCGATTCGGAATCGCACACTGTGAGGCTGGACCGTCGCACCGGTGCCTTGATCGTCGTCACGCTTCTCGGCCTCACCGGCGGCGCCGCAGCTTGGTTTCTGGGAGCGCGGGCAGCAGCCGATGTCGCCTGGGCCTTCACGGGGGTGGCGGCCGCCATTCCGCTGCTGATCGGGTTCGTCAACAGCATCCGCCAACGAGAGTGGGGCCTCGACGTCATCGCCGTGCTCGCCATCGGCGGCGCAGTGATCCTCGAGGAGTACCTGGCCGCCGCCATCGTCGGCGTCATGCTCGCCACCGGGGAAGGTCTCGAGTCGTATGCGGCCTCACGCGCCGAACGTGACCTGACATCGCTTCTCGAGCGGGCACCGCGAACGGCCCATCGCCTCGACAACGGAGACGTCGTCACAGTCGACGTCAACGACGTCCAAGTGGGAGATCGACTGGTCATCCGGGCAGGTGAGGTCGTCCCCACCGACGGCGTGATCCTCGACTCCGCCGCCGTCCTCGACCGGTCTTCTCTCACGGGCGAGGCGATACCGGTGACACACAACGAGGGCGACCACGCCGAGAGCGGCAGCGTCAACGTGGGAGACGCTTTCGACCTCCTCGCCACCACCACGGCCGAGGAGTCCACCTTCGCTGGAATCGTTCGCCTCGTCACGGAGGCCAAAGAGAGCAAGGCACCCGTCTCTCGGCTGGCCGATCGCTACGCCATCGGATTCGTGCCCCTTGCCCTGGGCTTGGCCGTGGTGGCGTGGGCCATTTCAGGCGACCCAGTGCGCGCCTTGGCGGTCCTGGTCGTGGCGACTCCGTGCCCACTTCTCCTGGCGGTGCCGATCGCCATCGTTTCGGGGGTATCGCGTGCCGCCAAACGAGGTGTCGTGGTCAAAGGTGGCGGCGTCCTCGAACAGCTGGCCGACGCCGAAATCCTCGTCATCGACAAGACCGGAACCTTGACTGCAGGCGAGGCGGAGGTGATGGGGGTGACTGTCTTCGACTCGGCGTACGAGCCCGACGAAATCCTTCGACTGGCTGCCTCACTCGATCAGATGTCCACGCACGTTCTGGCGGCCTCGATCGTTGCTGCGGCCCAGGATCGCCACCTCGCTCTCGAGGTTCCCTCCGCCGTGACCGAGCAACCGGGTGCCGGCATGGAGGGCATGGTGGCGGCGCGCAGAGTCGCCGTCGGCACCCTCGACCTCGTGTCCGATGGTCGCCCCGTCTCTGCCGAGGTGCGAGACCATCGCCAGCGAGCCGCCCGCGAACCGAGTCTCGACGTATACGTGGGAGTGAACGGAACAGTGGCCGGAGCCATTCAGCTCTCCGACCACATCCGTCCCGACACACCCCGGACTCTGCGCTCACTGCGACGGCTCGGCATCCGCCGCATCGTCATGGCCACCGGCGATCATCCGGTGGTGGCCGACGCCGTCGGGGCAGCTCTGGGAGTCGACCGTGTTCTCTCCCAGTGCACGCCAGAAGAGAAGGTGGAGGCCGTGCGTCGCGCCACCGAAGATGGCCAGACGATCATGGTGGGTGACGGCATCAATGACGCCCCTGCCCTGGCCAGCGCTCATGTCGGAGTGGCGATGGGCGCCCGCGGAGCCACCGCCTCCTCCGAGGCCGCCGACGTGGTCCTGCTCGTCGATCGACTCGACCGCCTCGCCGACGCGATGGAGATCGCCCAACGATCCAGGCGGGTGGCGACCGAAAGCGCCTTCTTGGGTATGGGTCTCTCCCTCGTGGCGATGGTGGTGGCATTGTTCGGGTACCTGCCGCCGGTGGCAGGTGCCCTCGTGCAGGAGGGAATCGACGTGGTGGCGATGCTCAGCGCCCTCCGCGTGCTCGGAGGACGAATCCCGTGGCGCTCGAACCCGACCCTTCCCCCCGATTTGTCGGCCCGTCTCAAGGGCGAACACCTCCGAATCATGCCCCGCCTCGACGACATCGCCCATCTCGCCGACCGCCTCGACCGCATCCCGGCCCACGAGGCCGTATCGGAACTGCGCCGGCTCGACGAGTTCATCCAGGACGAGCTCTTGCCACACGAACAGGCCGATGACCGCGAGATCTACCCGATTCTGGCTGGGCTCATCGGCGGAGAGGACCCAATGGCCACCATGAGCATGTCGCACGGTGAGATCTTTCGACTGGCCGGAGTGCTCCATCGCCGGGTCTCCGATCTGGCCGAAGACTTCGACCGGGCCGACATGTTCGATCTCCGGCGCACCATGTACGGGTTGCACGCCGTTCTGCGGTTGCACTTCTCCCAGGAGGAGGAGTTGTATGGCTCACTCGACGAGAGCTACCACCACCGCCTCGCCGACACCCCGTAACCACGGGCGGTGGCATTCTCCCCGGGGAGGAGAGCTCGGGTCGGCCCCAAGGCGAAGGTAGCGAGGGCCGGGGGGATCTCTCCGACCGAGGAAGCTGAATAGCCTGCCCACATGAATGGTCGGATCGCCGCTGCCTGGGTCGTGGGGGCGGCGGTGTTGTGGGGCACGACCGGAACGGCACAGAGGTTGGGTGGCGCCGAGACGGCTCCGCTGGCTGTCGGCGCCGTCCGACTGGCCGTCGCTGGGTTAGCCCTGGCGATCGTGGGAGCCAGGGACCTACGCCGGCCGCCGTGGAGATGGCTGCTGGTGGCGGCGGCAGCGATGGCTTCCTACCAGGTCACCTTCTTCGCCGGTGTGGCCCGCGCCGGTGTGGCGCTGGGGACCGTCGTGGCGATCGGGACCGCTCCGATCGTGGCCGGGCTGCTGGCGTGGATCGTGAGGTCGGAGCGTCCCGATCGTCGGTGGTGGTTGGCCACGGTCATGGCGGTGGCTGGAGTGGGTCTCATTGCCGGCCGCCCCGGCCAGGCGGATGCCGTCGGTATCGGCCTGGCCGGGGCAGCAGGGGTGGGCTATGCCATCTATGCCTTGGCGGCAAAGCAGCTCCTCGACCGCCTCACACCTCTCGCCGCAATGGCCGCAGTCTTCACAGCGGCCGCCTTCCTGCTTGCTCCCCTGCTGTGGGCAGTCGACCTCGAATGGCTGGCCCGGCCGCGCGGGATGGCGGCTGCGCTGTGGTTGGGTCTCATCGCCACCGCACTCGCCTATCTGGCATTCGCCCGGGGCCTGTCCGGGCTGAGAGTGGGCACTGCCACCACATTGACCCTGGCAGAACCGGCGACGGCGACTCTCTTGGGAGTTGCGCTCCTCGGCGAGAGGCCAGGGTCAACGGCATGGGCGGGTCTGGCGGTGGTGGTGGGAGCCGTCATCGTTCTGTCCGTGGCGCGTCAACCCCGAGTCACTCCCTGACCAGCCATGACCTCTCGGCGCACAGCTTCTCGATCTCCTCGACGTCGACCGGCACGTGTTCGGTCAGATTCTCGTGACCGTCATCGACGATGAGTATGTCGTCTTCAATCCTTATGCCCAGACCAACGAACTCGGGGGGCAGTTCCACCTCGACCTGTTCAGCGTCTGCCAGAGCCGCCTCCTGCCGTTCCCGAGCCGGTGCTCCCTCCAGGATGCGCTCTTCTGTCCACTTGTCGAGGTCATACTCGAGGAGGGCAAACGAACGGGTGGATTTGGAGGAGTCGAAGTACAGGCCGGGCTCGACCGTGAAGACCATGCCCGGCTCGAGCGGCCTCGATTCACCGTCCACCCGGTAGGAACCTCGATCGTGGACGTCCAATCCGAGCCAGTGGCTCGTTCCATGGAAGAAGAACTGGCGGTAGTGGTGCATAGCCAACGACTGGTCGAGTCCCCCCGGCACCAGTCCCAACTCCACGAGCCCCTCGGTAAGCACCCTGGTGGCCGTCTCGTGGACGGCACCGATGGTTGACCCAGGCCCGGTAGCGCCGATGCCGGCGCGCTGAGCCGCCAACACCACGTCGTACACGGCGCGTTGAACTGGGAGAAACGTTCCCTCGGCCGGAAACGTGCGGGTGATGTCAGACGAGTAATAGTCGACTTCGGCGGCGGCATCGATGAGAATCAGATCTCCTTCCTCGATGCGCCGGTCGTTCTCGACATAATGGAGGATGCAGGCCTGTGGGCCGGAGGCAACGATGGACGGGTAGCCGTTGCGGGGGGAGCCGCCTTCCCGCCACACGTACTCCATGGCCGCTTGAACCTGATACTCGAAGAGGCCTGCCCGGGCAAAGCGCATCGCCTCCCGATGGCCCTCTGCCGTGAGGTGGCAGGCCGCTCGCATCGAATCGATCTCCTCGTCCGACTTGACCAGTCGGAGACCCCCCAGCGCCGCACCCAGGTCGCGAACGGCCTCGGGGGCTGCTCGCCCGTACCGGTCGCGATAGGCACGAGCCTTGGAGACCAGGCTCGTCACCCGGGCGTCGTGCGTGGGGTTACCTAGCCGATACCACAGGACCGATCGTCCCAGCATCATGCGCGCCACAACGTCGTCCAGCTGGGCCACATCATGGGCAGCATCCGCCCCGAACCGCTCGCGAGCGCCCTCCACTCCGGCGCGATACCCGTTCCACGCTTCCATCTCCGCGTCGCGCGGTCGCACGAACAGGGTGAACTCTCCGTCGGGGTGGCCCGGAGCCAGCACCGCCACTGCCTCCGGCTCGGTGAAGCCCGTCACGTAGAAGAAGTCCGAATCCTGTCGGAACTCGTGGTGGACGTCGTCGTTACGGATCGTTTCGACGCCCGCCGGGATGATGGCGATGCCGTCTGAGCCGATGACCTCCGACAGGCGGGAGCGGTGGTGGTGGAAGCGGTCGACCATGAGACCTCCACGCTAACCGGGTACCCACAGTTCCACGATCAGGGGAAAGTGGTCGGAGCCGAGTTCCGGGCCCAGCCGCCTATCGGCGATTGCGATATCGGGAGAGTGGACGAGGTGGTCGATCGGAACTCTCCAGACGAAGAGGCTGTCGGCCGGGAAGCTGGCACCGAGGCCGAACCCGACCTGGGAGTTGCGCATGCCGGTATCTCCGAGCAGCTTGCGGAAGGGGTACGACCACGGGGTGGCGTTGAAATCGCCGGTGATCACATGAGGGCCGCTTTGGGTTGCAGCCCATTCGGCGGCGAACTCGAACTGGCCGTTGCGGAGAGCCGACCGCTCAGCGGTGGTCGGGGCCAGGGGGTGGATGGCGAGCAGGGCGATCCCGTTGTGGACGACCTCGACGGCGCGGGCGCCGCGCAGCGTGAACCCATAACTCGTCACGGGGTCCCCTGGCCGCGACAACACCAAGGTTCCGAAAATGAGTTCCTCACTTCTCGATTGCGTCACCTCGTAGCCGAGTTCGGCGGCGTCGATGGCGACCTCCCAGGGTCGCGACGCCTCATGGAGGAAGACAACGTCGGGGTCGACCTCGCGAATGAAGGCGGCAACCTCGGCGAACCGCTGATTGGGGGACAGCAGGTTGAAGCTGACGACCGTCGTCGGCGGCGTTGCAGGGATGGTGCGACCCTCCCCGATGTAGAGCGGCACGATCACCGCCAGGTTGAGGGCCGCTCCCAGCAGAACCACTGTCGCCGTCCGCTTCCAGCGGGCGAGCAGCAACCAGAGGCCCAACAACACGAGGGCGGCGGCGTACTGAGCCCGAAAGTTGGCCAGCACGTCGAGTACCCAAGACCATCTCCCGAAGAACGCTGCCACGCTCACCAACGTCAGCACGATGGCGGGGATGGCCAACATGATCACGACCGCCAGCGTATCGCCCGTCCGCCCCGAGTGAACACCGAGCCACCCCGCCTCGGCTCAGGGCAGCCAATCGGCGATGGCCTGGCCCACCTCGCGACCGGAGTCCTCCTGAATGAAGTGAGAGCCACGCACCGTGACCTCCGTTTGGTGTGGCCATGACCGACAGACTTGGCGTTGGCGACCCACCAATATGGAGCCGGGTTCGGCGTTCACGAACAGTTTGGGCACGTCGCACCGCCCCAGCCACTCCGAGTAGTCGGCCACCAATTCGGCCACATCGGCCGGGTGTCCGTCGAAGGGTATCTCTCGTGGCCAGGTCAACGTCGGACGCCGTCCTTCCCCCATCGCCGCGAACGGGCGGCGGTACTCGGCCATCACTTCGTCGGAAAGTGGGTCCAGCACCGAGGCCGGGAGGATCCGTTCCACGAACACGTTCCTGTCGAGGATCAATCCCTCTCCCACCTCGGACCGGAGAGCCTCGAAGATGGGCCGGGCGGTCTCGGGCCAGTCGTCCCACACGACCGGCGTCACCAGGGTCTCCATGTAGGCGATCCCCCGGATGGCGCCACGATGCCGATTCGCCCAATCGAACCCCAAGGCACCACCCCAGTCGTGACCGACGATCGTCACCCGATCGTCGACACCGAGAACCTCCAAAAGAGCGGCCAGGTATGTGCGGTGCTCCACGAAACGGTATGAGTCCGGACCGCCTCCCACCTTGGCAGAATCGCCCATGCCGACGAGGTCGGGAGCGATGCACCGACCCTTCCCAACGAGTTCGGGAATCACCGAGCGCCACAGGTACGAGGAGGTGGGGTTGCCGTGCAGGAAGACGATCGGATCTCCCTCCCCGACCTCCACATAGGCCATCTCGCTCCCCAGCACCGGGACCGACTTCTTGACGGGCGGGGGAACGGTCACGGGATCACGCTACAGCAACCCATTCGCCCCGGACCATTCAGCGGTGGCTGCCGAGGCTCCGGCGCAGAGCCTCGACCTGGCCCCGGACCGAGGCGGGGCTACCGCCGCCGGGCGAAGCTCGCCTCCCCATCGAGACCGCTGGATCGACGAGACGGAGGTCGCCCGCCTCGAACCGGTCGTGCGCCGCGGCCAGGTCGTCGGCGGTCACCTCAGATCGG
>JBGTLA010000169.1:0-2740 GCA_041744375.1 Acidimicrobiia bacterium | reverse complement strand
GTGCCCCGCCTCACGCTTCGGCTCGCGGCCTCAGGAGGCTGGGCCGGGACCACCGTGGCTCTGCCGGCCGGCTCTTGGCGCCACGTGTTCACCGGCGACGAAGGGGGCGGCACCGTCGAGGCGGCGTCGCTGCTGGAGGCGTTCCCCGTGGCCGTCCTGGAGAGGGTGGGGCCATGATCCCGACGGTGTGGGCGCCGTTCCCCGAGCGGGTCGACCTCGTCTTGGCCGACCGGACCGTTCCCCTGACCCGGGACGACGACGGCTGGTGGAAGGCCGACATCGCCCTCGAGCCGGGCACCGACTACGGCTTCTCCCTCGACGGCGGGCCTCCCTTACCCGACCCCCGCTCCCCCAGCCAACCCGACGGGGTCCACGGGTTGAGCCGGGTCGTGGCCGCAGCCCGATCCCACTCGGAGTGGCGGGGCATCCACCTGGCCTCGGCCATCCTCTACGAGATGCACGTGGGTACGTTCTCCCCCGCCGGCACCTTCACCTCGGCCATCGACAGGCTGGACGATCTGGTGGCGCTGGGAGTCGACGCCGTCAAGGTGATGCCGATCAACCAGTTCTCGGGCGAGCACGGGTGGGGCTATGACGGTGTCGGCCTGTTCGCCCCCCACCACGCCTACGGGGGACCGGACGGCCTCCGTCTCTTCGTGGAAGCCTGCCACCAGCGCGGCCTCGGCGTGATACTCGACGTCGTCTACAACCACTTCGGGCCGGAGGGCAACTATTTGGGTCGCTTCGGCCCCTACTTCACCGACGTGTACCGCACCCCGTGGGGCGACGCCGTCAACCTCGACGGGGCCGGCAGCGACAACGTCCGGGCCTTCATCCTCGACAACGCCGTCATGTGGATGCGCGACTACGAGATCGACGGCTTGCGTATCGACGCCGTCCACGCTTTTTTTGATCGCTCCGCCGTGGACCTGCTCGAGGAACTGGCGGAACGGGTGATCGAACTGGAGGGCGAAGTGGGGAGGCCGCTCAGCCTCATCGCCGAGTCGGACCTCAACGACCCCCGCCTGGTGTGGTCACGCGAGCGGGGCGGGTACGGGCTGGACGCCACCTGGAGCGACGACTTCCACCATGCCCTCCATGCCGCCCTCACCGGCGAAACCGACGGGTATTACGCCGATTTCGGTTCGTTGTCCGATGTCGCCACCGCGCTGCAGTCCGTGTACGTGTACGACGGGAAATATTCGGCGTTCCGTGGCCGCCGGCACGGACGGCCGGTGGGCGACCTGACCGGTACCCGATTCCTCGGCTACCTCCAGAACCACGACCAGGTCGGCAACCGGGCCCGCGGCGACCGTATCGGGCACCTCGCCGGACCCGAGCGCCAGAAGATCGGAGCGGCGCTGGTGCTCACGGCGCCGTTCGTACCGATGATCTTCCAGGGAGAGGAGTGGGCCGCCTCCACTCCCTTCCCCTACTTCACCGACCACGCCAACCCCGAGCTGGCCGTGGCCGTACGGGAGGGCCGCCGCCGCGAGTTCGCCGCCTTCGGGTGGTCGCCCACCGACATCCCCGACCCCCAGGACCCGGCCACCTTCCGGTCTGCCAAGCTCGACTGGGACGAGCGCCACCGTTCACCCCACTCCGAGATGCTCGACTGGTACCGCCGCCTGATCGAGCTGCGCCGTTCCCAACCCGACCTGACCGATGGCCGCCTCGACCGGGTGTCGGTCACCGCTGACGACGCCGCCGGGATCCTGGTCATGCGCCGGGGCCGGATCGTCGTGGCGGTCAACCTGGGAGCCCGCCCGAAGGCGGTCGACCTCCCCGCCGACGCCCGCCACCTTCTCGCCTCGATTCCACCCGATGAGACCGGGGAACGACTCCAGCTCTCCCCGGCCTCAGTGGCGATCCTGGAGCTGGAGGACCCGAGTGACTGATGCCTGGGGCATCGACCACACCTATCGGGACGCGTTCGAGAGGGACCACCGGGTGCACCCGGCAACGATCGAGGCGCTGCGGAAAGCGATCGGCACCCCCCCTGATCAGGCCGGGCCACTGTTCGTCCGCCCCGGCGAGCGCCCCACCGTCGGCGCTGTCGAATTAGTGTTGGAGGACGGCACGCGCCTGGAGCTGAGCGGGCGTCTGCCCCCCGACCTGCCCTACGGCTATCACCGCCTCATCGACTCCCGGGGCCACCGGCGCCTCGTCGTCGGTCCCGGCCGGTGCCATCTGCCGGCCGGATTGCGAACGTGGGGGTGGGCGGTTCAGCTCTACGCCACCCGCTCGGCCGACAGTTGGGGTATGGGGGACTTCGCCGATCTCCACACGCTGGCCCAGTGGGGACGACGCAGCGGCGCCGGCATGATGCTGGTCAACCCGGTGGTGGCGGTGTCGCCGTCGACACCGCGCCAGCCCAGCCCCTACTACCCCGCCAGTCGTCGGTTTCTCGACCCGATCTATCTGCGGGTCGAGGACGTGGCAGGGGCAGGGGACCTCGGTGGTCGGCTCGCCCCGATTGCGGCAGCCGGACGCGCCTTGAACGACGACCCCCTCGTCGACCGCGACGAGGTGTGGCGTCTCAAGTCGGCCGCCCTGGAAGAGATCTGGCAGACGTCGACCCCCGGGCCCGACTTCCATCGCTGGAACGAAGCCCAAGGTGAGGCGCTGGAGACGTTCGCCGTCTGGTGCATCCTGGCCGAGAGCAAAGGGGGCGACTGGCGGCGGTGGCCGCCCCGCTACCACGACCCCACCGGCCCCGCCGTGCGCCGGCTGGCCGAAG
>JBGTLA010000168.1:0-16850 GCA_041744375.1 Acidimicrobiia bacterium | reverse complement strand
CCGGCCCACTGCCCGGTGGGCAGGTCATCCCGGCCACCCTCCTGCCCGTCTTCCCGGCAGTGGCCCTCCTGACCGGCGTGGCGGTCATGATCCTCTGGCGCCAACACAGAGAGGGCACCCTGCGGGTGGCGCTGGTGGCGCCGTCGCTGCTGTTGGCGGCCTCCGGGGTGGTCAACGCATTCGGGGCAGGCCTGATCATTCGGCTGGCCGACCTGCTGGGAACACCGGCGATGGCCGCCGAGCGAGAGGGAGGCATCCTCACCACCCAACCGCTGATCGTGTACTCCGACGCCATCGGTGACACGGCCGTGGTGACCCTCGTCGCTCTCGTCGTCCTGACGATGGTGGCAGGATTCACCTGGGTGCGGGCCGGTGCCGGACCGGACTGCGACACCCTGGCCGACCGTTACGCCGAGCGGGGCGGCTTGGATTGCACCGACGACGAAGATCGGGCGTGGGCGGCGCGGGTGGGTCGGGCGGAATCGGTGGCTTCCCTCACCGACCAGGCCGCCGCTGTGGTGGGTGCGGTGGTGATGGTGGTGTTGGTGGCCACTGCACTGGCGGTGCTGTCGACCGCCGACCCGGTGGGGATGCGGCTGGGGCCTTTCGCCGAGAGGCTGGCGCGCCCGGCATCGGTGGTGCTGGGCTTGATCCCGCTGCTGGCGGTGTACCTCATCTCGCGCATGTATCGCAGCCAGCCCGCTCGCCGGGTGGTGGGCATCGTGTGGGACGTGGCCACCTTCTGGCCTCGCTGGTTCCACCCCTGGTGCCCGCCGGCCTACGGAGAGCGCGCCGTGCCCCAACTCGGTGATCGACTCTCCGTACTTACCGGGGAGGGGCGAGTGGTGGTATCCGGGCACTCCCAGGGCTCGGTCCTGGCGGTGGCAACGCTCCTGTTGGCCTCCGATGACACCCGGGAGCGAACGGCGCTCCTCACGCATGGATCCCCACTGTCGCGCCTCTACTCTCGTTACTTCCCGGAGTGCTTCGCCGACAGCCTCTATGGGTTGGTGGCGGCGTCGACCCGCGGATGGGTCAACCTGTGGCGGCCCACCGACTTCATCGGTGGATCGGTGGATGCGGCGGAAGTCATCAACATCGAGGTAGTCGACCCGCCATCCTCTCGGCCGGCGGCGGCTGGTGAGGCCCGGCCGATACCTGCCCGCCACTCCCATTACGACCGCACCGGCGAGTACTCCTCGGCCGTGGTGGAGATGGTGGGCCGGCTCTTCGACTAACTACTCGAAGATGCGCCGGTCACCCGGGCGCTTGGGTCTGGCGGTGCGCCGTGACCCCGACGGCTCCGGCTCGGGGACCGGGGCGGGGAAGCGGTTCTCGAGGGCGATGGCGATGGGGGTGGCGGTGAAGATGGACGAGTACGAGCCCACCACAGTCCCGATGATCAGAGCCAGGGCGAAGTCCGACAGGGTGTCACCACCCAGCACGAACAAGGCGATGAGAATGAGCAACGCACCCATGCCGGTGTTGACCGTGCGGGGAATGGTCTGGAGGCAGGCCTCGTTGGCGATGCC
This sequence comes from Acidimicrobiia bacterium, assembly GCA_041744375.1. GTDB lineage: Bacteria > Actinomycetota > Acidimicrobiia > Spongiisociales > ZC4RG35 > JBGTLA01. The sequence continues at coordinate 15,318 of JBGTLA010000168.1, read as the reverse complement.
CGCCATCGGCGATTCTGGATTGGCGGCCCTTCGCTCACGGATGCGATCGAAGATCACCACCGAGTCGTTGATCGAGTAACCGATCACGGTCAGCAGGGACGCCAGGAACACCCCGTCGAAGGTCTTGCCGAGCCAGGCGAAGACCCCCAGGAGGATGATCACGTCGTGGAACATGGCGGCCACCGCCGAGAGGCCCGTCGTCCAACGAAAGCGGATGGCCAGGTAGGCGAGCTGAGCCGCCAGGGCCAGTCCGAGCGCCATGAGGGCCCGGTTGCGTAGCTCCGCTCCCAGCGTTGGGCCCACGAACTGGTCGCGCACCACCGTCACCTCACCGGCAATCTCCGCCACCGCCGCTTCGAGGGCCTGTTCCTGGGCGGAGTTGAGCTGGCCGCTGCGGATGATGATCGTGCCGTGTCCCGATTCTTGGATGAGGGCGCCGGGGAGCCCGCCGGCGGTGAGTGTGGAGCGGAGTTCGTCGACGTCGACGGGCTCGCTGGTGGAGAACTCGAACAGCTGTCCGCCCAGGAACTCCACCCCGTAGTTGGGGCCCGGCCACACCAGGCCGGCTCCGGCCACCACTACCGCCGCCGCCGAGATGATGAGCCACATCTTCGATCTGGCCATCAGGTCGGGGCCTGATTCCCGCAGCCAGCTCTGGAACCTCCGGCCCACGTGCATGCCCATCAGTCCGGGGTGCCCTTGGAGCGCAGGTATGCGCGATAGCAGCTCCAGCATGAGACGGGTCACGACCAGAGCCGAGAACATCGAGACGACGACGCCCACGCTCAAAGTGACACCGAAACCACGTACCGCGCCCGAGGCGTAGGCAAAGAGGAGCATGGCTGCGATCAGAGTGGTGACGTTGGCGTCGGCTATGGCGCTCCATGCCTTCTTGAAGCCGACGGTCACGGCCTCGCCCAAGGGGGCCCCATCGTTGAACTCCTCCTTGGCCCGTTCGTACACCAGTACGTTGGCGTCGACGGCCATCCCGATGGCCAGGACGAAACCGGCGATGCCGGGAAGGGTCAGGGTCGCTCCCATCCACGCCAGCACTGCGTACGAAACCGACCCGTACACGAGGAGTGAAAGCGCCGCCGCCACTCCCATCAACCGGTAGAAGGCGATCATGTAGAGGATGGTCAGAAGCCCGCCGATGATGGCCGCCTCGACGCTGGCGGCGATGGCTGCTTCTCCCAGCGACGGGCCGATGGTTCCCTGTTCGATCACTTCGACCGGCACCGGCAGTGCGCCCGCCCTGATCAGAAGGGCCAGCTCCTCGGCGCTCTCCTGGTCGAAGTTGCCCGTGATGATGGTGTTGCCTCCGGTGATACCCACGTTGCAGGCCACGTTCCCGGCGACGCCGGGACTGGAGATGACCTGGGAGTCCAAGACGATGGCCACCCGGCGTCTCGGGTCGAAAGCCGGAAAGCACGCCGCCTCGGCGGTCAGATTCGCCCAGGCCTGTCCTCCCCCGGAGCGAAAGCCGATGGACACCACCCACACGCCCGTGCCCTGACTGTCGAAGGTGCCGGCTGCGGTGTCGACCTCTTCGCCCGACACGGCGGTCGGGCCGAGGACGAGTTCCTCCCCCGGGTCACCGGGCAGTACCAGCACGTCCGGCTCCCCGTCGAGCGGCTCGGCGCCGGCCGGGCGGGAGTCGAGTACCGGGTGAAAGGTGAGCTGGGCGGTTTGGCCGATCAACTCGAGGGCCTCGTCGGGGTCGGTCACCCCCGGCAGCTCGATGATGATGCGGTTGTCGCCCGACACCTGCAGCGTCGGTTCCGCCACCCCGTAGGCGTCGACGCGGCGACGGAGGACCTCGAGTGTGCGCTCGGTGACTTCGGGGTCGACGGTCACCTCGGCCGTGTCCTGGGCTTCGAGGAGGATTTGGGTGCCGCCGCGGAGGTCGAGGCCGAGTTGCACCGGTATCGTCGCCATGACGTAGACCGCACCACCCACCACGATCAGGGTCAGGAACAGGCGCCATCGCGACACTCTGGGCATGACTCTTCCTCCGGGGCCTGTTCGGGACGGGCCGCATACTACTTGTACGCTCCCTTCGTGACCACACCATCAGCCGGAGAGCGGAGTCGATGACGGCGAGCCTGCCGATCGACGGGGCCATCCTGATCGGGGCGGCTCTCCTGGTGGTAGGGGTGCTCGTGGTCGGTTTTTCCGACCGTCTCCGCCTCCCGGCCTCTCTCCTGTCGTTGGGCATAGGGATGCTCTTCGGAAGCGACGTCCTTGGGCTCGTCACGCTCGACGATGCTGCCCTCGTTCGAGACATCAGCGTCATTGCCCTGATCATCATCCTCTTCGAGGGAGGGTTGACGACCAAGCCTTCGGCCCTGCGCGAGACAGGTGCTCCCGGCTTCTCCCTCGCCAGCGTGGGAGTGGTGGTGACGGCCGGGGTGACGGCGGTGGGGGCCAACTTCGTGCTCGGTACCGGCTGGGAGACGGCGCTGCTGCTCGGGGCGGTGGTGGCGTCCACCGATGCGGCCGTCGTCTTCGACCTCCTACGCCGGGCCCCCCTTCCCCGCCGCCTGGCCGGAGTCCTCGAGGTGGAGTCGGGCGCCAACGACCCGGTCGCCATCCTGCTGACGATCGGCTTGGTGGAGACGTTCCTGAACGGTTCCTCGGTGCAGAACTGGCTGGTCTTCGGAACGGTCCAGTTGGTGGGCGGTCTGGCGGTTGGTTCCTTGCTGGGATTGGCAGGGAGCAAGATCCTGGCCATGAGGCTGAGATCCCAGGGTCTCTACCCCCTCTTGGCGTCGGGTATCGCCGGACTCACCTATGCCCTTGCTGCGTCCATGTCTGCCTCCGGCTTCTTGGCGGTGTACGTATGCGGGCTGTTCGTGGGAGCCCGGGTACCCCGCCAGCGCCGGGTCATCCGCAGCTTCTATGCCAGCCTGGCCAACGGGGCCGACATAGCCCTGTTCCTCATCTTGGGTCTGCTGGTCTTCCCGTCGCGCCTCGGGGAGGTGGCCGCCGCCGGCCTGGCTCTCACCGCCATCCTGGTGTTGGTGTCCCGGCCCCTGGCAGTGGTCGTGTCCCTGGTCCCGTTTCGTCTGCCCTGGCGCGAGCAGGCCTGGTTGTCGTGGGCGGGTCTGCGCGGTGCCGTTCCCATCGTGCTGGCCACATTTCCTGCCACGGCGGGCCTGGCCGCCGGGGAGACCATCTTCGACGTCGTCTTTTTCGTGGTGGTCACGTCGATGCTCCTGCAGGGGACGACCGTCGTTCCTCTCGCCCGCAGACTCGGCCTTGTCGCCGACCGCCCCGCCTGGCGATCGATCGCCGAGGCGGTGCCTCTCGATGACGCCGATGTCGACCTGGTGGAGATCGTGGTCACCTCCGACCTCCCCCTCGTGGGTAGCCGTCTGGCCGAAAGACCCACCGGCCCGGGAATGCAGGTGACCATCGTGATCCGTGGTCATCGAACCGTCATTCCGTCTGGCATGACTGTGTTCGAGGAAGGCGACGTGGTCATGTTGGCGGTCGACCGGGAGTTGGCCGGGGTGGCTGACGCCACCGCCTGGGCGCGCGGCGAGACGCCCGCGACCGGGTAGCCTCCTCGCCGTGTCGCTGGGGTTTGACGACCGATGGATCTGGGATTTCTGGCTCGTCGACGACGGGCCGGATCACCATGTTTTCTACCTTCAGGCGCCGACTGCCCTGGGCGACCCCGGGCTACGGCACTGGCACGCTTCGATCGGTCACGCCGTGTCGTCGGATCTCACCGACTGGGAGGTCCTCCCCGATGCCCTGGGTCCCGGAGCGGAAGGAACATGGGACGACTACAGCACCTGGACGGGCAGCATCGTCAGCCACGCCGATCGCTGGCACCTCCTCTACACAGGAACGAGTCGCGCCGAGGACGGACGGATCCAGCGGATCGGGCGGGCGGTATCCGACGACCTGATCCATTGGGAGCGCAGCGACGATACCCCGGTCGAGGCAGACCGTCGCTGGTACGAAGACTGGATTTCGGGTGACTGGCACGACGAAGCCTGGCGTGACCCGTGGGTCTTCTGGGACCCGGCCGATGAGGCGTTCCATGCCTACGTGACCGCGCGCGTGCGCACCGGCCCCGCCGACGAGCGAGGGGTCGTCGGTCATCTCCGCTCCCCGGATCTGGGCGAGTGGGAGGCCCTCGCCCCCGTGACACAACCGATGGGTTTCGGCCAGATGGAGGTGCCCCAACTGGTCACGATCGGCGGCCGCTGGTATTTGATCTTCTGCAGCGACATCGAGACCCAATCGGAGCAGCGCCGTCGTCGCGGGACGGGGACCGGCACCTACTACCTGATGGGTGAATCCCCCTACGGTCCATTCCATCCGGCGGGCACCGGGGTGCTCGAGTCGGATAGCCATGGTTCCACCTACGCCGGCAAAATCCATCACACCTCGAGCGGTGAGCCGGTGTTCCTGGCATGGCACCGCCACCGGCCCGACGGCCGTTTTCTAGGAACGATCTCGGCTCCCAGGCCGGTACAGGCCGCCTGCGACGGGACCCTGCGCGTTCGGTGACCGGACCGCCGTGTCATCATGGGGCGAATGGGAACGACGGCATGGACGCGCGACAACCTGGCGGTGCTGGCCGAAGATGGCGGCGACCACGCTCCCGTCATCCGTCGAGCCGATCGCCTGGTGGACGGCATAGATCTGTGGGACATGTGGCCGTTGCGCCGCCGGGACGGCACGCTGGCAGCCTTTGATGGGTCGTCGCTGTGGGCGGCCCTGTCGGCGCCGGCCCAGGGCGATCCGGGCCTTCGCCACGACGTTGCTCGTATCCGGCTTCTCTCACATCGATCCGGAAAATGGTCTGACCACGGTCATCTCTTCGAAGATGAAGCTTCGGCGGGCAGCAGGGAGTGGGCGGGTTGTGCCGTCGTGGAAGATGGCCGAGTGTGGGTTGCCTACACCGCAGCCGGGTCCCGCTACGAGGCTATCGCCACATTCCGGCAACGAATCTTCGCCACCGGCACCCAGCTGGTATGGAAGGACGACGCTCCCCAATTGGAGGAATGGTCCCCACACACCGAGCTGATCGGGGCGGACGGCACTCGTTACCAGCGCGCCGACGAAACCGAAGGAGAGCCAGGGTTCATCAAGGCCTTTCGCGACCCCTTCCGCTTCACCGGCCCGACGGATGACGAAGACCATCTGCTCTTCACCGGCTCCCAGGCCGGTTCCAACACGGACTTCAACGGAGTGATCGGCATCGCCCGCGCCTCCGACGACGAGCCCGGGGGCTGGGAGCTCGCCGACCCCTTGATTACCGCCGATGGGGTCAACAACGAGCTCGAGCGCCCCCACCTCGTCGTCGTCCAGGGGAACCTGTACCTCTTCTTCTCGACCCAGGCCCGCACCTTCCATCCCGACGTCACCGGACCCACCGGCCTCTACGGGTTCGTCGCCTCGTCTCTGGCGGGTCCCTTCACACCCCTCAACGGCTCGGGCCTGGTGTTCTCCAATCCCCCCGAAGAGCCCTTCCAGGCCTACTCCTGGCTGGTACTCAACGACCTGAGCGTCGTCAGCTTCGTCGACTTCTACAGACTGGGGGGGCGTCACCCTGACGAGCTCGCCGCCGACGGGGCGGCGCTTCGAGGTCACTTCGGAGGGACGATGGCCCCGGTGCTGAAGATCGGTGTCGACGGCGACCGGGCCTGGCTGGAGGGCGAGGTCGACGTTCCCCGGCCGGTCTGATCGGGCCACCGTCGGCCGGACAACCCCGTGGGCCCCCTAACATAGGGTGCCCATGCCGGGACCTCCCTCCGTTCGGAACGTGGCGTTGATCGCGCACGTAGATCATGGCAAGACGACCCTCGTCGATGCCATGCTGTCCGCCGCCGGGGTGTTCGCCGACCACGAGACGCGGGTGGATCGGGTGATGGATTCGAGCGACCAGGAGCGGGAGCGGGGAATCACGATTCTGGCCAAGGCGGCCTCGATCGAATGGAAAGGCGTCACGATCAACCTGGTCGACACTCCCGGCCACTCCGACTTCGGAGGTGAGGTGGAGCGGGCCCTCACTCTCGTCGACGGTGTCTTGTTGTTGGTCGATGCCGCCGAGGGGCCCATGCCCCAAACCCGATACGTTCTCTCCAAGGCGCTCGCCCGCCATCTCCCGGCGGTGGTGGTGATCAACAAGGTCGACCGTCCGGAGGCGCGTCCGACCGAGGTCGCCGACGAGGTGTACCAGCTCTTTTTCGACCTCGATGCCGCCGACCACCACATCGAGTTCCCGATCGTGTCGTCGATCGCCCGCCAGGGCCGCTCGATGAAGGGCATCGGGATACCGCCCGAGGATTCGGACCTATCGGCCGTACTCGACGCCATCGTCGAGACGGTGCCGGCCCCCACCGGCGACCGGGGCGGCCCCCTCCAGGCCCTCGTCACGAACCTCGACGCCTCCGACTATCTCGGCCGTCTCGCCATCGGCCGGGTGGTGGCCGGCACCCTGCGAGCAGGCCGCCAGGTGGGGCTCACCCGGGCAGACGGTTCTGTGCTCAAACGCCGGCTCGGGACCTTGCTCGGGTTCTACGGCCTCGGTCGCGTGGAGGTAGCCGAGAGAGCAGCGGGCGATCTCTTCGTGCTGGCGGGTTTCCCGGAGGTCGAGATCGGTGACACGGTCACCGATCCCGACGATCCCCATCCGCTGCCCCGGCTCGAGGTCGACGAGCCCGTCCTGCGGATGACCTTCGGCGTCAACACATCTCCGATGGCCGGACGAGCCGGGTCCCAGCTCACCTCTCGTCAGATCAGGGCCCGGCTGGACCGTGAGGTCCTCGGCAACGTGTCCATTCGGATCGAGGAAACCTCCAGCCCCGACGTGATCGAGGTAGCCGGACGCGGCGAGCTGCAACTGGCCGTGTTGATCGAGTCGATGCGACGCGAGGGGTTCGAGATCCAGGTGAGCCGCCCCGAGGTCCTCACTCGCCTCCTCGACGGAGTTCTCCATGAGCCTCGCGAGAAGGCCATCGTTGACGTACCCGACGAGTACGTGGGCGCCGTGACCCAATCGGCCGCTCCTCGCCGGGCGCAGGTCGAGGACATGCATCCGGGCGATCGGGCCAGGACGATCGTGACGCTGTCCGGGCCGGCCCGGGGGCTGATCGGTTTTCGCTCCAGCCTCATGACGGCCACCCGAGGCACCGCCCTCATCCACCAGCACCACGACGGCTGGATGCCGTGGGCCGGGGAGATCGCAGGCCGGGTGGGCGGGGCGATGGTGGCCGACCGAACCGGGGTGGCGACCGGTTTCGCTCTCGACAACCTCCAGAAGCGTGGTGAGTTGTTCGTCGGTCCCGGTGACCCCACCTACGAAGGCATGGTCATCGGGGAGAGCTCACGGCCCGACGAGATGCTCGCCAACCCGGCCAAGGCCAAGCAACTCACCAACATCCGCGCCGCCGGTTCGGACGAGGCCATCAAACTGAAGCCGGCCCGTCGCCTCACGCTGGAAGAAGCCATCGAGTGGATCGACGACGACGAGCTGGTGGAGGTGACCCCCGACGCCATCCGTGTGCGCAAGCGCCACCTGGGAGAGCCGCAGCGACGCCAAGCGCGAAAGGGCTGAGGTGCCTACTACTTGGCGTACAGCTCCTCGATGGCTTCGGAGTAGCGCTCGTGGACGACGGCCCGCTTCACTTTCAGGGTGGGTGTGAGCTCCCCGCCTTCGATGGAGAAGTCTTCGGCGAGGATCTCGAAGCTGCGAATCGACTCAGCCCGCGACACCGCCTCGTTGGCCTTGTCCACCGCCTCCTGCACGGCAGCCACGACCGAAGGATGGGAGGCGGCTTCCGAGAGAGGAGCATCGATGTCGTTCACTTGGGCCCACCGGGGATACTCCTCGGGGTCGATGGTGAGGAGGGCGGCGATGAAGGGGCGATCGTCGCCCACCACCATCGCCTGGCTCACGAGCGGATGTGCCCGGAGGCGATCTTCGAGGACGGCCGGGGCCACGTTCTTGCCGCCGGCAGTGACGATGAGCTCCTTCTTGCGTCCGGTGATCCTCAGGTATCCGTCCTCGAGTGAGCCCATGTCGCCTGTGTGGAGCCAGCCGTTTGCCAGAACCTCGGCGGTGGCCTCGGGGTTGTTCCAATAGCCACGGAAGACGTTCTCTCCCTTGATGAGGATCTCGCCGTCGTCGGCGATGGCGATCGTCGATCCCGGCAGCGGCCTGCCGACCGAGCCGATGACCGGCGCGTCGGGGGGGTTGACGGTGGCCACGGCCGTGTTCTCGGTGAGCCCGTACCCCTCGAGCACCGTCACTCCAATGCCATTGAAAAAGTGGCCGAGACGTTCGCCGAGGGCGGCGCCGCCGCTGGCGGCGTGGGTGACGCGCCCTCCCAGGGCGGCGCGCAGCTTGGAGTACACGAGCTTGTCGAAGATGGCGTGCAATACCTTCGTCTTGAGCCCCACCGATCCGGCCATGCTCTGGCGGGACCAGTCGGAAGCGGTCTTGGCAGCCAGGTCGAAGATCTTGCCTTTGCCCTCGGCATGGGCCTTCTGGGAGGCGCCGTTGTACACCTTCTCGAAGACGCGGGGGACCGAGAACAACCATGTCGGCTTGACCATCTGCAACTCGTCCATGAGGTTGGGGATCCCCGTCGAGAAGGCCAGCAGGTTCCCCCTGGCCACCGACCCGACCTGCGCCACTCGGGCGAAGATGTGCGCCAGTGGGAGGAACATGAGAGTCGAGGCCTTCGGGTTGATGATGTCGCCGAGCACGCTCATGGCCTGCTCGACGGTCCAGACGAAGTTGCCCACCGACAGGTCACAGCCCTTGGGTCGACCTGTCGTGCCAGACGTGTAGACCAACGTGGCTAGATCATCGTGGCCCATGCTGCGAGCCCGCTCCATCACCTGATCATCGGTTATGTCCGACCCGGCTTCGACCAAGGCGTCGAGGCCACCGGAGTCCATGGTGAAGCTGTGGATCTGGCGACCGAGGGAGATTGTGGCTTTGTCGAGCACCTGGCGGAGGCTGTCGTCGGCGCAGACCACGGCCTCGGCTCCGGAGTCGGTCACGATCCACTCCACCTGCTCGGCCGAGGAGGTCTCGTAGATGGTGACGGTGGCACACCCGGCCGCCCAGATGGCGTAGTCCAACAGAGTGAACTCATAGCGGGTGGGTGAGAAGATGCAGATACGGGTCCCTGGTTCCAGACCGAGTCCGATGAAACCGGCCGCCAGGCGTCGCACCTGCGACGCCATCTCAGAGTAGGTGATGGGGACGAACTCGTCGCCCAAACGGCGAGACAGGATGGGATGGGTCGGGCGTTCCTGCTCGTGCTTCCACAGGGCGCTTGTCATGTTCTCGGCGGGGTCGATGCTGACCTCGCCCAGGGTGGTGAATTCGATCATAGGACTCCTCTCCTGCTCAAGACTATGCCACATCGCGGTCGTACGCTCGGCGTGGGGCCAGGAATCTCCTACGATCGCCCCATGAGCACGATCGGCTTTGCGGGAATCGGGATCATGGGAGCGGGCATGGCTGCCAACCTCGTGAAGGCCGGGTTCGACGTGTCGGTGTGGAACCGAACCCGGTCCAAGGCCGAGGCGGTGGCGGGAGCGGAGGTAGCCGACTCGCCCGCCGACCTGGCCCGGCGCTCGCCGGTGGTCATGCTGTGCGTGTCCGACTCCCCCGACGTGGTCGAACTCGTGGAAGGGCCGGAAGGCCTCCTCGCCGGCCTGTCCGAAGGAAGCCTGGTCGTCGACCACTCCACCATCAGCCCCGGCGTCACGGTCGAGCTGTCGGCGCGGGTCGCCGACCAGGGCGCATCCTGGCTCGACGCCCCGGTCTCGGGTGGCTCGGAAGGAGCGGCCCGGGGAACGCTCTCCATCATGGTCGGGGGCTCGGAAGCCGACCTCTCCCGGGCCCGCCCCTTTCTGGAGGCGGTCGGCAGCACCATCACCCATGTGGGGGGAGTGGGGTCGGGGCAAATGGTGAAGATCGTCAACCAGATCCTGGTGGTGGTCAACCAGCTGGCGGCTTCCGAGGCGCTGCTCCTGGCCGAAGCAGCCGGACTGGACCTGGCAGCGACCCTCACGGCTGTGGAGGGCGGTGCGGCCGGCTCGTGGATGCTGTCGAATCGGGGCCCCCAGATGATCGAACGGGACTGGCGCCCCGGGTTCACGATCGACCTGCAGCAAAAGGACCTTCGCCTGGCTCTCGACGCCGCCGACCAGGTGGGCGTGCCCCTCCTGGGAACCGCTCTCGTGTTCCAGCTCTACCGGGCCCTGCAAAAGCGCGGTCTCGGAGCCGAAGGCAATCATGCGCTGGTCAAGGCTCTGGAAGACATGTCGGGTGTGGAGCTGGGCGACCGGTGAGCAGCACGGTGCCACGGATCGAGCCGGGGCCCGGCCAGGAATCCGTGTGGGATTACCCCCGTCCGCCGGTTCTCCGTCCCGACGGCCGTCGGGCGGAAGTGAAGGTAGGGCGGGTGACGATCGCCGCCACCCGAGAGGCGATCCTCGTGCTGGAGACGTCTCATCCCCCCGGGTGGTACTTCCCGCCGGGAGATGTCGACCCCGTCTACCTGCGGCGCGAGCCCGGTTCCTCATCCTGCGAATGGAAGGGTGACGCCACCTACTGGTCGGCGATGGTGGGGGAGGTCGAGGTGCAGCGAGTGGCATGGAGCTACCCGCGACCCACACCCGATTACGTGGCGATCGCCGGCTACCTCTCGTTCTACCCCCAGCGTGTCGAGTGCCTGGTGGAAGGGCGCAGGGTCGAGCCCCAAGGCGGTGGCTTCTACGGCGGGTGGGTGACCCCCGAGGTGGTGGGGCCGTTCAAGGGAGCTCCCGGCACCATGGGTTGGTGATTCCTCAGCGGTTGTCGCGCGAGAAGTGCTGGGGATCGTCGAGGGCCTTCCAGCGGCCGCCCCAACCCCAGCCGATGGCGTCGAAAGCAGCGGTGACGGCGTCACCCTCGACGATCATGCCCGGCAGGTTCCGGTCCCGGTCGAGATAGGCAGAGGCCAGCTCGGGGATGACCACCGTTCCCCGCCGATAGGGGTTGTGGAACGGGTTGATGTCGATCGCCAGGCCCAAGGCGTGCTGCGACCAGCTGGTTCCGCCGGTCACGGGCCGGCACACGAAGGACTCGGTGACGTTGCCGTCTCCGGTGGGAGGCGCCTCCAGTGCTTCCGGGGAGGTGATGCGCATCTCCTCGATGGGGAAGCGAGCCACCCAGATGGCCTCGAACACTTCGACGATGTCGTCGGCGACGTCGGCGTGCACCAGCAGCTCTCCGGTGTGGTGCCCCCCATCGAAGCCCCAGAACGAGACCGTGACGTAGGCCAGCTCCTCGAGGGTCACCGGGCAACCGGGTCTCCAGGTGGATCGGTCGGCGACCTCCACTGGAACCGGACCGATGGTGTGATGGAACGCGTTGCTCGCAGGTGGCTCCAGTCCCGGGGGGGTGGTGAAGCGGCGGTCGATCAACTCGGGCGGAGTGGGAAGCACCTGGGGGCGGCCGGCGGCATCGAGGGGTAGCACCATGGTACCCAGCCAGGCGGGTGGGTGGGACACGCCCGGCGGAAGCGTGGTGGTGGTCGAAGTGGCGGGTGTGGTCGCAGCGGTGACCGTGGTGGACGTGGAGGAGACGGGAGAGGAGGTGGTAGTCGGAGCGGTGCCGGTGGCGGGCGTGGTTTCGGCTGCTACCTGGGTCGCGCAGCCGACCAGACCCACGGCCACCAGCACAACGACTCTCCTCATGGCGCCAGCTTGGCACCGGTGGCGCCTTGTGAGTACGTCACCGGGGGAGATCGGTCATGCTTCCTTCGGTCACCGCCACCGCCTCGTAGCCCTGGCGTTGCAGGATCGAAGCGCCGATGGCAGCCCGGTAGCCGCTGGCGCACACCACCCAAAGAGGGCGAGAGCCGTCGGCGGCCGGTGGCGGGCCCTCCAACAGGTCGGGGACGTAGCGGTGGACAGTGCCGGATGGGGCGTGCTCGGCCCGTTCTCCCGGAGCGCGCACGTCGAGGATCTGAGCGTCGGGGGGTATGTCTGAGACACTGCCGGTGCGTCCTGTGACCGCCTCGGCCGAGGCCGGTTGGGGAATCACCCCGGCGACGTCGTCGATGCCGATGCGGGCCAACTGGACCAGGGCCTCTCTCGTGTCGGCTGAAGACGAGGTCACCAGGTAGGCGGTGGCATCCGAGGGGACGAGCCAACCGAACCAGGTCCCGAACTCGGGCGAGAGGGGGATGTTGATGGACCCCGGGTGGTGGCCGGCGGCGAACCGGTCGGCGGGACGGAGGTCCACGACGATGTCGGCCGACCCGACGGTGTTGGCCTCGACGTGTTCGATGTGCAGCGGGGGCATGGCGGGCGGCCCCGCCAGGTTGATGGGAGCCATGCGGGAGTAGTACGTGGGATAGGGCTGGCGGTTGCCGAGGTGTGCTTGCACGAACGAGTCCTCATCGGGGTGGGTTAGGACGGGGCTGGTGCGGCGCTCCTCTCCGATCGTCGAAGTGTGGGCCCCCGCTCCCGAAGCCGTGCAGAACGAGCCGGCACCGTGTGTCGGGTAGAGGCCGGTTCGGTCGGGGAGTTCGGCCAGTCGATTCACCGCCCCATACTGAAGCCGGGCCAGGCTGTCGGCGCGGGCCATCCCCAACAGGTCCGAGCGACCGGCCGATGCCACCAGGAGTGAACCGCCGGAGAAGAGGGCACCGTCTGCGCCTTCGAACGCCACCAGGTAGCTGGTGTGCTCGGGTGTGTGGCCGGGTGTGTGCAGGGGCCTGACCGTCAGCCCCCGGTGACTCAGGTTCTCGTTGTGGAAGGCGGGGGTGTGCCGAAAGACAGGTGCTGCCGACGCCGGCATGACCAGTTCGGCGCCGGTTCTGGTGGCGGCGGCCAAACCTCCGGACACGTAGTCGTTGTGGAGGTGTGTCTCGAGCACCCAGCGCAGCTCCGCCCCACTTCGTTCCAGGGCGGCGAGGAATCGGTCGATGTCACGCTGAGGATCGACGAGGACCGCGACACCGTCGTGGACGAGCAGGTAGGTGGAGTCGCCCAGCCCTTCGGTCCTGAAGGTGGTCACGTTCATCATGGCTGCATCCCCAATTCATGGAGGCCCCCGGCCAGGTTGGCGACCTGGGTGAAACCCGATGCGGCCAGGAACCATCCGGCGTGTTGGCTTCTATTCCCCGAGCGGCACACGACCAGCGTCGGGGTGGCCGGGTCCAAAGCGGCGAGCGATCCGGGCAGGTCAGACAAGCTGATCTGCACGAACTGGGCAGTGTGCCCAGTTCCCACTCTTCCGGTTCACGTACGTCGAGGATCACACCCTGGTTCACTCGCATCCATCCCTCCCACTCGTGGGCGGGAACCTGCTCGATGTCCATGTGCTCCTCCCAAGCCGTGCGATACAGTCTGGTCGTCCGGATCGCCCCATGGCGCCACCGTCCTAGACTCCGCTTTTTTCGGGAGCAGCCCATCGATATCGCAGTGCTCGTCTCCGGTTCGGGATCGAACCTCCAGGCCCTCCTCGACGACCAGGCCGATTATCGCATAGTCGTGGTGATCTCTGATCGGGCCGACGCCGGTGGCCTGGCGAGGGCCGCCGCAGCCGGCGTGCCGACGGTGGTGGTGGGCTGGGAAGGTGACCGGTCTGCGTTCACCGCCCGCCTGTGCGATGTCGCCGAGGAGTGGGGGGCTCGGGCCATGGTCCTGGCCGGTTTCATGCGCATCCTCGGTCGCGAGGCCATGCCGCGTTTTCCGGGGGCCATACTCAACATCCACCCCTCTCTTCTGCCTGCCTTTCCGGGTTCCAGAGCCGTTGCTCGAGCTCTCGCCGCCGGCGTCGAGACGACCGGGGTCACGGTCCATTTCGTCGACGAGGAAGTCGACCACGGACCGATCATCGCCCAGGAGACAGTCGATGTCCTTCCCGGAGACAGCGAGGCATCCCTGCATGCCCGCATCCAGGACCACGAGCACCGTCTCTACCCGGAGGTGGTCGGTGCTCTGGCCCGCGGCGAGATTCGCCTGGCCGGCCGGTCCGTGCAGAGGACGGGTACATGAGCCGGATTCGGGTGACGCGCGCCCTGATCTCGGTCCACGACAAGTCGGGCCTGCTCGAGTTCGCCACGCGCCTCGTCGATGCGGGTGTGGACATCGTTTCTTCGGGTGGCACGGCCGCCGCCTTGGCCGCCGCCGGGGTGGTGGTCACCCCGGTGGAGGATGTGACAGGAGCGCCGGAGATGTTGGGCGGGCGGGTCAAGACCCTCCATCCCCGTGTTCACGGCGCCATCCTGGCCGACCGGGGCCGTCAGGATCATCTCCGCCAGCTGGAGGAGGCGGACATCGACCTCATCCAGCTGGTGGTCGTCAACTTGTACCCGTTCGAAGAGACGTTGGCGCGCGCCGATGCCACTCCCGCCGAGCTCGTCGAGCAGATCGACATCGGTGGTCCGGCCATGATCCGTGCTGCGGCCAAGAACCACGCTTGGGTGGGGGTCGTCACCGACCCCTCTCAGTACCAGGAGGTGTCTGCGGCGGTGGAGTCGGGTGGACTCGAATCGGACCTCCGTCGCCGTTTGGCGGCGCAGGCGTTCTTCCGCACCGCCTCCTACGACGCCGCCATCACCGGTTGGCTCCATCCCGACGAGCTCCCGGGTCGGCTCTTGCTGCCACTGGAGAAGTTCGAGGAGCTTCGCTACGGCGAGAACCCCCACCAGCCCGCCGCCTCCTACCGGCTGGCAGGTGCTCCGTCGTGGTGGGCTGACGCCGACCTCCTCAGCGGCAAGGCGATGTCGTTCAACAACCATCTCGATGCCGAGGCGGCCTGGCGCCTGGTCAATGCCTTCGACGAACCGGCGGCGGTCATCGTCAAGCACACCAACCCGTGCGGGGTGGCGGTGTCCGGCACCGGTGCCCGTGCCTTCGAGAAGGCCTGGGGGTGCGATCCGCTGTCGGCCTTCGGGGGCGTGGTGGGTTTGAACCGACGCATCGACGCCGACACCGCCGGTTCGATCGCAGCGAAGTTCGTCGAGGTGGTGATAGCCCCCGGGGCGACCGACGACGCCCGGGAGATCCTTGCCGCCAAGGAAGGGATGCGAGTGCTCACAGCCTCGCCGCCCCAGGGCGGCGATCTCGATCTGCGCCACATCGAGGGCGGGTTCGTGGCTCAACCCCGCGACCACGTGGGTGGCGAGGAGTGGACCGTCGTATCGAAACGGGCGCCGACCGATGACGAGACCACCGATCTTCGTTTCGCTTGGATCGTGGCGGCGGCGACCAAGTCCAACGCCATCGTCGTGGCGAGCGACGGCGCCGCCGTGGGGGTCGGGGCGGGAGACCAGAGCC
>JBGTLA010000167.1:0-24709 GCA_041744375.1 Acidimicrobiia bacterium | reverse complement strand
GACGCCGTGGCCCGGGCCGGCACCCAAGTGGCGGCGGCCGATGCGGTCCTTGGTCGACCGCTCGAAGGCGTTGGATCCAACAACTGGGTGGTGGACGGCACCCGCACTGCCTCTGGCGCTCCGCTGCTCGCCAACGATCCGCACCTGGGCATTCAGATCCCCTCCATCTGGTATCAGTCCCGACTGTGGTGCCGAGACCTCGGGCCCGAATGCCCCTATCGAGTGACCGGATTCAGTTTTCCTGGCGCACCCGGTGTCGTGGTGGGCCACAACCAGCACATCGCCTGGGGAGTCACCAACCTGGCTCCCGACACGATGGACCTGTACGTGGAGAGAACCGATGGCAACGGTCATTACGAGGTCGACGGCGAGTGGGTGCCCTTCGAGGAGCGCACCGAGACCATCCGGGTGGCGGGCGGGGACGACCTACCGCTCGTGGTCAGGTCAACCCGTCACGGGCCCATCATCTCAGGTCGGTACGGAAGCCTCGACGATCTCGAGCGAGGGGACCTCCCGTTGCCTGACCACTTCGAGGTGGCACTGCGGTGGCGGGGTCTCGAAGCGTCGAGCCTCTTCGAGTCGCTGCTGGGAATCAACACGGCCACCGACTGGGCCTCCTTCCGTGAGGCGGCTTCCCGGTTCGACGTCGCTGCCCAGAACCTGGTGTACGCCGACATCTACGGGCATATCGGTTATCAGGCCACCGGCGCCATCCCGATTCGTCGGGCGGGCGACGGCCGCTACCCAGTTCCGGGGTGGACGTCGGACTACGAGTGGGACGGGTTCATCCCCTTCGAGGAGCTCCCGACCCTTTTCGACCCACCCTCGGGTGTCATCGTCACCGCCAACCAGCCCCTGGTTGACGAGTCGTACCCCTATTTCATCGGGAGAGACCATGCCTACGGCTATCGAGCCGCCCGCATCGCCCAACTGCTGGAGGATCGCGAGAGCCTGACGCCCGAAGATTTCGCCCTGATCCAGATGGATCACTTCGATCCATCGGCGCCGCCCGTGGTCCAAGCTGTCCTCGCGCTGGAACCCGATGACGCCGCCATCTCGGAGATCCAGGAAGTACTGACTCGTTGGGTGGAAGTCAGTCGGCCATACGACATGGCAGCCGACAGCGCTGGTGCCGCCGCCTACGCGGCCGTTTGGCGCCATCTCCTCGCCGCGACGTTCGACGACGAACTGCCCGACGGATACGAAGCAGCCGGTGGTGGTCGCTTCTTCCGAGTAGTGGCCGACCTGCTGGACTCGCCCAACGACCCGTGGTGGAACGACGTCGCAATCGACGGCATCCAGGACCGATCGGCGACGCTGGCCCGGGCGGTCGCATCAGCGCACGCCGAGATCACCGACAGGCTGGGGACCGACTCCAGTCGATGGCGATGGGGGGACATCCACCTGGCAGAGTTCCGGCATCAGACACTCGGCCAATCGGGCTTCGCACCCATCGAGGCGATCTTCAATCGAAGGGCTTCTCCCGACGTCTCCGGCGGCCCGGCGATCGTCAACGCCACCGCCTGGTTCGCCCCGGAGGGCTACGGGGTCATAGCCCTGCCGTCGATGCGCATGGTGGTCGACTTGTCGGATTTCTCCGGATCGCGCTGGATCAACACGACGGGTCAGTCCGGCCACGCCTTTCACCGCCACTACACGAGCATGATCGACGCCTGGACGCGCGGACAGACCCACCCCATGCCCTTCGGGGCCGAGGCGCCGGTGGATCCCTCCGGCGTTCTCCATTTGACCCCTGCTGGGGCGGCGCCTCCACCTTGATGAGGTCCGGTCTGCGGCATTGACGTAACGGGACTCGAAGGTGCGCCGGCGGCAGGACCCGGCGCCGCTCCAGCACGGTGCTCCATGGCTTGGCCGTCCGTCTCTCCGCGCCTTCACTCACCTGTCGGCTCAGCCTCCGACCTCTACGGAGCGGCAGTCACTGGGTCGGTCTCCACGGCAGGCAACGGGTCGCTGAACAAGTCGGTGTCTTCGCCCAGTTCCCCCGCGCTGATGGGGGCCAACTCCCCGCCCAGCACCAGCAAGCGGTCCTCGGCCCCCAACGCCGGATCGTCGCTCACTGCGATGAGCCAGGCGACGTCGTCGAGGAAGCCTTCGGCGGTGGTCGTACCGCTGATTCGACGTGGGTGGAGGCCCAGATCGTGGAAGTAGACGTACCAGGTGAGGATGTCGGCGGCATGCTCGGCTCCGCTGTTCTGCCACTGGTGGCCTCCACCCCGCCACGCCGCCACACCGCGACGCTCCGCCCACGAGGCCCGTACCGTACGGTTGAGATACTGGTAGGTCCAGATGTGGGCAATCTCGTGCACCACCGTCTTCGGCTGGACCGTGCACAACCACACATAGTTGCCGACGCCACTCTCTAATGCGTAGCCGTGCACGGGCCGCCGCCGACACAACCGGGAACCGGGTTCGGCCACGTGGACATGGGTACGCGGCACGCTCAAACCCGCTGTTGTGAAGAGTTCGAGACTATCGGCAATGACCCCCAACTCGCCCGAGGTTGCTCCGGACACGGACACGGGATGGCCAGGAACGACCGTGAATCCGCTCAGAGCAGCCCACATCGTCAATGCGGTCACGACCAAGAGCGAGAGCCGAAGCCACCTGAACCTCGGCCGGCTCGAAGGAGACGGCAAGGGCGGGGACGGGATCATCGCGGCGCCCGGCGAGTGCTGAGTCGGGGACTGATGAGAGAGATCTTCCAAACCCATACCTCGAGATTCGTTCGCACGAGAGTGAGCGGAGTGTCGACAGTTCCAGCACGCCGGGCCATGAGCCAGGCGACCCATCAGTACGGGAACCCCGGTCGGGAACGTGGGGTCCTCGACTGACGGGATTGAACAACAAACTCACACCCGCTCGCTGCGGGCTTCGGCTACCCCCGACACGACGGCGCCATCATGCTGGGGGCCCACCCGGCCGACGTGGACGACAAACGAGTCCAAAGCGACGTGGGCGAAGGAAGGACGAGTCCCGGCCGCCGCCGGCTCTGAGCCTCGCAGCTCAGAAAGACGGCGTCGAGGGTATGGAGCGGGAATAGAGGCGGATCTTGGATTCTGTTGAGGGTCGTCCTTCACCTTCGTCGGCAGGAGACAGGAGTCGCCGGGACCGAAAGGAGAAGAATGGGTGATTTGGAGGTGAAGGCAGCCGGCGGCTTCGACACTGACAGGGCCGAGGTCGCAGAAAGGCCCGTGGTCATCAGGGGGAGCGGTTTGCGGGCCTACCTATTGGTTGGTGTCGCCGCGATGGGGATCGGCGTTGGTGTGGTGATCGGAGCGAGCGGGTGTGATTGATAGGGACCGACAAGCTGAGCCTGGCCCAGATCGCTGAGATCAGAGCGCAGCACCTCGCTGAAGACTTAGAGAGCCAAGTAGGCGCAGCTTGCCGAGACCAACGTGCAGCGCGCCCGGGGCATGGCGGAGCTCCACTCCGTCAGCACCAAGCGCGACTCGGCTGGATCAGCGAGCAGCAGGGCCAGGACATGGTCACCTTCAATCGAGGGTGGGATGGAGAAGCCGACTCGTAGCTGACACCGGCAGCCACCGTCGCGCCTACAGTTTGGATGGCAAGGATGAACACAGACTCTGTGAGGTTCCAGCTCTTCGGGCCTCTGGGTGTGGACTCCGAGGCGGAGTCGGTCGACCTGGGCCCGCCCAAACAGCGGGCCGTCCTTGCCGTCCTCCTCCTCCACGCCAACGAGATCGTTTCCACCGACCGCATCATCGACTTGATCTGGGGGAGCCCGCCCCGGACCGCGGAGCACTCGGTCCAGATCTACATCTCCAACCTTCGCAAGGTCCTCTCCGACGGCTCGCAAACCGGTCTCATCGAGACTCGGCCACCGGGGTATCTGCTCAAGGTGTCTCCCGACGCGGTCGATGCCCTGCGATTCGAGCGGCTGGTCAGGGAGGGACTGGCGGCTGTGCGAGCCGGTGACATAGCCGGAGGGGGATCCACCCTGGAGACGGCCGTGGCAGCCTGGACGGCAGCTCCGCTCGCCGAGTTCGCCTACGACGATTTCGCCCTGGGATACATCCGTTCCCTGGAAGAACTCAGATCGGACGCTCTCGAGACCCTAGCCGGCGTTCATCTCGATCAAGGGAGCCTCGAGGAGGCTCGTGACCGGGCCCGACAGGCGATCGAACTAGACCCGCTGCGCGAAGAGCCACGCCGGGTGATGATGCTCTCCCTCTACCGCTCCGGTCGTCAAGCCGAAGCCCTCCGCCACTACGGGGACTACCAGAAGCTCCTGGGCGAGAATTTCGGACTGGAGCCTTCGAATCATCTCCGGGATTTGGAAGAGCGAGTGTTGCTACAAGACCCGACACTGAATCTCCTGGCTCCCGCCCGGGCCGTCCACAATCCGTATCGAGGTCTGCGGCCTTTCTTCGAGGACGACGCCGAGGTCTATTTCGGACGGGAAACCCTGGTGGCCGAAGTGCTCGAGAAGCTAGACGGTGGCTCGGGGTTCGTGTCCATTGTCGGTCCTTCCGGGTCGGGCAAGTCGAGCGCGGTGCAGGCAGGGATCGTCCCAGTGCTGCGGGCGCGAGGTGAGACCGTGGTCGTGTTCACCCCGGGCCCGAGACCGGTCCGAGAGCTGGCCGTTGGCTTGGGCCGCGCCGGGTTCGGAGCACAGGCCACCCTTCAGCACCGTTTCGAAACCGATCCGAGAGCGCTGACTTTGACGATCAGCCGGCCGGCGGTCCTGGTCATCGACCAGTTCGAGGAACTGTTCACCCTGGCAGACCCGGAGACGACCGCCCGTTTCTCCGAGCTGGTGGCCACCGCCGTCGAGGATCGGGGCGCTGCCCTGCGCGTGTTGGCCACGCTGCGAGCCGATTACTACGACCGACCCCTTTCCATCCCCTCCCTGGCAAGGGTCTTCTCAGACTCGGTGGTAAGCGTCAAGCCGATGACTGCCCCAGAGATCGAGCGCGCCGTGGTGGAGCCGGCTCGGGGGACGGGATTCGAGGTGGAGCCCGCCCTGCTGGCTCAGCTGGTGGCTGACATGGGTGGTGAGCCGGGGGCGCTGCCGCTCTTGCAGTTCGCCCTCTTTGAGCTCTTCGAACGGACCTCCAACGGGCTGACCTTGGCCCACTATCAGGAACTGGGGGGGCTCCAGGGCGCTCTCACCTCCCGGGCTGATGAGCTGCTCGAGGAGCTAGACGCCGAGGGTCGCGATTTGGTGGAACAGCTCATGGTCCGCATGATCCGCAAGGGTCGGTCTACCAGCACCGCCCGCCCAGTTCCCCTGCGGGACCTCCTCGACTTGGACATCGATCCGGTGGCGCTGCAGGCGGTCCTCGATGCCTTCGGGTCTCGGCGGCTCCTCACTTTCGACCGCGAGGCTTCGGGAGCGGCGGTCGTCGAGATTGCCCATGAGTATCTGATCACGGAGTGGCCGCAGCTGGTCTCCTGGATCGAGAAGCACACCGAGGACCTTGACCGACTCTACGCCTTGGATGCCGCCACCGAAGAGTGGGTGACAGCTGACCGATCCGAGGACTATCTGCTCCGCGGCGAGCGGCTGAAGAGATTCGAGGACTGGCGTGCCGAAACCACCCTTCGCCTCACCAAGAGAGAAGCGGAGTTCCTCGACGCCTCGGTCGCGCTTCGGGACCGCCCCCAGCCGCCAGCAGATGTGATCCTGTGGTCGGCTTCGGAGGATTACAGCTTCGGAAGGCTGATAAGCACAGGCCTGAACCAGGCCGTGAAGAAGCATGGAGTAATGGCGGAGCACTTCATCGACGACGGCGGTCGGGTCATGAACCTGGCCAACGTTGAAGATCGTCTTTCAAAAGGAACGCCCTTGGTGGTGCTGACCGCTGCGCTTGGAGCGGAGCCTGCGGTTCACCGGCTGATCGAGAATCATCCCGACACCTTCTTCCTGTGGTTGGATTGCCAGGACCTGATCGTGGAAGTGGTCAGGCCGAACGAGACCTGCATCATCTCCCGTCACGAGGAGTTGGGCTTTCTCGCAGGTGTGGCCGCCGCTCACAAGACCGCGGCTTGCCATGTCGGAATAGTGGTTGGAATGGACGCCCCGTTCATGCATCCCTTCCAAGAGGGGTTCGAGCTGGGAGTGTCCTATGTCGACCCCACCATCAGGGTCAGTCACGTATATCTGAGCCGCTTCGGGGACGGGTTCCTCAGCGAGACCCTGGGGGGGCTGGGCGCTCGGGGGCTCATCGATGAGGGAGTCGACGTTGTGTTTCATGCCGCTGGATGGTCCGGTGTAGGTGTGTTCGATGCGATCCATTCCGAGTCGGTGCGTACGGGCCGGTCGTTGTGGGCTATCGGTGTCGACGAGGACGAGCACGCCAAGTTCGAGGCGTGGAAGGCCGGGCCATGGGCAAGTCAGATTCCGCTGGCGGGCTGGCAGGCACGCACCCTCACCTCGATAGTGAAGCGAATGGACGTGGTGGTGTTCGAAGGAGTGGACAACTACCTCACTAAGGGCGAGGTTGGTGAGGTGTCGATCTCCATCGAGAGTGGCGGAATCGACTACGTGACCACGGGCGGGTTTGTCGATGACATCGTGCCCAAGCTAGAAGCTGCCAAAGAAGACATCCGGACTGCGTCATTCCCGCTGGTGCTGCACGGCGTCGATGAGGTGCGATACGTGCAGGATCTCCTCGCTCCTTAGTTCGGCACATCCTGTTGGGAGGGGTGCGGACGGGCTATTGACTCCCGAACGAGACTCGGCCATACCAGAAACTGGGACATTTCCCAGTCCTGATGTGACACGTAGGGCGCTGAGCATCACGCTGGCTGACGGGACCTACTCGCCCCCGCGTAGGACCCGGCTTTTGGCGGGCTTGTCACCGACAGTTACGTGCCATACGGCGCGGTGGCGGCGAATAGGAGAAATCAGCATCGCGGAGCCATTCACAATCAGGCCTAAACCGAGCAGCTGGCGATTCAGGCCGTTCATTGCACCAAGTTACGCGACGCGGGTCCACCCAGATCACCCTGATCCCGAGCGACAACGCACGTTTCTGAAACCCGAGCAGAGCGGCACCTATGCGCGCGGGCCGGAGCTTCCTCTCGCAGTTGGACCACGACCTGGCCCGGGACTGGCCGTATGCTCGCCCAGTCGAGAAACAGGGATTTCCTACGCCGTAGGAAGCAGAGCTCGTATGACCATGTTGCCCTCCCTTACCGACTGGTACCACACCAGATGCTGAGGATCTATCACTGAGATCGTCATTTGGAAGAGATTCGACATGCTGTGCTCGTCGGGAAACTGGAAAACCATCGGCTTGGCCTCACTGTCGCCCTCCGCAGCTTCCTTGGCTAGGTCTAGGAGAAGCCGCGCCTCGCTGAGCACTTCTCCTTGTTCCCTGTACATCAGATTCGCGGCGAGGCGTTGAATATTTCGCTGGTGCTCCTCGGCCGTCGCGCGTTTTCGCGACCTAGCTCGCAACTGCTTGGAGACCTAGAGAGCCCACGAGCGTGAGGCGACTCGAAACATGTTTTGTCACGGCCCCTTCGATGGTGTGGGGGGTCGTCTGGAGGATCGATAGCACGGGCGGCAACTTCCAATAGCCAAGTCCGCGCGGAAGAGGGATCCGACCATCGCTCTCAAACACGACGGCCCGGCCTATCGCTGGATGCCGCCTCTTGGTGGGTGGAGGGTCCGGTGACCGCGATCACGTGTGGGCTGAGACCCATTAGGGAGGGTTCGGATTCGACAGCTCTAGCGGAGAAGAGGATTGTTTCGCGGTCGCTGGGATTGTCCCACCGCTTTCCGAGGGTATGAAGCCATCCGGCAAGACCTTCGACGCCTACCAACTCTCGGACAAACAGTCCAGCCTCTTCCGCTTCTTGGGCCAGGTCGCCGGGATGGTGGAAGTAGGCGGTGGTGAACCATCCTGGCTCTCGGGTGGGATTCCGATGCTGGCCGGTAGCCAGGTCGCGTTCGACGATTTCTCGAAAGCGGTCATCGAACAGGGTCCCTTGAGCAAGACCGTCAAGTAGGGAGGCGTACCGGGTAATCCCCATTCCAAACACCAGACCGACTCGCTCGATCACCCTGCGAGCTTCTCGCCACGCATCCAGGCGGTCGACCCGGTCGGTCAGGTGATAGAGAGGACCGAACAACAACACCACGTCGAAGCTCGAGTCGACGACTGTCAACGCTCGGGCATCACCCACCTCGGCCGAGAACCCGGGGCTGTCAGCCAACTTCTCTGAGGCTTGCATCACATGGGAGACCACAGGGTCTATGAGATGCACCCGATGGCCATCCGCCAGCAGCCACTCGGAATGGACACCCGTCCCCCCGCCCACATCAAGGATCCGCATCCCGGGCGCTGGCAGGTGGCGGCGAACCACCTCCTGGGTTCGAAGGAACTCGAGTCGACCCAAGCCCTCTCGAAGGCGGTGGTCCTCGCAAACCTCACGCTCGTAGTGGTGTTGAATCTCGTCGGGGAGGTGTTCACCCATTCACGTCGAGGCTATCCACCGAGGCGCCCAGATCACCCAATCCCGAGCGAGAACGAGCTGATCGATCAACCACGCCGATCGGCACTCCTGCTCGGCCCACGTCGTTGCCTGGCCGACCCGATGAGCTTCTAGCCTTCAACCTCGGTTAGCAGATCATCGATGACCGACCGGGCGCTGTGCCGCCAACCGAAGCGGAGACCAGCGAGGTGCGCGTTGTGGGACGGTTGACGCAGAGCATCGGCATGAGTGATCAGCGCCTTCCAAAGAGCCCAGCCTTGCCCACGTACAAACGTTGCTTCGTCGACGGCGAGGTGTTCCTGGAATGCTGTCCGGGCAGGCTCGAAAAGGAGAGTCCAGGCGATAGCCGTGTCACAGGCTGGATCCCCGACCGCTGAGCATCCGAAATCGATGACCGCACTGAGGCGACCATCGACCACCAGCAGGTTGCTGGATTGGACATCACCGTGAACCCACACCGGTGGACTGTGCCAGGTCGCTGAGAGCGCCGCCTCCCATATCTGTATTGCCTTCTCGGTATCGATCTCGTCCGCCAGCTCACCAATGGCCGCTCTGGTCTCCGTGTCGTAGATCCAGAGTGGGCCTCCGCGGAAGAAGCTGTGCTGTCCCGCTGGCGGTCCCCCGCCAGCGTCGATCGAGTAGAGGGCAGAGAGGAGCTCCGCGAGAGCGATGGCGAACTCTGTGAGATCCCCGATCCGCTCGATCGCAGCGGTCTCACCTTCCAACCACCTGTAGACCGACCAAGGTCTCGAATAGCCACATCCGGGAACACCCCGGGCAAGCGGCTCAGGGATCGCAAGTGGAAGATGGTGAGCAAGGACCGGCAGCCATCGGTGCTCCTTTTCGACTTGAGCCGCATATGCATCCGCGCTGGGCAAACGCACCAGCATGTTGTCACCGAGCCGAAACGTAGCGTTGTCCCAGCCTTCGAGCTCAACAGGCGAGACCGGAAGATCTCCCCATTCGGAGAACTGGGCTTTGAGCAGGCACGTCACCAGATCCGGAGTGATCTCAGTCCTATCCACCGTCGCATCATCCCCGATGCTCCTTCTCTGAGCTTGCTATTTAGCCGGGTGCTTTGATCGCCAGCACCATCAGTACCTTCCCTGCCAGGAGGCCGAGCAAGGGGAATTGAGCGGCAGCTGCAGGCCACCCAAGCCATAACGCTCGATCTGGCGCGATAACGCACGACTGGTGAGACCGCTACCGAATGGCACGTATCGCTCGGTATGTTGAATCGAGGTTCATTAGGCAAACGCCTCTACCGATCGGACGTCCAAATGGAACGGTGGATCTTCCACTCCTCTACTGTCAGCGCCCATACGGTATTCCTGCCCCGCGTCGATGTTCTCGTTTGCACACCTGGGCATCGGAGGCGACGTGGCCACCGAGGCCGGCCGCTACCGCATCGTCGGCGGCGCAGCTTCGAACCGACGGCGGGCGTCTTGTGAAAGCGGTAACCACGGAAAGAAGTCGGCGTCCGGCTGAGTGATCCATCATCGGGTCTCGTCATTCTGGCAAGTCGAGTGTGCCAGACATGGCGTGATGCTATGCCCGTCGAGGGAGCGGGATGGGGCGTGACTGTGATTGACTATCAGCTCGACTCACGAGAACAGGGAGAGCGAAGAATGGTCACATCGGAGAGGACCCTTCAGTGGATGGACCCAATGGAGATGGCCGACACAGTCCGCGGCATGTCGGGGTCGGAGTTCTTTGCCGCTTGGGAGGTGGGCGACCTCGTTCCCCCCATGGCAGCGACTCTCGGATTCGAATTGGTCGACTTCTCCGAGGGGCGAGTCGAAATCGGCTGCGTCCCCTCCGACTACCACTACAACCCCTACGGCACGGTCCACGGTGGTCTCGCCGCCACCCTGATCGACACAGCAACTGGATGCGCAATCCATACCCGCCTACTGGCCGGGACCGGCTATGCGACAGTCAACCTCAACATCACCTACCTTCGACCTCTTACCGCGGATATCGGTGCCGTGCGATGTGTCGGCACTGTCACGTCTTTGGGCAAACGCGTAGCAGTAGCTGACGCCGAGTTGGTGGACACCAACGGCAAACAGCTCGCGAAGGGTACAGCTAGTTGCCTGGTGATCCCTGGACCCGGCTGATCGCTCAAATCGCCCCAATCAACGATTCTGGGCGGATAACGCACATGTCAGAAGGTGCGCGAGAACGGCACCTCACATACTGATCGGGATCGGGGCGCCTCAGGTCGTTGCCAGGCCACTGGATCCCGGCGCACCAGTCCATATCTGCCGATCAAGTGCAGTCACGCTCAACTCCGGCAGTGGTCAATGCCGGCACGTACAGAGCGGCCAGGGGTGGTCGGGCGGGCGTCGCCAGAGCGACCTTTGACTTTTCGCATCCCTGTCATCCCAGTGGCTCGACAACCCTGTCAGCCCGGGGTGGAATGCGCGGAATGCCGGGATCTGGTCGCCCAGCCGAGCGGTGTCGTGTGCTGTTACGCGTGTCGAGAGCCGGAGTTCGGGAGCCCGACCCGGCATCACATCGAAACGAGTTGGATGAGGTTTCCGCAGGTGTCATCGAGCACTGCTGTGGTGACCGGTCCCATGACGGTGGGCGGCTGCGTGAACGTGACACCGGCGTCGATGAGTCGGTCGTATTCAGCCGGGACGTCTTCGACAGCAAAGGAGGCCAGCGGGACGCCGTCAGCGGTGACGGATTCCCGGTAAGGGCCGACGGCTGGATGTGATGCGGGCTCGAGGAGCAATTCGACACCTTCTTGTCCGGGGGCCGCCACCGTGAGCCAGCGGTCGCCATTGCCGACGGGCATGTCGGTGTGGGGTTCGAATCCGAGCACGTCCGTGTAGAAGCGCAGAGCACGTTCCTGGTCGTCAACGAACACGCTCGTCACATGGATGCGGATAGTCATTTGATTGTCTCCTTGTTGTCAGGCCATCGGGACACCGCTGCGTGCAGGGGTGCCATGTCGATGGAGTGAAACTTGTAGCGGCCGTCCCGGCGGGCACGCACCAGACCGACCTGCTCGAGCACGGCCAGATGCTGCGAGATCGCCTGTCGGGTGAGCTCGATGTCATGCTCGGCCGCGAGGCGACCGCACACCTCGAACAAGGTCTGGTCGTCGCGCTCGGCCAGCACGTCGAGGATCGCTCGTCGTGCCGGCGCCGCCAATGCATCGAACACATCGGTCACGGCACCAACATAGGCAAGACGTGGCTTGCCTGTCAACGCCTACCGGTCGTCTCGAATCGTGGCAGGTAGCTCGATGGAAGGTAGCGCCGATCACACGATCCGGCGCAGTAACGCCCAATCTTCCGACCGCTCTAACCGGCACGTATTGAGTGCACTCCGTGAGCTCAGGTCTGGGCTGCTATGTGGTCGACGATGAAGGTGGTGCGTTCCTGGACTGACGTCTTGGGAAGTTCAATGGTTTGGTATTTCAGGCGCTCGTACGCCTCGACCACGTAGGAGTAGAAGACCTCAGCTTGGGCAAAGGAGGCACGGCGCATGTCGTCAGTCGCATAGATCTCCTCCCATGGAGAAGCGACGAACACCGGACTCTCGTACCGGTACCGAGTAGCCGCCTCCAACGCTGGACCGATATTCACTTCGTATGCCATGGCGTAAGCGACGCAGTCGGGAATGGCCCGATCAAAGACTGTCACTGCCAAGGTGGAGGCAGCCGCGTATTTCTCGATCGACCTTGAGATCAGGAGCTCGACGAACAGCTCAGGTCGATGGTCGAGCGTGGGTTCACCGCTGGTATTTCGGTATTCGGCGATGAGTTCCCGTGCTGGCTCCGCGACGGTTTCGTATCGAGGCTTCAGAAGTGAGAGCACACTGGTCTTCCCGACCCCCAGCCCTCCTGTGATCACATAGCGACCCTTCGTCATGTGACGCTAGGACCAAAGAGCTGCGACAGCACCATACATCCCATCCCGACTTGCAAGCACCAGATCACCGGATCTAGCTCGCTATCGGCCTTCACTGACACCGCAATAGATCGGCATCGCCTCCTCTCAGGACACACATCCGCCCGTCCCCCAAGCAACTGCCGCAATCAATGTGCCCAACTCACCCCGATCAGAAATGTCCGAGCGGAAGCGGTCATCTTCATTTCAGATGCCCCGATTACCCCCATATCCTCACGTATAGACCGGCCAGGGTGGTCGGGCAAACGTCGCCAGAACGATCTGTTCAACACTCCCTAGGTAGATCGGGAGATGATCTCTGCCACGAGCTCGGGATGAGTCCAGGGCAGCTCATGTCGGGCACCCCCGACTTCGACGACATCGGCTCCCACGATGGAAGCGGCCAGTTGGTATTGCCAGGCGGGCGGCACCAACTGATCGCGCGTGGGGATGATGACCGTGGTCGGCACCTTGAGAGCCCTCACCCAGTCTCGGGCATCGAATCGAAGCATGGCGAACGCTGCTTGCGCTCCGGCGTCGGGGTCGCGGCGGTGGGTCTCCTCCCACAGCCAGCGGGCGTGCCTGCTGTCCACCGCCCTGGTGCCGAGCAGATACACCGAGCGCACATCGGGTGTCCCCCATCCGGTGAGTCGCTCCCAGCCTCGAGCAAGCATCAACCCGACGACGCGCAGGTAGCGACGGACCCGGGGGTGATGGGAGAAGGTGGCAACGAGGACCAGTCGTCGGACGCGGGAGGGATGGCGCTGAGCCAGGGCTTGGGCGATAGTTCCTCCCATCGAGTAGCCGACGACGATCGCCTCCCCCACATCGATGGCGTCGAGAACCCCCGCCAGCTCGTCGGCCTCTTGCGCCACGTCGAACCGCCCGCGGCTCTGTGGAGAGAGGCCGTGGCTCCGGTTGTCGAGGAAGATGACGCGAAAATCCTCCGCCAGAAGAGGCCCGACGCGGTACCACTCGGCGAGCGACGATCCTGCCAGTCCGTGGATGAGGACAACCGCCGGGGCTTCGGCTACTCCCGCCTCTCGCACCAAAAACTCATTGTCGCCCACATAGACGGTTCGTCCCGGGATACGCCACGGGTGCTCCTGGCGGGGACCAAAGGCCGGCGCCAGAACGGGCCCGAAAAGCCGGATCGCCAACACGGCCACGATCAGCCGGCGGATCCACTTCATGTCGGGTCCTTCAGCCCCACGACGAACACATGCTCCCACACGGGGACACCTCCAATGAGGTGCTCATCGATGATGCGGTCCATGACCCCGACCGTCACCGCGTGGTACCACGTTGCGTCCGGGTACACCACGCAGATCGGGCCGGACTCACAGATCCGGAGACAGTCGACCTTGGTGCGCAGCACCCGCCCTGACCCAGCCGGCGAAGGGGGCGGGTCCAGGTCGAGGTCACCCTGCCACGGGGGTGGGGCCGTGGTGAGACCGAGACCCTTCAACCGATTCTTCAGGTGCCGCCATACCTCGTTCGTCTGCTCCTTAGGAGCGCACTTGGGGGTGGTTGCATCGGCACACAAGAACACGTGTCGTTCCACCGCCGGGATCGACAAGGACCGGGCAATGTGGTGCAGACGTTCGGCGGCGTCCATGCCGCCACGGTAGTGACGGCGTCGACGGACGCTCACGTGAGGGCGATCCGACCGACGTCGCCCGTGCACCGCCCGATCACGACCGCACCGGGCACGGCGGCCGAATACTGCTCAACCCGATGGGCCGGAAGAGCCACCAGCAGACCGCCCGACGTCTGGGCATCGGCCAGGAGCGGGGCAGCATCGAGGTTTCCCTCCAGCCGGGGCCGGGCGGCCTCCAAATTGCGCCGGCTCCCTCCCGAGTAGAAACCGGCGGCGTACAGGTCGGCGACACCGTCCATGAGCGGTACCGAGCCGACGTCGATGGCGGCCCCGACGTGGGAGGCGTTGAGCATCTCGGTGAGGTGACCCAGCAGCCCGAACCCGGTCACGTCGGTGGCGGCACTGGCACCGGCGGGGCGCAGAGACCTCCCGGCCACGTCGTTGAGGGAGGACATGACCTCCACCGCCTGCGCCGCCACCGCAGCTGGACACCCTCCGGACTTGAGAGCCGTCGTGACGACTCCCGATCCCAGCGGCTTGGTGAGCAGAAGGACGTCGCCCACGCGCGCACCGGCATTGGTGACGACGTCTTCGATCTGGACCAGGCCGGTGACGGCGAAACCGTAGGTTGGTTCGGCGTCGTCGATGGAATGCCCGCCCACGATCACGCAGCCGGCCTTCGCCATTATATCGGCCCCACCCGAGATCACCCGCCCGGCCAGCTGGAACGGAAGCGACTCACGCGGCCACCCGAGCAGCTGAAGGGCGGTGATCGGAACCGCACCCATGGCATAGATGTCGGACAAGGCGTTGGCCGCTGCCACCCGTCCCCAGTCGTAGGCGTCGTCCACGATCGGAGTGAAGAAGTCAACTGTCTGGACGAGGGCTTGGCCGCTGGAACCCGGCAGCAACAGCACCCCGGCGTCATCAGAGGTGGCCGTTCCGACCACGAGATCTGGGTGCGTCGCCGCCGGATGATCGAGGAGCGGCTCGAGAATTTGGGTCAGCTCCGCCGACCCCAGCTTGCATGCACAACCAGCTCCGTGGCTGAACGAGGTGAGCCTGACTGTTTTCATCTCCTTACGGTATCGGGGTGAGACGACTGCGAGTGCTGCGGTCGGGCCACTATCGTGTCCGGTTCTGATGAATGAAGACTCCACTTGGCTCACCCCTGAGGCCCACGAGAAGCTCGTTGCCGAATTGGACGGGCTCAAGAACGACGGACGCGCCGAGATCGAGGCACGCATCGCCGAGGCTCGCTCGCACGGTGACCTGCGTGAGAACGCCGACTACGACGCGGCCAAGAACGACCAGGGCCTGCTGGAGGCGCGTATCCGCCAGATCGAGTCGCTTCTCCATTCAGCCGAGGTGCGGGCGGCCCGTGACGACGGAACGGTCCAAGTGGGCAGCGTGGTCACCGTCCTCGACGAAGACGACGAGGAGATCCGCTACTTCGTGGCACCCCACGAGAACAAGGTGCCCGGGCTACTTCTGGCGTCGCCCGATGGCCCCATGGGAGAGGCGTTGATGGGCGCCAAACCGGGGGACTCGGTCTCCTACACCGCCCCGGGCGGCGATTTTCGCGTGACCATCAAAGCCATCGAGCCCTACCGCGAGTAATCCGACTCGATCACACCCAGGACGGCTGCTTTCTCTAGAGCCAGCCCCTACCAGCCAACCACGACCGCTCCGTGTGGCTCCCAGCTTCCGGCGCGGTCAGGATCCGATCACAAAATCGTCGAACTCGGTCAGGGGACCCTGGAAACGCACTTCGCGCCCACCGACGAGGCTGACCAGATGATGATCGGCCAGGGCTTGGAGCTCGTCGGCGGTACGGTCGTCTTCGACCTTCAGAGACGCATCTAGAGCGACGCGATCGTCGAATACCTCGGCTCCGACCAGCGACGGCTCGCTTTCGAGCAGCCT
Source organism: Acidimicrobiia bacterium (assembly GCA_041744375.1). Taxonomy (GTDB): domain Bacteria; phylum Actinomycetota; class Acidimicrobiia; order Spongiisociales; family ZC4RG35; genus JBGTLA01. Next base: position 8,791 of record JBGTLA010000167.1, on the reverse strand, counting down.
GACCAAGAAACCCTCGAACGAGACGTCTGTGTATTCGCCGGGCTCGATGAGGATGAAGAGCGTCTCGCCTTCGTCCGTGGACTGGCGTGAGATGATCTCGTAGCTTTCGATGGTGTCGCCGACGGGCGGAGTTGTTTCGGTCGTGCCGTTCTCCGGGTCCGTCTCGGGTGGTGTGTCCGCCACCGAGGTCGTGGTGGTTGTCAGCTGGGAGGCATCGATGGTGGTGGTTGTGACGTCGGCGGCGTCCTCGTTGCAGGCCGCCAACGCCAGCGCAACGGCCGCGGCGAGGGTGGCAATGGTTAGCTTGTTCATTCGGATCCTCCTCCGATCGTTTCCCCTCAACGACTTCGACTCCCGTCTAGTTCCCCCGACCGGGTCAATCCGGGGCCGCATGAGGTAGTCTGACGGTCGGTATGGGGAGAAGGCTACAAGCGTTACTCGGGCTACTTGTCGTCGGCATGGTTGCCGTCGTGGCGTCTGCGGCCCTCCCCGCCCCGGTCGAGGCCAGTGCCATGTGCCCTCCGGTGACCATCGAGGACTTCGTCGCCAGCCAGGCACCCGACACCACACAGCCACCCGACACCACCACCTCGACAACGGTTCCTCCTCCTCCCTGCGACACACCTTTCGTGTACCCGATGCTCTTTCCGCTCCTGGGGGGTGGAGCGATCGGATCGCCCTTCGGCGCCCCTCGCGACGGTGGGAATCGGCTCCATCTCGGCACTGACGTGTTTGCTCCCCAGCTCCAACCCGTGGTCGCCATCGCCGACGGGACGGTGACCCGCATCGGTGGCGACGAGGGTATTTCGGGGTACCGGGTCTTTGTCCGCCACGACGACGGCTGGACTTCGCTGTATATACACCTGAACAACGACACCGCCGGCACCGACGACGGGGTGGGGATCGGTATCCGCCCCGACCTGGAGGAGGGGGACAGGGTGGTGGCCGGGCAGGTGATCGGGTGGAACGGCGACTCAGGCAACGCCGCCGGTACGACCTGGCACGTCCACTTCGAGCTGCACGACCCCGACGGCAACCCGGTGGACCCGGAGCCGAGCCTGAGAGCCGCCCAGGGTGCCACCCAACCCGCGCTCCCCGAGGGGGCCGCCTCCTTCACGGGTCCGTTGGCCGACGTGGCCTGGCTCGACGACAACAGCCAAGAAGAGCGTGTATCACCCCTCATCTACCTGTTGTCGAAGGGCATCCCGGTGTGGTGCGACGAATGGGGCGTACTCGGATGCCCCGGCGAGCCTGCCGTGGCCACCGACGTCGCAGCTTGGATGGATCCGATCATGGGCAGAGTGGACGCCCGTCCTATCTCTGAGTTCAGTGAACTGGCACATGCCTCCGACTGCTTCGGCTCCCTCGCCTGTCTCGTTTCCTCGTCCACCCCACTGCCCTGCGATGATCCCGACGATTGCCCCCCGCCCACTCTCACCGAGGCCGACCTGGCCCGCATTCTCGCCTGGGATGTCCTGCGCCGCCGGTTCGAGCACCGACACGCCGCCTTCGAGTCCGATCCGATAGCCAATCCGGACCCGAATGCCTGGACACCGCCCGCCCGACCTGCGGACATCTCACGAATCGACGCATACGTCACCTTGAGGAATCAGGGCGTGTGCCTGACACTGCCCGACGATCGCCGCCCCCTCACTCGAACAGAAGCGGCCCAGTGGCTGGTCGAGCGCCTCGTCCCGTCGTTTGCTCAGTGCGAACCCCCGGATCGCACCAGTCCGGCCAGCCGCTGAGCCAGCCACTCGGTGACGTCACCGTGAGGATAGGTCACATGTCCCAACGCCCGAACGGCGACAACTTCTTTGACGGTGGACATGGCGAAGACCTCGTCGGCATCTTCTACGGCCTGGAGCGACTCCTCGACCTCATACACCTCCATCGTCTCCATCACCACGCGCCGCGTGATCGATTCGAGGATTCCGAGGGAGAGAGCAGGGGTGTAGGCATTTCCCGACCGGCACCAGCCGATCGAGAAGGTGGGACCTTCGAGGACCACGCCGGTGTCGCTCACCAGGAGAGCATCATCGAAGCCGGCGGCACTCGCCTGACGGGATGCGGCCATGTTGGGGGCGTACGAGGTGGACTTGACGCCGGCGAGATCCCAGCTCCGACCGGCGGGGTGCCAGGGCGCCGTCACCGCCGCCAGCCGGACACCTTCCGATCGCGGCGGCAGGGGGTGGGCGAGCACGATGCATCTGGGGGGCGCATCGCCCCCGGGTAGCGCTGCTCCCCTCGTGAGGACCACCCGTACGATGCAGTCTCCGCCGGCGCGCCCCACTTCGTCAATCCAGTTTTCCAGCCGGTGGCGAGGCGGCGCTTCGAGCTGGAGAGCATCTGCGCTTCGTTGCAGGCGGTCGAGGTGATCGCTCACCCGAAAGCAGATTCCGTCGTATGACCTGATCGCCTCGAAGCAACCATCGCCGCGCAAGACGGCGGAGTCGGTCACCGAGATGGAGGCGTGCGGTTGACCGTCGACCAGCACCGGGCCGTTCACGCGCCGTCCTCGATGAAGCGGTTGGTGAGAGGAAGGCGCCTGTCCTTGCCGAAGGCCTTGACCGTGATCTTCGCTCCCGGCGCAGACTGCCGCCGCTTGTGCTCGTTGCGATCGACCATCGTCACAACCCGCTCCACGACCTCGAGGTCGTAACCCGCCGCCGCAATCTCGTTCGTTCCCATGTCCTGGGTGACGTAGCGGTCGAGGATGGCGTCGAGCACTGCGTAGGGAGGCAACGTGTCGGAGTCCTTCTGATCGGGCCGCAACTCGGCTGAGGGAGGCTTTTCGATGGTGTTGAGCGGAATCACCTCGCCCTCCCTGTTACGCCAGTCGGCCAACCGGTACACCAGGGACTTGAGTACATCCTTCAGCACTGCGTACCCCCCCACCATGTCGCCGTAGAGAGTGGCGTAACCGACGGCCATCTCCGACTTGTTGCCTGTAGCTACGACCATCGGTCCGAACTTGTTGGATAGGGCCATGAGTATCGCCCCCCGAATGCGGGATTGGAGATTTTCTTCGGCAACCCCAAACTCCGTTTCGTCGAAGAGAGGGGCAAGTGTCTGCAGATGGGCTTGGAAGGAGCCGTCCATCGAGACGATGTCGAAACGGATTCCGAGGTTCTCTGCCAGTTGACGTGCATCGTCCACAGAGTGCTCGGAACTGAACCGCGACGGCATCGCCAGGCCCCACACCGCCTCGGGACCCAAGGCGTCGGTGGCGATGGCGGCCGTCAGCGCGGAGTCGATCCCCCCAGACAGCCCGATTACGACCGATGCGAACCCGTTCTTTCTGACGTAGTCGCCCAGGGCCGTGGTGAGAGCGGTATAGATCTCCTCGATCGGATCCAAGAGGGGAGCCACCGCCCCCACAGTTGGAGCCTCTCCCGCCAGGGGCAGGTCGACGACGAAGAGGTCCTCGGAGAACTGTGGGGATCGGTGAATGATCGTTCCATCGGCCGCCATCGCCACGCTGGCTCCATCGAAGACGAGCTCATCCTGACCGCCGACCAGATTCAGGTAAACGACCGGCGCGCCGGCTGCCCGGGCTCTTTCCGCCAGCATCGTCTCGCGCTCTGCGGCCTTACCGAGATGAAAGGGCGAGGCGTTCACATTGAGCAGAACTTCGGCGCCGGAGGCGGCCTGCCGAAGCGGGGGACCATCGGGAAGCCACATGTCTTCGCAGATCGAAACCCCGATCGTGTGGCCGGCGATGACCCAGGTCCGGTCGGGATGCGAACCGGGCACGAAGTACCGATCCTCGTCGAACACGCCGTAGTTGGGTAAGAGATGCTTGTAGTAGGTGCCGCGTACCACGCCCGCTTCCAGCATGGCCACCGCGTTGGCTACTCGGCGAAACCCCGCATCGGCAGCTCCCCGTGTCATATGGGTGGCGTGAGCCACGAACCCCACCACCGTCGTCACCCGACCCGAGCGCTGCGCCAACCGTCGAACGGCGCCGACCCCCGCCTCCACGAACGAGTGGCGGAGAACCAGATCCTCAGGCGGGTACCCGTTGACGGCCAGCTCCGGCAAGAGGAGGATGTCGGCCGCCTCGGCCTCTGCCCACGCCATTACCTCGGCGATGCGGGCTTCGTTGCCGTCGATGTCACCCACGACGAGGTTGATCTGGGCTCCGGCCACACGCAACGTCATGGGGCAGAAGGATAGGACCGGCCATGATGCTCCCGAGTGGGACCGATACCCTGTGGCGGGTGAATGGGCCACCACCCTTCGATCCGGCTGTTCGGGCCCGTCTCGCCCGGGCCGGTTGGCTCGACGACCCCCGGGCAGTCGCTCCGCTGCAGGTCGTCTGGTCGGGACCCGATCCGGACGGGGCCGTCATACGTCTGCTCGACTTCGTAGATGCAGCCCCCGGTCGCGACGTACTCGCCGACGCCACGACCGTCGAGCTGTTGGCTCACCTCAGCGGCGCCAGCCGGGAGCTGATGCGCCAGGTCACAGCCCGGCCCGAGTGGCTGTGGAAACCGGATCCCACCGACCTGGTGGGCAAGGCCAGGGTCACGCTCGCCGCCGTGGCGGCGGAGGATCTCGCCGGGCGAATCGACGTCGAGGAAGGAGGACAGCGCCTCTCGGACATGGCCGACGGCATCGTCGCCGACGTTTTGGCCGAGTCGCATGACACCGAAGCACCTCCACTTGCCGTGATGGCGATGGGAAAGTGGGGAGGTAGAGAGTTGAACTATTGGTCGGACATCGACCTCTTGTTCGTGTACGAAGGTGACCCGTCCGGGTCTGCGGCGGCCAACCGGGTGGCTTCGACCGTCATGAGACGTCTGGGAGGGGGCGGTGCCAACGGCATGATCCTCAATGCGGACGCCACTCTCCGGCCCGAAGGAAGCCGCGGGCTGCTGGCCCGCTCTGTGGAAGGATATCGGGGGCACTACCAGCGGTGGGCAGAGGCGTGGGAGTTCCAGGCCCTCCTGAAGGTCCGCCACGCCGCCGGAGACCCCGTCGCCGGAGAGCGATTCCTCGAACTCGTTGCCCAGGTGCTGTGGCCGGAGACCATCGATCCCGAGGCCATCCGTTCTCTTCGTGCGCTCAAGGCGCGAATCGAGGCAGGCGCAGACCCCGGCGATCTCAAACGAGCCCCGGGGGGGATACGCGACATCGAGTTCGCCGTGCAGATGCTCCAACTCGTCCACGGGAGATTCGACACCCAACTCCGTCAGACCTCGACTCTCGACCTCCTGGGTGCTCTGGTCGACGGCGGCTACGTCGATTCCGACGAGGCGGCCAAACTCGAAGAGGCTTATCGCTGGCTGCGCGGTGTCGAGCACCGCCTCCAACTGTGGGATCTCCGCCAGACCCATACCCTCCCTGCGGACGAGTCGTCTCGTCAGCGCCTTGCTCGATCCATGGGATATCGCGACACGGCGCCTACGGATGCTCTCCAGGCCTTCGATGCAGCCCTCGTCTCATTTCGAACCACTGTGCGACGCATCCACGAAGAGCTCTACTTCCGACCTCTACTCGAGGCCTTCGCCGCCTCCTCCACCGCCACCCTCAGCCGAGAGGGAGCGGAGCGTCGCCTCGCCGCTCTCGGGTTTCGGGATATCGCCGGGGCTGCCCGCACATTCGAGGAGTTGACGACCGGACTGTCACGCCGGAGCAAGCTCATGCAACAGATGTTGCCACTGGTCCTCGACTGGCTGGCCGACTCGCCCGACCCGGATCTGGGCCTCGACCAACTCCGGCTGTTGGCCACCAACGTTCCCGACCACGCCGAGATCATCACAACACTCCACGAACGCCCCGAGGTAGGCCGACGCTTGGCGCTCTTGCTCGGGAGCAGCAAGCTGCTCGGATCGTATCTCGATCGGCTACCCGAGTTCGTTCCCCGGCTCGGCGACGACTCCGCCATCACCGACCTGCGACCTGCCGACGAGTTGGAGAGCCGCCTTCGTCGGCGCGTCGACGCCAGACCGGTCAGGTCCGACAAGTTGGGAACGCTGCGGCGATTCGCCCGTCGTCAGCTGGTTCGGGTAGCTGCTCGTGACCTTCTGGGCATGGCTGACGTCGAAGCAGCCATGACCGATCTGACGGCCGCAGCCGACGCCGCGGCCCGCGTCGCTGCTTCGCTCGCCGGCGCCGATGAGGGTTTGGCCATCATCGCCATGGGTCGATGGGGAGGCCGGGAACTCTCGTATGGTTCCGACCTCGACCTCCTGTTCGTATACGACGAGCCTCACGACGCCGCCACCGCCCGGACGGCAGCCAACGAGTTCGGAGAGATCCTCTCGCGACCCGCCCAGGACGGGCTGGCGTGGGAAACAGACACTCACCTTCGTCCTGAGGGCCGCTCGGGTCCGCTCACTCGCTCCCTCGACTCCTATCGCGCATACTACGAGCGGTGGGCGCAGACTTGGGAGTTCCAAGCTCTTGTGAAGGCCCGTCCGGTGGCCGGCGACGCCGAGGTAGGGGCGGCGTTCATGGAGATGGCCACACCTTTTGTCTGGCGGGACCCCTTTCCGCCGCAGGCGGTCACCGACATCCGTGTGGTCAAGGCCAGAGTGGAAAAGGAGCGCATCCCGGCGGGCCAGGATGCCGACTTCCACCTCAAACTGGGCAAGGGGGGCCTTGTGGATATCGAGTTCTGCGCCCAACTCCTCCAATTGCGCAATGGCGGAGCCGAACCGTGGCTGCGGACTACGAGCACTCTCGAAGCCCTCGCCCGCCTCGGCCGACACGGTGCCCTATCCGACAGCGAGGCCTACGACCTCACCGACGCCTACATCTTCTGCAGCCGGATTCGCAACCGCCTCTTCCTACAGACCGGCCGTCGGATCGACTTCCTGCCGGTCGACCCTTCCGAGGCGACCCGCCTGGCCGTCTCTTTGGGATACCAGCGCCGGACCGACCTGCGTGAGGACTACCGCCGGGTCACCCGAAGATCCCGTCGCATCTTCGAGGACCGCTTCTACACCTGACCCGGGAGCCGCGACCGGACTGGCAGAGATTTGGACCTGCGACGACCCAGAAATCGACGGTAACCTGACTATTTCATGATCTCTCCCACCGAGTTGCGGGGCTTGGTCGCCGAGGTGCTCCCCACCGCCACCGAGCTGCGCCGAGCCATCCACCGTCATCCCGAACTCTCCTACCAGGAGTTTGCCACCACCGAAAGGGTCGCTACCACCCTTCAGTACGCCGGGGTGCGAACGTCGGTACGGGAAGCAGGAACCGGACTAACCGCCGAGATCGGTTCGGGACCGCGTCTGGTCGCTTACCGAGCAGACCTGGACGCTCTCCCCATCGATGAGCCCGCCGACAACCCCTTCGCCTCCCAGGTCCCCGGGGTCATGCATGCCTGCGGTCACGACGCCCATACCGCCATCGCCGTCGGCATCGCCCTCGCCCTCTCCCATTTTCGCCTTCCCGGCCGGATCCGGTTCGTGTTCCAGCCAGCCGAGGAGTCGTTCCCGGGAGGAGCGGTCGACATGGTCCGAGAAGGGGCCATCGACGAGGTGATGTCGATCATCGCCCTCCATGTCGATCCCGGTCTCGACGTGGGCACCCTGGGCCTTCGGACCGGCGCCATCACCGGTTCCGCCGACCGTTTCACGATCAGGCTGTCGGGACCCGGAGGCCACACCGCCCGCCCACACCGGACCGTCGACCTGATCTACGCCGCCGGGAAGGTCATCACCGAGCTCCCCGGACTCTTGGATCGACTGGTAGACACCCGCCGCGCCCTCACCGTCGTATTCGGGCGAGTATCTGGGGGAGTGGCCGAGAACGTGATCCCCGCCACTGTCGAACTCGGTGCCACCCTGCGAACCCTCGACAGGGAACTCTGGGACGAGCTCCCACCCCTCATCGAAGAATTGGCGGTGGGAATAGCCGCTCCCACGGGAGCCAAGGTGGAGATCGACTACCTGCGGGGTATCCCCCCCGTGATCAACGATCCCGCTGTCATCGACCAGGCACGAGCAGCGATAGCCGACCTGTCCGGACCCGCTGCCATCGTTCCCACTGCCACCAGCATGGGCGCCGAGGACTTCTCGCGGTACCTGGAACGTATCCCCGGCGCGCTGATTCGTCTCGGTAGTTCACCCCGATCGGCATCGGTCGATCTGCACTCGGCCCAGTTCGTGTTCGACGAACGTGCCCTCGAACACGGAATCGGGGCCGGCGCTGCCACCCTGATTCGGATGTTGGGACATCCCTCCGGGCTGAGCGGGCCAACTCCCCCTCCCAGGGATTGAGCGGAACCCTCGACTGGAGACGCTTGGGTATAAGGGAATGCGCGGATAGTCGGCCGGCCAGGCCAGGGAGCGCCGCCATAGAGCGGCTCCGGTTCCCGCAGCCGTCCCTATCCGCCCGTCCCCTAAGCACCTGCGCCACGAAGAACATGGCTGCTCATCACAGCTACGACGTCCGCAGGCAGTGGTGAACCCGTCGTTCCAGCCATCGACGCCAGTCCCCTTACCAGGAACTTCGCCAGCTGGGGATCGGGCTTGCATTGTTGTGCAGCACCGTCCTAGTGCTCACGCGCGTAAGTCCGCTGACGTATTAGGCGACTTCGAGGGGTTTGCCTTCGTAGGTCCATTGGAACGGTTTCGCCTTCTGGTTGTAGTTGGTGATGAATCCAGAGATCTTGTCGACGAGCTCTGGCACCGATCCGAACTCTCCTCGGCGTAGCAGCCGTCTTCCCAGGATGGAGAAGAACAACTCGACCTGGTTGAGCCAGGAGGCATGTGTCGGAGTGTGATGGACCTGGAAACGGTCGGCTCGGCCGGGATCCTCCAGCCAGGCTCGG
>JBGTLA010000166.1:0-7976 GCA_041744375.1 Acidimicrobiia bacterium | reverse complement strand
GGGGCGGGCGCTTCGAACCCGGGCCACGACATCGGTGGCGGCACCAACGCCCACGTCGGCCCCGATGAGGGCTTCCTCCAAACCCTCCCAGAACTCGTCGTCGAGGTCCGAGCGCCCGAACACACCCCGCAGGGCACCACTCAGCGAGTGCGTGGTCTTGGCCAGGCGGCCCGACAGTTCGGGGGGGCGGGGCGAGGAGGCGCCGTCGCCGGGGTTTCCTCGAACGTCGGAGCGGGAGCGGACCGTCTCCGAACCGCCATCAACCAGACGACGGCAACAAGAGCCACCACCGCCAGGACGGCGATCAGGATCTGGAGGGTGTCCACCGGGCTGATTGTACGACCCCCTTGAGTGTGTCGTAGGGGTCTTGTAGGTTGGGGACATGAGCGAACACCTGTTCGATAACGGTGAGTTCCATGACAGTGCGCCGGCGGCAGTGATGGAGGCGGTGGTGGCGGCGGCGACGGCGGTCGACCAAGCCCGGCTCGCCCGGCTCCTCGCCATCGCCGAGCTGGAGTCCTCCCGGGCGTTCGAGTACGACGGGTTCACGTCTGTCACCGCCTTCCTGGTGACTCGCTGCGGCATGGGCGTGCGTAGTGCCAACCGGGAATTGTTCCTGGCCCGCTCCCTCGAACACCTGCCGTACGCCACCAAGCTGGCCCGGTCGGCCGGCCTGACCGTGGGCCAGCTCGAAGTTCTGGCCCACGCCCACAGCCGCCATCCCCGACCCTTCGCGGCCGATGAGCCCACCCTGGCCGAAGCCGCCTCCGGGTTGACGCTGGCCGACACTCGGCGCCTGGTCGCCTACTGGAGCCAGGCCCACGACCAAGCCCCCGACGGGGCCGATGTCGAGCCGTCGGCGGTGTACCTGTCCCAGTCATGGAAGGGGCGGGGCCGCCTCGACGGGGACCTCGACCCCGAGGATCACGCCCTCGTCAACGCCGCCCTCGACTCTCTCATCTCCGAACAGGTGCGCACCACCCCCACCGGCGAGCTTCCGCCCATGCCACAACTACGGGGCGAGGCGTTGACCGAGCTGGCCCGCCGCTTCCTCGACGCCCCGGCCACTCCCACCGACCACGGCAACCGGCCCCACCTCACCGTCGTCGTCGCCTACGACACGCTGGTGGGCACCGACCCCGGTGGCCTGTGCGAGATGGGCGACGGCACCATCATCTCCCCCGCTGCCGCTCAGCGGCTGGCGTGCGATGCCAACGTGTGCCGGCTCATCACCGGACCCGACTCAGAGATCTTGGATCTGGGACGCACTCGGCGCACGGTCAGCCCGGCCCAATGGAAGGCGCTGCGAATTCGCGACCGCCACTGCCGGTTCCACGGTTGTCGACGGCCCTCGAGCTGGACTGACGCCCATCATCTACGACCGTGGGCACGGGGCGGGCTCACCGACCAGTCCAACCTGGTGCTGTTGTGCCGGCGCCATCACACTCTCATTCACGAAGGCGGGTGGGTTCTCACCGGCACCGCCGATGACCTCACCGTCATCCGACCCGACGGCACCAAGCTCGCCCACGCCCCGCCGTGACTCGTCCGGCCGGTGCCGCCGCGCAAGAGCACCGCGAAGTGCTCCTGGTAGGCGCTGGTCATCTCGGGGAGGGAAATGGGGGAAGCTGTGAAGGTCGTCCGTTTCACGAAGCAAAGCCATGCGCTCCGGAGTTAATCTCGTGGGCCTCACAACGATACGGAGGGTGGGATGGGATCCGGACCGCTTCGCCGCCGCGCCAAGCTCGGCATGACCACGCTGGTCTTGTTGCTCGTTGTCGCCACCACGGCGGGGGCAGGCGTCGCCACCGAATCAGTCGACATCCCGCCCAACCCGCATCTGTTGCTGCTGGCAGGTCAGTTCGAAGACAGCACGGGCCACACCTTCGAAACCGACATTTCGTGGCTGGCGGCATCCGGGATCACCCGCGGGTGCAACCCGCCCGCCAACACCCGCTTCTGCCCCGACGACCCCGTCACCCGAGGCCAAATGGCCGCCTTCCTCGGGCGCGCCTTGCACCTACCCGCCGGAACCGACGCCTTCGACGACACCACCGGCCACACCTTCGCAACCGACATCTCCGCGCTGGCGGCAGCCGGGATCACCCGCGGGTGCAACCCGCCCGCCAACACCCGCTTCTGCCCCGACGACCCCGTCACCCGAGGCCAAATGGCCGCCTTCTTGCACCGGGCACTCGAAGACATGATGCCCCCCGAAATGGAAGAGCCCACCACCGGTGACGGCGTCGAGGAGCCAGACAACGACATGCTCGATTCTGGGATGGACAAGCCCTCGAGCACGACGGGCATCGACGGCGACGAGAACGCCGGGGAGATCAGCGGCTGGGCTCCGGTGGACGATGGTGAGCCGGGCGGTGGGGTGGACGCGCCGGCGGCGACGGCACCCTTCGGCGTGGGGGCCCCGGCGGGCGCCGCACTCAAGAACCCGCCCCCACCCGGCACCTGGAGTCCTGCCGAAAGCACTCTGACCGTGGCTGGCGGGGGTAGTGGTCTCGAGCTGCAGCGGCTCATCACCCAGCCGATATTCGCACGCCAGGTCGGTTGGCTCCCCTACAACTCGCTTCCCTACTCGGTCGGCCAGCTCACGGCCCGAACGGCCACCGGGCTTCTCACCAGTTGCACAGGCACGATCGTGTCGCGCAACCTGGTCCTCACCGCCGCCCATTGTCTCTACGACCTGCAAGGTCGGCCCAACACCGACTACTGGTTCCAACCGGATGAGTACCACAACGCGTGGACCGAGAAGCGCTGGTGGTACGCCCCGGCCACCTCCGCTCGACTTCCTACGGCCTTCGCCCAAGAGGTCAGCACTCACGGGTTCTTGCAGGGCTTCCACCGGGCGCAGGTGCTCGACTATGCCCTCATCGCCTTCAACCCGGCGTCGGACGGCCGGTACCCCGGGGACGTCTACACGCCCCACGGAATGCGATACATGGCGCCCGCCACCAACCCGCCCGTTGACACCCAGCTCTACACGTGGAATGTGAACCGGTGGGCAATCGGGTATCCCATCGAGGGTTGGTACAACGTCCAAGGCAACAACCAGACCGACGCCTACCCATGGATCTGCACGTCCGACAACGGCGCTTGGTACAACTGGAGCGGCACCGGTCTCTACATGGTGGTGATGGGCTGCACCCACAACGGAGGAATGTCCGGCGGCCCGGTGTTCGCCAACTTCAACGGGGAGACCCGCATTTGGGGTGTCGTCTCGTCCCTCGGAGAAATCGTGCCCTGCACCAGTGGATGCCTCCGCTGGTTCGGCAACAACCTGTGGGCCACACCCCTGATCAACACGGTGGGGCCATTCGGATTCGACGATTTCTGGAACGCCGTTCGCGTCGACCCGATCGCCCGCTAGACGGTCCCGAATGACAAGAAGCCCGACCGGTAGCTCGGCAAAGGTCCTGCTAGGAGGACTGGCGTCGAGGGCTGGAACGAATTGTTCAACACTGTCCTAAGGCTCTACCTGGAGATTGCCTCTCACCGATTCTCGCCGTTTTTCATCCTCTGACAGAGAAGTTCCTTGGCGCCTACTCAATCGTTGTCATGGAATTCTCCCTCTGCGGGGTGTATCCATCACACAGCGATCGGATCGATTTGATGGAGCTACCAATTCCACTTCGCAGTAATCCCTGGAAGCGCTCCGCCATGGCGCGAGACGACGCCAACGAGATCGGTGATCGAGGCGATGAGCGTGAAGAGGGCCTCCTCCTCACACCCGCCACTCTGGAAGCTCTCTTCCGGCAGTCGTACAGGTCGATAGTCCAAGCCCTCGCCCTGGCGGGCGGAGACTTGGCCGCCGCCGAAGACGCCACCCAAGAAGCCTTCGCACAGGCGTGGGTGAGTTGGGGTCGCATCTCCCGCTACGACAACCCAGGAGCGTGGGTGCGTCGAGTGGCTATCAACAAGCTACACAACGCTCACCGGTCCCGTCTCCGGGGGGAAGCAGCGGTTCAGCGGATGACCTACGAGGTCGCTTCCGTGCCACCCGCTGAGCCGGAATCGGACCTGGTTCTCGGGCTGCAACGGTTGCCATACAAGCAACGTCTGTGTGCGGTGCTGTACTACGTGGACGGTCTCAGCACCGCCGAAGTGGCCCAGGCAATGGCGATATCACAAGGTTCCGTCAGTCAACACCTGAACCGGGCGCGCACCGCCCTTCGCGCCCATCTGGAGGGAACAGCATGACCATTGACGAACGGATTGCCGCCGAACTGCGCCGCCGCTCACCGCAGGTGGACGAGCACCTGGCCTGGGATCGGATCCAGTCCGCGGCAGCAAAGCGGCGGCGCGGCAGGGCGTTCAGGCTGGTGCCGATTTCGGTGGCAGCCCTCGGTTCCGCCCTCATGGGGCTCATCCTCTTTTCATCCTTCTTCTCGGGTCCCGACCTCGCAAGCGACCCCGGTAGCTCCTTCCTGGGCACATGGGTCAACAGCGATACTGACGGAAGCATCCAGACGATGACCATCGGCTCGCAAGACGACGCGGTCGAGATCACGGTGCATGACGTCTTCTCCTCGGTGTGCTCGGGTGCCCCGTCGACGATGACCGGAACCGGACGGCTCGAGGGCAAAAGGGGGCTCGTGATCCCCGCGCCGGTTTTGACCTGCGACGACGGCAGTCAGCCCGTGGCTATGAGCGGCCCTCCCCTCGAGGATCCGCTCCGGAACCTCACCTTCACCCACGATCCCGGGACCGACACCCTCACCGACAACATCGGGGCCATCTGGGTTCGGGTCGGCGGGAACGGCCCGAACCCCGAACCGACGGTGTCGGGCATGTGGCCACAGTCGAGCCTCGAGGAGGTGCGGGAGGCCCAACGACTGGCCGACGCCGGTGATCCCGGCTACACCTGGCAGGTCGACCCGGAGCTGGCCGCCTGGGCGAAGGAGGCGGGCGACGCGGAGATCGTCACCCGGTTCCTCCGCGATGAGCTCGGCTGGGAGGAGTTCCAGTGGAGTGTCGGAGGCCACGGAGGGTCGTCGGAGGAAACGTCCGCGGGCTTGATGTGGGCCACCGAGAGCGTGTTCATCCGCTGCGCCCCCGGCCTCACCAACCCGCTGTATCCGGACGACCCGGCAGGTGGGAATTGCGCGCCGACGATCGACGAATACCGCTACGAGACAGTGAGCCTCAGGATCGCCCAGCTCGGTCTCCAGGGTCCCTCTGGTCTCTGGGTGGTGTCCCGATGGGTGATGCTCCCACCGTCCGACGAACCCATGACTCACGGCGAGGAGAGCTTCTCTCAGCGACAGATCGAACAGATGACGCCGCCCTCCGATGCGGAGGCCACGGCTCTCCTGGAGGCCTTCCTCCAGGCACGGATCGATGGCGAGGGTGCCCAGGAGTTCCTGTCCCACCCTGCAGACGGGGAGATCCCCCTCCTCTTCGCCACGACCACCGGAGCCTCCTACGAAACATCCGAGATCGAACTCCTCGCGGGTCCGGTGTGGCCGCTCGGCGATATGGAGTTCGAAGTGAGGCTGTTCGCCGAAGGTGGCGAGACCGTGGTGGTGCAGTTCATCGAAGTACGCCGCGATGACACCGGTCGCCTCGTGCTCGTGTACCCGTCTGGGTCAGTGCCCTGGCAGACCGCGACGACCGAGAACGGGATGACCGTGGCCATGGCCGAGCTGTACGAGTTCCTCGACGGCGAGGTGACCTTCGAGGTGGCCCAGCCCTGGGACGGCAGCTTCGCCGGCTGGGAAGAGTCTCCGACCATGACCACTCTCCACCTCGACGGGACCCACGAGGAACGCCTCGTGGTTCTTGCCGACCCCCGACCCATCGAGACGGGATGCGTGCACGGCCCGGCTCCCGGCGACGCCGAGGCACTGGCCCGCAGCCTCATGTCCGATCCCGACCTCGAGGCCGCCGAGGCCGTGGCGGTGCACATCGCCGGGATCGAGGCGCTGCAGATGGATGTAATGGCCGCCACCAGGGCGAACCTCTGCGAGGACGTGGGTGTACCCGAAGTGGTGGCGGGTGGGACGGCGACCGGCCTCGAGCCGGGGCAACGGATGCGCCTCTACCTGATCGACTATCCCGGGGGGTCGGCACAGGTCCTCGCCATCGCCATCATCGCCCCGGAGGACCGATTCGAGAGCGTGATCGAAGCCGCGACACCCATCGTGGAGTCCTTCGAGTTCCACACCGACTGATGGCCGCCAAAGCGTCGCTGGTGAATCGATGACGGAGAAAGAGAGATGGCGTGAACCCTATGAACCCAACGATCCCCGTTGTGGCGGTGATGGTGGCGCTGACCGCCTGCGGATCTGGTGCCGTACCGGAAGCAACCACCACACCGACGACTCTGAGCGACCCCAGTCCTTCTGACGAAATCCAAAACATCATGGACCTTCCGGGCTTGCGTCCCATTGACCCGGGGACCTACTTCATGGACCCTGACCTCGACCCCTCCACACCGCTCCGGGTGGTGTACGAGGTTGCCGCAGAGGGATGGTCGCAGTGGGCGGGCGCAGTCAAGTTCGGAGAGGATGAGGGGCACGTGGCGGTGAGCATCACCACCGTGACCAACCTCGTCAATCAAGGGTGCAGCGACCACTCGCACGCCGATCCACCGGTCGGACCGACCGTGGACGACCTGGCGACCGCACTGGCGGACCTGGCCCCGTTCCAAGTGACGTCGTCCCCGAAGGACGTGACGGTCTACGGGTACCACGGGAAACACCTGGAAATGACGGTACCGGACCTGCCGGTGGATGAGTCCCGAGACGACCGCCGCTTCATCGAATGCCACGGCGGGCAACTCAAGAGCTGGGTGGCGCCTTTCGACACAACACCCGGGGACGCGTTCTACGGCTACACGGCACCTGGCTACACCGAAGAGTTCTGGATCCTCGCCGTCGAAGGCACCCGGCTGATGATCGCCGCGGAACGGTCCGCCGGCTCGCCGCAGCAGGACCTAGCCGAACTCGGCGCCCTCCTCGACTCCATACGAATCGAGCCATGACGTCGGCCCGGCTGCTGGGCAGCTGATCACACCAGGGCGTCGACGACGGACAGTTCCTTGCGGACGACGGTGGAGGATCCGCCCGGTTCCATGGTGACCCCGTAGAGGACGTTGGCCGATTCCATCGTCTGTTGCTGGTGGGTGACGATCACCAACTGGGCCTGGTGGCGGAACGCCTCGATGAGACGCATGAAGCGGCGCAGGTTGGAATCGTCGAGGGCCGCCTCCACCTCGTCGAGGACGTAGAAGGGGCTGGGCCGGGCCTTGAACACGGCGAAGAGGAAGGCGAGGGCGGCCAGAGAGCGTTCACCGCCGGAGAGCAGCGTGAGTTGGCTGACCTTCTTGCCGAGGGGCTGGGCCCGTATCTCGATCCCCGACTCGAGCGGTTCGTCGGGGTCGCTCATCGCCAGCTTGCCGGTGCCGCCGGGGAAGAGCACCGCGAAATGCTCCTCGTAGGCGGTGGCCACCTCCTGGTAGGCGGCCAGGAACCGCTCCTGGATCTCCTCGTCGAGGGCGGAGATGACCCGTTTCAGCTCGTCACGGGACGAGTGCAGGTCGGAGAGCTGGTCCCCGAGGAAGGTGTGGCGTTCTTCCAGCTCGGCGTACTCCTTGGCTGCCAGCGGGTTGACGGGGCCCATCCGCCGCAGGCGGGCCTCGAAGTCCTCCACCACCCGCTCGAGGGGCAGGTCGCCCGCGGCTTCGGTCACGACCGGTTCGGGGGCACCCAGGGCCTCGGCTTCGTCGGCGTCGGCGTCGCGGCGCAGGCCCTCGGCCACGTTCTCTCGGCGGACACGCAGCTCGGTGGTGGCTAGTTCGATCTCCGACAGCCGCTGCCTGCCCTTCTCCAGCGACGTCCTCGTCTCTTCGTGGCGCGAACGGACCCGGTCTCGCTCCACTCCCGTCTCGCCGGCCCGGGCCCGCAGTTCGGCCTGGCGATCGCGCAGTTCGGACAGACGCGACGAGATGACGTCGATGCCGG
>JBGTLA010000165.1:0-3028 GCA_041744375.1 Acidimicrobiia bacterium | reverse complement strand
CGGTGTGGTGGTGGCGCCGGCCGTGACCGCCCTGGTCGTGCTGGCCCTCCCGGTGGTGGTGGATGCGGTGGCGGTGGCGTCGAGCCCCTACGAGCGTCGGGCCGGCCGGCCCTTTGTGGCGCGGGCGGCGGCGGCCCTGGCCGATTCGGGCGCCACCGTCGTCGCCATCACCGGCTCGTACGGGAAGACCAGCACCAAGAACCATGTCGCCCACCTTCTCGGTGGCGTCCGCAGCACCCTGGCCAGCCCCGCCTCGTTCAACAACCGCATGGGGTTGGCTCGGGCGGTCAACGAGCACCTGTCACCCGGAGTGGAGGTGTTCGTGGCCGAGATGGGAACCTACGGTGCCGGTGAGATCGCCGATCTGTGCGCGTGGATTCGTCCCGACGTGGCCGTGATCACCGCCATCGGGCCGGTCCATCTCGAGCGTTTCGGCAGCGAGGAACGCATCGTGGAGGCCAAGCGCGAGATCCTGGAGGGGGCGCCGGTCGTCGTCCTCAACGTGGACGACCCCCGATTGGCGGCCCTGGCCGCCGAGGAGGCCGGTCGCCGGCGTGTCATCCGGGTCGGGTCGGCCCCCGACCTCGACGTGAGCGTGACGTCGCAGGGGGAGGTGTCGATCGGTGGCGAAGTGGTGGGGACGGCACCATCGAAGGTCCACCCCAACAACGTCGCCTGCGCCCTCGGAGTAGTCCTGGGTCTGGACGTCGACCCTGGTGCGATCGCCGGCCGCATCGAAAGCCTGACCGAGCCGGATCACCGGCGGACGGTGGCGACCGGTGCCACCGGGGTGGTGATCGTCGACGACACCTTCAATGCCAATCCGGCGGGGGCGGCCGCGGCGCTGGCGACCCTCTCATCATCTGACGTCTCCGGTCGTCGGGTGGTGGTGACACCGGGGATGGTGGAGCTGGGCCCCAACCAGCACGACGAGAACGTCCGGTTCGCCGCCGCCGCCGCCATGGCAGACCATGTCATCGTCGTAGGCCGAACCAACCGCCGCGCCCTCTTGGAGGGGGCTGCCACCGGAGCTGCCACGGTGATGGTCATGGATTCCCGAGACGAGGCAGTGGAGTGGGTGCGGGCCAACCTCGGTGCCGGAGACGCCGTCCTCTACGAGAACGACCTCCCCGACCACTACCCGTGATGAGGTATGGCGGCCTCGGCTAGTCACGGCTCCGATGGGGACGACTCCGGCGGCCGCAGCTCGACTACGGGGCCCACTCGTCGAGGGTGAGCCCGACCACCTTGATCTGGTCGCCCTCGTAGGCGAGGGACACGATCCACCCCGTCCAGTCGAGACCTTCGTACTGGGGGTCGTCGCCGGGGTCGTGGACCGTCACGAAACCGAACCCGCCGAACTCGGTGGGGATGGCCAGAGCAGCCGGGCGGCCGTTGGGGCCTTCGATGATCTCGTTGGCCACGACGAGAGAGTTGTCGTCGTGGTAGGCGTCGACGAAGCGAGCGGCGACGGCTTGGGCGAAGGTCATGGGCCGAATCTCGGGGCTGCCGGGCTCGAGGGCGTTGGAGCCCCACCGGTAGGTGGTGGGATCGTCGAGGATGCCCGACAGGTCCCCGGACGGGAAGCGAATGGGGGGAGCGTGGTGTGACACCCACAGCCCCTTCTCGGAGACCAGCGGGGTGATGTCTTCTCTGGCGGCCAGCCGGTCGGCCAGTTGGCGCACCGCTGCCAGGGGGTCGCCGCCTCCGGGAAGACCGCTGTCGGGCACCGACCGGGTCAGATAGAAGCCGTTCACCCACCCGGGCCCGGCGGGTGTCTGCACGGTCACCCACGTCGATGTTCCCACGGAGCGGGCTTGGCCCGTGGTCTTCACGGCCACCCCGGGCTCGAGGCGGCCGATGATGGTGCCGCCCACCCCTGGGGTGTCGCGCACGTTGAGCACGTCGTCGCCGGCTACCAGCACCACCCGGCGTACGTCGGCGGCTCCCAGCGTGACCGCCGGTAGGTCGCTCTGGCCCCACGTCGCCGCCGAGGCCCCGGCGACGGGAGCACCGATGGGGATGGCTGCGATGAAGTCGTTGCGGGACACGCTCTCGCCCAACACGATGCCTTCGGAGGAGAACACGTCGACGGTGGTTCCGTCGATGAGGAAGCGGACGCGCTCGACCGAGGCGAACTCGGTCAGGCTGTACACCACCTGGGCCAGCCTCCCCAGGACGGAAAAGGACCCTCCTCCCGCCTCGAACTCGCGCGAGAGATCCACCACCGCCGTGCCGTCGTCGATCCTGAGCCCGAGAACGAGGGTGTCGGCCGGAACGGCGGTCGAGAGGTTGGAGCCCATCTCTCCGCTGGTCGGGCCGGTGATGAGGGCCTGGAGGGCGGCGCGCGCCACCTCGTTGGTGGTGACGTTCCTGTGGACGGCCCGGGCGTGGCCGTCGGGATCCAGGAAGTAGACGGTGATTCCGGTGGCGGTGGATCCCCCGTCCGGAGTGGTGGTCGAGGTGGTGGACGGCGCCGTGGTGGACGTCGCAGCCCCCGGTTCGAGCGGCTGGGTGGTGTTGGTGGTGGTCGACGTCGAATCCGCAGCCGGAGCGGTCGTCGGTGTGGTGGCCACCGTGATGGGCCCGGCCGAGTCCGGCCCCCCGGGCCCGCACGCCACCACGGCCATGAGCAGCAACGAGATCGGGATGGCTCGCTTCACGATGAGTCTCCTCTTGGGTAGGTGGACACATCGTCGGATTCGCTCATCGCCGCGCCGTCACCACCGGGTAACGGTTCCGCGACAACCACGGTGGCCTTCAGACTCAACCCACCGCCTTCACGGAGCGAGGCGGTGATGTCACCCCCCAACAGCCGGGCCTGCTGGCGGGCGATGGCGAGGCCGAGGCCGCTCCCCGAAGCGCGAGCAGGGTCGGTCATGGTGAAGCGGTCGAAGATGGTGACGAGCTCCGACTCGGGCACACCGGGCCCCCGGTCGGCTACTTCTATGACGAGCCGGCCGGCGCCGACCGACGCCGCCACCGTCACGTCGGCGGCCCCGCCGTGGAGGAGGGCGTTGTCGACGAG
>JBGTLA010000164.1:0-51514 GCA_041744375.1 Acidimicrobiia bacterium | reverse complement strand
CCGGCCCAGCCGGACGCCGGCCCGGTCGATCTGGTTGATCTGGCCCCCCACTTCCCCCACATGGCCCGACCTCCCGCCGGGGCCGGCGTATTCCACACACCCGCTGACCCTCGCTCCGGCTACCACCCCGAGCCTGGCCGGCATGCAGGGAGGAAGGTGGTGATCGTCTATCGCAAGACCGACACCAACCCCGGCAAGTATCTGGAGGAGGCACTGCGCCGGAGCGGGGCCGAAGTGCGCCTAGAGACCGATGGACTCGACTTCGACAGCGTCGACCCGGAGACGGCCTTCATCCTGTTCGTGGAGGGCCCCTATCCCGCCTTGAGCATCCGAGGCGACGCGCCCGGGGTCCCGGTCCTCTTCTGGTTCCATCACGGCGAGCACCACCTCCACACCAACCTGCGTCTCACCGACCGATACCGGGCCGACGCCGTCCTCATGGCCCACTCGTGGCACCTCAGCCACTTCGTGCCGGCGCCCGTCCATCGCTTTCCATTTGGGATTCCCACCGAGTTGCTCGACCCCTCGAAGCCGCTGGCGGAGCGCCGTTTCGACGTGGCGATGGTGGGCGCCAAACTGTGGGGAGGCGGACCCTATGGCAGCCGTCAAGCGATGGTGGCCGCCCTCGAGGCTGCCTTCCCCACCGACCGGCTCGGTTTCGGGGAGATGGTCACCTCCGAGGAGATGGCCCGTCTGTACGAAGAGGCCCGGATCATCCCCAACGAAGGCGGCACCCGCCACTACCCCATCACGATGCGCGTGTTCGAGGCCATCGGGGCCGGCGCCGTCTTGGTCACCGACGACCTACCTGGGACCGACCTGCTCTTCGAGAGAGACCGTCACTACGTGGTACTGGGGCCCGACATCGCCGCCCAGGTCGAGGGGTTGTTGGCGAACATGGAAGGGATGCAGGCCATGGCCGACGCCGCCCTCGCTCACGCCCGGGCCTTCCACACCTACGACCATCGGGTCGACGAACTGTTCACGATCGCCGCCGACTCGTCGAAGCGCACGGCGCCGGCATCCTCCGTGCGCTCGGAACTGGCCGTCCTCATCGACGCCGACGCCGAGGTGCAGCGGGTAGCACATGTCGGAGCCCCCGAACTCCCCGACGAGCTGCAGTCCCGCCAAGTGTTCGACGCCCTGGAGCTCGAGGCCGATCGGATGGCACCGGAGAAGATGGAGACGGTTGCCATTCGCGGCGATGACGTCACCCATCTCACCGACGTCCTGCGCGCCGCCCGGCGCTACCTCTATTTCGACGGGGCTGCTCGGGGATTGGAGGCCTTCCTGGTCGAAGAACACCCCGACGCGGTGGTGGACCGCCACGGCAACCTCACCCGAGTCGACCTGCTGGCGGAGTCATACCGAATCCTCCCCCACGAGGTGGTGGAGGGAACCCACCAACCGTGATCATCCGAGCCCACAACGACTACACCGGCCTGGCTCCGGCTGAGGATCACTCCCTCACCGCCGCCGTCATCATTCCCGTCTACAACCGGCCCGACCTGCTGGCCCGGACTCTGGCCGGACTGGCCCGCTCCACCCGGCCAGTGACCGTGGTCGTGGCCGACGACGGCTCCGACGCCGACATCGAATCGGTGGTCGCCCTGGCTCCGGTCGAGGTGACCCTCGTCCGCCAGGCCCACGTCGGATACGGGGCGGGACGAGCCCGCAACCTGGGAGCCCGTCACGCCGGGGAAGTCGACGTCCTCATCTTCGTCGACGCCGACTGCATACCCGACCCCCTCCTGGTCGAACGGCACCTGGCATGGCACGCCGGCGAAGCGAATCTGGTGACGGTCGGCCGTCGCTCTCAGGTCCGGGTGGCCGGGCTCGATCCGGCTGCAATCGCAACCGGGACCGTCGACCTGGAGGCGAGCGTCGACGACGGCTACTCGGGAATGGGCGACTTCCGCCCGGTGCTGGAGAGGCGATCGGCGCGCTTGCGCAGCGGAGACGAGGCCTTCCGGACGCTCGTGTCTTCAAACGTGGCGGTGGCGCGGACGCTGTTCGAGACGGTGGGCGGGTTCGACGAACGGTTCACACGGTGGGGAGGCGAAGACACCGAGCTGGGCTGGCGGCTGTGGCAGCAAGGAGCCCTGTTCGTGCCGGTGGCCGACGCCCGGGTGTACCACCAGCTCGACGAGGACGAATCGGGAGGACGCGAGGGCCGATCGGCCGCACGGTCGCTCAACGACGGGACGATCGCCACTCTCATCCCACATGGGTTCTACCGCAAGCCCCGCCGCGACCTCCTATACGAGGTGCCGAAGGTGTCGTTGGTGGTCCACGACCCGCCGCCGGCGCTGGAGAACCTGTGGACGGACGTGACCGGCCAGACGGCCCCAGACCTGGAGCTGATCCTCGTCGGGATCGCCGACCGTCACCAGCCGACCGCCGGCCTGCTGGAGGGCGACCCTCGGGTGAGAACGGCAGCCGACCTCCCTTCTGCGCTGGAGATGTCCCGCGGCGAGCTCGTGGTGACCCTCCACGGCTCGGTCGCCCTCGACCATCGCTTCCTGGCCCGGGTGGTCAAGCATTTCCACGATCGGCCCACCACCTCCTCGCTGACGGTTGGCTATACCCTTCCGGCCGAGACCCCCGAGGTGTACCGGCAGATGGCCGACGCCGCCGACATCGACCGGCGGTGGGGAGGGACCCTCCCTCTGGTGACGGCGACACGCCGACGGGAGTGGGCCAAAGCGGGGACCGGGGACCCTCCCGCCGGATGGGCGACCATCCGCCGGCTGGAACGACCCGATCACCTCGCCCAAGGGCTGGCCTGGATTCCCGCCACCGAAGCCATACCCCGTCCCGATGGTTTCGTGGGGAACCGTCCCACCCGAGCCGAGATGGCGGCCGACCTCCGTTCGAGACCGTCGAAGGCGGTGCGCACCGCCGCCAAGATCCTCCGCTCACGCTCGCAGGGTGTTCCCTACAGCATCCCCACGGCCGAGATCGGCGCCGAGCCCCAAGAGTCTGCGAGTGGTCCCGTCCATGCCCGCTATGTGGGCTGGGTCGGTTACGACAACCTCGGCGACGAGGTGATGCTGGAGGCGTTTCGTCGACTGATGCCGTGGGCGTCGGTCGAGGTGTCTGGCACGCCGCGCGAACTGCTGCTGCTCGGTGGCGGAACGCTCATCAACCGGTCCACCTATCTCGGATGGCTGTCCGAACGAGACAGCCCCCGGGTGGAGCGGGCCGTGGTCGGTACGGGAGTCGCCAGCCCACGATTCTGGGGTGAGACCGAACCGGTCGAGGGGTGGCTGCGGTGGTTGTCGTCATGTGCCTACGTCGGGGTACGAGGACCCAACTCGGAGGCGACGCTCCTGGAGTGGGGCTTCGACGGGCCGATCGAGGTGTGCGGCGACTCGGCGTTGCTGTTCGAGCGGCCCGATGGCATCGAGACCACCGAGGGTCTCGTCGTCGTGTCCCCGGCGTGGACGGCCGGCGAGCTGTGGGGCGGATCCGACGAAGCCGTGATGGATGTGCTGGCTCGTTGTGCGTCGCAGTGGCTGACAGAGGGTCGTTCGGTGGCATTCCTGTCGTGCAACCCGGCCGACGACCGTCCCATCTTCGAGATGATGCGGGCCATGGGAAGGCCCGACCTCGGCTACCTGGCCGGCTATCGCGATATCGACGCTGCGGTGGGCATGCTGGCATCAGCCGAGTTGGTCGTGGCCGAGCGCCTCCACGCCGCGGTTCTGGCGGCAGCCGTCGGCACGCCGTTCGTGTCGATCGAGTATCGCCCCAAGCTGGCCGACTTCGCCGCTTCGGTCGGAGCCATGGACGCCCTGATCAGGACAGACCAACTGGATCCTGAACGGATCCGAGCGGCCGCCGCCGCCGCCGGGAAGATCGCCCCGACCGTGACAGAACGGGTGGCGACCTACCGCGCGCGCCTGCGCGGGGCGTCACACACCATCCGGGCCGCCGTCCGACCCGAAGAGGGGACGGACGGGTGAGGGTCTGCATGTTCGTCAAGAACTCCTTCGAGTACGACGCCCGCGTCACGCGCGAGGCGCGCGCCCTCGTGGGGGCCGGTCATCACGTGACGGTGGTCGCCTACTACGTGCCGGGCGTAACGGAACAGCACGAGGTGCGCCCCGACGGCATCGAAGTTCGTCGGGTGAGCCGCGTCAACCTCGGAGTCGACGCCCTCAACCGTCTCGCCTCGCGTTACGCAGGGACCGTGGAGGAACGTCATGCCCGACTCACCGGCCAGGTGGTCGACATCGACCGGGCGCGACGAGAAGCGAGGCTGACACCTCCCTCGACGGTGGCCCCCGGAGCGGAAGAACCAGCCACGACGCCCCCCCGGCGGTCCAATCCGGAGCCACGAGCCTTGTCGAAGGCCTGGGGGCGGGTCAGCACCCCACTGCTGCGGTCGGTGACGCGCCTCGCCCGCTTCGGATTTCGGATCGTGAAAGCGGTGATGGGCCGTCAGGGCCTGGCGATGAAGACCTGGGCCATCAACCGGCGCATGATCGCGGTCGGACTGGCCGAGAAGGCCGACGTCTATCACAGCCACGACCTGAACACGCTGTGGATCGGTCACCGCTGCAAACAGAAGACCGGGGCCAAGCTCGTCTACGACAGCCACGAACTTCAGACGGAACGAAGCCGCATGGGAAAGTGGTGGAAACGGTGGGCGACGTGGAACGAGACGAAGTGGCTCCCGTCGGCCGACGCTCTCATCGTGGCCAGCCCGCCGTGGATCGAGCATCTGCGCCAACTCCACGGCACCATCCCCGACATCGCCGCCACGGTCATCAACGTCCCGGAGGACACGACAGTCGTGCCGCGCGATCTGCGACCCGAGCTCGGCCTGCCGCAGGGCACTCCCTTGCTCCTGTACCAAGGTTCGATCCAGGAGAACCGCGGCATCGAACCCGCCATCGACGCCGTCGAACTCCTCGACGGGGTGGTGATGGTCATCGTCGGCTACGGCTACTACCGGATAACCCTCGAGGACTTGGTGGCCCGCCGTGGCCTGGGGGAACGGATCCGTTTCTATGGGCCGATACCCAACCAGGACCTGCTGCACTGGACGGCCTCCGCCGACGTGGGGCTGTGCAACATCGTCAACTCGTCGGTGAGCTATTTCACGACACTGCCCAACAAGCTGTTCGAGTACATGATGGCCGAGGTTCCCGTGTTGGGCTCGGACTCGCCGGGGATCGGCAAGGTGGTGTCGGAGACGGGTGTGGGCGAGGTGGTCGACCCAGTCGACCCACGCTCCATCGCCGCCGCCACGGAAAAGATCCTGGCGGATCCCGAGCCCTATCGGGCGGCCTGCCGCGTCGCCCGCAACCGCTACAACTGGACCGTCGAGTCGAAGGCCCTCCTCTCGGTGTACGAACATCTCCAGACGTGAGCCCTTCCCCTCGGCCGAGGGGAAGGTGGCGTTCGTCCCCCGAGAGAGGAATACCGGGGTGGGAACGTCGGCCGACGAGGCTTTACAGGACCCGGACGATGCCTGCCACGAGGGCGGCGGTGGTGAGGATCGACCCGACCGATGCCATCACATAGGTCCGGCCCTGGTAGAGCAGAGCATCGTGGAAGCCATCCATCTTGTCCTCGAACCTATCCATTCGAGCTGTGAGCTCGCTTTTGAGCGCTACCAAGTCGTTCTTGGTGGCCGGCTCGTCTCCCGGAAGGAAGGCCATCAGGGTCCCCGCGTGGTCGACACCGAGTACTTCACTCAACCGAGAATACAAGCCGGCCCGAGCCGTGGCATCCGTCATCTCCATCTCCTCCATCTCCTCCCCATCCCCCCACCGCACCCTCCAACCTACGGGAGACCGGTGACACATCTCCGCTCGTTTGACGGCACGCCTACAGGACCCCGACGATGCCTGCCACCAGCGCAGCCGTGGTGAGGATCGACCCAACCGATGCGATCACGTAGGTCCGGCCCTGGTAGAGCAGGGCAGCGTGGAAGCGGTCCATCTTGTCCTCGAACCTTTCCATCCGACGGTCGAGGCCATCCATCCGAGCAGTGAGCTCGCCCTTGAGCGCTACCAGATCGCTCTTGGTGGCCGGCTCGTCTTCCGGGAGGAAGGCCATCAGGGTCCCCGCGTGGTCGACACCGAGTACTTCACTCAACCGAGAATACAAGCCGGCCCGAGCCGTGGCATCCGTCGTCTCCATCTCTCCTCCCCCATCCTCCCACCGCACCCTCGAACCTACGGACGGCCGGTGACAGATCCCGAGTAACCGCTTGTGCCGGTGTACGTTGGTCGGATGACCGACGCCATTCCTCGACTGCCGCTAACTGACGCAGCCAGAGAGTGGTTGGCCACCCCGTCTTCGGGCGCCCCAGGTGAGGACACGCTCCGGCGGGCCCTCACCGACCTGACCGAGAACCGGTACGCCGGCGGAGCCCCGGCCGTCAAGGCGGTGCACGAGCTCCGCCAGCGCCTACTCGAAGATCCGACTCCGTTGAAGGAGACCTCCGACGCCGCCGAGGGGCCTTGGGACCGTGGGACGGTGGGCAAGGCGGCCTCCGACAGCGCCACCCCCGAACAGGGCCGGATGCTCTATCAGCTCACTCGCGCCTTCAGGCCACGAAGTGTGCTCGAACTAGGGACCAACATCGGCATCTCCGCCGCCTACATCGCCACCGCCCTCCGCCTCGACCGAAGCGGTCGGCTGACGACCCTCGAGGCCAGCGGGTTGCGTCTGGTGCTCGCTCGCCGTCATCTCGAAGAGCTCGGACTGGGCAACGTCGACACCGTCGAGGGCTACTTCGACGAGACGCTCCCCGACGTCATCGAGTCTGTGGGGCCGTTCGACCTCTCCTTCATCGACGGGAACCACCTCAAAGAGGCCACGCTTCGCTACTTCGATCTGCTCTGTGACCACTCCCCGGCGGGTGGTGTCCTGGTTTTCGACGACATCCGCTGGTCGGACGGCATGTGGGAGGCATGGCAGGAGATCGAGAGGTCGGCCCGTATCAGCAGGAGCGTCGACCTGGGGCGCACCGGCATCGTCCTGATGCCCTGAGGGCCGCCCGCCGTCGCGACAATCCCGTTGGATCGACGATATGTCAGTCGCCCTCGACGCGATAGAGGCGTGCATCTCCCAGAGAACCGCCTGCGGACTCGACGAGAATCGGCTCGCCTGCGGCCAGCGCCAGATAGGCATCGAGGACGGCTCCCGTAGGCTGGCGGACACCATCCTCGAAGAAGACGAGGTAGGGACGGGGGCCAACTTCCGGAGCAAGGAGAGGCTCCTGCTCCTCGAAACGGGCTGTGGGACACCCCGAGTACCAGGTCATCTGAGGCAGATAGCCGGTGAGCGCCCCACAGGGTTCTCCCACCGACCCCACCCGCACGGTGCGGGCCGCCTCGACGAGGACCTCGAAAGTCGCACCTCTGGCGTCGGCATTGCGATTGGCCCGATCCCCGTTGATCCCCAGCGAGGCGACGGAGGCGACAACCAAACCAGCCACCACCGCCCGATACAACGACATCGGGATGCGACGCCGCACGTCATCGGCGGCCAGGGCAGCGGCAGTGATCAGGAGGGCAACCGGGTAGAAGACAAAGCGCGGGTCACCGTGAGAGATGAGTCCCAGCGCCAGGATCTGGCCCAAGGCGGGGATCCCCAAGAACACGGCCAGTCTGGCCGGCTCGTCGAAATCGCGCCTGGCGGCGGCCCTGGCCAGCCGAAAGCCGATCCACCCGATTCCGACGACAATGGCCACGCCTCCCAAGGGACCCGCCAAGAGATCGTGAATCTCGGATAGGTAGTCGATGAGACCCTCACCGAGATACTCCCTACCGCCCGCCTCGCCGGTCTGGAAGATGATTCCCATCGGAGACCCGGTGCGGGAGATGGCGAAGACGAAATGGGGCAGGAGGAGAGCGAGACCGACGCCGGCGGCGACCCCCACCGCCCTTCTCTCGGAACGGACACGGTCCCAATACCCGATGACAGCCGCCACCACCAACAGCCCGAGAGAGAGCACCGACTGGTACCTCACGTACACCGCCACGGCACCAACGGCCGCCGCCCACACCAGGGTGGATTGGCGGGGATCGCGGGCGGTGAGCCACCGCCACAGGAGGATCGTCGCCACCACCAGCAGCCCGGTGGAGGGAATGTCGGTCAGGAACTCGGCACTACGACGAAGGAACGTGGGTGCGATGGCGAACACGGCCGCCGCTACAAGTCCGACCCGGTTGGAGCGAACCGTCCTGCCCAGCCAGCCGACCGCCACCACGGTTCCCAGCCCCATGACCACCGCCACCAGCCGGTACGCCTCTTCTGCCCGGGTAAACGGAAGGATCACTGCCGCCAGCACCGACTGTCCGATACCCCGATGCAACCCCCAACCTGTTCCAGGCAGGTCGTGAACCCATGATCCTGCCTTCACGAGATAGGCGCTTTCGTCGTGCCCGAACGCCCCCCCTCCGACGACGACGCGGACCAATACGACGGCTACGAGGGCGAGACCTGCCATCGGGGTCCAGGGCGGCAACGGGCGCCCGAGGGGCGCCAGGATTTGGGCGCCGCCGGCAGTGGCCAGAGCGCCTCCCGCCAGCAAGGCGATTCGCAGGGCCCCATCGCCCCCCGTGACGAGGAGACCCACCGCCCCGACCAGCACGAACGCCGCCCCGATTCGGAACGGTCCGGTATCAAGACGCCGCTGGGCCGCCCATCCGCCGATCGCAGCGGCTGCCACTGCGCCGAGAGGCACCAGCAGTGACGGACGCGGCACGACGCCGAAGACCAGGGCGAGGCACAGCCCCACCACGGAGGCGGTGATGGCGGTCGCCCCACCAGCAACGAAAGAAACGAGCGCCTGGCGGTTCATCTCCGCCACGCTACCGACGGATCAGCCCTCGAGAGCCCGCCAGAAGAACGACGCCATCTCGGCCCGGATCAACGGTCGGTCCGGGCAGAACCGATCGTTGTCGGGCGGGTTGCAACCCTTCGTCACACCGGCAGCCATGAGACGGTTGATCGACTCCTCGTAGGCGTCGCCATCGACGTCGACGAAGTAGTCCTCCCCGTCGGGGTTGGCGTACCGCTCCGGGTGGTCGTCGGCGAAGGCCCGGACCAGCATCTCGGCCATCTCATTGCGAAGCAGGGGCCGGTCGGGACAGTAGCGGCCGGGCTCGCACTCCAGGGCGATGCCGGCGTCGGCCAGGGCGTTGATGTCACCCTCGAAAACGGAGTTTGAGTCATCTGTGAAGTGGTCGATCTCTGACGTCGGCAGCGCCAGCGTGCGCCGAATGAAAGCGGCGATCTCACCGCGGGTGATGAGCCGCTCGGGACAGAACATCGTGTTGAGGGGCGGGTTACAGCCTTTGGCGATGCCGGCATCGGCTAGTCGGTCGATGTCGGGCTCGTGGACACTGTCGTCGTCGTCGGAGAAGTGGCCCCGCCACGACTGGATGGCCGGAGCGTCGGGCGGGTCGGCGGCCACGAGGAGCATTTCGTGTGGGTTGATGGCGATGGCGTCCCACTTGGTCTCGCCCACCCGTACCTCGAAGTGGAGGTGGGGCCATCCCCCTTCGGCATTGCCGGAGTCGCCCAGCCAGCCGATGAGCTGCCCGCCGGCGACGGGATGGGCCACCTCGGAGCCGGCTTCGACGTGCGCCGCGACGATATCGGGAGCGATCCCCATTCCCAGCCCGTCGTTGGTACCGGGGGTGTCGTTGTTGAGGTGGAGATACCAGGTGAACCAGCCACCGTGGTCGATGATCAACCACTGTGCCCCTCCCGGAACCGGAACGCCGTCCGCGTCGAGCCCTCGCACCTCGACGACGACACCGTCGGCGGCGGCTACCACCGCCTGTCCTTTGGAACCATCGGCGGACATGATGTCGATGCCATCGTGGGAGCGTTCACAGTTGGCCCCCCGGCAATGACCGAACGTGTCGGTGAAGAACTGGTCCCCCACCACCGGGAACACCAGATCGAAGAACGGTGGAGGCTCGGGCGGAAGCTCCACAGGGGGATCGTCCCCGAGCGCCGGGGCGGCAAAGGCAGCAGCCAGGAGGGCGGCAGAGAGAAGGACGCGTTGAATCAACCTGGTCACTTCATGACCCATCGGTAGGGATGGCGAGCAACTTAACCGCATCCAGGCTATGGAGCCAACCGGATCCTATTGGAGGCGCGACATCCCAATCGATCGACGAGAGCGCACCACCCAATCGTCAGAGCAACTGAGTGATGGCTACCACCAGCCCGGCGGTCGTGAATATCGACCCGATCGATGCAATCACGTAGGTCCGACCCCTGGGTGAGCAGGGCATGATGGAAGCCATCCATCCGCTCGTCCAGCTTGTCCTCGAACCGCTCCATGCGACGATCGAGGACGTCTATCCGTTCGTCGAGGGCGTCCATGCGGCCATCGAAACGAGCCGTGAGCTCGGCCTTGAGTGAAACCAGGTCGCTCTTGGTCGCCGGCTCATCTCCAGGTAGATAGGCCATCAGGGTTCCCGCATGGTCGATTCCGAGGACTTCACTCAAACGAGAATACAACTCGGCCCGAGCCGTGGCATCGTTCATATTCATCTCCTCCCCCGACCCCCGCCGCCTCCCTACCGTAGAAGACGGCGGTGACAGATCTGCGCACTCGACAACCCCAGTGGATGGAGCCGCGGGACATGGCCGGCTCCTAACCTCGTCGTCACGATGACTCGTTCCAGCCGTCAGCCGATCCGGAGGACCGTGCGACGCCTGCGTCGGGCATGGAGCGGTGCCAACCCGCCCGATGATCGACCAGGAGGGCGGCCGTACGCGGCCGAACGTCTCCGCCGCCAGGAAGGCAGAACTCGCCCTTACCCCTTCTCGGAGGTTCGCGTGGGTCATGTGGGGGCCCTGGCCATGTTCCAATCGATGGCGCCGCATCATCGACTTCTCCCCACGCTCGCTGAGGATCCCTCCGACTACCAGCTCCTGATGATCGAACCCGACCTGGGCGAGGTGCTCGACCACGCCCCCGGCGTCGTCGAGCGGTTCGCGGCGGCGGGCATTCCGACAGTGCTGATCGCTCGCTCGCCGGATCACCTGCAGGCTGCGGTCGCAACGAAGGTCGACCTGGTCATGGCCGAAACGGCGAGTCTCCTCAACCAGGCTGAGCGTGGCCCCACGCTGTTACTGGCTCCGTCGGTCGACGACTGGGTGCACAACCCGGTCGGGTGGAATCGCCGACCGGATGGCCACCTGGCGACGGTCTCGCCCGATGCCGGTCAGATATCCGACGAGCTGACGTTGAGCCTCGGGGAACGCCACACCGTCCTGGGCAATGACTCTGCCGGAGGCACCAGTTCGACTCCCCCGGTCGGCAAGATGCAGGCCGCCCTCGTCAAGGAGTACGTGGCGGTTTACGCGCCAGGTCCCGACACCGCCAACAGACACGTCCAGGTCGCCCTCGAGGTCATCGCTGCCGGAACGCCGGTGATCGCCCCTCGCCATCCAACACTCGACCGGCTCCTCGCCGACCACTACTCGGTTGCCTGCTCCACAGAAGAGGTGATTGGACACCTCCACGAGTTGACCGACCCTTCAATGCGGGAGCGGGTGTCGGTGGCGGCCCGGCGACACGTACTGACCCAGCACACGCGCCGGAGGCGCTTCGAGGAAGTGATGTCGCGCCTGGGGATGTCGGTGCCGTTGTCTGAGCCGACCATCAGCGTCCTCCTCGCCACCAACCGCCCCGAGCGCCTGGAAGCAGGGCTCGCCGCCGTCGACGCCCAGGCGTGGGGAAACAAGGAGCTCGTGCTGATCCTTCACGGGGCAGGGTCATTCGACATGGCCGCCATCGCCGGCGCGCGGGCCCGACTCACCTACCCCACCTCGGTGGTGGCTGTGCCCTCCGACCTCACCCTTGGACAGTGCCTGAACGAGGGTCTCGACCACGCCACCGGCGAGCTCGTCACGAAGATGGACGATGACGACCACTACGGGCCGCACCACCTGCTCGATCTCTATGCAGCCCATTCTTACAGTGGGGCCCAGGTCGTCGGCAAGGCCTCCAACATCGTCTATCTGGAAGACCACGACATGACCATCGACTGGCGGAGCGACCGTGAAGAGAGGTTCGGGCCTCATCTCCCGGGAGCCACGATGCTTCTGGCCCGCGACCTCCTCGGCAGTTACCGCTTCGACGACGTCAGCCACAATGTCGATGGAGCCTTGTGGCAGCGAATGAAGTCCGATGGCCTGCGCCTCTACTCGACCCACCGCTTCAACTTCGTGCGCGTCCGACACGGCGAGCACACCTACGAGCGCAGCGACGACGACTTCCTCGCCGAGGCGCTTCCCGATCACCGGCAAGGTCTCGACTTGGCGGGCTCGATGCTGTGAGCCACGACCTCACCCCCGAACACCTGCGCGAGCTGGTCAACGACGAAAGGGCCCGACGGGCCCACGCCGAAGCAGAGCTCCGAGCAGAACGGGAACGGGTCGAGATCTGGCGCCAGCGGGCCGAGGAGCGGGCCGAAGCCATCAAGAAGCTCAAGGCCCGGGGACGTCGTCGACGGCACCAGGGGGACTCACCGTCTTCGGCCCCGTCACCGGCTCCATCTCCTCCACCACCCGACCTGGCGGACGGGCCCCTGCCGCTCCATCCCACCGTCCGTGTCGCCACCTGGCAGGCTCCGTCGTGGGTGGCGGGCGCTTTCGATACCCACGACCTCGCAGGAGGGACCGACGGCCTCGAAATTGCCGACTTGGTCATAGTGGGTGGTCACGGAGCCGGCCCGGCTCTCGACGAGTGGCTGACGTGGCCCGCCCGGGCCCCCCTCGTCGTGTTCGACCACGAAGGAGCCGATGGCCTGACCCGCGCCTTGCGAGCATCTGACCTCTTCGTGGGACCGACCGGGCGGACGATCAACAGCATCGACCCCTTCCCCGTGGTCACGGCCGGCCCTCCCCCGCAGGCGTATCCCCCCTGGCGTGATGTAGAGGCCACTACCGACCCCGCCGATATTGTCCAGGCGGCATCGGCGGGAACGCCTTTGCGATGGCTGAGTGGACCAGGGCAATACTCCGAATTGGCCGACATCGTGGCGGAGCCTGATTCGACGCGCTCACCAGACAAACAGTCCGTGATTGGCCGCATTACGGCCAATTCTCGCTTCGGAGTCGGAGCCGGCGCCGCCCGCCTCGGGAGAGGCTGCGGCCTCGACCTGGCCGACTGGCGACCCTCGGTGGGCATCCTCCTTGTAAGCAACCGGCCTGAACGAATTCGCCCCGCCCTCGATCAGATCGCCCGATTCACCTACCCGAGAATCGAAGTGGTGTTGGCGATCCACGGTGGAGCCGACCCAGCCGTCGTCGCCGACCTGGAACGATGGCCCGACGAGAGCGGGCTTCCGTTGCGCATCCTTACTCCGTCCTCGGATGTGCTCCTCGGCCGCTGCCTGAACATGGCCGCCGAGTCGACCGGCGCTTCCGTGCTGGCCAAGGTCGACGACGACGACATCTACGGCCCCCGCTACTTCGACGAAGCGGTCGACGCACTCACGACATCGGGGGCAGATCTGGTGGGCAAGATGTCCCAGACAGTCGTCCTGGCCGACCGGGACTCGCTCCTGCTGTTCCAACCGGGGAAGGAGAACCGGGTGGTCGGCTATGTCAACGGACCGACGTTCGTGATGCGCCGCCGCACCTGGGAGGACGTCGGTTTCGCCCACCGCAGAGCCCGGGTCGATTCGACCTTCGTAAGGGGACTGAATGCTCGCGGTGGTCTGATCTTTGCCACCTCCCGTTTCGAATTCGCCCTCTGGCGGACCAGCAGCGGCCACACCTGGCACGTCTCAGACGACTACTTCCTGGCACGCAGTGAGGTTCTGGGAACACAGGATCAGCTCGCAGAGTCAATGCTTGGTTAGGTAGCCCCCGTCGAACAGACGCTGTCAGCAGATCTAAGCGTTGGGCTTCTCGAGCACTGCGAGAAAGAAGTCCTGTTTCAGATCGGTCACCGGAAACTGACCGAGAACGTCGAAGAACCGTTGATAGAAGTCCTCATCCCAATCCGCGTTCTGTATCGAGAGCCTTCGCAACCGAAACCCGATGTCCGCGAAGTAGGCCCGGTAGTGATGCATCGAAAGGCGATTCACCCATGACAGTCCGATCGGACGGCGCCCTTTGGACACATCCCAATCCTTCACGATGTCGTCGGAAAACAGCAGATGAGGCCACGGGAAGTAGATATCTCGGTAGCGATGGGATGCCTTAGGCCCCGCGTAGAGATTGGCTCGGATCCATGCAAGACCACCCGGCTTGAGCAACCGGTATGTCTCCCGCAGTAGCGAGTAGGGGTGCACGACGTGCTCCCAGACCGTATAGGAGACCACCCTGTCAAACGTCTCGGCCGCGAAAGGACTAGTCGATGTCAGGTCGGCACAGGTGAATCGGCAGCGGTCACCCGCCAGGGTGTCCCAAGAGTTGAGCTGTTTGACGTCCACACCATGAGCGTCACACCCGAGGTCATTCGCCATGATCCATGTTTCGAAGCCGGGACCGCAACCGATCTCGAGCACCGTCTTGTGGCGGAGATCCACATGACCGTGAGCCCATGCCACCCGCCGCCGCGCAGCCTCGAACATGGACGACGATTTGTAAGAGCGTGGGGACGCAACAAGACGCTTGTCCTCGTACTCGCGGTTTAGTTCCTCGAGCAGATAAACGTCGTATCGGATGTCTGTGTTGCCCACCGGATAGAGGCTCCGGACGACACCTTGACCTTTCACCTCTGGAAGGTCCGACCAATCCATCGACTCTGGCATTGGATCCACGGGTGGCAGCGGTGGGCCCGGGGTTGGCCCGAATGGTTCGTGTTCCCGCTCCTGGGAAACCGGCTGCCGACCCTCAAAGAGATCGCGACTGGACCGCAATAAGGCAAGCGCTGCCTCATCACGGGGTGGAGGAAGCCGCTTGGCGGCCTGTCGGAGGAATCTTCGAAGGTTGGGATGAACCACGGATTGAATCTTGCCATAGGAACTTGAGAACTCTTCGCGGGCCTATCGGCCCCCTCATCATTACACCGTTCCAGGTGCCCGGGGTCGGACTCCATCGTAGGAACTCGAATCCGATCCTCGAGTGGCGCCGATAGGGAGACCCGGGTCCTGGCCGCCATCTTGGCGCGTCGCCTAAGAGCCGTCGGCGACAAGGGAGAGATATGGCTCGAGTTCGACTGCGAGTGGGGAGACCAGAGTCTCCACGTAACTAGCAGTGAGATGACTGCCCTGCCGGTAGACCAACACGTTCCCTATCACCGGTAGACATGTCTCGGTAGGGCAGATCTTGTGGAGTAGGTCGACCGTCCGAAACGGCCCAGCCTCAGCAACCTCGAGTTGAACGCTTCTACCTCCTGAAGTCATCGCGCGATCACGACTGAATGTGCACGTCCCCAGGTCCTCAGGGTTCTCGGCGACACACTCGTAAACCGTGAACCCAGGATGCGGATTATCGAGCAGCAGCACAACTTCGACCCCTGCATCAGAAATCATCTCGTAAGCTCGAAGCATCCCGTCGATCATGGCCAGACGCTCCTGCTCGACATCGCCCGCAACGGCTCGCGACCCTGCCTGCGAAGTGAACATGATGTCGGGAGGGTCGCTACGGAGTAGATCGATGACCTGACCGGACCACTCTTGGCATTCGGGATATGGATCGTCCCCGGCGATAGGCACCGATGTCGTGAGGGCGCATGCTGACTTCGTGATGCTGGTCACCCGCCAGCCGTTCTCTTCGGCCAATCTGACGAACGCCGGCGCCCACTGGAGGATCTTGCTGTCGCCAACCAGTGCCACATGACGCCGGGCAGCGCGATCCCCGTATTCGCAGACCACCGGCACCGAAGCCGCTCGAGGAGCCTGACACTCCTCCGACATCTCGGGGACATCGTTGACCGCGAAAGCAGGCCCTGGAACAAACCAGTCGACGGTCTCCAGAGTGGCCAACAACTCTGAGTCAGCCAATCCGGGCGTTAGAGCACCAGCGCCGTGCGATTCCGTCGCTTCCGCACCGCCGCCTTCGGCGGGCAGAGATGGCCCGAGTGGTGTCAGAAGTATCAACGCCAGACCCCCCATCACCCCTGCCAACGACAGGTTCGCCCCCACGCTCAGCGTGAAGCGGGGTGAGCGTTGAAGCACCTGGGAATGTCGGATCGGATTCTCCACAAACCGATACGACAACCAGGCCGGGATCGCAGCCAGTACGACGATCAGCACCGCCTGACTCGTAGTCAGACCACCCCAACGCGCTGCGAAGATCGCCAGCGGGGGCCAATGCCAAAGGTAGAGCGAGTATGACCACGCTCCGACCGACTGCATCGGAGCAATCGCGAACATCCGTTCAACGCGGTCGCCGTGGTCATGGCGACCTACCAACACCAAGGTCGCCGTGGCAATCGTGGGCACCAATGCCATAGCGCCCGGCCAGGAGGTTGCGCCATCCAACATCACTGCCATCCCCACAATGCTTGAAAGTGCGGCGACTTTTAGGCTCACGGCTAGTCGCCGCGACGCAACGATGACCTGAGGCGCGATGACGGCAGCGAGCGCCCCCATCGCCAACTCCCACATTCGGGTCGTGGTGACAAAGAACGCTCGCGGGGGGTCAAAGGACGTGAGCGCGATGCTCCAGACGAGAGACGGGATGCCAACTGTCGCCAACAGCACGACCCCGGTGACAGTCCGCAGTCGCCACCCCCAACGCAACGCAATAGCGAGCCCCACCACCAGCAAGAGGGGCCACACCAGGTAGAACTGTTCTTCGACGGCCAGAGTCCAGAAATGCTGGACTGGTGACGCAAGGACATCCTCAGCCAAATAGTCAACTGACCGTACCGCCAGACGCCAGTTAATGAAGTACGCTCCAGCAGCAGCGATATCACCACCGAAAGCGCGCCACATTGTCACCGGCAGAAGTGCGACGACACCCGCGCCGGTTGCCAGGAGAACGAGCACGGAAGCCGGCAATAGCCTCCGAACCCTGCGTGCATAGAACTGCATCACGCGGATACGGCCTTCCCGTTCGGCCTCTTCGAGAAGCGACCGCGTAATCAGGTAGCCCGACAGAACAAGAAAGACATCGACGCCGATGAACCCACCACGGAACATGTCGATCTGTGCGTGATAGAGAAGGACCAGTATCACTGCAATAGCGCGAAGACCCTCAATGTCGGGGCGGAACTTGCGATCTGTCAGCATCGCCGTCTCCCCAATTTGCTGGCCCCCGATACGGCCGCCGTCGCGGCTGTGGCCGCTACCACCCTCAAGAGGCGAAGCCGCCTGATCGCCTCGCTCCGCCCTCTCAGAACGCTCCATCTACCCTCCCGAGGATTCACCTGCCACGGAGCCGAATGGACCTTCGGGCACCCCGATCGCTCTGTTGATGTGACCCTCATTTCGCCGTCAATTCAGGAAGATGCAACAAGTTGACCGGGTGACGACACGATCCAGACGAACCGACGATTGCCGCACCTCACTCCCTTACCAGGGGAATCGTTAGTACGCCGAACCAGCCGCCCGCCACCGTGAACATGCTGACCGGCCTTCAGTCCCAAAACGAGTCTCCATTAATTGGAAACTCAGTCAGCTCCGGCCACATCGCATGAATTACATGGCGTTGCACAGACCCTCTCACTCAATCCCTTCAGGCGCCGACAGCATCGCCTCCAGGAGATACCTCATGTTGAAGATGCTTAGGGTTTCCATAGCAATGTCGGTTTCGCGCAGGAGTAGCCCATACCAGGCTGGCATCCTATGTTCCCAGTAAAACAAGTCCATATAGTCGTAGTCTAGGTCGACGTCGATCAACCCTATCTTGGCGATCCACTCCTCGAAAGCCGTTACGGCAGCTCTATTGGATTGCATGTGACGCCATGAACGAGCGAGCGCACGAGGTGTAGCCGTCTCCGGGTAAGTGACGTTGAGTTTCCGATAGTAGGCTCGCCCAATCTCCGCCAGGTTCGATCGAATGTGTATGCTTTCGGAGAACAGTCGTAGATACGCCGCCGTTGCGCTCCGACTATGCGGAAAGAACGACGTGTGTTGAAACATCTCTGTCGGGATTATCGCTGAACTGTTGCGCATAGCAATCGCAAGGTGATGCAAACTCATTCGTGCGGCGATACGCGAGAATGTCTCAACATCTTGCCTATCCGCGGCGTTCTCGCTATCATGGGTAAAGAAGGTAATGTCAGCCGCCGTATTACGCGCAATAGCTACCGTAGTGCGACTGTCCAATCCCGCGGTCACTAACATAACGATACGGCAGTTTTGTTGGATTAGCCAGGCGATCTGCGGTAGCATCATTCGGATGCACTCAGTAGCCACCGTGGAGGAATCCTGATCCTCACGAGGTTTGGTTGGCCAGAATCGCCGAATCGACATGTCTGATGCATTCAGAATTACGTTGGCGGTCAAGAGGAAGACGCCCTTTGAAGGGTGTCTGATCACCTGGATAACTCCTCGCGGGGCGTGGTCTTCGCCACGCGGGATGTCCTTCCAGGTCGTCTAGCAGGGGGTTGGCTCTTGCACCGCGCACCTCGGCAACAATCCTCGCGTGCGATGCTGCGATAAGAGGAGACTCAGCTGAGTAAAAGCAAGACAGCGAGCAGGTGGCATCGCCCAATACGTGCAAGCCATCTTTCCGGTATACGATCAGATGTCTGCCGCCTAGAGAGCTGGCATAATCAAGAAACGCCTCTCTACTTATCCGGAGAAATTGCAAGGCATTGTTCGCAATTGCGTCGGATCCAGCTGAGGGATCCGCTAGGTCTATGACCTTTCCTACAATCGCTACTCCCAGGTGTTTAGCTTCCACAACTGCGAGCTTGGTTCGCGGATCGCGATACGTTATCAGACCGAGCGCCTTCTGCGGTATCCAACCGGGGTTCGGGGAAGGTACATCCTCCTCGGAGAGCTGGAACCCCCTTGCATACATGTGTAAGGTCTCTTCAGACATCATCTGATTCTTTCACTGGAGGCAATGGCACGGGCGCAACCCGCCCCTTCGTTCTGGTTTGGGCCGATCAGCCGCTCGACTCCCGCGCGTTCGGGTAGCACGGACGATGGGACTAAGTGCTCCCATCTTCGCTACGTGGGACGGTAGCTGTCGAGGTTCCTTCCGAAGCCAATTCATATATGGATCGTCGGCCGATTTTCCCATACTGACCGCCTCGGACTGCTTCAGCGCCGCCACGGCACACCGTCAGGCGTATCAGTCGGTGGATTAGATCGGGCGCGTTGAGATGGCAGATCGCGCCCTCTCCGGCATAGATCCATCCGAACCCTCCGCTGAGTGGCCCTTGTTGGTATCCTCGGTCGCTTTCTTCTCGAGAGCCCACTCCTCGAGGGGTGTGTCCGTCGCCGACACCCACTCAAGTGCGGTCAGTCTTTGCAGAATCGACTCCAAGTCACCGGTGATAGCGGTGCCGGCTAGGTCGAGACCGATGAGCTCTGAGCCTGCCGACAGGAAACCCAAGTGGCCATCCTCAGCCTGGCGCACCCCCGCCAGACATAAAACGTGGGGCCGAAGCCCCCGGACAACCTCTTCGAGCCGATCTAGACCCCGCGCACCGCGAGGCCTGATACGTAGGACGGCGTTCTCAGGCAGGATTGGCTTCTCGACTCTTCGCCACGGCGCACCATCGACCGAATAATCCATCCGCACCGGATGATCGAGCGCATGAGTAGTCAACACGCGCTCCGCCGTCACTATCTTCGGAATCGCATCACGCGCCAGGCAGTCGTCGTCTGGGTATCCCAAGACATCCACGGGATACGCCAGAACGTGATGCAATAGGAGGCGATCATGACGAGAGGCCGACCGCCAACTCCGGCTTGGACCACCCTCGTCGAGATTGCCCTTTGATTCGACCACTCCGGCGCGGATCTTCTCGGAGTCGTTCAGATGGACGGCCCGCGCAATGGCGCCATCTGCTATCTGAAGACCCATCGCATTACAGATTGAACGTACAACACCCGTCGGATCAGCCTTGATTTCCTCGTATCTGACTTCCAAGTCCGCCCGGTGCTCCGACCTCATGTACCGCCCCAGGTAAGTTTGATTCCGTTTTGCTTTGCGACGCAGGTAGGTCGCATCGTCAATACCGGGGGCTGCTTGCGAGCGGTAGATTGGTTTGCGATACGTGACCGACAAAGCGCGGTCTCGCGGGTCGCGCACCAGGTGGATAATCGTGGTGGCCGGATCCCACTTGCGAAAGGTTTCGATGGACTGGGGACGGTGGGCCGTATTGACGACCGTACAGTCCCGGACGCTCTCCCAGTCCCCGGTCCGTGCCCAGGCATGAATGAGATGAATTCCATCCACGACTTGGGCTTGATCGGAATCGTCAAGATGCCCCATTTGAACCTCGAGGGGAGCCGGAATATAGACCTCTGCCGCATCAACCAAACCCGGAAGATCGCCCAACATGTTCCCGAGCCAATGCGATCCAGCACCACCAATACTCACGATATAGACGGGAGGCGGCCTGTCGGTGGACCGCAACTCGACCTGGTGAGCCACTCGGTCGATCACCTCGATTCGTGAGATCCTCGCGGTCGCTGCGGCCTTGCCGATCGAAGTCCGAAGCTTCTCTGCCTGTCGCCACCCAAGCCCTTCCCAGTAGGAGTTGGGATCAGTCAGGTAGTCAACTAGCACTTGTTGCGAGGCGCCGGCCACGCAACGGATGGTAGTTGATCTACACCCCACACCTCGGAGTGACCCTAACGAGCCTCACTGTGGACCCGGAGCGACCTCTGGTGGGCGGCCCTAGATAGCACTGATAAGAAGTCCCTCCACGGCACTCCGCAAGGTGGCTGCAACATCGGTCGGAGGAACCTCATGGGTATCCGAGACCACACCGGACCACTCTTCGTCAGTCGGGAAAGGCCGTAACCCGTTTCCATCATCATCCGGCACACTTCTGATCAGGATCGCAGGCTCCCCCACCGACCCGGTCGGGCGACTGAGGCGAAGCCGATCGCCAAACACCAATCGTGCCTGATCCAAGGTCCATTCTGAGAACACACATCTCAGGACGTCCGTCAGTTGGGTTGATCCATCTCGCGGGAGCTCGGGGTCGATGACGACAACCGGTGCCCTTGAAAAGCGCTCTCCTACCTTAAGGGCTGCGAACGCGCCCGGACCCACTCCTATCAATACGATCTGGTCAATCGCCACGCCGCGAGCCTCCTGGAATCGGCTGACCAACAACGCAGCCAATTCCACCCCGTCTCCTCGTTCCGGACCAAGGAACCAGCCCTTCTCCAGACTCGTGTGCGAGGCGAGAGTCGGGTCAGCAATAGCAATCACCGACGCAACCTCTGAATCCAAGCCGAGCGAGACAACACCATCTCGGAGGTCCGGAATCGATAAGGATTTCCCGTCCAAGACGACCAACAGCGCCGAGCCACCATCGCCGGCGCTGAACAGGTTAGTTGAGCCGTGCTGTGAAGCCACGTGATACGAGTTCGTTCCGGGTTCTACGTCGACGGCATGGACACCCCTCGCTAACCAATGGGGAACATCGACGATAGGCCATGTTGGAGCCCGGCCAAATCGCGGCGTCCACTCGCCGGCGCCCAGTTCCCGGGCAGCGTAAGTGACCGCGTCGTCTAGATCCTCCGGTCCGAGTCCTATTGCGGTCGAAGTACGGCCAGCGTTGCGCATACTCCTGAACCCCACAACGTAGCCTGGCTCGATGTGGTCGTCGTTCTCGCTGACAAACCCCTGGCCCGCTTGGGAATCGCCACATTTCAGCACCAACTCAGCTTCGTGGTCGAGCGTCTCCAGGGAGAGCAGTCTGCCGTCGGGGCCTTTGAAAATTGCGGCTCGACCCGTGCTCGACACCAAGCGATGGCCCAATGCGATATGGAACCATTGTGTCGCCTCTCGGTCCCGGTTAAATTCAAAGTGATCATCGACCACGAGCCAGTGACCGGGCCGCAAATGGAGTTCCCGCTTGTGATTTATAGCCTTGAACGCGAGCTCCCCAATCACGCGATAAATGCCATCAGGGCTGAGCTGAGATGAGCGTATAGCAGACCCGTACGGCGACATCTTGAGAATGTCTAGTCCCTCTATCTCCACGACATTGTGCGCCCGTGCGCTGAGAACGTACCTGCGCTTGGCATCGCCGTAGTAGCCATACTTCCCGGAGTCCGTGAGCCGCTTGTAACCCCCATCGAACCACTCAAATGAAAGGCAATCCCGATGCTTGTGCGTTTTCGAATGGTAGCCGGCCATGAAAAATAGGTAGGACGCAGACTCCGGTGGTACATCCCAGTTGGATCGGGCAACGGCGTATCCGGAGGCATTGAAGTCTGAACATATGATTCCGTTGCGGTTCTCTGGCAGCGGCGCGGGGAGCTCGAGATCAGTCTGAACGGTGGGGATGGAGTCACCGACGGCCGCCGGCCGCCTGAGTGGATCGACGAGCCAGGGCACAGCTGAACGCGCCGCTTCCATTCTCCCGCCGATATCGGAGAGATGCTCATACCAACCACTGGAAAAGACATCCTCGAAGGTGCGCAGCGCAAATATGTGATAGTGGGGTGAGTGCTCTCGATGGATGCCATGTACATCGAACTGTGATATGAGCAAATCAGCCATGGACGTCTCGGCGTAGTCCTTGTCGCTCTGTTGTTCAACATAATCCGCTGTCTCGGCCAGACCTCTGAGCCCATGAATCTGAAAGATGCCATGATTGTTGGGATACAGAACACTCGGATTGCGCAGGTGGTTTGCATGCTTATTAACTACGGCATCCAGGAGGCTCGCCTCAGCCGCTTCAAGATGGATCCTATAACATGAGATGCGATTCATGAAGAACGCAAGCACCAGTGCTCTAAACCCTACCGACATGTCATACCACGCGTAGTTGTCTGGAGTGCGTGTGGTTACAATATCCTCTGGATCGTCGCCATGTTGCTCCCACCAATCACA
The DNA here is from genome assembly GCA_041744375.1 of Acidimicrobiia bacterium. GTDB lineage: Bacteria > Actinomycetota > Acidimicrobiia > Spongiisociales > ZC4RG35 > JBGTLA01. The sequence goes on along the minus strand of JBGTLA010000164.1, from coordinate 28,585 downwards.
TAAGACGTCGAAAAAGTAGTCGACAGCTTGTTGCTTGTTGGATAGGCCATCAAACACGTTCATTATGGGGTGGAACATCGTCCAACCCTGAACCTGCATCCTCCAGTTGCGGTCTGGATTATCGGGTTGATTCCAGTCGAGCGGCACTTCGATCCGGACTTCCGGACTTCCCCGCCGAGGTCGAAAAATCCTTTCCGCCGCCAACGTGGCTCCGTCGTCGGGATAGTCGCCCGCAGGAAACACCCGATGCAAAAACGTCCTCAAGGGGATCAGTGAGCTACTCACGGGCACCGTTCATTAACTGAGCTCGCGATAGAGATCCACGACCGGTTGACTGACCCTCTCCCACGTCCTGTGACCGGCTACCCAATTGTGTGCGTTGCTGACCAGCTTCGCTCGAAAAGAGGAGTCCTCGATGAGAACCTTCAACTTCTCAGCAAGATCAGCGACATCGCCCTTCGCAAACGTAAGCCCAGCCCCCGTTGGTATCAGCTCGCGCAACGCTTGGACATCAGATCCGAGCACCGCCGTCCCCGTGGCCATCGACTCGAGCGGTTTCAGTGGCGAAACCATTTCGCAGACGGGGAGAGCCTTGCGCGGAAAGGGGGTAATTGCCATCAAAGACAGGTACCGCCCCACTTCGCTGTGGAGGACACGGCCCGTAAAGATACAGTTGTCGGATAGCCCGAGCTCCAATGCCAGTGACTGCATGTCGGTGCGCATCGGTCCATCGCCGACGAACAGAAAGCGAAAAGGCACCTTCGAGCTGTTCTTGACGATGACTCCGGCGCGCAGGAGGTCATCTAGACCCTCGTAGAAGGTGAGAGTACCTGCGAACCCAACCACAACTTCATCGTTGATCCCCAAAGACGTCGCCAACTCGTCATCTCGAGGAAGTGGACGGAACTTCGACAGGTCTACCGCGTTGGGAACGACGGTTATCTTCTCCTCTGGGACCCCCCGCCGCACCATTTCATCTCGTAGACCTCCGGTGATTGCGATGACACGATCAGCCCGTAAAGCTACCTCGGTTTCGTAGTTGGCGTCCACCTGGTACCGCTCGGTCTGTTGCCAGCCGTCGATACGCGAAGAACGCGTCACTTCCCACAACCCCCGAATCTCATAGATCGAAGCTACACCATACGTCCGCGCCGCAGAAACCGCCGCAAACCCATTCCACCAGTTGGACGCGGCGTGAATCACTGACGGCCGGTATCCCCGAATCAACGGGTCGAGACCCTCTACATACAAGTCGACGAAGCCCTGAAGATCGGAACGTGGCTGGCTGGGCACCGGTCCCAGCAGATGGTGGTAGAGGACCCCTTCGACGACGTCGAAGTCGGGGGTGGTCGGGTCCTGATCGAACACGTACTTAACAGCCGGAAAACCCGGTCTTGTCACGGGGACCGCCTCATGTCCATGCGTCCTCAGCCCTCCCAAGAGGCCGTGGCTTCGCGTGGCATATCCACCCGAATCGTGCGGAAGAGCATTGTGGAGGAGATAGAGCGAAGTGTCGGGACGCGATCGATAGCGTTGCCCGCTCCCTACCTCCACATTGAATCGCCCGCGCAGCGCCTCGGCGTCTTGTCGGGCACCGATCAATGCCGTCTCCAAGTCTGGGGTCAACCGGTAACGCTCTAAGAGGCTCAGCGGAACGTCGACTGCACCCGCCTTTCTCAACGACTTGGCGAGATCGATTGCCTGTTCGACAGGCACCACTTCTTCGATCCCGACTGCATCGTTCAGGACGTTTGCTCCCAGAATGTCGGCAAGCCGCTCGAGAGCGCAGGCTGATCTCTCCGGCCCACCGATGTCCAGAACGGCGCTCACGATCTCGGGAAACATGTCAGGGCTGACCGAACACCGAGCAGCGATGGACGCACGATCCGGATTGCTTATTTCCGGAAACCATTTACTCCCAGCGGCTTCCACGCTCGACGGACCCATCAACGCCACTGCTACGAGACGAGCCACAACCGCAGCCCGCACCTGGCCATCCTGCTCGAGAAGTGATACTCGCTGGTGATGCCCCTGCCAAACAGCGGAGTTCTTGCGGACTGCGCGCACTGCGTGCTGAAGGGCCACCTGGGGGTTCTTGTCCGAAAGCGACCGAGCAATCTCAACATGCGCAGTCCAGCCGGACGGAAGCGCGGCCAACCCCATGAGCAGCAGCATTCGCGGGGGTCCCGCGCTCCCGGTCATCTGGACCATCCGCTTCATTGTGCGAAGCCATCGGCGTCGAACCCTCAGTCCTTGTGCTCGCCACCAAATCCTCAGTTCTGACGGGGTTCCCTCGGCGCGGGGGTCCGACGATGTAGAAACAGCCAATCCCGGGCTCATCTCGGCGCGGACAGGATCTGGGCGATCCGCTCACCCGCGTGACCGTCCCACAAGGGAGGAACGCGAGACACACCGGGCAGCGCCGATGCCACCCCTTCTTCGATGAGGTCGGGGTCCGTTCCCACGAGCTTGTTCGTGCCCATGGTCACCGTGATCGGTCGTTCGGTGTTCTGCCGAAGTGTTAAGCATGGAACTCCGAGAACGGTGGTCTCTTCTTGGATACCTCCCGAGTCGGTCAGGACAACGTGCGCACCGGCCACCAAAGCCATGAACTCCATGTAACCGAGGGGTTCAATGACATTCGCCACGTCGCCTAGACCGGCAGCCATCAAGCGGTCACGGCCACGGGGATGAATCGGGGCGATCAGATCCAGATGCTTGGCCGCCCGACGCAGACCCTCGATGATCTGGTAGACCGACTCGTCGTCGTCGACGTTGGAAGGACGGTGCAACGTAACCACGCCATGTCGCTCCCCGAGTCCAAAACTCTGGCGAACCCCAACCACGTCGAGCGTTTGGCGGAACCGCAACAGCGTGTCGATCATCGGGTTGCCGACGAAATGCACAGAATCGTCGGAGACGCCTTCCCGGGCGAGATGAGCCAGCCCTTCGGGACTGGTCACGAAATGCATGTCAGCGATCGTGTCGGTGACTACTCGATTGATCTCTTCAGGCATGCTCCGATCGAAGCTCCTGAGCCCTGCCTCCACGTGGGCGACGGGTACATGCAGTTTGGCGGCAGCGACGGCCGCAGCCAGGGTCGAGTTGATGTCGCCATACACCACCACCCTGTGAGGCTGGGTTTCCACGAACAGGTCCTCGAGAGCGACGAGGAGTGCCGCGGTCTGGCCAGCATGACTTCCCGAGCCGACCGCGAGATTCCGATCGGGTTCCGGCATCCCGAGTTGCTCGAAGAAAACCTGCGACATCTGGCGGTCGTAGTGCTGACCTGTGTGGACCAGTAAGGGACGGACGTTCTGCTCTGCCAGGGCGGAGACCACCGGGGCGGCCTTCATGAAGTTCGGGCGGGCGCCCACGATGTGGAGATCTCGATGCGGCACCGTGTGATCGTAACGGACGAGTGGCCGAGGCTTGATACGATCACCCGGTGCCGGGTCCCTCAGACGTTGTGATCATCACCGAAGACCGCATAACGCTCGAGTCGGCCGAGGCTGCGTTCTCTGAAGGCCGCTACGAGGATGTCCTGCGCGTCACTCGGGCTCTCGAGGACCTTGGCGAGGGCACAGAACGCAGCTCGGCCCTTCGCAGGGACGCCTTCATGAAGATGGGTGAGCTTCACCGTGCCCTGGGTGAACTCGGGAAGCTCCGTGGAACAGCGCCTCGACCGACCCTGGACGTGCAAGCGCGCCGACTGCTGGGACGCATCATCGAAACGGATATCTCATGGCTGCCCAAGGTACCTGCTCTGGAAGTCGCCCCCACCCGTCGCGAGCGAAGAGTGCTCCACGTTCTCAAGGAATCCAGGCCATACGTGGAGACGGGATTCACGATGAGAAGCCAAATGACCTTGAGTGCGCAGAGCATATGCGGTTACGAGCCATTCGTGGTCACCTCACTCGGATTCCCGCGTACGAAGGGCATCATGGACGCACCGGAACGGGAAGTCGTCGACGGTACGTCACACTTCCGGTTGGATCTCGCCGACATAGTCAACCCCCTGGAATTACCGTTCGACCGGAGCCTCCGGCTACAGGCCCCTCTGATTGCCGAAGTGGCTCAGAAGGTCGAACCCGCACTGATCCAAGCCGGAACCGGCTACCGGGGGTACGAGACGGCCCTCCTGGCCATCGCCGTCGCCGACCAACGCAGCATACCGATGGTGTATGAGGTCCGCGGGTTTCAGGAGCAGACCTGGACCTCGGATGGGTCACGGAGCGAACGCGGTGAGTACTTCCGTAGGCGATGGGCACAGGAGAACCGTTGCATGGCTCGCGCCGACGCGGTCATCACGATCGCACAGGCAATGGCGGAAGAAATCATCGCTCGGGGTATCCCGGAGGAGAAGGTCTCGGTGGTCCCCAATGCTGTCGACACCGACCGATTCAAACCTCGGAAGAGGCGCCCGGACCTGGTCGATCGATATCGATTGAGGGACCGATTCGTACTCGGGTACATCTCCAACCTCGGAGTCCGAGAGGGCATTGATGTGTTGATTCGAGCTGTCGGGATCCTTCGAGCGCGCAAGCTCGATGTCAGCTGCCTAATTGTTGGAGATGGGCCAGAACGACAAAGGCTAAACGACCTCGTTGTAGACCTGGACCTGATCGAGTACGTCACGTTTACGGGTCATGTCTCCAACGATCAGATCGAGGACTACTACGCCTTGATCGACTTGTTTGTCGTCCCACGACTGAGCGACAGAGCCTCGCGACTCGTCACACCCCTCAAGCCTCTCGAAGCCATGGCGATGCGACTGCCTGTGATCGCTTCCAGGTTGCCGGCCCTCGAGGAGCTGGTGGCCCCGGGGACACGCGGCATGACCTTCGATCCGTCCAATCCGGCCGGATTGGCTGACACGGCCCAGCATCTGATCGACCATTCAAAGACTCGAGAACAATACGCCAAGGCCGGGCATGAGTGGGTCAACGAGCACCGAACCGTCAAGGCAAATGCCGATCGATATCAAAGGATTCTCGACCCTCACCTGCGCTGACCGCTACCACCACTCGATTCAATCGCTCAGACGACCACTTCGTCGTAGTTGATCCCGCGACAGACCACCTGGCTATTGGCGACGAGGTCGAAGTCGGCGGCAGGAAATGTGTTTCGTTCCCCATCCTGACCTCGGATGTACAAATAATTCCAACGATCAGCGGCGTATACGACCGCTCCAGCTGCACCGATCTCGCGCAGAAATATCGAGCCGGAACCGTAGGCAAGTTGAGGAAACCGAGCTAGCTCGAAGACCGAGCGTTTCATGAGTAGCGTCGAAATGGCGACGACATCGGTGAAGCGATGCTCGTAGTGAGAGAAGCGATAGATGGTCGAGTCGATCCCTTTGAGGTACACGTAGTGCGCCCACTTACCCACTACGTCGGCGCCACTGAATCCAAGCGCCGAACGCAGGTCCCAGAGATACTCCGGGCCGTAGAAGTCGTCATCATCCATCTTCGCGACCACATCGGCAACCGTAGCCCCGAACCCGATATTGAAGACCTCCCCGAGAATCACTTCCTCACCCACGGAGACAATGTCAACCTTGAACCCCGCCGCTTCCGCCCGGTCATTGACCTCGCCTCGATCCAATCGAACGCCGTGCTCGACGAGAACGAGCCGCAGTTGCGGATAGGTCTGACGCGACAGGTTGTCGAATACGATCCTTAGATTCTGGGGCCGGTTGGTCGCGACCATGACGTCGATGGGTGGTTGCTCACCCGTCATAACACTGCCAGGCAATCCTTGGGAGAGCAACCGCGCCACAACGCCAGCTCGAGCGCCCCGGAGTGCACCGCGTACTTGCGGATGAGTAAGTCGCGCTCGCAGTACTTCGGATCGTGCCAGGGCACGGCTTGCCGAATCGGCCTCTGTCTGTGACCTGACTGTAAGACCGGAGCCGTCATCATTTCCCGAAACCAACACCGGCGTGGCGGTCGCCAAGACCGGCCCAAGGTCGACCTCCGGAGGTCCTGCAACGGCAATCACGGCGTGATACCGATGGGCGGCCCGGGTGAGCGCGTGCAGATCTGGGAACTTCTCCGCATCGATGGTGAGGCCGGCCACATCGATGACGCCAACACCCGACCGACGACGCTGACCGCCGATGGGATTGTGCAAACGAGGTTGAAAAAGAGTCAACGGTGCCTCGAAAACACTGTCAAAACCGAGCGAAGAGGTTGGACCTCCTGAATTGCCTTCCACCCACAGGATCGTGCGAATGCCTTGACCAGCACAGACCTCCAGAAGATCGGGCAAATGGCCTTCCGTCTCCGCAGCTGCTACCACGGCGTCTACGAGAAGCATCGCGGGAGCCAAATCCTCCAGCTGCCGCTCCCAGGTGTCCCAGTCCAGCCGGAAAAGGAGTAACTCATGGGCCAAAGCGGCAAAGGTGTCGTCGTCAACCGCCGCCAAAACTGGTACTGGATTGGCCGGCTCCACTGGAAGAGACTGCACCACATCATCACGTTCCCCCACGCCCCTCCGTTCGGCTGTGCTGCCCGGAGGTTCGGGGCGCGGATGAACTGCAACGGGCTCCTGCAAAGCTTTTGCGATGGCCCACGGGAGAGCAAGCAACTTGGCTGGGCTCTTGCGGGCGGCAGATAAGGCCCGGCCCACACTCATCCATCTTCGTGAACGTAACACCGAAAGCTGCCACTCACGCAACTCGACCCGATACTCGAGAAGGGCCATTCGACGTTGAGCCTTCGCCACCGATGACTCCGCCTGGCGTAGCTCGGCACGAGTAAGACTCAGCTTCTCCTCCAGTGCCCGTGCGTGGGCGGCGGCACGGGCCAGCTCGTGGGCGACAGAATCGTACTGAACTCTAGATACAGCTGACTCGTCAGGGCTCCGTGGCTCAACCTTATCCTTCACGATTCAATCGGCCCTAGCGCAAAGACTGTCCGTCGGGTCATGTGGTCTGTGCCTTCCGAGCACGAACGTCGTCTTTGTAGGCCTCGACCACCTCGTCGGAGTCACCGATCGCCCTCACCTTGCCGTGATCCAGCCACATCGTACGATCGCAGAATTCAGCTACCTGCGGAAGGGCGTGACTCACGAACACGATCGTTCCCGAGCGATCGAGGAGCTCCTGCATGGCCTTGAGGCTCTTTTCCCTGAAATCGGCATCTCCTACGGCCAGCACCTCATCGAGAAGGATTATCTCGGGATCGAGGTGCATCGACACCGAGAACGCCAGCCGCGAGAACATTCCCGACGAATAGGTCTTGACCGGCCGGTCAATGGCGGTTCCGAGCTCCGAGTACTCGACAATGTCGTCGAATACCTCATCGATCTGAGTGCGCTTCAAACCGGAGGCCAGTCCACCGAGATAGATATTCCGTCTCCCAGACAGTTCGGCATTGAAGCCGACTCCAAGCTGGAGGAGTGTTGACGCCTTGCCGTTGACGACGACCCTTCCGAAGTCGGGGCGCAGAGTCCGGGCCATGACACGGAGCAGAGTGCTCTTGCCCGCGCCATTGTGTCCGATGATCCCGAAGGCCTCACCTTTTTCGACGCGGAACGAAACGCCATCTAGTGCCACCACGACCTCTTGGTGCCGCTGGCGGAAGCTCGCCAGAGAACGCCGAAGTGTGGGCTTGCGGTCCACATACGGTCGGAATCTGACTCCGACCTCCTCTACGAGGATGGCTGGACGGCTCACAGGTACCGCACCATACGACCTTCATACTTGACGAAGGCGGCGACACCGATGACGCCGATCGCCGTCGCCCAGGCAACGGCGCCAATGAGGTGCTCCATGTGAAAAGGTCCGCCGAGCAACGCACTCCGATAGAGGCCGACGATGCTGAACATCGGGTTAAGCCTGATGATGGTTTCGATGCGGGAGTCCATGTCGTTGAGAAACGAAAGCGGCCAAATGATCGGCGTCGTGTAGAGCCAGATCCGGTTCACATAGGGCAGGAGATTGTTGATGTCCCTGAACGGCACCGCCAATCGGGCCGTGATGGCACTGAGCCCGAGGTTAAACACCACCTGGATCGCCATGATCGCGGGCAGGTAGGCAATGCGATACGTGAAGTCGGCATGCCCATAGAACGCTGCGATTACGAAGAAAACTCCTAAGGACACGGCGAAACCGACCGTGGCCTCGATGAGCGTTGAAATGGGGAGGAGCAGCCTCGGGAAACGTAGGTTGGCGAGGAGCCGGGCGTTCTGGATGATCGAGTTCGCTCCCCCCGTCATCGACTGGCCGGTGAAGTGGAAGGCGAAAATGCCGGAGAGCAGGTAGACCAAGAAGCCCTCCGGACGCCGGTCTCCGAACAGAATCCCGAAGACCAGGAAATAGACCCCTCCGAGCAGCAGTGGGTTGAGCACCCACCAGAAAAGCCCGAGCGAGGTGGAGGCATTGCGTGCTTTGAGGTTTCCGAGCCCGAGGGCAAGGGCGAACTCCCGACGCTGCCACAGGTCGCCAACATACTCGAGAGCCCGCCCGAAATACCCTGTGGTCGGTTTGGACCTGGTGTGGACAGACATGAGCGATCATTCTATGGCCGACGAAGACCCCCACGCGAGCTTGGAAATCGCCGACCCCTGCTGTGCGGCGGAAGGCTCCGTTGTGGGCGGGATCAAGACCCACAAATCGGTTGGGATTCAGCGGCTCTCCGCCCACTGCCCTACTCGGGCGGCGACAGCTTCGGGGGTGAAGCCCCACTCCTCGGCTATGCGTTGGTAGGGGGCGGAGGCGCCAAAGTGGTCGATGCCGATCATCAGGCCATCGGCGCCGACGACCCGTTCCCAGCCGAATGTGGCGCCCGCCTCGATCGACACCTTGGGAAGGTCGCCGCCGAGGACGCGGGAGCGATAGGCATCGTCCTGTTGGAAGAAGAGCTCCCAACAGGGGAGGCTCACCACACGGGCGGACGTGCCCCGCTCAGCGAGGAGATCGGCGGCGCCGAGCGCGATAGCCACCTCGCTGCCCGTGGCGACCAGGACCACCTCATCGCCGTCACGGAGTACGTAGCCACCCCGATCAACGCCACCGCGCGGGCGGTCGAGAACCGGGACGCCCTGGCGGGTCTGGACGATGGCCACCGGGCCGTCGTGGTGGTTGAGGGCTACCTCCCAGGCCTCGACCGTCTCGGTGGCGTCGGCGGGGCGGATGACCCACAGGTTGGGCATGGCCCGCAGAGAGGCCAGATGCTCGATGGGCTGGTGGGTAGGCCCGTCCTCGCCCAAGAACACCGAGTCGTGGGTCCACACCCAGATCGACGGGGCCTCCATGAGCGCCGAGATCCGCACGGCGGGGCGCATGTAGTCGCTGAACACGAAGAAGGTGGCGCCATACGGCCGCACCCCACCGTGGACGGCCATCCCGTTGGTAATCGTGCCCATGGCATGCTCGCGGACGCCGTAGTGGATGTCGCGGCCGGTCCGATCCCCCACCTTGAAGCTGGCCTTTTCGTCGATCACGGTCTTGGTCGACTCGACCAGGTCGGCGGCGCCGCCCAGGAACCCGGGGACCTTGTCGGCGATCTCACCGAAGAGGTCCTTGTTGACGTTGCGGGTGGCGATCGCTTCGCCCACCTCATATTCCGGTCCTTCGAGGGTCACGGGCTGGGGGTCGTAGAGGCCGCTCCATAGCTGCTTGGTTTCGACGGAGGCGCCCTCCTTGCGCTCGTGCCACTCGGCATGAGCCCTTCGGCCACGTTCCATGGCTTCGTCGAAGAAGGCATAGGCCTCATCCGGCGCGTAGAAGGCCTCTTCGACCGGCAGGCCCAGCTCTTCTTTGGTGGCGCGGATCTCGTCCTCGCCCAGCGGGTTCCCGTGGGCCTTGGCCGTGCCGGCCAGGTTGGGGGCTCCCTGGGCGATCACCGTTGAGCAAATGATCAGCGAGGGTTGGTCCTCGACGCCGATCGCCTCCTCGGTGGCCTCGGCGACGGCTTCTCGGTCGTGGCCGTCGATCGACTGGACATGCCAGCCCACCGCCTCGAAGCGACGCTCCACGTCCTCAGAGAAGGTGATGTCGGTATCGCCGTCGATGGAAATCCCGTTCATGTCGTAGTAGTACGTCAAGCGGCCGAGAGCGAGATGGCCCGCCATCGATGCCGATTCCGCCGAGATGCCCTCCATCATGTCGCCGTCGGAAACGAACCCGAAGGTGCGATGGTCGACCAACTCCGGACCAACCCGCGCCCGCAGGTGCTCCTCGGCCAGAGCCATCCCGACACCAGTGCCGAAGCCCTGTCCGAGCGGACCTGTGGTCATCTCGATGCCCATGTTCTGGTGGATCTCGGGGTGGCCGGCAGTCGGTGTCCCCCACTGGCGGAAACCCTTGATGTCGTCCATCGTCAGGGCGAAACCCGACAGGTGGAGAAGGGCGTACAAGAGCATCGAACCATGGCCGTTGGAGACCACGAAACGATCCCGATCGGGCCACTTCGGATGACCCGGGTCGACCTTCAGGAAGCGGCTCCACAAGGTGACGGCGATGTCGGCCATGCCCATGGGCCTGCCCGGATGACCGGAGTTGGCCTTTTGGACGGCGTCCATTGCCAGACCCTTGATCACGTTCACGGCTAGTTGCTCGGTGGCGTTGTGATGACTCATCTCCGCTCAGGGTACCCAACCTGGCCCGAAGGCAACCCTGACGTTCCAGCCACCGCCCAGCGCCGTCTCCAACCCCGGGTTCGTCGTATCTCTGCGGAAGGCGAGGTGGGCAGTAGCCTGAGGTGATATGGCACAGACCGAGCGGGAGGCAGGCCGCGCCCGATACGGGCTCGACCCTGACGAGGTCCACCACCGCCTCCGCGCCGGACTGGTCAACCACACACCCGAGGGACCGAGCCGGTCCACGGCTGACATCATTCGCGCCAACGTCGTCACCCGATTCAACATCCTGCTCGGAATCCTGTTGGTCATCGTCCTGGTAGTACTGCGCCAACCGCGCGACGCTCTGTTCGGCTTCGTTCTGGTCACCAACTCGGCCATCGGAATCATCCAGGAACTGCGCGCCAAACGCACGTTGGAGCGCTTGGAGTTGCTCACCTCACCCCGCGCCCGGGTGATACGGTCGGGCCACGAGGTGATGCTCCCCATCGAAGAGATCGTCGTCGACGACGTCATCGATCTGCGCGCCGGTGACCAGCTTCCCGTCGACGGCCTCGTTCTGGCCTCCAAAGGACTCGAGATCAACGAGTCGCTCCTCACCGGCGAGTCCGACCCCGTGGACAAGGAACCCGGCGACCGGTGCCTCTCGGCCAGTTTCGTTTCGGCGGGGTCGGGACGCATCCAGGCCACCGGGGTGGGGGGCGACGCCTACGCCGCCCGACTGGCGACAGAGGCCAAGAAGTTCGAACTAGTCGGCTCTGAGCTGCGGGACGGGATCGACTGGATCTTGGGCGGGGTGAGTTGGTCGGTGGGACCGATGATCGTTCTCCTGGTGTGGAGCCAGATGCGAGGCGACCGGACTTTCCTGGAGGCGCTGGGCGGCGGCGTGGCGGCGGCCGTGGCAATGATCCCCCAAGGGCTGGTCCTCTTGGCGTCCGTGGCCTTTGCCGTCGGGATCATCCGCCTCGCCCGCCAGAATGTTCTCGTCCAGGAGCTGCCCGCCATCGAAGGGCTGGCTCGGGTCGACACCGTCTGCTTCGACAAGACCGGCACCCTCACACAAGGATCGATCACCCTCCAGGACGTCGTCCTTCTCTCCGACCTGGATCCCGCTCCGATCTTGGCGGCGCTGGCCGGCTTGGAACCGTCGCCCAACGCCACGATGGCGGCATTGGCGGCGGCCTACCCGACGTCATCCTCGTGGACCACGCTCGCCTCGGTGCCGTTTTCGTCGGCCCGCAGGTGGAGCGGCGCCACCTTCGCCGGGCGGGGGACGTGGGTGATCGGGGCACCGGATGTGATCGCACCCCAAGACCCCGAGGTGGTGCGGATCACCCGAGGCGCCTCTGCACAGGGCCTCCGAGTATTGGTGGTGGCAGGGGGTGACCAACCGCTCACCCAACAGGGGCTCCCCACCGACCTGCGTCCCGTGGCGGTGGTGAGTCTCGGCGACCAGGTTCGCCCGGAAGCCGCCGAGACCATCCGCTACTTCACCGAGCAGGGCGTGCGGGTGAAGGTCATCTCCGGTGACCACCCCGACACCGTGGCCGCCATCGCCCAACAGGTGGGGGTCATCGGGTCCGAGCGGGTCGTCGACGGCCGACACCTGCCCCACGATCAGCGTCAACTCGCCCTGGTCATGGCGGAAGCGGCAGTGTTCGGACGGGTCACACCCCACCAGAAACGTGAGATGGTCACCGCCCTCCAATCGCGAGGCCACGTCGTGGCCATGACAGGAGACGGCGTGAACGACGTGCTCGCTCTCAAGGACAGCGACATCGGCGTAGCGATGGGCGACGGCGCTCCCGCCTCGCGCGCCGTGGCCCAGCTCGTCCTGCTCGACGGCCGCTTCGACAGACTCCCCGGCATCGTCGGCGAGGGGCGCCGGGTCATCTCCAATATCGAGCGCGTCGCCAACCTCTTCATCACGAGCACCGTGTACGCCATCGGCCTCTCCCTTGCGATCGTCGTGTCCGCGCTCCCATTCCCTTTCCTCGCCCGTCACCTGACCCTCGTGGGGAGCTTGACCATCGGCATACCGGCGTTCTTCATCGCCCTCGCTCCCTCGCACCGCCGGGCCCGAGCCGGCCTGGTCGGGAGAGTGCTCAAGTTCGCCATCCCCACCGGGCTGGCCGCCACCATTGCCACCTTCGCCGCCTACCAGCTCGCCATCATCGAAGGGGCCTCGTTGGAGGAGGCGCGTACGACCGCCACCTTGGTGCTGGCCGCCATCGGACTCTTCGCCCTCGGGATTGTCAGCCGTCCCCTCGTGCCATGGAAACAGATGCTCATCGTCGCCATGGCAGCCCTGTTGGTGCTGGCCATGGCCCTGCCGGTGTCCCACGACTTCTTCGAGCTCGAACTCCCCCGCCTGGTAGTGCTGTTCGCCGCCGTCGGGATCGTCGCCATCACCGGCGCCACGATGGTCTTCGCCCTGCGGGCCGTCGGCTGGGTCAAGGCTGTCCCCGAGCTACTCCGCGAGCTTCCCCCCACGGAGAGAGAGTCCTGGAAAAGCCTCTCCCGCCAGATCCCCGATATCTCGGGATGGCGCAGGTCCTTTCCCGGCACATCCGAGATGCCGGTCCTCCGCCACCGCAGAAGGCCACCCCCACCAGGCGACGGCTCCGCCGAGCCGTAAGGCGCCCGTCGGCTGTTCTCAGTAGCCCGGTCTAGAGGCGGGCGGTGATGGCGGCCACGGCCTCATCGACTGAGGTAACCGAGGTGTCGATGATCACCTCGGGGTCCTGGGGCGCCTCGTACGGGTCGTCAATGCCGGTGAAACCGCTGATCTCGCCGGCTCTCGCCCTGACGTAGAGGCCCTTCGGATCGCGCGCCTCGCACACCTCGATGGGGGTATCCACGAACACCTCGACAAACAACAGGTCGGCCGCGGCGTGGATGTGGCGTACTCGGTCCCGGTCGGCCCGATAGGGGGAGATGACCGGCACCACCGCCACCACCCCGGCGTCGGCGAAGAGCCGGGCCACCTCACCGATGCGCCGAATGTTCTCGGAACGGTCGGCGGCTGAAAATCCGAGATCACCGTTGAGTCCCTGACGGAGGTTGTCGCCGTCGAGGCGGTAGGCCGCTCTGCCTCCCTCGATGAGGACCCGCTCCAGTTCGGCGCCGATCGTCGACTTTCCACTGCCCGACAGACCGGTGAGCCATACGGTGGAGCCGACACCACCGGTCACCCGTGTGCGAGCCTCGGCCGGGACCGCTCCCGGATGCCACACCACGTTGGGCGAGCCGCTGGTCACGACCCCGTGGCGCCGGTGATCATTCCCGCCGCCACCGTGTTGTTGGTCGTTTCGTCCACCAGGATGAAGGAACCGGTGTGGCGGTTGCGGCGGTAGTCGTCGAAGAAGAGGGGTTGAGTGGTGCGCAGGCTGATGCGGCCGATCTCGTTGAGATCGAGCGACTCGGCCGACTCATCTCGGTGGAGCGAGTTGATGTCGAGGCGGTACTGCAGATCCTTCACCACCGTCTTTGCCCACCGTGTCGTGTGCTTGATCGCCAGCTTCATTCCCGGCCGCAGCGCACGCGACTCGGTCATCCAACACACCATGGCATCGATGTCCTGGCCCACCTGCGGCCGGTTGTTCGGCCGCGAGATCATGTCTCCGCGCCCGATGTCGATGTCATCGGCGAGCCGCATCGTCACCGCCATGGGCGGGACCGCCGCTTCCACTTCGCCCTCGTATGTGTCGATCGAGGCGATACGCGACTCGAAGCCCGAAGGGAGCACCACCACCTCGTCGCCCGGCTTGAACACGCCACCGGAGACGGTGCCGGCATAACCGCGATAGTCCTGATACTCCTTGAGATGGGGACGAATGACATACTGGACGGGGAAACGGCAGTCGATGAGGTTGCGGTCGGAACCGATGTGTATGTCCTCCAACAGATGGAGGACCGAAGGACCGGTGTACCACGGCATCCGGGCGGACTCGTCGACGATGTTGTCGCCCTCCAAGGCCGAGACCGGCACGAAGCGGAGATCGTGGATCTCTAGGCGAGAGGCGAAGGAACGGAAGTCGGCGACGATCTCGTTGTAGCGTTCTTCGTCCCATCCGACGAGATCCATCTTGTTGACACACAGGACGAGGTGGGGCACACCCAGCAACGACGCCAGAAAGGAGTGGCGTCTGGTCTGTTCGAGAACACCGTGGCGAGCGTCTACCAGGATGAGGGCGATGTCGGCGGTGGAGGCGCCGGTCACCATGTTGCGGGTGTACTGGATGTGACCGGGGGTGTCGGCGAGGACGAACTTGCGTTTGGGCGTGGCGAAGTAGCGGTAGGCGACGTCAATGGTGATGCCCTGCTCTCGCTCGGCGCGCAACCCGTCGGTCAACAGGGCGAGGTCGACATAGTCGGTCCCACGCCTCCGCGACGCTTCCTCGATGGCGTCCATCTGGTCCTGGAAGATCTGCTTGGAGTCGTAGAGGAGACGCCCGATGAGGGTCGACTTCCCGTCGTCGACCGAACCGGTCGTGGCCATTCTCACCAGCTCCATGCTGCGATGGTCGGTGGCGGTCGTCATGAGCAGCAGTTCCGAGTCCAACGGCCAACGGCCAACGGCCAACGGTGAACGTCTCTCATTAGAAGTAACCCTCGCGCTTGCGATCTTCCATGGCCGCCTCGGCCGTCCGGTCGTCGGCTCGGCTGGCGCCCCGTTCGGTGATGCGGGTAGCCGATACCTCGGCGATGACCTCGGCCAAGGTGGCGGCGGTGGACTCGAAGGCACCGGTGCACGTCATGTCGCCCACCGTGCGGAACCGCACTGTCGCTTCGAACACTTCTTCGTGATCCATGGCGCTGAGAAAGGCGCTCTCGGCCATGAGCATGCCGTCGCGGAGGAACACCTTGCGCCGGTGGGTGAAATAGACCGAGGGCAGCTCGATCTCCTCGTCCATCACGTATTGCCAAACATCCATCTCGGTCCAGTTGGAGATGGGGAACACCCTGACGTGCTCACCTCGATTGTGGCGGGCATTGAAGATATTCCACAGTTCGGGACGCTGATTCTTGGGATCCCACTGGCTGAACTCGTCGCGAAAGCTGAATACCCGCTCTTTTGCTCGGGCCTTCTCTTCGTCGCGGCGGGCACCTCCGAAGACAGCATCGAATCCGAGGCGCTCGATGGCCCGGACCAGGGAGTCGGTTTGGAGCCGGTTACGGGAGGCCCGAGGGCCGGTCTCCTCCGTGACGTGCCCCTCGTCGATTGCCTCCTGAACCGAGGCGACGATCAACTCCGCGCCGATGCCCGAGATCACCCGGTCCCGGAACTCGATGACCTCCGGGAAGTTGTGACCCGTATCGACATGCATCACCGGGAAGGGGAGCCGGGCAGGGTGAAACGCCTTCACGGCGAGATGGAGCACGAGGGCAGAATCCTTGCCACCCGAGAAGAGCAGGACCGGCCGCTCGCTCTCTGCCGCGGCCTCTCGGATGATGTGAATCGATTCGGACTCGAGGGCGCGCAGATGCGTCAGGTCATATGTGATCGCCATGTAGACCACAGGTTAGGAACGGTTTCGGCTCCTGCAATCCCACCGCTATGGGTCGACAGGCTCGTCGAGCGGTCGCGCCGATGTGCGAACATGACGGCCGTCATGGAATCATCCCTCGCCCCCACAGCTTTGTGACGCCCGACGCCTGGCTCGTGCTGGCAGTGGTGGTGGGCCTGTTGGTGGCCCTCGTTCGCGACCTCGCCTCTCCTGCTGCCTCCATGGTGGCGGCGATGGTCATCGTGCTCGTAACCGGCGTCGTGACACCCGAGCAGGCACTGATCGGGTTCTCCAACCCGGCGCCAGTCACCGTCGCCGCCCTCTATGTGCTTGCCCGGGCCGTCCAGAAGACCGGCGCCCTCACCCCGCTCATGCGCGGGGTCCTCGGGACGGGTAGCAGCCCCCGCGCCTCGCTGACGCGCCTGGTGGCACCCACCGCCGCCTCATCGGCTTTCCTCAACAACACTCCCATCGTGGCCATGCTCCTGCCTCAGGTGAGGTCGTGGTGCGAAGAGAGGGGCCTCTCGCCCTCCAAGTACCTGATGCCGCTCTCGTTCGCCGCTCTGTTGGGTGGAGTGATAACCGTCATCGGCACCTCCACCAACATCGTCGTCTCGGGCTTGTTGGGCCAGGCCGGCTTGGGCGAGCTCGGATTCTTCGAACTGGCCGTCGTCGGCCTGCCCATCGCCGTGTTGGGAGCGATCCTCATCGTGATACTGGCGCCGGTGGTGCTGCCGGAGCGCCGTAGCGTGCGCTCCGATTTTGACGACGAAGCCCGCCAGTTCGTGATGGAGATGCGGGTCGACGAAGGAGGCGCCCTCGACGGGCGCCCCGTTGAGGAGGCCGGCCTGCGCCACCTGTCATCCGTCTTCCTCGCCACCATCGAGCGGTCGAGCTCTCTCATCGCCCCCGTGTCACCCGATGAAGTCCTGCGCGGCGGCGACCGCCTGACCTTCGTGGGACGGGTCAAGCACGTTGTCGACCTACCCGCCATACGCGGCCTCACCCCGGAGGCCACCGAGCATCTCCTCGACCTCGACACGGTGTCGGCCCGCTACTTCGAGGCCGTCATCGGGGCTTCGTCTCCCCTGGTGGGAACCACCCTCAAGGCGGCCAACTTCCGAAGCCAGTACCAAGGCGTGGTGATGGCGATCCACCGGGCCGGTCAGCGGGTCGACGCCAAGCTGGGCGAGGTGGATTTGAGGGTGGGAGACACGATGCTCATCCTCTCCGACGCCGGCTTCCACGCTCGCTGGAGTGACCGATCCGACTTCCTGATCGTCTCACAGCCGGGAGCCTCGCCCAACGTCAACGGGCCCAAGGCCCTGCTCGTCGCCCTGGTCACTGCCGGGATCATCGGGTTGGCCTCGACGGGCGTGATTCCCATCCTCCAGGCCAGCCTCTTGGGCGCCATCGTCTTGTTGGGAGGACGGGTCCTCACGCCGGGGGAAGCTCGGTCGGCGGTGGAATTGGACGTGATAGTGCTGATAGCCGCCGCTTTCGGGCTGGCGAACGCCGTGTCGGAGTCGGGCTTGGCCGATGTCGTCGCCTCCGGCATCGTCGGGGCCCTGGCCGTCTTCGGCTCGGTGGGGATCCTGGCGGGCATCATCGTCGCCACGGTCATCCTGACCGGACTGATCACCAACAACGCGGCGGCACTGCTGATGTTCCCCATCGCCGTGGCCACCGCCCAACAAGCCGAACTGGACCCGCGCGGGTTCGCGGTCGCCATCGCAGTGTCGGCTTCCGTCGACTTCCTCACCCCCATCGGCTACCAGACCAACACCATGGTCTACGGGCCGGGCGGCTACCGCTTCGGCGACTACGCCCGCCTGGGAGCCCCCCTCACCATCATGGTCGTCGCCACTCTCCTCATCGTCATCCCGATAGCGTGGCCGATGTGACAGACATCGTCGGTCGCATCAGCGACGCCCTCGACGCGGCCGTCACCGCCCTCGAGCCCTTCGATCAGGGCCGCATACGCGAAGAGCGAAAGGACGGTGGCGATCCGGTGACCGCCGCCGACCTCGCTGTGGACGCCGTGCTCAGGCGAACTCTTCCCCGCCCGGGTGAAGGCTGGTTGTCGGAGGAGACGGTCGACGACCCCCAGCGTCTCGCAACCGAACGTGTCTGGGTCGTCGACCCTCTCGACGGCACCCGCGAGTTCGTCGACGGAATCCCCGAGTGGTGCGTCTCCGTCGGTTACGTCGACAGAGGCCGTCCCGTGGCGGGCGGGGTGGCGGCACCGGCCCGTGGGTTGCGGGTGGTGGGAGCGGTGGGTCAGGGAGTGACCACCGAAGGATGCGAGCCGGCCCGACCCTCCTGCGGCATCCAAGGAGCGCTGGTCCTCGCCAGCCGCAGTGAGGTCAAGAGAGGTGAGTGGGAACCTTTCTTCGCGACACCGGTGGCCATCCGCAACATGGGATCGGTTGCCCTCAAACTGGCGATGGTGGGAGCGGGGATGGCCGACGCCACCTGGACACTGGTGCCGAAGAACGAATGGGACGTCGCCGGCGGCGCCGCCATCGTTCACGCCGCCGGAGGGGTCACCGTCGATCCCGCGGGGAAGCCCGTCGTGTTCAACCAGCCACAAACCCTCATGCCCGGATTCATCGCCGCCCGGACCGGATTGATCGACGACGTGCTGGCGCTCATTCGGACAACGACACGCTGACCGTCACCACGCCCTGAGCCGTAGCGGCGCCACCCGCACCGGAACGGAGTAGTCGGACGCAAAAGATGCCGGCGTCCAACCCAGCCGCTCGATCGGTCCGGCGTACTTTGCGATGAAGCCGGGGTGATGGTCCGCGGGACCATCGTCTGAGGGCCGCGCCTCTCCTTCGACGATGACCGTGGTTCCGTCGGCGACACCGCCGTCGAGGTGGAGGCACACCTTGGGGTTGGTCTCGATGTTGACCAACTTGGGGGCCTGAGGCTGCGAGTACAGCAACAACCCTCCTTCGTCCCACATCACCCACACCGGCGAAGCTTGGGGCTGCCCGTCCGCACGCACGGTCACCAGCCAGGCCACCTCGGCAGCCTGGAACTTGGACCGGGCGGCGCCGAGGCCAGCGGTCTCGTCCACGATCTCATCGTATCGCCGATGGCGGCTGGCGGGAGAGAAGGGACCGCTACGCTGACCCCGTGCTCGAGGGATGGTTCTTCATCGCCGCGGCGCTGCTCATGGTGAGTGGGGGGATGAAACTGGTCGATCCCGCTCCGACGCGTGGCGCCCTCAAAGCCGCCGGACTTCCGGCCGGACGGTGGGCTGTCTTCACCTTGGGATTCGCCGAGATCACGGCCGCGGCAGCCGGCCTCGTGGTGGGCGCCTGGGCGGCCGGTGCGGTCGTCCTGGTGTATTCCGGTTTCGCCGGCTTCGTGGCTTATGCGTTGTGGCGCCGACTTCCCCTTGCCTCGTGCGGGTGTTTCGGCAAGGCCGACACCCCGCCCACCCTGGGTCACGTCGTCTTCAACCTCGTATCGGCGGCAGCCGCCGCCGGAATCGTGGTGACCGGTCGGGTACCGGTGGACGTGCTTGCCGACCAGCCCCTGTGGGGCCTCCCCTATCTCGGGTACGTGGCAGTCGGTGTGGCGGTTGTCTACCTGCTCTTGGCCGAGCTCCCGGCCACCCTGCAAGCGGGGCGAACTCCATGAGCCGCAGGTTGGTGGATGCCGGATCTCGTCTCATGGAGAGCCGGACGAGTCGGCGGGGTTTCCTACGACGGGCAGCGATGGTCGGAACGGCTCTGGTCGCCGCCCCCGCCACCTACGTGCTCCGGCCGGGCAGCGCCTACTCGGCGGTGATCCAAAGCCCCTCCAGTTGTGCCTCTGGTTCACGCTGTCGCGATGGGGGCTGGACGGAGTTCTGCTGCACCATGTCGGGTGTGAACACCTGTCCCCCGGGATCGTTGATCGCCGGCTGGTGGCGCGCCTCCTACCCGGGCTCGGGCCCCGACCACTGCAACGGTGCCGACCGCTTCTACTTGGACTGCAACTCGTCGAGCTGTGGGAGTTGCGGCTGCGGCGGATCGGGAACGTGCGGCCCCGAGTGCGTGAGCTGCAGCTGCAGTTGCGCCAACGGCAACTGTTCCAACTGGAAGACCTGCTGCACCCGCTTCCGCTACGGGCAGTGCAACCAGGACATCGCCTGCGTGGGGCCGATCGTGTGCCGGGTCGTGACTTGTGTGGCACCGTGGGAGTGGGACTCCTCTTGCACCCGCACCAACGCGGTGAGCCAGTCGACCTGGTACCACGATGCATCCTGCCTGCACCCGAACCGGGAGTATCCAGCTCGGCCGGCCGTGGTGTCGGGGGCGACGTGGTCGTTGCGTAACGCCTTGACGACCGGAGTTGCCGCCGCTTCGTACGACTATGGACAAGTCGGCGACGTTCCGCTCATGGCCGACTGGTCGGGATCAGGTGTCGCCACCTCCGCCATGGTGCGCGGCACGCGAAGGGGCGCGGCCGGCGACACAGCCCTGGTGTGGCACGTCCGCCAGGTGGAAGGGACCGGCCGCCCGGATCTCGTGTTCCGATTCGGGCAGGCAGGCGACATCCCCGTCGTCGGCGACTGGAACGGAGACGGGGTCGCCACTCCCGGGGTGGTGAGGGAGAACCGCTGGTTGCTGCGCAACTCGAACTCGACGGGGGCACCCGACCTCGAATTCGTCTTCGGCCAACCGGGCGACACTCCCGTCGTGGGACGCTGGACCGATGCGGGGGTGAGCCTGCCGGGCATGGTGCGGGGGACCACCTGGATGATCAAGACAACGCTGGGAGGTGGCAGCCCCGACAACACATTCGAGTTCGGGCCAGGAGGGTTCCCGGTGGCCGGCGATTGGTCGGGGTCGGGAGTCGAGCGGCCGGGCTGGTTCCAGGACGGTACCTGGCACCTGCGCAACGCCCTCACGTCAGGGGCGGCCACCACCACCTTCCAGTTCGGGTCGGGTGGCGACCGCCCGGTGGTGTGGGGGAAGCTGACGTGACGGCGTTGGTGATCCTCCAGGGGGTGGTGATCGTCCTCCTCGTGGTACTCGTGGCCGGCTTGCTCCGATCCCACGCCGACATCCTCCGAAGGCTCCATGCCCTCGACGGAGGCGGCTCCGGAGACGCCCACGACACCGGGCTCCACATCAGCCCGCGGCGGCGCCAATCCATTCCCGACTCGGTCGCTGGAGTCGATCCCAGCGGCGACACGGTCACCGTGGCGCTGCGCTCCAGCCGCGGGCTCGTCCTCTTGGCTTTCTTGTCCACCGGCTGTTCCACCTGCCGGCCCTTCTGGGAAGCCTTGGCCGAAGGCATCGAGCTGACCGGACACCGTGTCCGCCCGGTGGCCGTGACCAAAGGGGCCCATGAAGAGAGCCCCACCGCCCTCGCCTCGGTGGCGCCCCCAGGGGTGACGACGGTCATGTCGTCTGAGGCCTGGGACGGCTTCGGTGTGCCGGTGTCGCCCTACTTCGTCTTGGTGGAGGCGTCGTCGGGAGCCCTCATCGGCGAGGGAGCGGCTGGATCATGGGACCACGTACGCGCTCTGATGGAACAGGCCATGGCTGATGCCGGCTTGACCGAGGCGTCGAAAAGTCGGCGAGCGGAACGAACCGGCCAACGGCTTGCTGCTGCCGGCCTGGAACCGGGAGACCCGTCGCTGTACCGCAACCCCCATGACCCGGAGGAGACGTGATCGCCTTCGGTGCCCTGGTGGCCCTGCTCGCCGCTCTGCGTTCGCACTGGTCGCCATGAGGAGAGTCGATGCTGTCGAGCATCCACCCGCTCGGTGAGCGGGCCCGCCAAAACCGCTGGGGCGGCACCGCCGCCTCGTTCGCCGTCGGAGCCGTCGCTTCCGCCGCTACGGCGGGTGCGGTTCTCGGTTGGGTCGGTTCGCATCTCAGTGACGGGGCGTGGCGGTGGTGGGCGATGATGGCCGTGGTGGTGGTCGCAGGGGTTGCCGACCTCGCCCGAATCCGACCGCCGGGACCACGGCGTCAGGTCAACGAGGACTGGATCGGCCGCTACCGGGGCTGGGTCTACGGAGTGGGCTTCGGTGCCCAACTGGGACTCGGCGTGGCCACCTTTGTGGTCACTTGGGGCGTGTGGGCCACGATTCTCGTCGCGGCCCTGTCCGGTTCTTCCCTGGCGGGGGGACTCATCGGCCTGGCCTTCGGAATCGGGAGGACGGTGCCACCGGTGGCAGCAGGTTGGATCGACCGACCCAGTCGGCTGACGGCGTTTAATCGGCGCATGGCAGCATGGTCATCGCCGGTGGCGCGCCTGGTGGCGTCGATCCTGGTGCTGATGGGCGCGATCGGCCTGGTGGTGGCCTGATGCGCTTGAGTGGACACGGTGTCGATGTCGACCTGCCCCCGGGCTGGGAGGGCGCGATACGGCGTGGTGCTGGTGTCGGGGTTGAAGCCTCGGCGGTTGGCGAGTGGCCGGCAGTCGCTCATCTCGCCAACTTCCCTCTTCCGCCCGAACGCGCCGACTTCGGGGCCGATGTGGTCGAGTCGATGCGCGTCGGCGACGTGTTCGTAGTCTTGTTCGAACACGACCCCACCTCAGCCGATGCCGCTCTCTTCTCCCACACCGGCGTTCCCCGTCTCGCAGCTTCGGACTTTCATCGGGACGCGCTGCAACATGGAGTCCCCGGCCAGTCGGGTCTGCAGCGCTTCTTCCATGTCGGCGCCCGCGCCTTCTGTCTGTATGTGGTGGTCGCGAGCCATCTCGACCGTGCCGACGTGGTGCCTGAGGTCAACGCCGTGCTGGCATCGATGGAACTGGGCTGATGGGCCATGCTCTCGTCGCAGCAGTCGCCGCCAGTGTGCTGGTGGCGGGGGTTTGGACCGCCACCGCCATCGGAGCCGCACCCAACGGCCAGGGCGTCTTCGTCGACGACAACGGCTCGATCCACGAGCCTGACATCAATGGCCTGGCCGCCTCCGGCATCACCCGCGGCTGCAACCCGCCCGCCGACGACCGGTTCTGCCCCGACCGGGCGGTGACCCGCCAGGAGATGGCGAGCTTCCTGGTGCGGGCTCTGGGGTTGCCCCGGTCGCCCACATCCTTCTTCGAAGACACCGCCGGGTCGATCCACGCCCACGACATCGACGACCTCGCCGAGGCCGGCATCACCCTCGGATGCAACCCCCCCGCCAACACCTCCTACTGCCCGCTTCTCCCGGTGACCCGCCAACAGATGGCGAGTCTCCTGGTGCGAGCTCTCGACCTGCCGG
Source organism: Acidimicrobiia bacterium (assembly GCA_041744375.1). Classification (GTDB taxonomy): domain Bacteria; phylum Actinomycetota; class Acidimicrobiia; order Spongiisociales; family ZC4RG35; genus JBGTLA01. The sequence goes on along the minus strand of JBGTLA010000164.1, from coordinate 5,262 downwards.
CGACCGAGCGGACGTACTTCGACGATACCGACGGCTCCATCCACGCCGTTGACATCGACGCCCTCGCCCAAGCCGACATCACCCGCGGATGCAACCCTCCCTCCAACACCTCGTTCTGCCCCCGAGAGACCGTGACCCGTGCCCAGATGGCCAGCTTCCTGGTGAGGGCGTTCGGTCTCTCACCGCAACTCAACCACCTGTCGATGCGCTCGGGTTTGTCGTGCACCAAGGACAGCGGTGCCTGCACCGGCCGAGTCTCCTTGCCGCCCGGCGTGCGACTCGAGGTGGTGGAAGGGTGGTACCAGGTGACGCCTTATCTCCCGGGGGAGGAAGCCACCTTCACGGCCCCGAGCACGAGCGTCGCCTTCACCTGGAACGGCCAGGAGATCCCAGCCGACGCCTTGGGGCTGGATGCCGAACGGTCTCCGGCCACCAGGCTGTGGAAAACTCGCCCCCCGGCGCTCACCCGCGGCACCCATACCTTGAGAGCCACCTGGCGCTGGGCGGGTGACGTCACCCAAACCGTCACTTACGTCATCACGGTCCCCTGACCGCTCCCGACCGGCGCCGCCCGGAGCAACCCGGGGTTGCAGCCACCGCCCAGCGACGCTCACCGCCCGAAGCCGATCAGCCCGGAGCAACCCGGGGTTGCAGCCAGCGCCCAGCGACGCTCACCGCCCAAAGCCGATCAGCCCACCACGACCAATGAACGGTCGGCCTGGTTCAATCGCTCGACCCCGTCTTCGGTGACCACGACGATGTCCTCGATGCGAACACCGAACTCACCGGGCAGGTAGATGCCCGGCTCGATCGAGAACGTCATCCCCGTCTCGGCCGGCTGGGGATTGGTCTCGATCACGTAAGGCTCTTCATGGACATCGAGGCCGATGCCGTGACCGGTCCGATGGATGAAGTGATCGCCATAACCGGCGTCGTCGATGACACTGCGGGCGGCGCCGTCGATGTCGCTCAGCGGCACACCCGGGCGGACTGCCTCAACTGCCGCCGCCTGAGCGGTTCGCGCTACCTCGTGCACTTCGGTGTGGCGGTCCGTCGGTTTGCCGGCGACGAACATGCGGGTCATGTCCGAGCAGTAGCCACCGACCTTCCCCCCGAAGTCGATCACCACCATGTCGCCCACCTCGATGGGGCGGTCGGTGGGCTCGTGGTGGGGTGAGGCCCCGTTGGGACCGGAAGCCACGATCTTGAAGGTGTCGACGTCGTGGCCCTCCTCTACGGTCCATCGAGCCACCATGTGGGACAATTGCCGCTCGGTCATCCCGGCCATGGCTGTGTCGGCCAGCCGGGCCGCCACTCTGTCGGTGGCGTGGGCAGCCCGACGGAGCAGGTCGATCTCGGCTGGCTCCTTCACCACCCTCAGCTCGGACATGGTCGGTGTCGCCGAGACGAAGGCGGTATTGGCCAGTCGGTCTTGGAGCCGAAGTAGGAACGAGGCCCACGTCTGATCGCCGATACCCAAACGCCCGGCTCCGGTCACAATCGACGATACGATGCCTATCGGGTCGTCCGTCTCCTGCCATGCCTGCAAGTCAAACGGCCCGGGACCGACCCGGGCCGCTTCCAGTGCGGGTACCAACAGCACCGACTCGTCAAGCGTGAGCACGTACATCGTCAGCCGTTCCAGCGGCATGGCCTCATAACCCGTCAGATACGGCAGATCGGATCCCAATGACAGGAGAAGCCCGTCGAGACCCTGAGCCCCCAATCGTGCGCGGGCGCGCTCGATCCGGCCGGCGAAGTCGAATTGGTGCGATGTCATGCCCGAAACCTCTCGGCGTTACCGTGACGTCCGATGTCGACCCGTTGGCTGCTCATCCTCTCGGCGATCGTGGCGATGGTCATTCTCTTAGCCGGGGGGGTGTGGCTAGCGATCGCCTTGTTCCGAACCTGATACGGCGTTTTCCGGGACAAGCCGGTGCGGTTTCCGCCCCGATTCGGTCATAAAAACGCTGTCTTGGGCGTGGTAGCTGGAGCGGACGAGAGGGCCCGACTCGACGTGGGGAATGCCGATGGATTCGCCGTGGGACCGGTAACGAGCGAACTCGTCGGGGTGGACGTAGCGGTGGATGGGGCGGTGCCGGGCCGTCGGTCGCAGGTACTGGCCGATGGTGACGATGTCGACGCCCACGGTGCGCAGGTCGGCCAGGGCGCCGAGCACCTCTCCTTCCGTCTCTCCCATTCCCACGATGAGGCCCGACTTGGTGAGGCCGTCGGGGTTGAGCTGTCTCGCCCGCCACAGCAGTGCCAGCGAGCGGCCGTAGTTGGCCCCCGTGCGGATGTCCCGCTGGAGGCGGATCACGGTCTCGGTGTTGTGGTTGAGGACGTCGGGGCGGGCCTCCATCAATGTCTTGAGGGCTTCCTGGTCGCCCTTGAAGTCGGGGATGAGGACCTCGATGTCCGTTCCGGGTGAGCGACGCCGGGTCTCGGTGATGGTGTGGGCGAAGATGCCGGCACCTCCGTCGGCGAGATCGTCACGATTGACGCTGGTTATGACGGCGTGGGACAAACCCATCGTGGCGATCGCCTCGGCGGCCCGGAACGGCTCGAGGACATCGAACTCCGTCGGCTTGCCGGTGTTGACGTTGCAGAACGAGCAAGCCCGGGTGCAGGTGTCGCCGAGAATCATGAGGGTGGCGGTCCCCATACCCCAGCACTCGTAGATGTTGGGGCAGTTGGCCTCCTCGCACACCGTGTTGAGAGAGAGCCCGCGCATGAGCTTCTTGAGCTCCAGGTAGTCGCCGTCCATCCGCGCCCGGACCCGCATCCATTCCGGCCGGGCCGGTTCGCCGGGGAGTCTCCCGCCGATGAGCACCGGCTCGGCCTGGCGCTCCTCGGGTGTGAAGGTGCCGGCCGCCAAGAGACGGTCGACTTCGTGCTCGGCCGGGCGGCGGGCCTGGCGGGGGGTGAAAGCCGCATTCTGTGACTCGACTTCGTCGTATCCGAGCTCGGTGGCGAAGGCCGGGATGATCGAATCGACCGCCTCCTCCAGGGTCACGCGCCGACCCAGGAGCTGGGACAACGACGTTACGGGCCGGTCGGAGATACCGCACGGGTTCATCATGTGGAAGTAGGACATGTCCGGGTCGAGGTTGAGGGCGAACCCGTGCATGGTCACCTGGCGAGACACCCGCACTCCGATCGCCGCTACTTTCCCCCGTTCCGTCCACACCCCGGTGAGCCCATCTTCGGACCATCCCTCCACCCCGAAGTCCGAAAGAACCCCGATCAACACCTGCTCCAGAGATCGCACATAGGGAACGATGCGCTTGGTGTCTTCCAGGCGGATGATGGGATATCCCACGAGTTGGCCCGGGCCATGGAAGGTGACATCACCGCCGCGGTCCACCTCGAACACCTCGGCACCCGCACCGATAACGGTCTGGCGATCGGCCAACAGGTTGGCTCCGTTGCCGTTGCGGCCGATGGTGAAGGCGGGCGGGTGCTCCACCAATAGCAGGTAGTCGTCATGGGTTCGGCCTCGCACCCGACCGTCGTGAAAACCTCGCTGCAAGTCCCACGCTTCGGCGTAGGGAAGCCTCCCCATCCAGCGAGTCCTCAACAAGGGGCGGGCGTCCGCCGATGATGGAGGCGTCATAGCGCGAACCTACCATCCGACCTGTCCTATCCAGACAGACTCGGCCACCCGACCCTCCCAACGGACCCCATGTCTCTGCGATCTCGCCTCACAATCCTGCGTCGGCTCTCCTGGGAAGATCGGGCCGTAGTCGCCCGGGCGGCCGTGGGGCTCCCTCTGATCGCTCTTGCGTTGCGGCTATTCCGACTCGCTTCGATTCAAGCCCGCCTTTCCACCCACTTCCCGCCTGCGTCGACCCGACCCACCCGAGCCGATCATGTGTGTGATCTGGTTGCGGTCGTCGTCGACCGACACCCCTACCGCGGTAACTGCCTGGAGCGATCACTCACCCTGTGGTGGCTGCTGGGACGCGAGGGCCTCGCTTCTGAGATCCTCTTCGGGGTCCGGCCACCGGGAAAGGACTCGACCCCCGCCTTTCATGCTTGGGTGGAGCGTGACGGCTCACCTCTCAACGATCGACCCGACATCGCCACAGAGTTCATCCCCTTCGATCAGCCCATCGGCTCCCTCCGCGGTCGGCTCGTGTGACACCCTCAATCAGAGAGGTCGTCGAGTACTGCGGCGCGTACGTCGGAGAGTCGTTCCAGCCCCGGCGGGAAAGTCAACGTCCGGACGGGCACCCCACTCACCAGATCGCCGACTCGCTGGAACCGCCGAGCCACGTCGCTGGCCGGTTCGATCATGTCGGCGAGGAAAGACCCCGACAAGATGGCCTTGACGGCGTCGAGGTAGGCGACCTCGCCGACCGAGATGCCACCCTCGCCCACGCGTCTCGGAACATAGATGCGCCGCAACGGCACCGACCCGTCGGCAAACCTCCCCAATCGGCCGACCGGAACCCACACCTTGTCGAACGCCGGGTGATAGATGTCGAAGCCCTCGGTCTCACCCGTGAAATGTCGAACTGTCTCCGGCCACATCCGCACCATGGGATACCCCGAAGCGAGGGCGAAACCGGCATCGGTCGACACGGCCGCCAAGTCCTCAGTGACCAAGGCGTCGCCCATGCCCGTAAAGGCGGCGGCGAGAGAGGTCTTACCAGCCTCCGGGCCGGCCAGGAACGCTACGCCATCACCTCCGATGTCGACGCCCGAGGCGTGCAGAACGAGCCGACCGTGAGCCTCGAGCCACACTGCCAGCACCATGCCGAGCAACTGGATGGGCACGAGGAAGGCATGATCGGGTTGACGCAGGTGACAGGTGATTGCATCGCCACCGATGTAGTGAGTCGTGCTCTCGCCGAAGGAAACCACGTCCCAGCTGTCGTGGCGGCTTATCGTGATCGTGTCACGATCAAAAACCAGTCGTCCCGGCCCCAGTCTCAGGTCGGCAGGCGGGTCGGTCGAACAGGCGAAGCTGACATCGGTCGAGGTACTTCCTTCTGCCACGGGCAGAAACGGCGAGAGGTCGAAAGGGCTCGCCAGGGTGAGCCCATATACCTGAAATGTGCGTGTCGGCTCGTCGACCACCTGCATCCGCCGCACCCTAACGATCAGTGTTCTCGATGAGTGGGTTGTGTGGGGTGGTGTCGTGGGGGTTGGGGGTGGAGCGGGGGGTGGTGGAGGCGATGGTGGCGGCGGCGCCGTGGAGAGGAGCCGATGGTTGTGACGTGTGGGTCGCCGACGGGGCGGGGTTGGGGTTTGGCC
>JBGTLA010000163.1:0-5913 GCA_041744375.1 Acidimicrobiia bacterium | reverse complement strand
GCCCGGATGCGGGCGAAGCGGTCCATGTCGGGGGCGTGGCCCGTCCCGGGACCGGAGACGATGAGAGCGTCGGCACAGCCGCGCTCCCACGTGTCGAGGGCCGCTTGTTCCAATGTCAGCCCGGCCGGCGGGGTGGCGTGTTTGACGAATACGTCTGCCCAGACCTCCACGTCGGGGGCGAGGCGCCGGCGGGACCGGATCAATTCGGCCGCCCGACCGACGATGGTGCCCTGGTCGGTGAACATGGTGCCTGTCAGGACGTTGACGCGCACGAGAGCGCCGCCGGTGCAGGCGGCGATCGCCACCGCGGCCAGGCCATCGTTGCGCAGGACATTGACACCGACGGGTATCGACACGGCCCGCACCACTGCGTCCACGCACCGCGTCATCGCCGCCACCGTCTCGGGGGGCACGATGTCGGCATGGAAAGGCACATCGCCGAAGTTCTCGACGATCAGGGCGCCGAATCCGGCCGCGGCGAGAGTGGCGGCGCGTTGCACCGCGTCTTCCACGACAGGGGGCATCGATCCGCCGAAGCGGGGAGAACCGGGCAGGGGAGCCAGGTGCACCATCCCCACCAGGGCGGGAAGGGCGCTCACCGGGGGAAAGGGGGCCCGGACCCGTCGGCTCCTCTGGTCACAGACAGGCCTCTAGTCACAAATAGGCCTCTAGTCACAGATAGGCCTCTAGTCACAGATAGGCCTGGGCGACCTCGATGGCCCGGGCAGCCGATTCACCGGCGACCTTGAGACGGACGTCTCCGGAGGGGCGCCGCACCACGACCCGAGCCCAATCGGAGGCGGAACCCTTGATCACGTCCTCGGCGTCTTCGGGCCCGTACACCCATTTGGCGTAACCGGGACCGATGACCTCCACCCGGATGGGGGTGTAATCGAGCCCGGCGGCCTTGAAGGCGTAGGGCAGAGTCTTCCAGCCCAACCAGCAGACATGGCGGATGCGGGGGGTGTCCTCCACGTCGACGCCCAGTGCCTGGTAGATGTCGAGGCCATGGGCCCAAGTCTCCATGAGGCGGAAGGTGGCGAAGGTGCGGGCGCTCATGCTGCCCTGAATCCATTCCACTCGGTCGTCGCCGGACATGTGCGAGAGCGGTTCCACCACTCGGGCCCGGCCCCCCCGCCACCACTCGATGACGTCTTGGGGTCGCATTCCCCGACCCTTGGCGATGGCGCGCTGGCGGAGCTGATCGAGGTCGGTGGCCGTCCGCCATTCCATCACCTTGTTGCCGCCCGCCAGTGAATCGGCGGCCAACTCCGCGAAATCGGCGAGATGGCTGATGGTGTCGCGTACCGTCCATCCCTGGGAAGGTGTGGATCGATCCCAGTGCTTGATGGGAATGCGCTGGAGCGATTGATCGAGGAACTGCTGTTCGGCTACCAGGTCGGAAAGGATCTCACGCACCTGCCCAGTCTAGTGCGAATCCGAGAGATGTACCCATAGGGCCCCCGTCACCACCGGGCAGTCACGAACGTCTGTTCGCTCATGGGGGGCCGGACATAGGGTATGTCACGCCGGCCGGGCAGATCGACCGGATCGGGAACCATGTCCTTGTAATCGAACTGATCGAGGAGGTGGGCGATGCAGTTGAGGCGAGCCGATCGCTTGTCGTCGGAGGGCACGACGAACCAGGGGGCCTGCTTTATGTCGGTGTACTGAAAAGTCGTGTCCTTGGCCATCGAGTAGCGCACGTACTGCTCGTGCTCGGCGAGGTCCATGTCCGACAGCTTCCACCGCTTGAGGGGCTCTTCATTGCGCGACTCGAAACGTCGGTGCTGTTCCTCGAAGCTGACCGAGAACCAATACTTCAAGAGCACGATGCCCGACCGGACCAGCATCCGCTCGAACTCGGGGCAGGAACGGAGGAACTCGCGATGCTCCTCCTCGGTGCAAAAACCCATGACCCAGTCCACGTTCGAGCGGTTGTACCAGCTGCGATCGAACAGAACCATCTCCCCGGCGGCGGGAAGGTGCTCGACATAACGCTGGAAGTACCACTGCGTTTGCTCGCGTTCGGTGGGTTTGGGCAGAGCCACCACCCGGACGATGCGGGGACTGGTGCGCTCGGTGATCCGCTTGATGACACCCCCCTTGCCGGCCGAGCCCCGCCCCTCGAAGATGACGAGCACCTTGAGCCCCTGGGATTGGATCCAGTACTGGAGCTTGACCAGCTCCTCTTGGAGCCGGGCCAGCTCCCGTTCGTACACCTTGCTCTTGACGCGCCCCTTCGACGTGTAGTGCGACGGATCGCCGGGGGGAGCCAGTACCGGATCGTCGGCTCCGGCGGGGAGAGTCGTATTCGTCATGGTCACCTCACCTCTGAAAGTAGTCGAACGAGAGGTTTGATGGCGGCGATGTCACCACGGGCGTTCGGCTTGTTCTTCTCCCATGGGCGACGGCGGATGTACGGCGGTGGGGGTGATGACGAGGTCATTCAGCTCGTCGATGAGGGCCCGCAAGCGGCCGAACCCACGCCGGTTGAAGCGGAACGACACCCGGGCGAGGTCCAACACGTCTTCGTCGGCCACCTCGGCCGGGCTGGGGTCGACCACTTCGAGTGGTTGATCCACGATGATGTCGGCGAACTCGGTGTTCAGCCTCGCCAGTGTCTCCGGATCGGGGGGCACGGCCATGCGCAGATACAGCACACCGCCCACGTACCGTTGGGAGTGGTAGTTGGCGTAGAAGTGGCACATCTCGTCGGCTGCCGCCACCGGGTCGCTCGTGACCGAGAACAGGTTGAGGTCGTAGGGGGCGATGAAGCCTTCCCCCACCAGCACCTCTTCAATGAACGGCATGAACCTGCTCCAGTAACCGGAGCCTTCCGTCTCCAGGAGGATGATGGGATGGACGTCGGATTTGCCGGTCTGGACGAGGGTGAGGAGCTCGAACATCTCGTCGAGGGTGCCGAACCCCCCGGGGAAGATGGCAAAGGCATGCGACTCCTTGACGAAGCCGAGTTTGCGAGTGAAGAAGTACTTGAAGTTGACCGTCCGTTCCGGCCTGAGGTACTTGTTGGCGTTGGCCTCGAACGGCAACCGGATGTTGACCCCATAGGAATTCTCGGGCCCCGCTCCCTTGTTGCCTGCCTCCATCACTCCCGGTCCTGCTCCCGTGATCACCCCCCACTCCCGTTCGACCATGATGCGGGCGAACTCCTCTGACAGCCGGTAGTTGGGGTCGGCGGGCGTCGAGCGCGCCGAACCGTAGATCGTCACCTTCGGCTCGTCGTGACGGGAGAACACCAGCATCGAGTAGCGCATCTCTTTGAGCGCAGTGTTGACCAGACGGAGGTCTCCGCGGCTGGGTTGGTCGCGATGCAGCTTGAGGGCAGTGGTGATGACCTCCGCCACCAGGTCGGCGTTCTCGTTCTCGGAGGCATCGGCCACCAACTGGCGGACGCGGGTGTCCAGGTCGGCGTCGCCGAGATCGTAGGTGCGCATGCCCCTGACGGTACCCGCTGGGTGTTTCAGCGTCCGAACGGCTTGCGGCTCGGTCCGCGTCGTACCACGGCGTTCCACACGGTCTCGTAGTGGTCGCGGTCGTAGCGGTCGACGTGGGGCAGGACGAACTCCTCCCAGGCCCGTCGCAGCGGGTCATCGGCCTGGGCGTGGACCAAGAGCCCGGTGGGGATCCGGTCCAATATCGAACGCAACGACAGCGGAGTCTCCACCCGCGTCCCGGCATCCGGGGCATCGAACGAGGCGTTCACCTCGACCGAGAGCCGGGCGATGGCATCCACGTAGTCGGCATGCAGGTTGGTGTACCTGAGGCTGAGCATCTCAGACACCTGGTCTTCGGTGGGAAAACCCTTCTCCCAGATGACCCACCGGTCGGCGAAAGCCTTGTTCAGTGTTTGGGTGCCGGCATAGTCACGTAGATCGGTCGGGTTCATGGTGCCGAACAGACGGATGTCGGGGCGAAGGTGAATGGTCTCCCCGGTCGGTAGGTCGATGGCGGCGTACCGATCCAACAGCCCGTGGAGCGCGAAGAGGGTCTCGGCTCCGGCTGCGTTCAGCTCCGAGAGGTTGACGAGGGCCGGTCCGCGCAGGGCCCGTGTGATGTCGCCGTCTTCCCAGCGCGATTCGGTGCCGCCCTTGCCGTCCCCGTGCAGCTGCGTGGACCCGATGAGGGTGACGTCGCGCACCTCGCCCGTGAGGGGGATGCGGTAGTAGGGGAGACCCAACAGAGCGGCGAACTGCTCGATGTCGTAGTCCTTGCCCGTCCCCATATGGCCGCGCACCGCCACGTGGAGGGGCACGAAGCCGTCGGTGCGGGTGCGGATGACCTGTTCCACCTGGGCGAAGCGAAACAGCATTCCCAAATCGAGGTAATTGGGGTCGGGATGGGGGATCTTGCCCGCCCGCTGGGGGTCGTCGGGAGGGTCGAAGCGATCCAACGCCACCGGTGGGCTGAGCCCACTGGGATCCTCGAACTTCACCTTCTCAGCCATCAGGAAGCATCCTTTCTCGCCATGGTCGAAGATCTCAGCCACCACGTGTCCATCCCCCACAGGGCGAGGCTGCGACGGAGGGCGGCCCGGGTGCCGTCCACCATCGCCCGGGTGAGTTGATCCGGTTGTTCGACGACCTCGGCCCGCTGGTAGGCGTTGACGACGGTGTCGTCGCCGATGCCTATTCCCAGCACGGTCGTCCCTGTCCCCTCGAGATTGGTCACCACCGAACGGAGGGCTTCCACCGAGCCGCGCGTCATGCCATCGGCCAGAACAACCAACACCCTCACCTGGGCGCCGAACCGTGACATCCGGTCGGCGGCGTGGGCGAGGTTGAACTCGTCGACGTTGGAGGCCTTCTCGAACATGGACACGGGGGGAGACTCACGGGGTTGGCGGCGGGCGGCGGAGGCGGCCGCCCGTGGCTCGGCCGCTGTCCAGAAGAGCCCGGAGAGCAGGTCTTCGGATTCCCGCCAGCGCCGGTCGAAGGGCTTGACGAGATAGTGGTTGGTGGTGGTGGTCAGCCGGTCGGCGGCGGTGCCCTGGGTCTGGCGGAGTCCGGCCGTGGCGGCCGAGCGGGAACGGCCGTAGGACCACTCCGAATCGTCGATGCGGGCCGCGAAACCCTTGTTGAAGAGCGCCACCTCGAAATCGATCTGGAGCTCGTCGGCCAACCGGGCCAGCGTCCACGCCCCCAGCAGTGCCGCCGACATCCCCCACGGCCGCGAGTTGGACGCATCCGGGCGGGACATGAGCATCGAGGCCGAGGCGTCGACGAGGAGGCTGACGGCGTAGGTGCGGCGCGTCCGGGCGGCGCGCCGCTCGTACATGCGCTGGTAGAGGCCCGCACCTATGAAGAGGGCGGCGTGGGGGGACACGTCGCCCTGGTCGTAACCGGAGCGGAGCCCGCGCCGTTGGTTGGCCGCAAAAAGAGGAAAGAGCTCGCCGGAGACGTGCCGTTGGGCCACCTGCCATCTCGCCGCCGCCTCCTCCAGGGCGGCCCGGCCGTCGGTGGCGTAGCGGGAGAAGCCGCGGGGAACGGCACCCACCACCAACGGCCCGCTCTGGCCGTTCGGCAGGTACACCCGGGGGGATTGGCTGACACGGAGCAGCTGATCGGTGGACTCGTCGTCGGCGACCTCGGACTTCCCCTTGTTGTCGGATGCCGCCGACCGGGCCTGGGCAGCTCGGCGAGTGTCCTGGTAGGAGTCGGCGTCGGTGAGGACGGGGCTGGCCAGGCGCACGTCGTCGACACCGGACACGGCCTCATCGGCGTCACTTCGCCTGGCCAGGGTCTTCTGGGTGGCCGTGGCGCCGGCCGGCACCTCGGTGAGGAGGCCATGGGCCCGAGCGATCGCCACCACGGCCAGGGAGATGCCCCCCACCTCCCAGGGTCCGGAGGAAGCGGCCGCCTCGGTGACGAGGTCCGTGGCGTCGTCGAGGGC
>JBGTLA010000162.1:0-3583 GCA_041744375.1 Acidimicrobiia bacterium | reverse complement strand
GACGGCGGTGGCCCTCGTCCAGGACCTCCCCATCGGCATCGACCCCGGCGGAGCCGACGCCTGGGCGTGGCAGGACCTGATGGCCACCGCCGTCGACGTGGGCGCCCCACCCGACGAGTTCAACACCCAGGGCCAGAACTGGGGTCTGCCGCCCTTCATCCCCCACCGTCTACGCGCCGCCCATTACGACCCGTTCATCGAGACCATACGGACGAGCCTGACCGCCGGCGGGGGCCTCCGCATCGACCATGTCATGGGCCTGTTCCGGTTGTTCTGGATCCCGGCGGGAGAGCGACCCTCGCAAGGTGCCTACGTGCGCTATCCCTCCGGAGACCTGCTGGACATCGTCGCCCTCGAGAGCCACCGGGCGGGAGCGGTGGTGGTGGGCGAAGACCTGGGAACGGTGGAGCCGGGAGTCCGCCGGGAGTTGGCGCGGCGTAAAATGCTGTCGTACCGGCTGTGGTGGTTCGAGAAGGAAGAGCCCCGCCGATGGCCGGAGCTCTCGATGGCGTCCGTCACCACCCACGACCTCTCCACCGTTACGGGTTTGTGGACCGGCGCCGACCTAGACGAGCAGAAGCGTCTCGACCTGGAGCCAAATGTGGAATCGACCCAACGGATACGGTCCCGTCTCGCCGCCCTGCCCGAAGTGGACGAGACGACATCGCCGGCCGATGTCGTCCTGGCGGTGCACCGTCGTCTAGCCGAAGCGCCCTCACGCATGGTGTGCGCCACTCTCGACGACGCCACCCTCAGCGAGTACCGGCCCAACATCCCCGGCACGGACCCCCACCGACCCAACTGGAGTCGCGCCCTCCCCACTTCGATCGAGGGCATAATCGATGATTCCTTCCCCCGAGAGCTGATGGACATCTTCAACCGTGCGGTCGCCTCCGACCGCCCCCAACCAGGCACTGACGATGGCCGCACCTGACAACGGGACCGAATCCCAGATGGTGTGGCCGGGCCGGCCCATCCCTCTCGGTGCCTCCTGGGACGGGGAAGGCACCAACTTCTCGCTCTTCTCGGAGGTGGCCGACGCCGTGGAGCTGTGCCTCTTCGACGAGGAAGGCACCGAGACCAGGATCTCCCTCGACGAGGTAGACGCCTACTGCTGGCATGGCTATCTGCCGGGAGTGGGTAGCGGGCAGCGCTACGGCTATCGAGTGCACGGGCCGTGGGCACCCGAGCACGGCCACCGCTGCAACCCCTCGCAGCTACTCGTCGACCCCTACGCCAGAGCCATCGATGGGCGAATCGACTGGGACCCCTCCTGCTTTCCCTACCTGGCGGACGACGTCGACCAGCCCGACCTCACCGACAGCGGCCCCCACATGGCCAAGTCGGTGGTCGCCAACCCCTTCTTCGACTGGAACGGCGACCGCCGGCCCGACATCTCGATGGACGACACCGTCATCTACGAGGCCCATGTCAAGGGTTTCACCGCCCTCCACCCCGACGTGCCTCCCGCCCAGCGCGGCACCTACGCCGGCATGGCCCACCCGGCCGTCATCGAGCATTTCCAGCGGCTTGGCATCACCGCCGTCGAGTTGTTGCCCGTGCATCACTTCGTGCACGACCACCATCTGGTCGAGCGCGGTCTCGTCAACTACTGGGGATACAACTCGATCGGGTATTTCGCTCCCCACGCCGACTACTCCTCGGCCGGGACCGGAGGCGAGCAGGTGTCGGAGTTCAAGGGGATGGTCAAGGCCTTCCACAACGCCGGCATCGAGGTGATCCTCGACGTGGTCTACAACCACACGGCCGAAGGCAACCACCTGGGTCCGATGCTGTCGTTCAAGGGCATCGACAACACCGCCTACTACCGCCTGGTACCCGAGGACCCGCGCTACTACTTCGACACCACCGGCACCGGCAACAGCCTCAACATGCGTCACCCCCAGACCCTCCAGCTCATCATGGACTCCCTGCGCTACTGGGTGACCGAGATGCACGTCGACGGGTTCCGATTCGACCTGGCGGCAACGCTGGCCCGCGAGCTGTACGAGGTCGACCGGCTGTCGACGTTCTTCGACATCATCCACCAGGACCCGATCCTGTCTCAGGTCAAGCTCATCGCCGAGCCGTGGGATGTGGGCGAAGGTGGCTACCAGGTGGGTAACTTTCCCATCCAGTGGTCGGAGTGGAACGGCCAATATCGCGACACCGTGCGCGACTTCTGGCGCAACGAGCCCGCCACGCTCGGGGAGATGGCGTATCGTCTCACCGGCAGCTCCGACCTCTACCAGGCCAACGGCCGCACCCCCGTCGCCAGCGTCAACTTCATCACCGCTCACGACGGATTCACCCTCGCCGACCTCGTTTCGTACAACGAGAAGCACAACGAGGCCAACGGCGAGGACAACGCCGACGGTGACGACCACAACCGCTCGTGGAACTGCGGTGAGGAGGGCCCCTCCCGGGATCCCGACGTCGTCGACTGCCGCCACCGCCAGCAGCGCAACTTGCTCACGACACTGATGCTCTCCCAGGGCGTTCCGATGCTGTTGGGTGGCGACGAGCTGGGTCGTTCCCAGGGGGGCAACAACAACGCCTATTGCCAGGACAACGAGATCTCCTGGGTGGACTGGGAGGACTACGACGCCGAGTTGTTGGAGTTCACCACCAAACTCGTCGCCCTGCGCACCGACTCGCCCACCTTCCGGCGCCGCCGCTGGTTCCACGGCCGGAGCATACGGGGGGTGCCCGACGTGGGGTGGCTGAAAGCCGACGGCAGCGCCATGACCGACGAGGACTGGGAGACCGGCCACAAGGCGTCACTGGCCATGTTCTTGAACGGGGACGCCATCGGCCAGCGCGACCGGCGCGGTCGCCCCGTCGTCGACCACTCGTTCCTGATGGTGCTCAACGCCAGCCCCGAAGAGATCGACTGGAAGCTGCCCGGCGGCCTGGGGGACGGCTGGCACGTTCTCTTGGACACGGGCCGGGGTGGATTCCTGGCCGACCCCCTCGACGTCGACGGCACCTTCATCGTCGGCTACCGCTCCATGCTCGTCCTGCGCAAGCTGCGCGCCGATGGCGGCTGACCGCAACCCGACAACCCCCCGCCTTTGGCGCCAGAGCGGGTTGGGGGTGTCGTTTCTCCGATTCTGCCTATGGTGAGGGCATGCCGACCCGAGGTTGACGCCTGATGGATACCCCTGCCACCACCAGCCGTGTAGTCATCGAGAACGTGGCTCCCCGCATCGACGGCGGGCGTTTTCCCGTCAAACGAACGGTGGGCGACACTGTCGAGGTGACGGCCGACGTGTTCGGCGACGGTCACGACGCCGTGGCGGCCATCGTCAAGCACAAGCGGCGGGGCGAGTCGGAGTGGCACAAGACCACGATGCAGCCGCTCCTCAACGACCGCTGGACCGCCACGTTCGTGGTCGAGGAGATGGGCCGATACGCCTTCACCGTCGAAGGGTGGGTGGACCGTTTCGCCACCTGGACCAGCGGCACCACCAAGAAGCTGGAGGCGGGGGTGGTCTCCGAGACGGACCTCGAGATCGGGGCCGCCCTGGTGGCAGCCGGTGCGCAACGGGCGACGGGACCGGCCGCCCGCCTGCTGGCCGAG
>JBGTLA010000161.1:0-10934 GCA_041744375.1 Acidimicrobiia bacterium | reverse complement strand
GGCCAGGGCACCCACGCCCACGATCGTGGCGGGTAGGTCGCCGCCCCCGGCCAAGCCCAGGGAGAACGGGGCGCCGACGAGCAACAACGGCACCAGGACCGATCGAGCCGGGGGCCCGGCTGCCGAGGGCCGCATACGCATTTCTCCCTCCAGCCATGGTCCGGCCAACGCCACTGCAGTGGCGGCCGATAGCCCTAGGGCTACGACCCACCAACCGTCCACCGGCCGAAGCATGGCCATGAGTGCATGGGCCCCGGTGACGACCAGGCCAAGTCGCTGGGCCCATCTGCTCCGGGCTACGAGCATTCCTGCCGTCGAGGTGACGGTGGCTGTCCACAGCGATAGGGCGATGAGCACGGTGCCGGGGCCGGTGCTCCCGGGAGGCGCTAGCCCGATGGCCACCGACCAGGATGCGGTGGCGAAGACGAGGAGGAGGGCGGCGATCATGGCCGGTGTCACGTACCAAGTGTCACCCGTCGGCACTTCCCCGGCAACTCGGGATCGTCAGGTCACGGCAGGTCGATCGAGCTGAGGAGCCCAGGTCGTCTCCTCCTTCCACTGCGGGCCGGGTCGCAAGGTGGTCACAGAGCCGTGGAGAGGCTCGGAGTTCCAGAAGTCGGCGAGAGGTTGGCCGGTCAACACCAGGGCGGCCGCCCTGAGGGGTCCGGAGTGGGATACGAACACCAGCTCGCCATCCGGATGTCGACGATGCATGTCGCCAATGACATCAGCCACCCGCCTACCGACCTCGGTGAGAGTCTCGGGAGCAAACGTCAAGTCCTCGGGGTGGGCGAGCAGCGCTTCGAGCTCGCCCGGGAAACGCACCGCCAGATGGTCCCACGACACGCCCCCCCAGCGATCCATGAGCCCCCACTCCCGCAGGTCGTCTTCGACCTGGACGGGAAGGGCGAGACGGGCGGCCAGCGCCTCCGCCGTCCGCAAGGCTCTCTCCAGAGGTGAAGACCACACCCCCACGACGGGTCGTCGGCCCAGATAACGCGCGGTGGCGCGGGCCTCCTCGACCCCTCGATCCGAGAGACCGAACCCGGGCAACCCGGCGTACACGAGGTGCCCGGGGTTGTGGACCTCCCCATGTCGAACCAGATGCACACGTCCCGCCATCCCCGCAGCGTAGTTCTCGACTCCGTCGGTGTTGGCGGGGGGGGTGGGCGACCCTGGCATCGCTCGGATAGGCCCGGCATCCTCGTCGGACGCAATACCCTGGAGCCGTGCGTTGGTGCGAACCCATCCTCCATGTCGATATGGACGCCTTTTTCGTCGAGGTGGAGCGCCTTCGTCGTCCCGAGTTGGCGGGCAGGCCGGTGGTGGTCGGCGGCGATGGGCCGCGAGGAGTCGTGGCGGCGGCCAGCTATGAAGCCCGGGTCTTCGGGGTGGAGTCGGCCATGCCCACCTCCGGGGCGCGGCGCCGGTGCCCGGACCTCGTTGTCATCCCACCGGATCACTCCGCCTACCGCGCCATGTCGGAAAGGGTCTTCGCCATCTTTCGAGTCGTGACTCCGCTGGTGGAGGGCCTTTCGCTCGACGAGGCCTTCTTGGACGTCTCCGGTCTGTGGCGTCATCATCCGAGCCCCGTCACGGTGGGCGAGGAGATCCGTCACCGCATCCGCCGCGAGCTCGATCTCCCGGCTTCGGTGGGAGTGGCATCCAACAAGTTCCTGTCGAAGCTGGCCTCGGAGGCGGCCAAACCCGACGGGTTGTTGCATGTGCCCGCCGCCATCCAGCTCCAGTTTCTCCACGCCCTGCCCGTCGGGGCCCTGTGGGGGGTGGGAGAGGCAACTCGAGCGGCCCTCGCAGTTCTCGGGGTCGAGACGGTGGGAGATGTTGCCGCCCTGCCGCCTGCGGTGTTGGAGCGACGCTTGGGGACCGCCCATGGTCGTCACCTCGCCGCTCTGGCGGCAGGGGTGGATACCCGTCCGGTGGTGCCCGAGAGCACCGCCAAGTCCCTTTCGGTCGAGCAGACTTACGGGACTGACCTGTGCGGAGCGGCGGTCATCGACGCCGAGCTATTGGCCCACGCCGACGCCCTCGCCTCCCGGCTCCGTCGGGCCGGTGTGGTCGCCGGCACCATCTCGGTGAAGATTCGCTACTCCGACTTCACGACCGTGACCCGCTCGACCACCGGGCCTGCTCCGCTGGACAGTGCCCGTGGCATCCACCATGCTGCCCGTCGGCTGGCCACCGAGCTCGACCTGGGTCGCCCCGTCCGCCTGGTGGGGGTCGCCGCCGGAGGGCTCCAAAACGCCGACGCGCCTCGCCAGCTCGTGACCACCGACGACGACGGGTGGAGGCGGGTGGCCGACGCCGTGCAGGCGGTCCGGCAGCGCTTCGGTGATCACAGCATCGAGCCGGTGAGGCTCCTCGGCCGCGATCGACCACCGCCGTGAAAGCTCTCAAATCTCAGGTCGATCACCCCATCACTACAGTCCCGTACCTTCGTATACTGTTCACCAGTGGGGTCTATCCCGGGCCCCCAGCCGAGGAACGAGGGCCATGCCACTCGACGACCGAGAGCAACGGATCCTGGCCGAGATCGAGCGCCAGTTCTACGAAGACGACCCGGAACTGGCCCGGGCCGTCAAGAACATCGAGCGTGCTGGTCGCTTTGGTGTGAGGTTGCCTCTGCTCGGGCTGTTGGTGGGGTTGGCCACGGTTGTCTTCTTCTTTACCAGTCAGACCTTGGTGGCCCTGGTCGGCTTTACCGTCATGGTCGTGTCGGCCACCGCACTCGTGCAGGCAGTTCGGGTACGAGGGTGGGGCGACGTCGACGATCCCGCCGATCCTGGCAAGGGCGCGAAACGCACCTCCTGACCGATCGGACGGCGTCGAATACATGCCGCTAGAGTGACCTCACTTCCGTCGTTCGCATCGACGTCGACCATGCGCACCGGCGGGAGTGTTTGTTTTAGGAGCGCGGTGCCGGTTCCAGTCTCGGCCCGCCATACACATTGGGAGAAGGTCGTTGTCCGAGCAGGCATTCACCGCCGACCAGGCATCACGTTTGACGAACTGCACAGCACATCAACTGCGCTACTGGGACCGGGTCGGGCTGGTCAGCCCGACCGTACAGCGAACCGGAGGACGCCCCGGAGTCAAGAGGCTCTACTCCTTTCGGGATCTGGTTGCCTTACGGGTGGTACGCAGCCTCCTGGACAACGGCATGTCCCTACAACGAGTCCGGCGGGCGTGGGACTATCTTCGTCGCAACGCCGACTTCGACGACCATCTCGCCTCGGTCAAGCTGGTGACCGACGGCATGTCTATCTTCTCGGTCGTCAATGACGACGGCGAGTTGCTCGACGCTCTTCGCAACGGCCAGATGGCGTTCTTCGTCGCCATCGACGAGATAGCCCGCGACGTCGAAGAAGACGTCAGTCGTTTCGAGCTCGACCGCGAGCGTTTCCTCGAGATGCTTCGTCGCGTGGAAGACGACATCCGCGACGAGGCTCAGGCGTCAGGCTGACACCCCGCATCGGTGGCTTCTGTGGGCTGTAGACAGCGCTGAGCGACGTGTGCAACCCGGGGTTGCTTCGCTTCAGCGACGGGTGAGAGACCGGGGGCTGAAAGCGGCCCGAGTGCGCCGGCTGCCGTCGTAGAAGCCCCGCAACCACAGCTCGGCCCGGTCGAAGTGGAGCTCGGCGTCGGTCGGTAGTGTCTCGCCGTATACGGCTGCCGAGTAGGCGTGGGCCAAGGGCACGACTCCCGAGCCTCGGGCCGAGGCAAACTCGAGGGGGGTCTCTCCGGGCGTGGGTGGCGCTCCCAGATCGGAGAGGCGATCCACGATTTCTGCCCAGGCGGCGGTGATGTCGCCCTGTCTGACCCTCTTGACGCGCCGCCGGCGACGCACCGCCTTCAGGGCGGGGAGGGTTCCGGCGACGATTGCCACCGAGACAACGGCTACCCACGGCCAGGGTGTCTCGTCGGTGGCGAGCGGTCCGACCTCGCCGGGAGCGAGGCCGGGTTCCGGCAAGAAGGGAAGGTCGTCGGGGAAGCCGAACCCATCGAAGCCGAATTCCGGTGAGCCAGGCGCGGGCGCCGGTGGCGTGAAGGCGGCAGGATCGAATCCGATGGCGGTGACGGTCGGAGGGTTGATGCCGTCACCCCGTGGGGTGGGATCGAAGCGGACCCACCCCTCGCTGTCGAACCACACTTCCACCCAGGCGTGAGCGTTGCGCTGGCGCACCACGATCAGGTCACTGCCGTCAGCCTGGGGGATCCTCTCGCCGGGGGTGAACCCGATGACGGCGCGCGTGGGGAGGCCCACCATCCGCCCCATGACCGCCATGGCGGTGGCGAACTGCTCGCAGTAGCCGGTGCGAAAGTTGAGACTGGCCTCGTCGGTGAGCCACGCCGCCATATCCAGGGCGGTGTGGCCGGTCTCGACCGAGGTGCTGTAGGTGAAGCGGTCGTCATCTCGGAAGAAGGCTTCCAGGAGAAGGGCCCGCTCGAATGGGGTTGATCCGGATGCCGTCACCTGAGCAGCGAGTCGCCCGATCGAGAGGTCGAGCTCATCGGGCAACGTCAGGTACTCGGCGATGATGTCGGGGCGCTCGGAAATGGAGGGCTCCATGTCGATTGCCGGCGACTGGTACTGTCCCGCGGCGGCTGCCTCCTCGAAGATCGGGCTCAGCTGCCCTCCGACACTGGCCAGAGCGTCGTAGTCGGTCGCGGGGGTCTCTGACACGACCTGATAGGTGAGGCCCTCGAAGGTGCGCCCCGCCACCCGCAGCGAACCGTCGTCGCGCACTTCGAGGCCGGACGACACCAGCTCGTTCGACGATGCCACCTCGACAGGTGAATAGAGAGCAGGCAAGAAGTCCTGGCGGAGGGACTCGATGCGAATGACCTGATCGATGCGTCGGGTCGGGCCCCGGTAGGTGAGATCCGGGTCCTCCCACCTACCGGGCGGATGGAAGGCGAGGATGGCGGGTCGCCAGTTGCTCCCATCGTAGGTGTCGAGAGTGATCAGCTTCCAGTACATCGAGGCGGCGTCCTCTGCGTCCACTCGCGCCACGAACATCGGCTCGTCGCTTCGGGAGATGATGTCCTGGCGTAAACCGACGAACAGATTGAGGGACTGGCCGCCTCCTCCCAGACCTGGACCGAGACCACCCCCTGTCCGCCACTCGATCTGGCCAGAGGCGGGAATCGAGCCTGCCAGCGCGGTGGCACCGGCGATGGCCGCCACTGCCACCACCGACACCATCGCCACCGATGCCCCAGGGCGACGCCTCGCCATGACCCTGTTGTGCTCATCGCGGGCCCGGCCGAGGGCGGAGCCGGCTCCGACATGGGTCGTCAGCAAGCCCAAACTGGCCACGAGCGCCAGCGCTGCCATCCACGCCGGCCCGGCTTCGGTCCGGTCCATCACGGCGAGGTAGAGGTAGAAGCCCAGGGGCGGGACGATGCCGAGGGCGGGACGGTCGTTTACGGCCCCGATGGTCCACAACACCCCCAGTGTCCATCCGCCCACTGCGACCAAAGACGTCAACCCCGCCACGGCCAGCACGGGAGGGGCGCCGAACCTGAGGAGTTCCACGGCTTGGATCAGTTCGCTGGTCAGCTGGGAGCCGGTCTCCGGCCCGGGGATGAAACCGAAGCCGAGTGTCGGGCCGGCGGCGGTTCGCAGCACCAGAACGGCCAAGCATGCGATCTGGAGTGAAGCGTGCCGCACCGGCGCCAGCCGGTAGGCGAGAGAAATCCAGGTGACGAGCCCGCCGACGACGACGGCCGTCACACCCACCAGGCGCCAATCGGGCCCGTCCATCGGTGCGTCGAGTACCCGACCCATCCGGGCGAAAGCGAGGGCGATGGCCGCCAGGCCGACTATCCGGCCGAGACCGTGCGCCATGAGTTCCTCATTGCCCGCGCCCACTCTGGTGCCCACTGACGATCAGGCGCCACCGTCACCGACACGACCCCCGCTCGTTGGAACGAAAGAAGGGTGGACGACGTAGTCGTTGAAGCCGACATCAGGACCGTGGTTGGGAAGTCGGCCGCCAGCCTGCGCTGGACGCCGAGGAGTGCTTGATCGGGGTTACCGCCGACCAAGACCAGCGCCCCACCGCCCCGGGTGCGCCGCAGGGCGGTCCCGAGGGTGGAAAGGTCAAAGCCCTCCGTGGGTTCGACCATGGCCAGTGTCCTCATGGAAGCTGCATGGTGGGCGGCATCGGTGAGCTCGCCGCCCGCCCAAAGATCGGCGTCGAAGCCGCTCCTTGCCAGATGCCTCACGACCGACGCCGCCGCCATCACCGCATGCTCGAAGGAGTCCAGGTCTTCGTACACCTCGGATCGTACGTCCAGGACCACCAGAGCGCGAGCCTGCCATGGTGTCTCGAGCTGGCGGATCATGAGCTCGTCCCGGCGAGCCGAGGAGGGCCAGTGCACTCGGCGGAGGTCGTCTCCATGTTGATAGGCGCGGAGGGTGTAGAAGTCCTCCCCGCCCCTGATGCTGTGCTCGGGTCGGAGGGCATGGAGCGACTGATTGTGGCCGCGTACGGCCGGAAACCCGCTGAGATCCTCGACCGTAGGGTACACCACCAGCGGGTCGGCGGGCCCCGCCGTGGACTTCCGCGACGCCAACCCGAAAGGATCGGTGACCTCGACCACGGCGGGGCCGACGACATAGATTCCCCGGGGGCGGCACAACACTCGATAGGCGGCGGTCACCCTCTGGCGGGGGGCCAGGATTCCGATGGCGAACTCGGCCGCGCCCAACCCCGCCACCTCATCGGTGATGGTGAGATGACGCGCCCACCGGCTGCCGTTGGCAACCACGAGACCGACGGTGGCGTGATCTCCAGCATGGATCACGGATGACCCCACGCGCCGCGACACAGCCATCGAAGGCCGGTGCACGGTCACGAAGGCGAAGGCCGCCAGCGCTCCCGAGACGAGCAGTAGCCCAGCCACGCCCAGTTCGATCTCGCCGAAGAGAGCCCACAACACGAGGAGGGAAAGGCCGGCCCCGGCCACCGCCCATCCTCGCTCGGTCAGCATCAGGTGGCCAGGCTGGAAGGGGTCGTTCCCGGGACCCGGAGCCCCTCGAGAGTCGAGGCGACGACGTCGTCGATGCCCGCCCCGCGGATGACGGCCTCCGGACGAAGAGCCATGCGGTGGCTCAACACCGGGGACGCCAGGGCCTTGACGTCGTCGGGGGTGACATATCCCCGTCCTTCCGCCGCCGCTCGTACCCGCGCCACCCTCTGCAACAAGACCGCCGATCGGGGAGAAGCACCGAGCATGATCTCGGGGTGGGACCGGGTCCCCTCGACCAAATCGACGATGTAACCCTTGACGCTGGCAGCGACGTGGATCTGGCGAGCTATGGCGATCATTTCGATGACGTCGTCGGCGGCCACCACAGCACCGAGGTCGAGGTAGCTGGAGCGAATGCCATGCGTCTCCAGGATATCGAGTGCACCTTGTCGGCTGGGATACCCCATCACCACCCGCATCATGAATCTGTCGAGCTGGGACTCGGGGAGCGGATAGGTGCCTTCGTGTTCCAGGGGGTTCTGGGTGGCTATCACCATGAAGGGAGCAGGCAACTGCCGGGTGGCCCCGTCGTTGGTCACCTGTGCCTCTTCCATCGCCTCGAGCATGGCGGCCTGGGTCTTGGGGCTGGCCCGGTTGATCTCATCCCCAAGGACGATGTTGGAGAAGATCGCGCCGGGTTTGAACTCGAATTCCCCACGATGCCGATCCCACACCGATACCCCAGTCACATCCGATGGAAGGAGATCGGGCGTGAACTGGATCCGGCTGAAATCACAGTCGATGGAACGGGCGAGTGACTTGGCCAGCAAGGTCTTGCCCACGCCGGGCACGTCTTCGATGAGGGCGTGGCCTTCGGCGATCAGACAATAGAGGATGTGGTAGACGGAGGTCTTCTTGCCCTGGATGACCCGTTCCACGTTGGCGACGATGTCCGCGAAACGGGAGGCAAACCAGTCGATGTCGGAGTCGGGCACACTATCTCCCGGTGGGCCGAAGGTCCCACGACTCTACCGTCGACAAATCGCAATGTCCGACTAGGGTTTTCGGGGGGCCGAGGATGATGGCGAGGAGGCCAGGTGGTGGGTTCTGTGTGGACGTTGATGAAGCTACGTCCTCGACTGATCGGGGAAGTTGTGCGAGTGGCATGGGCGTTCCGCTCTCGAGGTGGAATCCTTCCGGCGCGCGATCTCCTGCGGTGGCGTACAGCCACCGCCTACGGCTCGGCCGATGCCCCCGTACCCTTCGAGGATCTGGCCGGGTTCCTGACTTGGAGGCGTGCTTTGCGGAGTGTGATGCGGTGAGCGGTCTCGAATCGCGCTTGCAGTCGGTGGATGGGGTCGACGGCATCGAACTTGAATTGGGCGAGGACGGGCTCGAAGGCATCACCGTGCGTCTCTCTGAAGGCGCCGACGAGGTGGCGGTGCTCGAGGGAGTGCGGCGACTGCTCGTGGCGTACGGGACCAAGGCTCCCAGGGAGGCTCATTCGGCCACCCACTCCAGCCCGGACGAATCGCTCGTCGAGGGCGAGGCTGTTGTTGATGACCCCCAATTCTTCGAGGCGTCACCGGAGAGCCCCGATGACGCCTCAACCGAAGACTCCGAGGACGAGATGCCGAAAGACTCCGCCGAGCCGAGGGTCGCCACTGCCGTCACCGCCGACGGTCACAAGATTTGGCTGGCGGTCGAACCGGGGGCCGACCGCTCCACGGCGTTGATATCGATCTCGATCGACGACCGGGGCACCCGTCGTCAGGTTCCGGCATCGCCTCGAGCCATCGTTCAGTCCGTGATCGACGCCGGGGCAGAGCTCAGCGCCCGCGCACCCATCTCGGTGATCGGCATCAATGTCTCCACCATCGAGGGCACTCGAATTCTCACGGTCATCGTCGGAGGGCACGGTTCGCTGCCGCGAGTGTGCACCGCCAGCGTGGTGGCGAGCGACTGGCCTGCAGCTTTGCTCGACGTCCTGTGCCAGGTCCTGGAAGCGGCCCGGGTGCCCTGAGGGGAAAGGTACCCTTCGGTTGCCGAGCACAGACGGGTGACCGATGGCCAGGGCACTGGTACTCAATGCCACGTACGAACCGCTGTCAGTCGTGACGACGCGACGAGCAGTGGTGCTCGTCATGCGAGAAAAGGCCTCAATCGTGGTCGCCCGGGACGAATCCTGGGCGTCCGAGCGAACGTCGATCACGGTTCCGTCGGTGGTGCGTCTCGTCGCATATGTGCGAGTGCCGTATCGGAGAGCGGTTCCGGTGACCCGTCGGGCGGTTTTCGGGCGTGACGGGCACCGGTGTCAATACTGCGGGGGGACGGCCGAAAGCCTCGACCACGTGCTCCCTCGCTCCCGGGGCGGAGGCCACACGTGGGACAACGTCGTTGCCTGCTGCCGGCCGTGCAACATCCGCAAGGGGGACCGATTGCCCGCCGAAGCCGGGTTCACGTTGCCCCACGAGCCGCAGGCTCCCCGCCATTACGCCTGGATCTATGCCAGCGCCGGTTATTCCATGGATCCCGACTGGCAGCCCTACCTGAAGACGGCCGGCTGACACTTCCCTTCATCCGCTGAGCGCTCCCGCAGGGGAAGGGGCCCTTACGACGAAGAGGGGTCCGACGAAGCCGCCGGCTGCCACGTGAATCGGCGGCTGGTTCAGACTCGTGGCCGACTGTCGCTGTAGCCCCGCGAACAACCTAAGTGGGGGGATAAGATTGACAGATGGGGCGAAGTGGGGCATAGTGGCGCGACACGCCCAGCTGGGCGAGAGAACGAGCAGACCATGACAGAGAGACGGAACGAGCAATCGTGTTCCTCGGGGAGTTCATCCACACGTTGGACGAGAAGGGCAGAGTCGTGATGCCCTCGAGCTTCCGCGCCGCCCTGAAAGAGGGGCTCGTCACCACCAAGGGAAAAGACGGGAACATCGTGGTGTTCCCGGCGTCGACTTTCGAGGAGATCGCCAACGAGGAGCTCGAGCAGCCGCGTACCCGGGAGGCGCGGCGCCAGGCCCGGGCGATGTTCTCGAGTGCCGAGTTCATGAAGCTCGACAGCCAGGGCCGGATTCTTCTCAAACCGGCCTTGCGCGCCTACGCCGGCGTCGACGGGGCCGATGAGGTCACAGTCGCCGGCCTCTACGACCGCATCGAGATCTGGGAGGTCGGCTCCTTCCTCCAAGAGCGGGAGGAAGCAGACGCCGAGTACCGAGCCAACGAGGAGGTCCCCGGCTTCTGATCGACAACCCACCCGCTGACTCTGGATCATCGTCAGCCCCCCGGTTACCAATGGAAGGCCCCTGACTCCGCCCGCTTCCTGTTGGTGCCAGCGCCCGGGGGGCTGACCATGACCCAGGGACCGAGAACCGGCGGTGACGCCTACCGCGAGCACTCGCCGGTTCTGGCGACCGAGGTCGTGGAGGTGTTCAAGCCCCTCACCTCCGGAGTGGTGGTCGACGCCACCTTCGGGGGTGGGGGGCACACCAGGAGGCTGTTGGACGGGTTGGCCGAAGGGATTCGGATCGTAGGAATCGACCGGGACCCGGCGGCCGTGTCCAACGCCTCGGAACTGATGAGTAGGGAGACAAGAGTGACGGTACTGAACGGGAATTTCGGCGACATTCGCCGCCTCTTGCATGGCGTGGAGGTGGACGCGCCGGTCGGCTTCCTGTTCGATCTCGGTGTCTCCAGCCATCAACTCGACACCGGGGAGAGGGGCTTTTCCTACCGGCACGATGGACCCCTCGACATGCGCATGGGACCTGATGCCTCCCAGACGGCCGACGACGTCGTCAATCATTGGGACCCCCAGCGTCTGGAAGAGATCATTCGCCGCTTCGGCGAGGAACGGGTGGCGGGCCGCATCGCCGCTGCCATCGTGGCGGCCCGGCCACTCCGCTCTACCGCCCATCTGGCCCAGGTCGTGGCCG
>JBGTLA010000160.1:0-93059 GCA_041744375.1 Acidimicrobiia bacterium | reverse complement strand
ATTCGGCCCCCGGCGGCTCCGGCCCCAACCGCCGACTCGACCAGCGTCCCCACAGTGCCGAAGGCGTCGCCGAGGCCGTCGACACAGCCCGGCAGCGGCCAACCGACTTCGATCCTCCGACGGACCCGCCGGCAGGCTGGGTTGTCCCCGCAGGCGACGAGGAGAGCGACGCGCAGCGAAGACCCGGCCCGCAGTTCGCCAACGATCGACTCGACGAAACGGAGAGGTACTTCGGTTCCCCCACCAGCCGAACGCCGACCGGTCACCGCCAGCACCGCCAGCACAGAGGCGGCCGGCACCGGCACCCACAGGGCCGCCCCCATCAGGGCCACGAGCCGGACATCGACGCCCACGATGAGAGCGAAGGCCAACAGAACCGCCTCACTCACGGCTTCATGTCTCGGATCTCGACGATTCGTCTCCCCGCTGCGGTGCGTTCCAGCTGCACGATGGCGTGGATGGCGGAACCGAGCTGGCGGCGAACCGCCTCTGCGGCAAGACCCCCCTCTGACAGGGCGAGCGTCTCCAATCGCCACAACGCCTCATCGGGTGAGTTGGCGTGAACCGTGGCGAGGCTCCCCCGATGACCGGTGTTGAGCGCCCAAACCATGTCCAGTGCCTCGGGACCTCTCACCTCTCCCACGATGATCCGATCGGGACGGAGACGCAGCGCCGAGCGAAGGAGCGCCCGGATGGACACCTCACCCAGACCGTCGGCGCTGGGAGGATGGGCCTCGAGGCGCACCACGTGGCCGGGCAGGGCCAACTCGGCGGCGTCCTCGATGGTCACCACCCGCTCGGAAGCGGGAATCTCGGCGGCGAGCAGGTTGAGGAGTGTGGTCTTGCCCGCACCCGTACCTCCCGCGATGACGATGTTCCGTCGCCGCTCGATCAACCGACGCAACGTCGCCACCTGATCGGCCGACGCCGCTTCGGCAGCCACGAGGGAGTCCAGATCCGTCACGGCCTGAGTGAACCGCCGCACCGCCACCACCGGCCCGTCGACCGAGGCAGGGGGGACGACCGCGTGGAGGCGAGAGCCGTCAGGGAGTCGGGCGTCGACCGAGGGTGACGACCGATCGAGCCGCAGCCCCAAGGGGGCGATGACCCGTTCCACAGCCGCCACCACTGCCTCGTCATCGGGAAACGAGACGCCGGCCCGTTCCAACTCTCCATCCCGCTCGACCCACACCTCGTCGGCCCCGTTGACGAGCACATCGGTCACATTCGTTTGACGCAACAAGATCTCGATGGGCCCCAGGCCGATCAGGGCGTCGACCACCGATTCGACGAGATCAGACCCAGCCAGCGGGGCCTCGGTCCGGGCCAGTCGCCGGGCCGCGTCGGTCAGCTTGCCTCGCTCCAACGGAACATCGGAGGCCACCAGCTGACGGATCATCCGCTCGATCACTGCCACGGCAGTTCCCACACCTTCTTCCATGCTCGCACCCAACGGCTGCGGACCGGCCGACGGCCCGAAAGCAGGGCTGCCACCGTCGCCCGCCCCGGGAGCGGCAGTATCGGTCCGGGGCCGGGTGGTTCCCCTCCTCCCGACGTCGCCTGCCACACGGCGGGACGCTCGCCGGTGGGGGCCAGGAAACCCGGCCACAACGGCCGGACGGGAATCACCGGGAAGGGGACGGATCCGCCACCCACCCGGGCGATGATCACCGGCCAGGCCACGGCGAGGGTGCCGATCACCTCGAGGCCGGCGAGGAGGTCGGTGCCACCGTTGCGAAGTGCCGCCACTCCGCTCTGTTGTGGGCTCAGCTCCTCGCGGCGGGGGCCCTCGTCGGCCAATTCGGCCACGGTTCGCCCACCCGGATAGGGGGGACCGTCGGGGTCCAGGTCGACGACGAGAGCGGTACCGGCGGCCAGGGCCAGCCCGAGGGGAGCGATGGCCGCGAGCAGGTCGTCACCCAGAGTTCGGACCCCCACCACCGTGGCACCGGCTTCACCTTTCCGCATGTGGTCAAGGTATGGCCTCGTCCCGCGCCCGTGAACCCCTTCACATCCGCCGGCTCACCCGGTAGTTTCCCCAAGTCGCGCCGGCGTGATGCTCAGCCGTACAGGTCACCACCCACGTACTTGAGCCCGGTGTCGACCGCCACCGTCGCCACGCGCCTACCCGAGCCGAGTTCGACGGCGAGGTCGATGGCGGCGGTGATGTTGAGGCCGGTGGAGGTCCCCGGCAAAGAGGCCCTCCTCGCAGGCGAGTCGGCGGGCGGTCTCCTTCGCCCGACCCTCGTCCACCGCCACCACTCGGTCCACCATAGAGGCGTCGTAGAGGGGCGGCACGAAGCCGACGCCTATTCCCTCGACGTGGTGGGCCCCCGCCGCTTCTCCGCCGAGAACTGCGGTGGTGGCAGGCTCCAACGCCACGATTTCGGTGCCCGACGGGCACACCTTGGACGCCACCCCCAGGAGCATCCCGGCCGTGCCAACGGCACCACAGAAGAGATCGATGCGACCAAGCTGGTGGCTCAGCTCCGTCCCGATCCCGCCGTAACCGATGAGAGAGTCACGATTGCGGAACTGGTCGGTCTGGTAGCTGTTGGACTGTTGGACGATACGGGTCGCCGCATCGATCATGCTCGGAATCAGGTCAGGAGTGATCTGCCCGCCCCTGCTGGGGACGAAGGTGTGAGGTCGGCTCCGAAGGCGCGCATCGTCGAGAGCTTGACCTCCGAAAAGGCGTCGGAACTCACGACGGCGAAGCGGTAACCTTTGGCGGCGCAGACGAAGGCGAGAGAAGAACCGGTTGATCCTCCCGTGTACTCGACGACCGTCATCCCCGGTCGGAGGTCGCCCCGCTTCTCGGCTTCCTCGATCATCGCCAACGCCATGCGGTCCTTGTAAGAGCCGGTGGGGTTGAACCACTCGAGCTCACCCACACCTCAGCCGCTCCCGCGGGCACCAGCCGCCCCAACCGCACGATGGGGGTGTTGCCGATGGTGTCGAGCATTGAGGTTGGAGGCGGATTGCCCATAGATTGAGTGTCGCACAATGTTCCGGTGGGCCGAGGGATACAGCCAGGAGCGAAACTGCCGATAGCTTCTAGTCTTCGCACGTGAGCGAGGTGACCACAGTGTCCGGCGCAGCATTCTTCGATCTCGACAAGACGATCATCGCCAAGTCCTCGACCCTGGCCTTCACGCGTCCGTTGTTCAGAGCAGGACTGTTGACCCGGACGAGCCTGTTCAAGGCCGGCATCGCCCAGGCCTATTACCAGATGTTCGGAGCGGACCACGACCAGCTCGAGCGCGTCCGAGAGGAATTGGGCGACCTCACGCGCGGCTGGAGCCGCGACGAGGTCCTCCAACTCGTCGAAGAAACGGTGGAGGAGGTCGTCTCGCCCTTGGTCTTCGCCGAAGCACTGGCCATCATCGACGAACATCGCAGGGCCGGGCGCCGTGTGGTCGTGATTTCGTCGAGCCCAGTCGAGATCGTCATTCCCCTCTGTCGATATCTCGGCCTGGAAGACGTGATCGGGACGCGACCGGAGATCGACGCGGCGGGCCGGTACACCGGCGGCATCGACTTCTACGCCTACGGCACGGGCAAGGCCGAAGCAATGAAGCAGCTGGCCGAGTCGGAAGGGGTGACATTGGAGGATTCGTTCGCCTACTCAGACTCGATCACGGACCTGCCCATGCTGGAGGTGGTGGGCCATCCGGTGGCGGTCAACCCCGACCGTGAATTGCGAGCCATCGCAGAAGAGCGCGACTGGCAGATCCTCGAATTCGAGCGGGAGGTGACCATCCGGACCCGGCTGGCCACGATCCCCCGGCCCGTGCCGGTCATCTCGGGAGCCGCCGTGGCGGGCGGCCTGGCGGCCGCTCTCACCGTGTGGGCGGTGCGGAGGGGCCGGCGCTGACCAAGCCCGTTCGTCGACCCGTGCGACAGTGTCGACCAAGTCGTGCCGGCCATGGACGACGGTCTTCCTACCAGGGACTTTAAGGCGCATGCGGCCGGGCTTCCACTCTTGTTCAACAACGTCCTAGCCTGGCAATCCCATGGTTCGCCTTTCCGCCCTGCTGACTGCCTTCGTGTTGATCCTGGCCCTTCCCGCCGCCGCCCAACTGGCCGATTGCCCCGCCTACGCCGGCATCACATGCGACGGGTGGGTCACAGATGCGGCCGGGGTCCTCGCCGATGAGCCACGAGTAGAGGCGGCTGCCGAGAGGTTCGTGGAGGAGACCGGCCACCAGGTGGCCGTGGTCGTCGTGTCGACCACCGACGGCGCCAACCCGCGCACCTTCGCCGAGGAGTTGGGCAATACGTGGGGTGTCGGTGACCCCCAGCGCGACGACGGTGTGGTCGTTCTCGTGGCGCTCGCCGAACGGCAAACCGAGATCGTCACCGGCCCCGGCTCATCACTGCCGGGCGGCACCTTGAGCTCTGTTGCCTCCCTGGGCAACGGATTCTTCGCCAGCGACGACTTCGATGGAGGCCTCTCGGCCATCCTCGCCGGCCTGGAGCGCGAGTACACCTCGCCGGGGCCCACCGATACTCCGGGCGACCCTGATGGGGCTCCCGCCTCACGCCCGTGGGTGTTCCCCCTCTTGGGGCTGGTGGTCATCGGCGGCTCGGCGGCCGGGGCCTGGCGCCATGCCCGCAAGACGAACCGCCGGGATCGCCGCTCCAGGCACGAGCGCATCGTCGACCAGGAACTGGCTGCTCTCGAGCCTGCAGGCCACGAGATCGTGATGCCGGCCGAGTTGCTTGTAGAGGCCCCCGCTGTCGACGAGGTCGCCGACCCCCCGACGTCCACCGTCCTGGCAGCCCTGGCCGACCCAGAGAACGCCGAGGCCGACGTCCTGGCGGCCGCATGGGCGTTCGGAGTGGTGTCGGTGGGCGAGTCGACCCATCTGGAACGGTACCGGCAGATGCCGCTCGAGATGAGGGTCAGCGGCGAGCATGAGTTGTTGGAAGGAGCCGTCCAAGAGACTGCCCGTGAAGCAGCCGCCGACGACGACCCCGAGTCCTTCGAGATCAGACGACAGGAGCTGCGCGCCCTCGTGCAGTCGTTACGGCCTTATCGCGTGGCCGAGGCCTCCACGCGCTTGGCGAGGGAGATGGCGATGCGGGCGATCGCTACGCCGCTGGGACCGCTCGTGGTGACCGATGCCGGAGAACGCCTCCTCCAGGCCGGCCCCGCCCTCGAAGAGACGAACCCGTTGTCGATTTCGATGCAGGAACTGTCTACCGTCGCCGCCGAGGCAGCCGCCAAGACCGCTCGCATGGAAGCCCTCTACGCCGAGCTCCCGGACACACCCACCCGGCCGGCCGTCGCCGCCGCCCTTGCCGACCTGGGAACCGACCCGTCAGACGCGGCCGAGCGGTACAACGTGGTCCTCGCCTCGCTCCGCACCGCGTCGAACACGCTCCTCGAGGACGGTGTCGATCTCCCGGCGGTGGCTGCCTTCCTGGTGATGAACAACGACGAGAACGACATCGACGACTTCGCCGCCGGCTACGAGGAAGCCCGCCGCCTCAAGGTGGATCCCCCCACGGCGATCGAAATGGCCCTGGCGGGGTTGCGGGGCCGGGCGGAGATCGACGCCATCCGCGAACGCGCCACCCAGCTGGGTATCCCCGTGTCCATCGCCGCCGCCCTGGTCAGGGCCGGCGACAGGGCTCTGGCCTCCTACGGCGAGCTCGTCGACCTGCTGGCTGGAGCGGACGTCGAAGCGACAGATCGTCGTACCATCGCCGCCGTCTTGGCCCTGTCTCTCGAGCCGGCCCAGGCCGAACGTCGTTGGGAGGAAGCCCGAGTTTCCCTCGCCGACTTGGGTCTCACCGGCTCGTATGCCGACGTGGCTGCCGCCTTCGGAGCTTCCGATCCTCGCGGCCCCCGCCAGTTCGCACTCGCCTACGCCGCCCAGCGTCAGGCTCTAGCCCGTTCCTCGATCGAGGACGCCGACCGCTACGCCCCCGAGTTGGCCCACGCCGGCACCAGCGGGCAACGCGACAGCTGGACGGGGGCGCCGATTCCAGGAGGGTTGCGCAGCTTCGACCCCTTCTATTTCTTCTACTTCCACTGGGCGATGACATCGACGATGACCCACGGTCTGGGTTGGCGACAGACCTACCGAGACGCGTCGTGGAACGACAACTCCTGGTTCGGCGGTGGCGGCGGCTTTGGTGGCACCGGAAGCAGTGGAGGGGGATCGAGTTGGGGATCGTCGTGGGGCGGCGGCGGCTTCGGAGGCTTTGGTGGCGGGGGCGGCTTCGGAGGGGGAGGGTTCGGCGGTGGCGGAGGCGGATCCGGCTGGTGAACTCGTCTGCGTAAGTCAGTCGATCACACCCAGCGCCGTGACAGGAACACCCAGGCCGGCCACGGTTTCGAGCAGGTCGAGCGGATCATGGCTCGATGAAGCGAGCACCATGGCCAGCGCCGACTCCGACAGGATCATGGGAAGTACCGGCTCGACCAACTCTTCACGGTCGAGCGACTCTTTGACCCAACCCGAACCGACTCGTTTCATGGCCTCGGCCACGGGCCGAATGGCGACACACACTCCCTCGCCCGGGGATGTGTCGACCCCCTCGAGGGCCTGACCGGGCGCCAGGATCATCACCGGTCCCGCCAGTCCGGTCAGGCGCTCTCGTTCCACCAGGGGCCATATCGGGGCGATCACCGTTTCCATCACTTCTCCCGCCAGGCTGGGGTTCGCCTTCGATGTCGGATGGTACGACACGACGCGGTCGACCGCCTCGAGGGGCGGTATGGCTATACGATCGACCTATGCGCAGCGCCGCCATCATTCTCGCCGGAGGCTCCGGAACCCGCTTGAGATCCGAACGCAACAAGCCCTACCTGTCCGTGGCCGGGCGGCCTCTCATCTGGTACCCCCTCGTCGCTTTCGATCAGTCCACCGTGGAGACCGTTGTGCTCGTGATCCGCCCGGTCGACCGGGCCTCGGTCGACGAAGCCGTCGCATCGACCGAGACCACAAAGGTGGTTTCGGTGGTCGAGGGAGGGCCAACCAGAACGGCGTCGGAGCAGGCGGGGATCACAGCCCTCGATAGTGTCGAGGTGGACGTGATCATGATCCACGACGCAGCTCGACCCTTCGTGACACCGACGATGATCGACCGTCTGGCCGAAACCGCCCATTCGGCCGGGGGGGCGGTTCCTGTCCTCGAGCCGAATGTGGCGCCGTGGCGGCTCGTCGGCGGTGAACTGCACCCCATTGGCAGCCTGATGAGGGCACAGACACCCCAAGCATTTCGCGCCGGGCCACTACGGGCGGCGTATCGGGCGGCAGCTCGAACCGGGGCCACCGGTGTCGATACAGCCGAGATCGTGGCTCGGTTCGGCGACGTGCCCATCGCGGCAGTGGACGGTGACCCACGCGCCTTCAAGGTCACCCACCCCGAGGACCTGGCCACCGCCGACGCCGTGGCTGTAGCCTGGCTGACACAATTGGGCACCGCCCACCCATGAGCGACGCACACGATGAACATCCATGAATGAGACAACTCTCCGCCCCGACCATCGACTGGACGATGTCGATTCCGGCGACCACGATCGCTTCGCCCACTACGTACTCGGACGCGACCCCCAGGCCAAGATCACCAAATCGATCGTGAACGGAACACCGCTCCGGGCACTGTGCGGCAAGCGGTGGGTCCCGAGTCGGGATGCTTCGAAGTATCCCGTGTGCCCCGACTGCCAGGCGATCAAGGACCGGCTGCTTCGCAAGAAGTGAAGGCTCACGTGAAGCGCCTGAGGGCAAGCCCCGAGGGTATGGGCGACACCTTCCCACATGGTCACGGTTGACAAATAGACGGGAATAGTCGAACATACTGAAATGATCGCCCATTCAGGGCCGGACTATGAACTGGCGGAAATCCTGGCCCTGGATGCGCCGGAGCAGTTCAAAGCCTTGTTCGACCGGACCCGTCTCGACATCATCACCATGCTCTCCGAGCGAGCCGCGACCGCCAGTGAGCTGGCCGAAGCGATGGGCAGACCGAAGGGAACCATCGGGTATCACGTAGGAGTCCTGGAGGAAGCCGGTCTCATACGGGTGGTGCGCACCAAGAAGGTCCGGGCCATCGAGGCGAAGTATTACGGCCGCGTGGCCCGCACTTTCGAGCTGTCCAAAATGGTCGAGGCGGGAATACAACCCGGGACCATGTTGTCGACTGCCATCTCCGAGATGGAAGCGGGACACGAGGAGTCATCGGGTCGAGACCTACCCGGGATGTCGAGCGTTCGCCACGCCCGCCTCCCTCTGGAGCGAGCCCGCGAGTGGAGTGAACGGCTCGCCCAATTGGCGGCCGAGTTTGCAACAGCACCACGCGGCGGCGACACCGTGTACGGGCTGATCGTCGGGTTGTATCCGACTACCCGGCCGTACCTCTCCGACTCAGAGACGTCTGCGGGCGATCGATGAACCAGCGTCTGCCGGCCAACTACTGGAAGCTGTGGGGGGCGTCCGTCTCTTCGAACTTCGGCGATGGAATAGGCATGATCGCCTACCCGTGGCTCGCTTCCACCATCACCAGAGACGGATTCGAACTCGGCTTGGTGGTGCTGGCCACCCGGCTTCCATGGCTACTGTTCAGCCTGCCGGCCGGGGTCATCACCGATCGGTTCGATCGACGGCGGCTGGTGGTGTCGATGGACGTCATCCGTTTCCTTCTCACCATCGGAGTGGCCATCGTCGTGGTCGGGACCGAAGCGGCGCTGATCTCCCCGGACACAGCCACTGCGAACGCAACGACGCCCAACCATGGCCTCATGTTGGGAACGATCATCGCCGCCGCCTTTCTCCTCGGGATGGCCGAGGTGCTGCGTGACAACTCGGCGCAGACCATCCTGCCTGCTCTCGTGCCCAAGGACCAGCTGGAGCGGGCGAACGGCCGCTTGTGGGGGGCGGAGATGGTCATGAACTCGTTCGCCGGCCCACCTGTGGCCGGCCTGCTGATCGCGGTGTCGCTGGCACTCCCCTTCGTGGTCCACGGCGGCACCTTCGCCGTTGCTGCTGCCCTCGTGCTCCTCATCGGTGGGCGGTACCGGACGCCGGCCGCCGCGCAACCCCGACAGGTTTTCCGGGCACAGCTCTCCGCAGGCGTCGTCTGGTTGTGGCGTCACCCCCTCTTCCGCCCGATGGCTCTCATCCTCGGGGTCATGAACGGCTTAATGACTCTCGCTCTTGCTACCTATGTCTTGTTCGTCCAAGAGATCCTGGGGCTGGCCGCGACCGCCTTCGGCCTCTTGATGACGGCCGGCGCCGTCGGCGGAGTCGTGGGGTCGGTCACCGCGGCCCGGGTGGCCGAATGGATCGGAAAGGGCCCCTCGCTCTTCCTGGCGTTGCTCGGGGGCGGGACAACTCTCATCGTCACCGGCCTGACCTCGTCCGCCACGCTGGTGTGGGTGATGTTCTTGGTCGGATCGTTCCTCGCCGTTCTCTGGAATGTGATCACGGTGTCGCTCCGGCAGCGGGCGATACCCGACGAGATGCTGGGGCGGGTCAACTCGGTGTACCGATTCTTCGGCTGGGGGATGATGTCAGTCGGGGCGTTGGTGGGGGGTACGGTCGTGACACTCTCCGAGTCGCTGGTAGGGCGGGAGTGGGCGTTGCGCTTGCCTTTCTTGGTGGCCGGGGCCATCTACCTCGTGACGTTTGGTTATGCCCTCCCCCGGCTCAACTCTGCCCGAATCGCCGAAACGGAGCGCTCCGTCGCAGGTGTCGCGGGTTGACCGATCGCCCGAAGGCGAGCAAACCCACCAGGATCGCCGCACCACCAGCACCACAGGCGATCGACAGCCACCCCCACCTCGGTGACGTCGGAGCAGTGCGCCCGATGTCTTCTGGGGGAGGAGCGTCGCTGACGAGTAGCGCCGGGTCGAGCCCCAATTCGGTCACGCGCACCGGCTCGGAGAGAGCCGCCGCTCCCACCGCCTCGAAGACAACCAGCCAGTCGGCGCGCCGCAGCTCCAGTGTGGTGCCCCAGGCGCCGTTGCCACCCTCGACGAGAGGATGGGCTACCCAGTCCTGACCGGGGGTACGAAGGTGGGCGATGACGGGACCATCCCGCTGAGCCACCGTGACTTCCAAATAGACACTCATGGTCCTGTCCGACACCTCCGACCCGGTAGCGACCGCCCCGCCGAATCCCGACCCCAGCTCGGCCACGGCCACGATGAGAGCCATCAATGCCGGCATGACCTCAGCCTAAGCTCGACTCCCATCGGGTCGAGGCGTTTGCGACCGCCACCTCTTCGCTACCCCGGGTTGGGACCAGCCACTCGAGGGTGGTCGGGGGCTCGTTTGCCTGATCGGTCGGGATGGTGAACACTTCCGAGATGCCCAAGACGATCTTCGAGAAGGTGTGGGACGATCACATCGTGCGGTCGGCTCCCGGCGAGCCCGATCTGCTGTATATCGACCTCCATCTCGTGCACGAGGTCACTTCCCCCCAAGCATTCGAGTCACTGCGGCTGGCTGGACGGCCGGTTCGGCGGCCGGACCTGAGCCTGGCCACCATCGACCACGGTGTCCCCACCGCCGATCGGGGACTGGGCATCCGCGACCCTCTCTCCAAGAAGCAGATCGACACGCTGGTCCAAAACTGCGCTCGCACCGGGATCACCCTCTACGGGATCGACGACCCTCGTCAGGGCATCGTCCATGTGATCGGGCCGGAGCAAGGCATCACCCAACCGGGCATGACCATCGTGTGCGGGGACAGCCACACCTCGACCCATGGCGCCTTCGGAGCATTGGCGTTCGGCATCGGCACCTCCGAGGTCGAGCATGTCCTCGCCACCCAGACACTGCCCCAGGGCAAGCCGAAGTCGATGGCCATCGACGTCGCCGGTGAACTGCCCGCGGGGGTGACTGCCAAAGACGTCATCTTGGGAATCATCGCTCGCATCGGCACCGCCGGGGCAACCGGCCACGTCGTCGAGTACCGCGGGTCGACCATCCGGTCCCTCACGATGGAAGGGCGGATGACGATCTGCAACATGTCGATCGAGGCCGGGGCCCGGGCCGGTTTGATCGCCCCCGACGACAAGACCTTCGGTTACCTCGAGGGGAAGCCGAGAGCACCGAAAGGCCGCGACTGGGAGGCTGCCCTGGCGGCTTGGCAGGCGCTTCCCACGGACCCGGATGCCTCCTTCGACACCGAATTGAGCATCGACGCCTCGGCCCTCGAGCCCTATGTGTCATGGGGCACCAACCCCGGCCAGACCCTGCCCATCACCGCCGCCGTCCCCTCCCCCGAACAGATCGATGATCCTGTCGAGCGAGACTCGGCGGCGCGGGCGTTGCATTACATGGACCTGACTCCCGGGACCCCCTTGGTCGAGATCAGGATCGACAGGGTGTTCTTCGGTTCTTGCACCAACGCCCGCATCGAGGACCTGAGAGCCGGGGCGGCCCTGCTCGACGGCAAGAAGGTGGCCGAGGGCGTTTCGGCCATGGTGGTACCGGGGTCGGGGCTCGTGAAGATGCAAGCCGAACAAGAGGGCCTGGACCGCATCTTCAAGGAGGCCGGGTTCGAGTGGCGCGATGCCGGCTGCTCGATGTGCCTCGGTATGAACCCCGACGTCCTCCAGCCGGGCGAACGGTGCGCATCGACCTCGAACCGCAACTTCGAGGGCCGACAGGGCCAGGGCGGCCGCACCCACCTGCTCAGCCCACAGATGGCGGTAGCGGCGGCGGTGACCGGCCATCTCACCGATGTGAGGAATTGGTCATGACCACGCCCACCAGGGAACGGCCACATGCGCCGGCCGACTACGGCTACTCGACCGAACCCGAAGGCATGCTCACCTGGTCGACGGTGCACGAAGCGTTGGCGGCGGCCACCGTCTATTGGATCGGGACCACCCGCCCCGACGGTAGTGCTCACCTGCATTCCATCTGGGGTGGGTTCGTCTCGAACCATCTCTACATCGAAGGCGGCGCCACCACCCGGTGGGCACGCAACATCGCGGCCGACCCGCGCCTCTCTTTCGGGGTGGACTCGAACGGGCTGCACGTCAGCGGACGCGGCGTAGCCCACCGGGGGCCGGCCGGCAAAGCGTTCGCCGAGCTCGGGGCCGCTTACGACAACAAGTACGACTACCGACCCGAGAACGATGAATTCTGGACGATCGCTCCGTCGATCGTCATCGCGCTCGACATGTCCTCACTGGAATCATTCGCAACGAGTCCCACCCGGTTCACGTTCGAGGAGGAACAATGAACTCCATAGGCCGGATCCTCGGCTCCATCGCTCCCCTTCCCCGGGCCAACGTCGACACCGACCAGATCATGCCCAAGCAATACCTCAAGCGAGTGGAACGCACCGGATACGGCCAGTATGTCTTCGCCGAGTGGCGCCAAGCCGATCCCGGCTTCGTGCTCGACCGACCCGAGTATCGGGAGGCGAAGATCCTGGTCACCGGGCCCAATTTCGGCTCAGGGTCGAGCCGCGAGCACGCTCCTTGGGGCTTGCACGACTGGGGCTTCGAGGCGGTCATCGCCCCGTCGTTCGCTGATATCTTCCACACCAACTGCACCAAGATCGGCCTCCTTCCGGTGGTGTTGACCGAAAAGGAGTGCCAGTACCTCATCGAGCTGGGCGAAGCCGACCCGACGGCCGAGATCCTCGTCGACCTCCCCAACCAAACCGTCACCTACCGCGACCAGTTCGAAGCTCGCTTCGAGGTCGATTCGTTCCTCAAGTGGTGTCTCGTCGAGGGGCTCGACGACATCGGCCTCACCCTGCGGCACGTCTCCGACATCGACGAATACGAGGCTGCCAGGCCGTCATGGAAACCGTCACTGGTCTGACGGTGTCGGATCGACAGGCGCCCCTCCCGGGGGAATCGGCGCACCCACCGGAGCCCCTCCGGGCCCCAAGCCTTGAATCAGGATCCCGCCTCGTTCGATCGGGTACACGACGAGACCCACGCCCCGGACGACAGTCGCCTCATAGACGGTGCCGTCGTCGGCTGTGGCCCGGAGGGCCTGCACGGTTTCGCCGGCCCTCACCTCGACGAGCTGCCAATCGCCATCCGAGGTGGTGCCGTCGCTGATGATCTCCGTGGGCTGGGGTCCTCGGAGACCCACACCGCATGTCTTGGAGGCGAAGCTCGACGTGACGAGTGCTCGGCATCGATTCTCGGAACCTTCGATCAGCTCGACCGTGTCGAGTATGTCGACACGTCCCAGCGGCGTATCCACCCACGCCAGATGCTCGGAACGAATGACTTCGTCTCCAAGTCCGCCTCCCAGGGCATCGGCCTGCGCGCCGAGGCCGCTTCCGGGCCGCATGTCGAAGCGGTTCTGCTCGGGACCCGCTTGCTGACCCCCCTCGGCGACGATGGCGCAAGCCGTGCCGAGAGCGGCCACGGTGCACAATAGGACCAGGCCCTTCATGTCCCTATCACTTCGGCAGCCAGGTCGGAGCGGTCGGTGACGAGGGCGTCGACACCCAGCGACCACAGGCGGTCCATCTCACTGCGCTGATTGACGGTCCACACGTGCACGGCAACCCCGGCCTCGTGTGCAACCCGAACCAGGCGTCGATCGACCACCCCCAGACCGATGCGCGTCGGTGGAACCTGGAGTGCCACCGGGCCCCGCGGACCGGGTCGGCCCATTCGCGATGCGATCCACCAGCGGCGGGCAGTGTCGGGACCAGCCGACATCTGCACCAACCCGTCGGACAGCCTGCGGACGGAAACGAGCCTTCTCTCCACGAAGCTGCCGACAATCACCCGCTTCCAGGCATCGAGGCGGTCCAGCAAATCGATGAGAGGCTGCTCCAGCCCTTCTTGTTTGAGGTCGACGACCACCCCCACCCCCGAAAATGTCGCCAGGACCTCGCCGAGGGTCGGGACTCGCAGCCCCCGCCCCCGGAAGGGGTATCGGCCCTCGATGCGATGACGGTATCCGGCGTCGAACCTGCGCAGCTGCGAGAGGGTGAGTGACGACACCGGCCCAGTCCCTTCGGTGGTGCGGTCGAGCAGCGGATCGTGGAAACACACGAGGTGCCCGTCGGCCGTGAGGTGGAGGTCGGTCTCGAGGTGATCCGCTCCCGCCCGGAGACCGTTGGCGAACGCAAGCATCGTGTTCTCCGGCCAGGTCAGGCGACTGCCTCGATGGGCGATGATCTGACGGGGGCGCCACAAAGAGTCGCTAAGTGTCACTGGGGCGGAGTCTAGATGCGAGCCCCACTTTGCATCCGGGGGCCTGACCGCCCCTGCCTCCCGGCGTCGGGGATCTTCTCCGCTGAGAAGGGAGCCTCGCCACAGGTGCGCGGGCCGGATCAAGTCCCCAGCGGAACACCGTCCTTCACCACCCGCACGACCGGATCGCTGCCGGGCTCGGCCACCAGATCGGCCGCGTTGAGGGGACCCAGTACCACCAGGTCGGCCACAGACCCAGGGGCCACCAGCCCCTTGTCCCTCTCCTCGACGGCCAGGGCCCCGCCCCGGGTCGCCGACCACAGGGCCTGCTCGGGTTCGAGGCCCCCGTGGTGGACGGCAACTGCCATCGTCATGGGCATGTTCGGCGTCTTGGCGACCCCGCATCCAGAGCCGAGGGCGACGATGGCTCCCGCCTCCCACATGGCCCGGGCCGGGTCCGGCCGCCCGGACACCCACGTGACGATCGGCACACTCACCATCACCGATCCTGACTCAGCCACCACAGTGGCGGCGTCTTCCAGCCCCGCCATGCCGTCGACGCTCACCGCCTGGCAGTCGAGGGCGACATCCAAGGCATCCTCGCCATCGACATGGACTCGAGGCGCCAGCCCATGACGCCGCCCGTGAGTTATCACCGCTCGAGCTTTGTCGCCGTCGAGCGGAACACCTACCACCACGTCGAGATAACTGGCCACTCGAGAGGCGGTGGGAATGAGCACCGATTCGAGCATGTGCTGATAGCCGCTCCCACGCGCCGGCGGGTCCGTCCCGACCACAAAGGTCGGGATCACATCGGACGGCAGTGCCTCTCCAGCATCACGCATGGCCGCCAGCGACGTCACCTCCTCCTCGGGACCCGATGCCCCCCACGATCGAACTTCCACCGTCGTGGCGCCCTGTTCCAGCGTTGCACCCAGCTCCTCGACCAGAAGCGACGTGAGGGACTGCAGGTCGTCCATCGTTCCGGCCTCCAGGTGACGGTGGGCGTCGACGAAACCCGGAACCACCATGCGGTCGTTGCAGTCGACCTCGGGA
This sequence comes from Acidimicrobiia bacterium, assembly GCA_041744375.1. GTDB lineage: Bacteria > Actinomycetota > Acidimicrobiia > Spongiisociales > ZC4RG35 > JBGTLA01. The sequence goes on along the minus strand of JBGTLA010000160.1, from coordinate 77,860 downwards.
TAGTCGCGGTACCGGTCGGGCAGGGCCCTCTGCCTTCCCACCCAGGTGACCCTGCCCTGGCGGATGACCACCGCCGCTCCTTCGATGGTGCCGAGCAGCCCACCGTGGCGGGGATCCATGGTGTGGAGTGACGAAATCCCGGTCAAGAGGAGGTCGCCCGTCGGCTGTTGCTCGGGCGTGGAGGAGAGCTCGACAGCGAGACGGGCGCAGTCCCCACAGATGGCGACGCCCCCGTGTCCGACCACCAGACGCGCCACCACCCGGCGCGGCTCGCCACAGAACGAGCAGGCGCTACTCAACGGGCCGGCATGTGAACGGCATCGACTGCAAGTTACCCGCGCCGCGGGGCCATCTTGACGGCCCTCAGATCTGGCGGTGATAGTCGGCGTGGATCCGGCTTTCGCAGAAACCCAACGAGCGATACAGATCGAAGGCACCGGTGAGGTTATCCGTGTCGACGCCCAGCGCCGCCTCGGTCATCCCCCGGTCGCGCAGGAGCACCAGACTCGAGCAGATGAGGGCGCTCGCGATCCCTCGTTTTCGCCAATCTCTATGTGTCGAAATGTCCTCGGTCCACCCGCGCTTACGAGCAAACCGTTCGTTCTGTTCGTGATCGACGAAGCTACGCACCTGGCCCACCACCTCGTCGCCCGCCCATGCCACCTGCCACAAGGAGGTATCGGCATGCGGGTTCTCGAGCCAGGCCTCCCAGTCTTGCTCGGTGGACTCCGTGTATCCCCGATGATCGCGAAAAGCCTCTACGTCTGCCTCCCAGATCGCACGAAGATGCCCTTCTTCCACGGGTCGGACCTCGACCCCTTCCGGCAGCGACCTCTCGGGCACATCCTCGAGGGAGGTCCGCACGAGAATCGCTCCGTAACTGTCCACCTCGAAGCCCCTGGATCTGAGGAGGAACCGTCTGGGGCTCGACTCGTCGATCCAGGCCGCCAAGCGCTTCACGCCCGCCGGATGAGACCTGGCGATCTCGATCGCACGTTGTTCGGCCCACTCGAAGACCGCCTCCTCCAAACCAGGATGATCCGCTGAAGCCTCAGCCACGACCCAGTAGAGGCGATACCCCTCCGACACATCGTCCCAGGTCGTGCGGCCATACCCGACGACCTCGCCTCCGGCCTCGACGACCAGGATGTCGGTATCAGGATCGCATCGCTGCAGGTGCTCATATTGTTGGGCCATCTCCTCGACGGTGGTGTGGTCTTCGCCACCATCACGGTCCTGGCGGGCGTTGAGCAGCGAGGCGAACGCACCCAGATCGGACCGTCCGGCGAAGGGTCGAGTCGAGTAGCGATCAAGAGCAAGCATGGGGCCGACGAGAGTACCGTGCCTGCCCCTCTCCCCGGCGACGAATTTCGTGCCGCCCAGCGGAGACCCCTCGGCCTCTAACGTAGAGCGTATGACTGTGTCATATGAGCAGGACGGAGACGTCGCCGTCCTGACTCTCAATCGCCCCGACCGCTTCAACTCCGTCACCCAGGAACTGTGCGACGGGTTGGTGAGCGCCCTCACGCGAGCTGGGGATGAGGCGCGCGCCGCCGTGGTCACCGGAGCCGGACGAGCATTCTGTTCGGGAGCCGATCTCTCCGACTTGATGGGCGAGTACGAGAGCGGTGGCCCCGACTTGAATCGGGTCATCGGTCAGCGGTTCAATCCCATGGTGGAGGCACTGTTGGACGCCCCCGTGCCGACCGTCGCCGCCGTCAATGGAGCCGCAGTCGGAGCCGGATTGGGGTTGGCGCTGGCCTGCGACCTACGGGTGATGGCCGAGGAGGCCTTCTTCATGTCCGCCTTCATCGGCCTCGCCCTAATACCCGACACCGGCACGACCTGGCTCCTTCCTCGCCACCTCGGGTTGTCGCGGGCGATGGAGTTCACGTTCTCGAACCGACGGATGGGCGCCGAGGAGGTGGGAAACCTGGGGCTCGCCGAGGTGGTCGGCACGGACGAGGTCGTCTCGGTGGCGGTCACAACTGCCCACCGGCTGGCCGACGGACCCACTCCTGTGTATGTGGCAACCAGGCGTCTCCTGGTGAGTGCCTCCCACACCGACCCAACCTCCGCCCTGGCGGACGAACGTGAGGTCCAGGGTCGTCTGGGTACCTCTCCGGCTCATCTGGAAGGCATGCGCGCCTTCCTCGACAAACGGCCGGCGGACTTCCGCTCGGTCTGATCCTCTCGCTCGGCTCGCCCGCTTGTGTGGGCTACAGCCACCGCTCAGCGACGCGTGCAGCCCCGGGTTGCCCGCCGGAGGGAGCGTCGGCTACGTCGGGCCTGTGCGTTGGGCGATACGGGCCCAGACCCGAGAGAGGGCCCGCCACAGCTTGACGACCACCCACCCACCCGAGACGACCGCCACTACCACGACAACCAGGGCGATCGCCGGGAAGGCCAGAGCCAAGAGCACCATTCCGGCCACCAGGCCGTCCTCGAAGAGGGACAACGTGATGTTCGACACTGGCTCGGGAGTGACATTGACGACGGCCCGGGTCGTGGCCTTCACCGAATGGGCGGATAGGGCGAGCGCTCCGGCAGTTCCTGCTCCCAGCGGCTCGGAGATCCCGGCCTCACCGGCCAGGAGGTAGCCGATCATCCCGGCGGCCACCGGCCGGATGATGGTGTGGACGGCGTCCCACACGTTGTCGAGATACGGCACCTTGTCGGCGAAGAACTCGACCACGTACAGAACTGCTGCCGCCACCAGCACCGGCGTGGAGGTGAGCTCCTCGGGTACGTCGGCATTGCCAAGCCTGCCCAGGAGACCCAGAATGAGCGCCACGGCATAGACGTTGAGCCCGGCCGCCCATCCGCTCCCGGCAATCAGACCCAGATCCACTCGCCTATGGCCTCACGATGTAGATCGTCAATTCGAGTTCGGTGCCACCGTGGCCCAGGCCCACTCCCACCACCGAGTTGAGCCAGGCCAGGTCCTCGTTGCCGGTCTGAAACGTGATGAGCTCCTGGGGCGAGGCCGTCCGATCCTCGTGAGCGATGCTGACCCCCGTGGCCTGGTATCCAACCGTTTCTCGCTTCTCGCCGATGGTGCCGCGGATGGCGAGATCCATATTCCCGTCACCCCGCACCGTGACGTAGTCGACGCCCACCACCCTACGGGCGCCCTCCCAGTGGGGACCGGTGGCCGTCCCCTCGAATGGAAAGTCGATGCGCGTCCCCGCCGGAGCATGACCGATCATCCTCGGTGACATGGTGGCGGCGATGGTGCAGAATTCCTCCAACGAAGGCACAACGCCTCCTTCCTGTTGCTCGAGAGGCAGGCTACTGGCTCGATTCAGCCGAATCGGTCCAGGAACGACCGCAACCACGGCATGACGGTTTCGAAATACTGGCGCGCCTCATCCCGGCTCAGGGTCTGGGCGGCGTGGTTCATGAGCATGACCTGACGAGCCGCCCAATAGACGTCGAGCTCGACTCGGTCGCCCACCGGCCAGCGACGCTCCTCCTCGTAACCACCCCGGAAGGCCGAGATGAGGCGGTCGAGGTCGGGACGGCTGCGCGCCCGGTAGAGGGACACCGCCACGTCCTGTGCCGGCAGCGCCAGCATCACGTCCTCGAAGTCGATCGCCCACGCCCGACCCAGGTTGATGTGGACATTCCACTCGTGGAGGTCTCCGTGGACGACCATCGCATCCGACTGTGACCACTGGTTCCTCAAGAACCGATCCACCATGGCCACGGTCTGGTTCAGCTCGGGGCGCACCGCGTGGAACAAGTGGTCGTAAGCGGGCTCGGCCACCACCACCACTTCGAACTCGGGCGGATAGTAGAAGGTGCGGTTCCAGCGCCGGAGCAGGGAAGGGTCGGGGGGTCGCCAATCGCCGTGTCTGTGCAGCCGACCCGAGATCCTCCCCATCGCCCGGTAGCCGGACGTGCCGGCACCCTCGCCCAAAGGCTCGCCGGGGACCCAGGTGAAGAGCACGCACACCCATGAGGCCTCCGTGGTGGTCACGTCCACTACCAGACGGCCGTCGGCGGCCGGCACGGGAACGGCCAAATTCAGCTCGTCATCACGCGCCAGATCGCGCAGCCAGGCCACCTCGATCTCGATGTTGCTGCGGGTGTTGGCCCGGGGCTCTCCCATCCGCAACACCAGCCGGCGTCCGTCGGCCAGATCTGCCTTGTAGAGCACGTTGCTGTGGGTAGCCAGGTGGGAAAGCTCCCGCAGCGGTAGCCGGTACACATCTTCGATGACCGCTCGAGCGGCGGCGGCCTGCGCGTCAGAGGTACGGGAGGTCACGAACAAGACGATACGGCACTCACCCGGCGGCGGCGGTGCCATCTCTCCCACAGGACCAGCAGCGACGGGAGGACGAGTATGGCCGCCACCAACGACAGGCCGATGGCGAATACGGTGACCTGACCCATCTGCTTGAACGGAACCAGGCTCGATGTGATGAGGATTCCGAAGCCGGCCATCGTGGTGAACGCCGAACCCGCCAGCGCACCCCCGGTGTGCGTGGCCGTCGAGCGAATCGCCGCAGCGATGTCGGGATACTCGAGCCGGTCCTCTTCGAAGCGACGGGCTATGTGGATGGTGAACGGCACGCCGATGCCGATGGCCAGGGCGGCCAGGGTGGCGGTGACGGGGCCGAAGGGGATGCCGGTGGCATACATGAGCCCATACGTCCACAGCACCACGAGGGCCACAGGGGTCATGGTGATGATTCCCAGGAGCGGCCGCCTGTTCTGGATCCAGAAGTAGACGACCAACACCAGCGCCGCCGCCGCCAGCGTGATGAACAACGACGTCGACTGTGAGGCCGTGAGCTCGTCGACGACCACGTCGCCGATGATGTTCTGGCTGGTGGCGATGACGCCGGCACCGGCCGCGGCGGTGGAGGCGAAGGCGGACTCCATCCCGGCGCGAAGGTCCTTGACACGACTCTCCCCGGCCGTGGTTCTCACGTCGAACAAGAAGGCGTCTGGCTCCCCACCAGACGAGTGGCTGACGGTCTCCCACAGCTCGGGAGCGGCAGCGGCGGCGACGGCATACAGCGGTCGGACATCCGCATCCGCCGGGACTGTCAGGTCATCCGCCGCGCCCGCTTCGGCGAGGGCCTCCAAGAGTTCGGGGGGCGGCTCGCCACCCTCAGGGGAGAGGAGCTGTTGGATCACTCCGATGGGCGATGCGGCGTTGGCCACGGGACCGACGGCAGTAGCGAAGACCGACACCGTATCCAGTTCGGCCAGATCGTGAAGGGCCCCCACCATTGCGTTGTGGATCGGCGCCGTGGCCAGCCGCTCGCCCTCGGGTGCTTCCACGAGAACATGCGTCTGCTCTCCGAAACCGCCTCCGAACTCGTCGGTGAGGATGTCGAGGGTCTCCACGGCGGGAGCATCCTCGGGAAGGAAGTCGGTGAAGCTGAAGCGCGTCTCCAGTTGTGTGAAACCGTAGAAGCCGAGCCCGCCCAAGACGAGGGCAACGCCGACCGCCAGGATCGGCACTCGGTCGGCGATGACCGCCGTGCGACCCATGAGCTGGGGCAGGATGCGATTGCTGTGGGAGCCGCACGCTTCAACCGGAAGCCGGCCCCCGCGTTCGGCCCGGCGGTCCAGCAGCAGGCGCACTGCCGGCACGAAGGTCATCATCAGCAGAAACGAGTAGAGAATGCCGACGGCGGCGAGAATACCGAAGTCGGCCAGCGCCGGGACCGGATTGGCGATATTGGTGAGGAAGCCGATCACCGTCGTCAGCGTGGCCAGCACCAATGCCACACCCACCGTGGAAACGGCCGTCGTCATGGCCTCGTCGACCGAGAGCCGCTCGCCGATCTCCTCTCGATATCGGCTGGTGAGGTGGATGGCGTAGTCGACACCCAACCCGATGATGAGGATGGGCACGATCTGGGTGGGGGCGGAGAATGCCGAGATGATGCCTATCCGCTCCAACAACACCCCCGTTCCCTGCATCATGCCGATGGCAAGCAGGATCGTGATCATCGTGAGGGCCATGTCGGCCAGCGTCCGGCGCGAGGTCTGCACCACGGTCGCCGCGCCCCGGGCCCGCATCCAGTACACGAAGAGCAGGATGACCACGATGATTGCTCCGGCGTAAGCGAACAGCCTCCCCACCTCCTCGGTGAACGAGTCGACGGCCCCGAACAGCAGTGTGAAGCTGAACGGCCGGATCTCGAAGCCTGTTTCGATCTCGGCCAGGGCCTCGGCTAATGCCTCGTCCCGGACGATCTGTTCGTCGAACGCCTGGTTGGCATCGATCGTGTCGCTGATGAAGAAGGCGAGGATGATGGCTGCCGGCGAGCTGGCAGCGGCGGCGTCGCCCTCCTCGGAGAGGAGACCGGCGATGAAACCCGCCTGCTCGGGAGCCATCCCCCCCAGAGCGGAGCCGTAGAGGCGGTCGACCTCGGCGTCGCTCAATCCCTCTATCGGCAAGTCCTCGGTGGCCGCTTCCTGCAGCACGGGTGCCATGTAGGAAACCACCCCGGGTCGCTGGGGGGTCTCGGCCAGGTCCTCTCCGGCCACCGAGCGGATCGCCTCCTCGACTGCCAGTGACACGGCCAGGCCCTCGGCGGAGATCACATCGCTGTTGGGATCCCGGATGATGACCTGGAAGACCGACTCTTGGTTCCCGCCGAAGTACTCGGCAATGCGCTCGGAGGCGGCTATCTCGGGGTTGTCCGGGGCGAAGCCCTCATTCCCGGTGGCGATGACCACCTGACCGGCGAACGACCCGAGGATGCCTGCCACCACGAGGGTGGCGACGACGACGGCCGCGGGGGCGCGCCGCACGATCGAGCCGAAGCTCCTGACGATGCGTTTCACGGGGTCTCCTGGCGGAAGGACGGGACTGAACGGGTGAAATGTAGATGCTCATGGCTTCAAGTCGGAAGTCAGGAGTCTGAAGGCGGAAGGCGGAAGGCGGAAGTCCGTTTGCGTTTGCCGTTGGCCGTTTGCCGTTGGCCGTTGGCCGTTTGCTGCCGGGGGTCCGGCTGGGGCAATGCCGAACAAGTCGCTCCAGCCGACGACAGTCCTCCTGCCAGGCACCTGACCGCGCTGACGTCCTAACGGATCTTGTCGAGGAGGTCGAGGAAGCGGGTGTTCTCGTCGTCCGTGCCAACGGTCACCCGCACCCAGTTGTCGCCGAACGTCCGCACGATGACGCCGGCGTGGGCGTAGCGGAGGCCCGGATCGTCGGCCTCCGAGCGGAACCACACAAAATTGGCCTGGCTGTCGGCATGGGCGATGCCCCGGTCGGCCATGCCGTCGAGGAGCAGACGCCTGCCGCGGGCGCTGTCCTCGACGCGGGCGGCGAGCATGGCCGGGTTACGCAGCGAAGCCGCCGCGGCCGCTTGACCGATCTGGCTGACGGTGAACGGAGCCTGGGCCCGACGCATCTCGGCCACGGTCTCGGGGTGGGTGACGGCGTACCCCACCCGGAGCGAGGCCAACGAGTAGATCTTGGAGAACGTGCGGGTAACCACCAGATTACGCCGGGCGGGAGCGAGCGGGACCATGCTGTGGTAGTCGGCGGCCGTGACGTACTCGTGGTAGGCCTCGTCGACCACCACCGTCACATGTTCTGGGACTGATGCGACAAAGGCTTCCACCGCCTCCGTCGACAGATGCGTCCCGGTCGGGTTGTTCGGATTGCAGAGGAACACCAGGGTGGTCTCGGAGTCGATCGCCGCCTCGATCGCCCCCAGGTCAAACCGATGCTCGGCATCGAGGGGAACCTCCCGCCGGCCGCTCATCGCCCACATCACCCCCAACCGGTAGATCACGAACGTGGGCCAGCCGTACACGGCGTTCGTGCCGGGCCCGCCCACGGCCAGGGCGATGGCGCGCAGGAGGTCGGAAGAGCCACCTCCCAACCACACCGACCCCGCCGAGATGTCGAGATGACGTCCTATGGCCCGACGGAGCTCGAGGCCTTCGTTGTCGGGGTAGCGATTGACGCGCGGCGCTGCTTGGGCCATCGCTTCGATCGCTTCGGGGAACGGACCCCACGGACTCTCGTTCGATGCCAGCTTGATGATCGTCCTCGGATCGAGGCCGTGGCGCCGGGCAACCTCTTCGACAGGCAGACCCGGCTCATAGGGGGCAATCTGGGCCAGATCGGATCGGTAGGTCGGCATCGGCGCCGAGGTTAGACAGGCAGGCCTCCTAGCGCGGACCGAGCGGACAAAGCAGACGCCGTGTGGCAGACTCGGATGCATGACTGCATCACTCGAAGAAGCGGTCGAGGTGCCCCGGATCGACATCGTCGAGGTCATCGACCCCGCCGGGCACCTGGTGGGCGACGACCCCGACCTGGGGTCGGAGCTGTATCAAGAGCTCTACCGCAACATGGTGCTGGCCCGCACCCTCGACCGGCGCATGCTGGCACTGCAGCGGCAGGGTCGGGTCGGCACGTATCCGATGCTGGAAGGTCAAGAGGCCGTACAGATCGGCTCGGCGCTGGCCCTGGCAGACACCGATTTCGTTTTTCCCTCCTACCGGGAGCACGGTGTCCAGATCACCAGGGGGCTTCCGCTGGAGGTGTTCATGGCCTACTGGCGCGGCCTGCCCAACTCCGACTGGGACATGGCCAGGTATCGACAGGGAATCGTGACCGTTCCCATCGCCAGCCAGTTGCCCCATGCCGTGGGATATTCCTACATGACCAAACTGCGCGGTGAAGACACAGTCACCGCCGTCTATTTCGGGGATGGGGCGACCTCTGAGATCGACTTCCACTCGGGAATGAACTTCGCCGGAGTGTGGAAGACACCCACCGTATTCATCTGTGCCAACAATCTGTACGCCATCTCCGTCCCCTACGAAAAGCAGACCGCCGCCGCCACGGTGGCACAAAAGGCCATCGCCTACGGCTTCGAGGGGGTGCAGGTCGACGGGATGGACCCGATCGCCGTGTACCTCGCCACGCGCGCCGCCGTCGAGTCGGCGCGGGCCGGAGAGGGGCCCACCCTCATCGAGGCGCTCACCTACCGCTACGGTGCCCATGCCACCGCCGATGACGCTCGCCTCTATCGGGACAAGGAAGAAGAAGACGAGTGGCGCCGACGTGACCCGATCGTCCGGCTGGAGCGCTTCTTGGAGAGTCGAGACCTCTGGGACGAGACGGTGGCCGAGAAGGTGGCGATGGAGACGGCCGACCAGGTGGAAGCAGCCATCACCGCCATCGAGGCCCGACCCCTCCCCGGTCGTGACGAAACCGTCCGCCACGCCTTCTCCCGGGTGCCGGCCCATGTCGTCGACCAATTACACGCCATGCAGCGCGCCCACGGAGAATCCGAGACCGAGTTCACGACGGATGAAGTATGGGCCGTCGGAGCCGACGAGGCAGCCGGCGGCCCCACCGAGAAATGGACGATGGCTCAAGCCATCAATGCCGCTCTCCGCCAGGCGATGGAGCGAGAACCCGAAACCATCCTCCTGGGAGAGGACATCGGCGTGTCCGGCGGCGTCTTTCGCATCACCGAGGGCCTCCATGCCGACTTCGGCGACGAGCGGGTGATCGACACCCCCCTCAACGAGTCGGGCATCGTGGGAACGGCCGTCGGGATGGCCCTGGCCGGAGGGCGCCCCGTGGCAGAGATCCAGTTCGATGGATTCGTCTACCCCGCCTTCGACCAGATCGTCTCGCATCTGGGCAGGTTCCGGTACCGCACCCGGGGCCACTCGCCGACGCCGGTGGTGGTCAGGTTTCCCAACGGGGCGGGCATCGGGGCGCACGAACACCACTGCGACTCCCCCGAGGCCTACTTCGTGCATGCTCCCGGGCTCGTGGTGGTCTGCCCATCTTCTCCCCGCGACGCCAAGGGTCTGTTGGCTGCGGCTCTCGAAAGTGACGACCCGGTCATCTTTCTCGAGCCCAAGGTCCTCTATCGCTCCGGACGCGAAGAGGTGCCTACCGACCACTTCACGCTGCCGATAGGACGGGCCCGGGTACGTCTTTCGGGCACCGAAGCCACCCTGGTCACCTACGGGGGGATGGTGCCCGTCTGCCTGGAGGCGGCCGCACGATCGGGCCGCTCGGTCGAGGTCATCGACCTGCGCACTCTCTTTCCATGGGATCGCTCCACCGTGCTCGATTCGGTGCGCAAGACCGGGAGACTGCTGGTAGTGCAGGAGCCGCAGGGCTCGGCCGGGGTGGCGTCGGACGTGGCAGCCGTGGTAGCGGAGCAGGCGATGTTCGATCTCGAGGCCCCGATTCGCAGGGTGACCGGACTCGATGTTCCCTGGCCACAGTTCGCCATCGAGTCCCACGGCCTGATCGATTCCGAACGGGTGGAAATGGAGCTGGCCGCCCTTCTCGCCGACTGAGGTTTCGCCGCATCGGGCCGCCATGACGCGGCCCTCAGGGCTCAGCCTCTAACGTAATGCGTCGACATGTCGAAAAGACGACAAGGCGGCCGCCGCAGCCGGCGTCGAGCGGCCAATGATTGCCGGGCCGGAAGACATCGTCCCGGATCGGGCCAGGTACTCGCCGGGGGCATCGTGCGCCACATCTGCACGGTCTGTGGAGCGGTCTCGATCGACCTGACCGCAACCGACGAGCCCGAGTCCAGGGCGCTCTTCGAAGCACCCGACCGAGGTGACCACGCCCGGTGATCCGATGAGCGCCGACGCAGAGCCGACGGTTGCAGCCAGCGGCGGCCTCGTGATCCGAGGAACGGATGAGCGGGCGGAGATCGCCCTCGTGCATCGACCCCGATACGACGACTGGACGATTCCGAAAGGCAAGGACGACAGCGGAGAGACACCATCGGAGGCGGCCCTCAGGGAGGTACGAGAAGAAACCGGGCTGGCGTGCGTCATAACAGGTCCCGGAGGGATCGCCACCTACGAGGTGGCGGCCGGCCGGAAACGAGTCGAGTATTTCCTCATGCGACCCATGCTCTTCACCGGCTTCGCACCCAACGACGAGGTCGACAACATTCGCTGGGTGCCGATGGCCGATGCCCTCGACTTGCTCACCTACGACTTCGACCGCCGGCTGGTGGCGAACATAGACGTGCAGGCGGCCACAGGCCTCACCACTCTGTATCTGGTGCGACACGGGGCAGCCGGTGATCGCAGGAAGTGGCCCGGACCCGACGAGGACCGACCGTTGACCGAAAAGGGTCACAACCAGGCGCGCCTCATCGGCAACCGACTCGAACCCGTAGGAGTGGGACGCGTGCTGACCAGCCCTTACGTACGGTGCGTGCAGACCGTGGCCGATCTGGCCCGCCGCCTCGGCTTCGAACCGGAGCCGCACGAGGCACTGGCCGAAGGCTCCGATCTCAGAGCCATCGGACGTCTACTCGAAGACGTGGTGGGTACCACGGTGGTCATGTGCTCTCACGGAGATGTCATCCCGGCGGCGCTGGAACGTCTGCGACGTCTCGGCGTCCGTTTCCGCTCGGAGTACGCCTGCGCCAAGGGCTCGACCTGGATCATCACCCATGATGGCGACACCTTCCGAGATGCCTTCTACGACCCCCCGCCGTCGCCAACGCTTCGCGCTCATGATTCCGCTGGATAGGCCTGAGCGCCGATCGACTCTCAGCGCTTTCGATAATGGTGTGAGCGGCCCATACTCGCCTGTGCCGGGCAGGGCTACGCTCATTTCGGTCGCCGTGGCGGGAGGCGCTCTCGAGTTCTCCAGACCCCCTCGGAACGCCCCCGCCCGGCGGCAGCCAATAAGGACGTCTCGCCGGAGGGCGCGGCGTTACAGGGTGCTCGTCCCCAAGGCAGCGTCCACCAGCCCTTCTTGCTGAGCTCTGTGCACCTTGGCCGAGCCGGTTGCAGGGCTGGGAGAGGCCTGTCGGCCTGCGTAGCGGGGCTCGCGCCCGAAGATTTCCCGGAGCTGCGGCCACAGGAAACGGTATGCGCCCATGTTCTCGGGTTCTTCCTGGCACCACACCAGCTCCGCGGCCGGGTGGCGACGGGCCAGCGAAGTGAGCTCCTCGACGGGCACCGGGTAGAGCTGGGCAAGACGCACGATGCTCACGTCGGTGAGCTCGGCCTGGCGGCGACGGGCGTCGAGGTCGTGGAAGACCTTGCCGGCGCACAACACCAGACGAGACGCCGCCTCCACTCCGTCGAGCACCAACGGCTCGAACCGCCCCCGCTCCAGGATGTCGACTGTCGAGAAGGACGGCTTCGACCGGAGCAGCGACTTGGGCGTGAACACGATGAGTGGCTTCTGGGGACGACGCAAGGCCTGGCGGCGCAGCAGGTGGAAATACTGGGCCGAGGTGGCTGGTATCGCCACCCGCAGGTTGTCGTCGGCGCAGATCTCGAGGAACCGCTCGATGCGCGCCGACGAGTGCTCCGGGCCCTGGCCCTCGTAGCCGTGCGGGAGAAGAAGGGAGAGGCCGGTTTGCTCACCCCACTTGCTCTCACCCGAGGCGATGAACTGGTCGATCACAACCTGAGCACCGTTGGCGAAATCCCCGAACTGCGCCTCCCACATGACGAGCGCCTGCGGCCACTCGATCGAGTAGCCGTACTCGAAGCCGACGGCGGCGAACTCCGAGAGGAGAGAGTCGACGATGCGCACCCGGGTCTCACCCTCGGTCAGAGTCTGGAGAGGTGTCCACCTCTCCCCCGTCCGGTAGTCGGTGAGCTCGGCATGACGGTGACTGAAAGTACCCCGCCGGGAGTCCTCTCCCGCCAGCCGCACCGGCACCCCTTGCAGAGCCAGCGAACCGAAGGCCAGCGCTTCGGCCACTGCCCAGTCGATCACATCGTCATCGAGACTGGTAGCCCGCTCCCGGATGACCTTCTCCAGCTTGGGGTGAACCGTGAATCCCGGCGGTGGCGTGGTGATGTGCTCGACGATCCGCTCGAGGGTTGCCCGGCCCACCGACGTGTCGGGGTCGTCGAACGGTCGGGACGGAATCGGTGTGGGTGGGCGCGGCTCCCGGGAGGTGGCGAAGGCCGAGTCGAGAAGCTGGCGGTACTCGGCGAGGAGACCGTCCGCCTCTTCGTCGGTGAGCTCCTGGGTGCTCACGAGCCGGTCCAGGTACAGCTTGCGCACCGAAGGATGCACTTCGATCTTCTTGTACATGAGGGGTTGTGTGTAGGAGGGTTCGTCTCCCTCGTTGTGGCCCCGCCGCCGGTAACAGAACATGTCGACCACGACGTCCTTGTGGAACTCCTGGCGGAAGTCGAACGCCAGTTGCGCCGCCCGCACCACGGCCTCGGGGTCGTCGCCGTTGACGTGGATGATGGGGGCCTGGACGGTCTTGGCCACGTCGGTGGCGTAGAAGCTGGAGCGAGCGTCTCGAGTCGAGGTGGTGAAGCCGACCTGATTGTTGATGACTATGTGGACGGTGCCCCCGGTGCGGTAGCCCAGCAACTGTGAGAGGTTGTGGGTTTCGACGACCACCCCCTGTCCGGCGTAGGCGGCGTCTCCGTGGAGAAGGATCGGAAGCACTTCGTGGTGCCCGCGGCGGCCTAGCTTTTCTTGCTTGGCCCGGGCAACTCCTTCCAGTACCGGGTCGACCGCCTCCAGATGACTCGGGTTGGCCACTACCTCGACGTCGATCGGGCCTGCGCGGGTTTCGTAGGTGCCGGTGGCGCCGAGGTGGTACTTGACGTCGCCGCTGCCGGTGTCCAACTCGAACTCGCCTTCGAACTCTCGGAAGATGGTGGCGTGAGACTTGCCGATGACATTGACGAGAACGTTGAGCCGGCCCCGGTGCGACATTCCGATCACCGCCGACGTCATCCGGTCGGCCACGGCCCGCCCCAGAACCTCGTCGAGCATGGGGATGAGGCTCTCTGCCCCTTCCAGCCCGAAACGCTTCTGACCCACGTACTTGGTGTGGAGGAACGTCTCGAATGCCTCCGCCTCGTTCAGTTTGCGCAGGATCCGCACCCGGTCTTCGGTTTTGAGGTCGCTGCTGGTGTCTTCGACGCGCTCTTGGATCCACCGCTTCTGGTCGGGCTCTTGGATGTGCATGTACTCGATGCCGATGGTGCGGCAATAGGCATCTCGTAACACCGAGAGGATCTTCCCCAGTGTCATGGTGGGGCTGCCGAGGATGCCTCCGGTGGCGAACTCTCGATCGAGATCCCAAATGGTCAACCCGTAGGAGAGCGGGTCCAGCTCCTCGAACATTCGGGGAGGCTCCATGCGCAAAGGATCGAGGTTGGCGATGAGATGCCCGCGCACCCGATAGGCGTTGATGATGCGGAACACGTTGGCCTGTTTCTCGATCCAGGCCGGATCGCCGATGCGAGGGTTCTCGTCGGTAGCCCATCGGGCCGGGGTGTACGGAATCTCGAGGGCTGTGAAGATCTCCTCATAGAAGTGGTCGGCGCCGAGGAGGAACTCGTGGATCCGGGCGAGGAAGGCACCCGACTGGGCTCCTTGGATCACACGGTGGTCGTACGTGGAGGTGATGGTGATGATGCGCCCGATGCCCTGGCGGGCGAGATGTGAAGCGTCGGCCGCCTGGTATTCGGGCGGAAAGGCAATAGCCCCCACCCCGACGATGACACCTTGTCCGGCCATGAGTCGGGGGACCGATTGGATGGTCCCGATCGTCCCCGGGTTGGTGAGGGTGGCGGTGGTGTCGGCGAAGTCGTCGGGGCTGAGAGCGTTGCGGCGGGTGCGATCGACGACCGCCTCGTAGCTGAGCCAGAACCGGCGGAAGTCCATCGTGTCGGCGTCCTTGATGTTGGGAACCAACAGCACCCGGGTTCCGTCGGGACGGGCCACGTCTATGGCCAGCCCGAGGTTGATGGCCTGATTGCGGACGAGGTGGGGAGCAGCGGAGAACTCGGCAAAGGCCACGTTCATCTCGGGTTGCTCCCTCAGGGCCCGCACGATCGCCCAGCCGATGATGTGGGTGAAACTCACCTTGCCGCCGTCGATGAGACGCCGCAGCTGGTTGTTGAGGATCAACCGGTTGACTTCCAGGAGCTTGGCGGGGATCGTCCGAACCGAGGTGGCGGTCGGAACCGACAGGCTCTCATCCATGCGTTGAGCGATCACCCCGGCGATCCCCCGCAACGGTTCGGCGTTCTCCGGGAGCCCGGGCGCCTCCGGGGGAGTCTCGTCCGGGCCGTCGGCCTTCGCCGGGCGCTGCTCGGCGTCTTCGGCTCCGGCGTCACCCGGCGTTGGTTTGGCAGAGCCCGGCGGCTGCGCCCGGTCGAGCTCATCGGCAACCCGCTCCTCGGCCTGATCGGCCACCCGTGGGTTGCCGTCGTCTTCGAAGTAGCGACGCCAGGCCTCGCTGACGGATCGGGGGGAGTCGAGATACCGCTCGCGCATCTCCGCCACGAGCCAATCGTTACCCCCGGCGTACTCGGATTCCGGGGATGGTGCGGCCGTCGTGCTTTCGGAGCGATCAGGCATGTTCGACCGCTCAGTGTACCGACAATGCCTCAGCCAGTCTGAGTGCCGGCGACCCAGTCGGCGTACAAGTGCGAGTAGACACCTCCTGTTGCGATGAGCTGGAGGTGGGTTCCGCGCTCGGCCAGAGCCCCCTGGTCGAAGACGAGGATCTCGTCGGCGGCTTCGGCGGTGGCCAGGCGGTGGGCGATCGTCACCGAGGTTCTCCCGGCCGTGAGACGGTCGATGGCCCGACGTAGCTGCACATCGAGTGCGGGGTCGACAGCCGAGGTGGCCTCGTCGAGTACCAGCAGGTCGGGACCCGAGATCCATGCTCTCACCATCGCGACCAGCTGACGCTCCCCGGCCGACAGATTTCCTCCCCGTTCTCCCACATTGGTGTCCACCCCAGCAGGCAGCGAATCGAGCCACCGGTCCAGCCCGAGCTCGATGAAAGCCGTGCGAATCTCTCTCGACCCGGCCCGAGGCGAACCGTACCGCACGTTGTCGGCGATGGTTCCTTCGAACAAGAACCCTTCTTGGGGGACGAAGGCGACCCGCCGGCGCAGGCTTTCGAACGACACCTGCGACACGTCCTCACCCCCGATGCGAATCGTTCCCTCGACCGGGTCCAGCATCCTCACCAGCAACTTGGCGAAGGTGGTCTTGCCCGAACCTGTTTCCCCCACCACCGCCACCCGCGCTCCTGGCTCGACGGTGACGTCGACTCCGGCGATCACGTCGGGACCTGTCGGATATCGAAAGCGCACCCCTACGAAGGCGACGTCGAGGACGCCTGGTGGCAGCTCGACCGGCTGGTCCGCTTCGGGCAGGTCGACGGGGCGATCGAGGGTCTCGACCACCCGCCGCAGCCCGGAGGCGGCGTTCTGGGCGAAGTCGAGGATTTCCACCAGGCTCTGCACCGGCTCGATGAGGAGGTTCACCAGAAAGAGGAAGGCCAAGAGCACCCCGGCGCTGACTCCTCTACCCGCCCCCAAGAGCAGGCCCGTCGCCACGACGCCGGCCGTGACCGACGCGGCGAAGAGCTCGGCCGTCGAGAAGAGCGAATTTCCGAAAGCGGCCGTCCGGAACTCGGTCTTGAATCGGTGCTGGAGAACGGCCTTGACACGCTCCAAAGTGTTCTGCTCGATGCCGTAGGCGCGCACCTCCGGAAGGGCGGTAACGGTCTCTCCCATGACTGCCAGAGAGTCGGCCACGACACGACGCACCCGGTCGTAGTTGCGCTGGAGGATCCTCTGGAACCACAACAAGACGATGGCGTAGGCGACCACCGCGACCATGACCAGCAATGCCAACCGCCACTGGTACACGAACATGGCGGTCATGGCCACGACGACCTGAGTGCTGTTGACGACGAACACCACTCCTCCCCACTCCATGAATTCTTGGACCGTCGTCACATCGGAGGTGACCCGCGACACGAGAGCTCCGCGCCTCTCCGATTGGACATGGAGAACCGAGCCTCGGATGAGACGGCCAAACACTTTCACACGGAGGTCGGAGAGACCCGTAGCGGCCTGGCGGGCCAGACGCACCATGGCCTGGCGGGCCATCAGGGCCCCGACCACCAACACCACCGCGGCCAGGGCGACTTTGGTCATCACCGAAGGAATGTCGACCGCCCCGGCACTGAGGTCGCCGTCAACGGTCTGTTGGATGAGGACCGGTATGAGGATCTGGATGGCGGTGCCGCCGGTGTTCATCAGGAGGATGAGCCACAGTCGGTGGCCCAACGCCGGCGCCTCTACGAAGGCTCGCCGGATGACCGCCACAGTGGAGGTCGTCGACGTCACGGCTGTGCCTGGCGTCGACGATCAGCGGCATCTTCCTCGTAGGCACGAACGAGGCGGGCGTACCCGGGGTGATCGGCCATGAGGTCGGCATGCGAACCTTGGGCCACCACCCGACCACCCTCGACGAAGACGACCTCGTCGGCGAGACGAATGGAAGATGGCCGGTAGGCGACCAGAACCACCGTTGAGGGAAGATCGGCCGAGCGGAGTCGTTTGAGGATCTGGGCCTCCACCGAAGGGTCCACGGCCGACGTGGCATCATCCATGATGAGGAGCCGGGGACGTCGTATGAGGGCCCGCGCCAGCGCGATGCGTTGGCGCTGACCCCCCGAGAGGCTGGCCCCCCTTTCACCGATGCGGGTCTCGTACCCTTCCGGCAACTGCTCGATGAAGTCGTGGGCGCCGGCGATGCGAGCCGCGTCGACCACGGCCTCTTGTCGGTGATCTGTCCCGAGGGAAATGTTGCCCGCCACGGTGTCGTCGAACAGGAAAGAGCTCTGGGAGACGAAAGCCACCTCGCGGGGCAGCTCGTGGCGGGCAAAACTGCGGAGATCGCGGCCGTCGATGCGAATTCGACCCGAGCCGGGATCCCACAAGCGGGCCAGGAGGAGGGTCAAAGTCGATTTCCCCGACCCGGTGGGCCCCACGATGGCGACCGTACGACCCGCCGGGATATCGAGGGCCACCTCCTCGAGGATGACCTCATCGAGGTCGTACCCGAACGTGACCCCGCTCCCTTCGATGGGAGCGGGACCGGATTCGACGCTTGCCTCCTCGTCGCCGTACTCGACTACGTCGTCCACATCGAGAATCGTCTGAACGCGCCGATGTGCCGGAATGGCGGCAGCCATGTCGAAGAGCACGAAGGCAATGAGCTGCACCGGGAAGGCGAGCAGGCCGAGCAGGTAGAGAACGGCGACGACGTCACCGGGGGTGACTGCTGCTCCGTCCACCCGAACCGCCCCCACGGCCAGGACCACCAGGCTGATAGCCGGCATGATGGACGTGATGAGGACGCGGTAGCTCTCCCACAACGTGTTGACGACCACCACCTGATCGCGCAGCTCGTCGGACGCCACCCGCAGCCGCTCAACCTCGTGGGCTTCGCGACCAAGCGCCTTCACGGTGAGAGCACCATCGAAAGACTCGTGGGCAACTCCCGACACTTCGCCCAGCTGCGCCTGGATCCCCTCCCAGAACGGGTAGACGGTGACGGCCGCCCGCACCTCGATGGCGAGGAGAACCCCGAGGCCGATGAGGACCACCACCCCCAGCCAGCCATCGATCGCCAACGTGAGGATCACCGTGCCGACCACGAGCAGCGACACCCCCGCCGAGTAGGGGAAAGGGGCGAGGACACCAGTGGCCTGACGAGTGTCGTTGTCGGCGACCGACAGCAGGTCGCCCACGGACTGGCGCCCGTACCAGGCCAGCTCGAGGCGGAGCTGGTGGGCGATCAGGCGCTCGCGTAAGTCCTGTTGGGTCTTGAATTGGAGGTACCCCGCCGCCGTGCGTCGCAGGACGATGGCCGCCGCTTTCCAGACTGCCACCGCCAGGATGACCAGGACCACCACCCGAATACGCCCCTGCGCGGGCGCCCCTTCGGCCAGCACCGGGATGACGGCTGTGTCGGTGATCCATCCAACGACCCGGGAGGCGGCAATGATGGCACCGGCGTAGAGCGCCGCCCCCGCCACGGCCAAGGTGAAGGCACCACGGCGAGCACGGGCGAACCCCCAAACGAGTCGCAGGCCCTCGCCGAGAATGGCGCGCGCGGAGACCGGAGCTGGTGTTGTGGCAGCCATGGAGATCCCGAAGGATATTCGTGACACCCAGTCCACGCGAACGAATTTCGGAGGGGCACCGTGGGCCACTTCGTCTACGACTTTGCCTTCGCCCGTCCATGTGGTGTCCTGGGCCACCACCCAGATGAAGTCCACGCGCCCCCTCCTCCTCGTGACCGCCCTCGCAGTCGTGTTCATCACCGTGATGGCGCTCCGGGCGCAAGAGCCCCTCCCGGACGAGCCTCCACCCGCGCCGGTCCCGACCTCCATCACCGCCGACCCCACGAACGAACGCCCGCCCGAAACCACCACGACGTCCGTTCCGCAGCGACCCGGATACGTGTTGACCAAACCGGGCGCGGTGATCACGACCGGGCCGGGAGAGCCATCCGATGTGGCCGCCGCCGGAGGCGTCCTCTTCCCGATCCTCGCAGAAGCCGCCGGTGGCTACAGGGTGTACACCACCTGCAACGAAGAGGCGTGGGTCTCGTCCGACCACGTCGAGGTCGGTCTGGTGCCGGTCGCCGACGAAAGGCAGGTCGAGCATGCGGTGATCGTGATCGACCCCGGCCACGGGCTTCCCGACCTCGGGGCGGTAGGTCCAACCGGCCTCACCGAAACGGAGGCGAACATGGCGGTGGCCCAAAAGACGATCGACCTTCTCCGGCGGTCCAACGACATCGACTGGACCACCGGCATGGTGACCCCCGGATCAGAGTTCCCCCCGGTCGGCGCGGCGATCATGACCCGATTCCCGTCGGGGCCCAACGGGGGGGACTACCAGCTGGGTCTCTCCTTCCGAGCCGAGGTGGCCAACGCCGTTGAGGCGGACGCCCTCGTCTCCATCCACCACAACTCCGTCCCCGAAACCATGCTCGACCATCCCGGTGCAGAGGCTTTCGTGTCCGTCACCGATCCCGAATCCCAGCGGTTGGGCGGCTTGATCGTGGACGAGTTGCGCCGGGGGTTCGCTCACTTCGAGGCCGATTGGAGCGGCTCGACCGGGCCGGGAATCATCATCCGTCGCGGCGCCGACGGCGACGACTTCTACTCGCTGTTGGCGCATTCTGATGGCCCGGCGGTGATCGTCGAAGGAGCCTACATCTCCAACCCAACCGAAGAGGCACTCGCCCGTACCGAGGAGTTCCGCCATGCCTACGCCGAGGGCGTGTACAGGGCCTTGATACGATTCATCACCACCGACCACGACCCCATCGGGGCCCCGGAGCCGGTGGTGTGGAGCGTCGACACGGGCAGCCCCTCGATGTCCAACTGCGTGATCCCACCTCCCTGACGCCCCCCACGCGCTACCCAGGGTTGAAGACGTCGCTGAGCGGTGGCTGCAACCCGGGGTTGCGCCGTTGGGCGACAGTGCAGGTCGATAGGGTGGCGATGCAGGAAACTGAGCAAGAGAGGCGGCGTGGAGAAAAAAGAAGGCGCGTTCTATCTCGGAGGACTGATCGATCCAACCTCCGGCGAACGAGGCGAGCCCCTGCTTCTCCCAGGCGACGACCTCGTCACCCACGGGATCATCGTGGGGATGACGGGTTCGGGAAAGACCGGACTGGGTGTCGGTCTCCTGGAAGAAGCGTTGCGCTCGGGCGTTCCCTGCCTGATCATCGACCCCAAAGGCGACATGGGCAACCTCCGTCTCGTCTTTCCCGACTTCGAGCCCTCCGATTTTGCGCCCTGGATCGACGCCGCCGCGGCGGACAAGGCCGGCAAGTCACTTGATGAGGCGGCAGCGGACACCGCCTCATCGTGGCAGAACGGGCTGGAGTCCTGGGGCCTCGGCAGCGAAGCGATGCGTGAGCTCTCCGAGTCCACGCAGGTCACGATCTACACGCCGGGCTCGACCGCCGGCGTCCCGATCAACGTTCTCGGATCGCTCGAGGCTCCCGGTCTGAGCTGGGATGAGAATGAAGAGACCCTGCGCGACGAGATCGAAGGGTTCGTGTCGTCACTGCTGGTCCTGGCGGGAGTGAGCGCCGACCCCGTGTCGAGCCCTTCGCACATCCTCCTGTCCACTCTCATCGAATCCGAATGGCGAGAAGGACGCGATCTCGATCTGGCCCGATTGGTGGGAATGGTCCCGGATCCTCCTCTGCGCAAGATGGGCGTGTTCGAACTCGACACCTTCTACCCCAAAAAGGACCGCACCGCGCTGGCGATGAAGCTCAACGGCTTGCTGGCCTCGCCCTCTTTCGCCGCCTGGCTGGAAGGGTTGCCGCTGTCGATCGACCACCTCCTCAGCGGCGAGAGAACACCAGCGGCTGTCATCTACCTCGCCCACCTGGGCGAGACCGAGCGTCAGTTCGTGGTGACACTGCTCCTGGCCAAGCTGGTGACCTGGATGCGGAGCCGGCCCGGCGCCCACAAGCTCCGCACCCTCGTCTACATGGATGAGGTGTTCGGGTTCGCCCCACCGGTGGCGGAACCGCCGTCGAAAAAGCAGATCCTCACCATCCTGAAACAGGCACGCGCGTTTGGCCTGGGGATGGTGCTCGCCACGCAGAACCCGATGGACCTCGACTACATGGCTATGTCGAATGCCGGGACGTGGATGGTGGGAAGACTTCAGACCGAGAACGACAAGCGGCGCATTCTCGAAGGCTTGAGCGACGCAGCCGGAACGACCGACGTCTCCACGATCGACACGTTGATCTCCAACCTGGCCAATCGTCAGTTCGTGCTTCGCCAGGCGGGCCGGTCCGACGCAACCACCTTCACCACCAGGTGGGTCATGTCCTACCTCGCCGGTCCCCTCGACCGCTCCAAAGTGTCGGAGCTGACGAAATCGGACACCGGGACCAAGGCACCGGGGCCCGATGCTCCCCCGGCGGTACCGCCGCAAGAGACCACCGCTCCGCCGACCGATACCGTTCCCGTGGCGCCGCTCGTCACCGACGGTGTCGTGGTCACCCACCTCGATCCCGCCGCCCCGTGGGCCTCCGAGGTGGGGGCCGACCCCTCCGGTACGGTTTGGAAAGCGGTAGCAGCGGCAACAGTCGATCTCAGGTACGCCAACAGTAGGGCTGGTGTCGACCACCACGAGGTGTACGAGGCGGTGATCGATCCCCTCGAGGTGCCGCTGACGGGCGGGGCCATCCTTCCCGTCGACCACGACGATCGCGACTTCCGGCCCGGGCCGCCCCCCGAAGGAGACTTCCGCCTAGCGGACATGAAACTCGATGGGTCCTCCAACTGGCGCAGCCTGGAGAGCCAGCTGCGTGACCACCTCGTGGCGACGAGTGCCGTGACTGTGTGGAAGAACCCCGAGCTCAAGCTGTTCTCCCGCGTCGGAGAGGACGAAGGCGAGTTTCGAAACCGATGCCGCACGGCTGCCGAGGAAGCCGCCGACTCGGACCTCGCCAAACTGCAGGATCGATACAAGACCCGCATCGATCGGGTCCGTACCCGGATTTCGGCTTCGGACCGGCGGGTGGCGACGCTCGCATCCGACCTGTCGGCCCGCCAACAACAGGAGGCGATCTCTGGCGTGGGCGACTTGTTGGGATCGTTGCTCGGGGGGCGTTCCAAGTCGGCGGCGCTCAAGAGCGCCTCTACCCGACGTTCTATGACTCAGCGGGCCGCCGCCAACCTGGAAGCCGCCAGGAGCAAGCTGTCCGAGGAGGAGCAGGAACTGGCGCACCTCGAAGACGAGCTGAGCGACGAGGTCGAGGCCATCGTCGACTCCTGGAACGACAAGGCCACCGCCATCGAGCCACTCGACATTTTTCTCAAGAAAACCGACGTACAGGTCAGCGAGCTCAAGCTGGTGTGGGTGCCGACCTGACCTCGCAAGGGACTCCGACCGAACCCCCATTGGGGTTGCCGGCGTGGCTCAGATGAGGTCTTGCTCGCGGATGCCGAAGGAGGGGTGACGCAAACGGCAGAGAGCCAGTTTCTCCAGTTGGCGGATCCGTTCGCGAGTGAGGTTGAACTCGTCACCGATCTCTTCGAGGGTGCGCGGCACCCCATCATAAAAACCGTATCGCAGGGCGAGGATGCGCCCTTCCCGGTCGGGAAGACGTTCGATGGACTTGCGTAGCGAGTTGGCCACATCCATTTCTTCGGTGAGGATCACCGGGTCGGCGGCGTCCTCGTCCTCGATGAAGTCACCGAGTTGGGCGCCGTCTTCACCGATGGGCTGTTCCAGCGAAACCGTATCCGCCACTCCCAGCGCCAGCTCGACCTTGTCGACCGTGACCCCGGCCTCTTCGGCGATCTCCTCGGGACGCGGCTCGCGCCCCAACTCGGCCTTGAGGCTGGCTTGGGCGGCGCGCACCGCCGCCAGTGTGTCGTGCAGGTGGACGGGAATGCGAACCGTGCGGGACTTGTCGGCGATGGCCCGGGTGATGGCCTGGCGGATCCACCAGGTGGCGTAGGTGGAGAACTTGAAGCCCTTCCTCCAGTCGAACTTCTCGACTGCGCGGATGAGGCCCAGGTTGCCCTCCTGGATGAGGTCCAAGAAGTCGATACCCGACGTGTTGGCATATCGGCGGGCGTTGGCGACCACGAGGCGAAGGTTGGCGGTGAGGAAGGCATCCTTGGCCTCCCGTCCCTTGCGCTCCATTCGACGAAGCTCGATCTCCTGCTTCTTTCCTTTGTAGTCGCGCTCCTCGAGACGCTCGGCCGCGTCTTCACCTGACTCGATCAACTGGGCGAGCTCCACCTCTTGCTCGGCGGTGAGCAAGTCGTACTCACCGATCGCCGTCAGGTACTGCGAGACGAGATCGGTCGTCAGCCGGCCGCGCTCGTCGGTCAGCTTGCTCTGCAGACGCGACTTCTTGGGCTTGGCTTTGGCGCGCTCGGTCTTCGTTTCGACAGCAGGCATGGAGAAAAATCCTCCCGTGGAGTTTGGTGGGGCCAGGTCTCACTATGCCAGAAATGAGGACCGTTGTGAACCCCCTCATGACAACGGGGCAACATCGGGGACAACAATCGGACATCGACCGGTCACCCGGGAAAACGCCCGCACGGCGCCCGATATTCCCTGCCTCACGCCTCTCCCGCCGAATCCACACCGTCGGTGGTGGACTACGGTGAGGTGATGGCGAACCGACTGTCAGAGTCTGCCTCCCCATACCTCCTCCAACACGCCGACAATCCCGTCGACTGGTGGGAGTGGGGCCCCGAGGCGTTCGCGGAGGCGCGCCGACGAAACGTACCCGTGCTGGTCTCGATCGGTTATTCGGCTTGCCATTGGTGCCATGTCATGGCGCACGAGTCGTTCGAGAATCCCGAGACGGCACAGGCGATGAACGAGTCGTATGTCAATGTCAAGGTCGATCGTGAGGAGCGTCCCGATGTCGACTCCGTCTACATGGAGGCCACCCAGGCCATGACCGGCCACGGAGGATGGCCGATGACCGTGTTCGTCGATCATTCGGGAGCTCCCTTCTTCGCCGGCACCTACTTTCCTCCCCAGGACCGCCACGGGATGCCCAGCTTCCGATCGGTGCTGGCCGCGGTCAGCGAGGCATGGCAGTCGCGTCGCCACGAGGTGGACGAGCAGGCGAATCGCCTCCGTGGTGCCATCGGCCGCCGTCTGGCGTCCGTCGAGTCGCTGCCGGGTGAGACCGCCTTGGCCGACGCGGTCTCGACCCTGGCGAGCCAGTTCGACCCCGAGCACGGCGGGTTCGGTGGGGCCCCCAAGTTCCCACAGCAGCCGGTCCTGGAGTTCCTGCTGCGCGTGCACCGAACCCCATACGGCGGTTCCGCCGCCCACATGCTCCACACCACTATGGCCGCCATGGCGGCCGGCGGCATCCGTGATCATCTCGGGGGCGGCTTCGCCCGCTACTCGGTTGACAGCGGGTGGCTGGTCCCCCACTTCGAGAAGATGCTCTACGACAACGCCCAGCTCGCTCGCCTCTACTTGTGGGCCGGGGTGGAGTTCGAGTCGGATCCATTTCTCGAGGTGGCCGCCGAGACACTGGAATACCTCCTTGGCGATCTCCGCCACGCCGACGGAGGTTTCTACTCCGCCGAGGACGCCGACTCCGAGGGGGTCGAAGGGCGCTTCTACGTGTGGGAGTACGCCGAGTTCATGGAGACCGCCGGCGCCGACGCCCCCATCGCCTCGGCCTACTTCGGAGTCACGCCTGCCGGCAACTTCGAAGGGTCGAACATCCTGCACGTGGCCAGTCCCATCACCGAGGTCGCCGACCAACATGGGCTCAAGGCCGAAGAGGCCGCCACGGCCATCAGGCGGGCGGGAATGACCCTCCTCGAGCGCCGGTCCCACCGGGTCAGACCCGGCCTCGACGACAAGGTGGTGGCGGCATGGAACGGGCTGGCCATCCGGGCCCTGGCGGAGGCGTCTGCCGTCCTCGCCGAACCGCACTACCTGGAGGCGGCTCGAAGAGCCGCCAGATTCGTGCTCGATCGCCTCCGGGACGAAGGCGGCCGCCTGCGGCGTTCGTGGGCCAAGGACAAGCTCGGTCCGCCGGCCGTGCTCGAGGACTACGCGGCGATGGGTGTCGGTTTGTTGTCGCTGTATGCCGTCAGCGGCGAGGAGGTCTGGTTCGGAGAGGCGATGGGACTCATTGGGGCCCTCCCGGAACTCTTCACAGATCCCGAAGGCGGCTTCTTCACGACCGGGGCCGACGCCGAATCCCTGATCGTGAGGCCCAAAGACATCTTCGACAATCCCAGTCCCTCGGGAAACTCGCTCGCCGCCGAAGCGCTGGCATTGGCGTCGGCCTATACCGGCGACACCGGGATGTGGGAGCTGGCGGAGGCTACGGTGAAGGCAGCCGGCGCCGTCATCGAGAAGGCCCCGTCGGCGGTTGGGCACATGCTGGGGGTTCTCACGACATTGCTCGCCGGCCCTCACGAACTCGCCGTTTCCGGAACCCGGGCTCAGGAACTGGCCGCAGTGGCATGGGAACGATTCCGACCCGGGCTCGCAGTCGCCCACGCCGCCAGCGAGACAGACGGGGTGCCACTACTGGCGGGTCGCCACCGGCTGGACGAGACCTTGGCCTACGTGTGCCGGCGCTTCGTGTGTGACGCTCCCGTATCCGATGCCGACACACTCCGTCAAGCACTCGATTGAGCGCGACCGGCGACAGGCTCGACCGCCAGCAATCGCGCCGAAGTGATCACGTAGGCGATCCACAACACGTCGGCAAGCGCCAGGTGGAGCAGTCGCATCCACAGCGGTAGGCCGAGGGTTATCACCAAAACACCCGACGCGAACTGAAGCCCAACCAGGACAGCCATCAGCTTCACCTCTCCCCGATCGAGCCCCTTCCGCGCCACCGCGATCCACGCCGCCACCACCACGGTCACCGCCACGATCGGGTGGACGACCCGCAGGTCGGTCAAGAAGTGCTCGACATCGGTTGCCAAAGAGCCGTCCCGTGGGAACAGAGTGTCGGCCAGGGCGGTGATGGCTCCCGTACCGGCTATCACCAGGAGGGCAACGGCGCCGACTACGACCCAACGCCAGGTGCGGGGGTGATCTGCCCGCCGCACCGGCGCCCCCCCACCGAGCCAGTGGGCTGTGAGCGCCAGAGCGGCCAGGAGGAAGAAGGTGTTGACCAGGTGGAGGGGGACCGCCACTGCCCGAGCCACGGAGGCGTCATCGGCCACCCACTCGAAAAGGACGATGGCGGCGCCGATCAGTGCCTCACCGATGATGGCAACGGCAGACGCCACTGCCCCGAACCTGGCCGGATGGCCGGTGGGCACGGCTCGGAACACCCACCACACCAGAATTCCCACCAGCACCAGAGCTACACCGGATGTAGCCCGGTGGGCGAACTCGATGGCGGTGGCCCCCTCGAGGGCCGGAATCACCTCTCCCTGACAGGTCGGCCAGGAGCGCCCGCATCCCGCACCCGAACCGGTGGCGCGAACGGCCGCCCCCATCAGGATCACCACGACGTTGAAGGCAAGCGTGGCCCAGGCAAAACGGGTGACGCCGGTGCGCATACCTCGATGGTAGGGGTATCGGGACAAGGCGAAGTTGCGAGCCAGAAGGTGGAGGTCAGTCCATTGGTCGGATATAGGCTGACCATATGCAGATATTCGAGTCGGTCGTCGACGCCATCGGCAACACACCCCTGGTTCGGCTAGGACGGATACACCCCCCGGGAAATTTGGTGGCGAAGGTGGAGTCGATGAACCCGGGTGGGTCGGTCAAAGAGCGAATCGCCGTCGCGATGATCGACGCCGCCGAAGCCGAGGGGTTGTTGCGCCCGGGAGGGACCATCGTCGAACCGACCTCGGGCAATACCGGGGTCGGCCTGGCAATGGTGGGAGCCGTGCGCGGCTATCGGGTCATCTGCACGGTTCCGGACAAGGTGGCCCAAGAAAAGCGGGATCAACTCGCCGCCTACGGAGTGGAGGTGATCGTCACCCCCACCGAATTGCTCCCCGAGGACGCCGACTCGTATTACGGCGTGGCCCGACGCTTGACGGCGGAGATCGAGGGCGCCTTCAACCCGGATCAGTACGCCAACGTCCACAACCCGGCGGCGCACTACCGCACGACCGGCCCCGAGATATGGAGCCAAACCGAAGGCCGCCTCGACGCCTTCGTCGCAGGTGTGGGAACCGGGGGCACCATCACCGGGGCCGGTCGCTTTCTCAAAGAACAAGACCCGGCCGTGACCGTGGTCGGCGTCGACCCCAAAGGCTCCATCTACACCGCCGGGCCCGACGGCGACATTCATCAATATCACACCGAGGGGGTAGGCGAAGACTTCTACCCGGAGACCGTCGACCTCGAGCTCATCGACAGATGGGAAATGGTCGATGATCCCCAGGCCTTTGCCATGACCCATCGCTTGGCGCGTGAGGAGGGCCTGCTCGTTGGTCCGTCGTGCGGGATGGCGACCGAAGGAGCGATCAGGGTGGCGAACGAAGACCACGAGAGGCTCGTGGTCGTGATCCTCCCCGACTCCGGTCGCGGATACCTATCCAAGGTCTTCAATGCGGAGTGGCTCGCCGAGCACGGGTTTTGAGACAACGGCTCTCAAAGGACGGCTCTCAAAAAACGACGGCGCCCCGCAGGGCGCCGTCGTTTGTCGAACAACTGGGGTTTGCTTCGGTCGCGTGACCGCTGCGGGGGGACCAGTACCGCAGAGCCCAGAGTCGGTGGTCCGAGTTTGGAGTCGCCACCGTCCTCGATCTACGAGGGAGCGGCGCATCGGCTTCGCGCCACTCAGCGCTCGGCCACCTCCAGAGTCCCGCAAAAACAACTATCCAAGTAGGACCACCTCCTTTCTCTGGTGGTGACATTCTTGCACACCTCTGCGTCGAAGCCACAACAAATTTGACACATTCATCTCGACTGGGATGGGCCCGCGTCTCTTGGCCCATCCCACGGGCACCCCTAGAATGATGAGAGGACGCCGCACGGGCGCACGAGGTCGAAGGACCGCCGCAAACCAGGCCTCTAGAGGGAGCTGACCGATGTCAATAGAGCGTGTCGAAGAGGCGTCCAGCCTCGTCGATCAGGTTCTCACGTTGACACGGCAGCGGATTTTGTCCGGCGAGTACCCTCCCGGATCCCGGCTCCGCTTGCAGATGCTCGCCAAGGAAACCGGGGCCAGCCTCATCCCGGTGAGAGAAGCGCTGCGGGTTCTCGAGACCGAACGGCTCGTGGAATCGTTCCCCAACAGGGGCGCCAGTGTCGCACCGCTGTCCGTCAACGAGATGCACGACTTGTATTCGGTCCGGATCCTCCTCGAGACCGAGAGCATCAGAAACGCCCGCCCTCTGCAGCCGGACGAAGTGGCCGAGGTGGAGGCCCTGTTGGACCGGCTGACGAACGCCATTGCTGCCGACGACATCGACCTCGTCATGGTGCTCCACCGCCAGTACCACTTTGCTTTGTACAGCCTCACCGGCTCGAGCTGGATTCCTTATCTCATCGACTTGCTGTGGAATCACACGGAGCGCTACCAGCGACTGGCGATTCCGTTCCGTCACGAGACGGCAGACCACGAGCACCGGGCTGTTCTGTTGGCCCTGGCCGCCGGGGACAACGAAGCGGCCGCACAGGCACTACAGACACATCTCGAAACCACGGCTCGATTGGTTGTCGAAGCACACGCCACCGCCGCACAGACAGCTGTTCACGACCCGGCCAAGCCGAGGGGGGTCCCGGAGCCTTCGGCTGCCTCTCGGTAGACACCGGTGCCGTTGGCGCCGCGACCGCGACCGGCATCACCCCTCGACGATCGACCCCCGATTGGAGACCGGGTTGGTGAGGGTCCCAATGCCCTCGATCTCGATCGACACCTCGTCGTTCGGCCGGAGGCTCTCGGGCGGCGTACGGGTGTAACCGACACCACTCGGCGTTCCTGTGGAGATGACCATGCCCGGCAGGAGCGTGGTAGAGCGGCTCAGGTGACTGATCAAGAACGGCACATCGAAGACGAGATCGCTCGTGTTCGACGATTGCTTCGTGACCCCGTTGACGGTCAATGAGATATCCAGGTCGGAGGCATTCCCGAGCTCGTCGGTACCCACGATCCATGGCCCCATCGGCTTGAAGGTGTCGAAGGACTTGGACCTGCCCCATTGCCCCTCGTCCAGTTGGATGTCTCTCGCCGACACATCGTTCACGATCGTGTAACCAGCCACCCGGTCGAGCGCTTTCTCGATGGGGATATCGCGGCCGCCAGTGCCGACGACGATGGCCAGCTCCGCCTCCCAGTCGACGTTGTCGCTCAAGGCGGGCAGCTCGATGTGGTCGAACGGCCCGATGATGGCGCTTCGCAGAAATCCGAAGGTGACCGGGGCCGGTGGTATCGGCGCTCCCGACTCGACGGCATGCTCGTGGTAGTTGAGGCCCACACCGAGAAACTGGGGTGGATCGACGATCGGAGCAAGCAGCCGCACGTCGCTCAGCGCCCAGGTCTCGGCAGCCGTGCGACGGAGGTCCTCACGTAGCTCTGCGTCGGCGAGGGCCGAAGCGATGGGAACCTCGGGGTCGGCTGCCCGGATGGTCTCGCCGTCCAAGAAGCCCCAACCGGTCCTACCAGACACAGAGTAGTGGGCGATGCGCATCTCTCTCCATTGTCGTCACCAGTCCGATTGTATATTATCAGAACCGCGACGGTGTCCGACCGCTCAACACGTGGATGAGGCTCGGCCACTGGTTTGCGCTGGTGGCTTGCCGTGGCGCTCCGGCGCCGTCGGCCTCGCCGGGCTCCGTGCGCGCACGGGGGATGAGTGGCAACCCCTTCTGTGGGTCGGGAACAGCACTCCGGGGCAGCAAGACCACCCCCGGAGGGGTTGGCGGCCTTAGGGGGTCTGAGGACGGAAGACGAAGGCAAGGCCCTCGTCGCTGTCCTGCACGTCCATCAAAGCGTCCGCCAGCGGTTCGACGATCTCGGGGGCAACATGGACCTCGGTTCCAGCCTGCTCGGCGACCTGATCGTCGTCGGGCACGTCCTCGACGAACTCCAAGCGGATGGCGATCTCGCCGGTGGGCTGTTGATCGGCGGTGAGCCGGGTGCCGTGGTCTTCGGGGATTCCTTCGCTCTGGCGGATGCTCTCTAGCGCCGCAGCAGCGTTCTCTGACAATTTCAGCATGCAGTACCTCTCGCTGGCCTCACCGTCAACCCTAGGCGAGCCTCTCGTTTGTGCACATCCGCCGACCTGACCCCGAGCACGCCTTCAGTTCACCCACGGGAATCGTCCCTCGAGAGGAAGGATCTGCCGGTGGCGCCGTCGTGGGATCGTTGCCGTTCACGGTCGTGCCCACCGACGAACCGTGGTCCATTGCCGCGCGTCGCGTGGAGACGCAAACTTGATCAGCTTGCCTGGAATCGGATCATCCACGCCGCCCGGGAGACCGCACCAACCAGGATGCCTCCTCGGATCTGGCCGGCAATTGGCGGAGCACGTCTTGTGGGATCTCTACCCGACACACCGATCCGTAGTTGGGGAGATAGCGGCATACGGCGAGGTTGCCGACGGCGCTGAGGAGAAACCCGCACTCATAGCTACTCACGACGAAGGCCCTGCCCAGGAGCGCCACTGCTCGATTGGCCGCCTCGGCGGCGGCCGCGTCGAGAGTTGCGCCGCAACCGATGACCGCCACCTTCTGCTCGGACACGATGACCGGCCCCGGCAGTTTCATCCCAGTCAAAGACCTGCAGATCAACCGCACCGTCGCGGGAGATTCGACGCCCGTCAAGAAGAGCTCGCCGTCGCCTTGTGAGAGGTGCACATCGCCCAGGAACAGTCCGGCACCATCGACTTCCACCGGCAGCAACAGCTCAGCACCTTCCAACAGCATCGGCGCGTCCAAGTTGCCACCGGTGTATCCGCAACCGCTACTGGCCAACCTGCCCTCGGCTGGAGTCGTTGCGATGAAACCCACCATGGGGTTCAACGGAATCGAGGTGCCGCACACGCTGATCGAGTGATGATGGACCTGTGGGAACTCCAGCGCAGGACCATCGACGAAATCGAAGGCGGTGACTCCGGGACGGACCAGCATCAGAGGTTCGCCTCGCCTCTCGATGGCGGTGATCTCGATCGACACCACAGATCCGCTCTGGACTCCGGTGATCTCGATCGGCCCCGTGATCGGGTTGATGTGCGACGCATCAGGAACGCGCGCCAGGTCGGCTTGGCTTTGAATGGTGCCGGCCCGGCAGTCGAGGGTCTCCACCTCTATTTCCTCGCCGACTTTCACCGACACGATGGGGATGTCGGAGGCGTCAACGGACCATCGGGGGTTCTTGTCTGGCACCACCTGCACCGGCACCAATCTAACTGGCGCCAAGAAGTGCCCCATCCTCAGGGCAGCTGGTCGTGAGTGTCAGCGATCCACACGACGTCCGGTGCCGTCGAGCAAAGACTCCATCCGTTCTCGGGTGACCACGGCCTGATCTCCGTAACTGGCCAACGCAAAAGCCGCCAGCGCAGCTCCCCGGCGGACCCCCAGCGCCAGGTCCCCATCCAGTATTCCGTCGAGCACACCTGCCATGAACGCGTCGCCGGCCCCTATTCGATCGATGACGGACACGGGAATGGATGAAACATGACCGGTCGTGCCCCTCTCGTGCCACCAGGCCCCTTCCGCCCCGGAGGTGACCACGGCCCGCTTCGCGTCGAAAACGCCGGCCAGCTCGCCTGCGGCCTCGGCGGGATCACCGCCGATGGCGTAGAGATCTGCTGCATCCTCGCTGGTGCACACGACGAGGTCGGCCTCCGAGATCAGGGGGGAAATCGTCGCGGCAGCTTCCTCCGGCGTCCACAGTTGCGCCCGATAGTTCACATCCACCGAGAGAAGCATGTTCCCGGCGCGGGCACGATTCGCCATCTCCGTGACCACCTCGCGACACGAAGGAGAGAGGGCGGGAGTGATTCCGGAGAGGTGGACGATGCCGGCACGCTCGAACAGCGGCCAGGTGACATCGTCCAAGGTGAACGAGGCCGCGGCTGAGTCGGCGCGGTCGTAGATGATCCTGGTCGGCAACGGCTCGGGATGGAGCTCGACAAAGTACGTCCCCATCCGTCGTTCGGCTGGGCGGGCGACACCGGAGCAGTCGACACCGGCCGCTTCGAGGGCGGAGATGACCCTTCGACCGAGCGAATTTTCGGGGACTTTCGACACCCAGGAGACAGAGCGTCCCAGTCGCGCCAGAGTGGCCGCCACGTTTGCCTCGGCCCCGGCGACGTGAACGTCGAACGAGGGGGCGAACTCCAGGGTGTGACCGGGGGGAACCGATAACCGGATCATCGCCTCGCCGAAGGTGAACACGTCGGTCAACCTGTCACCACCTGAACCGCCCTCCCAAGGGTCGGGCTTCCATCGGGGCGCTCGACGCTCACCGGATCACACTATCAAATCCGCCATCGGTGCCCCGTCCCAACAGATCGTCGAAGCTTTCGAGGAAACGGTCCACCAACCTCACTTCCTCTCCATCGAGGGTGTATCCCGGTCGTCGGCAGTATTCGTCGGCGATGAGGCCCCGCCGACGCAAGATCGACTTTTCCGCTTGGATGATCAGCTCCACATCCTGCATCCAGTAGCCGACATATGGGAGCAGCCGGGCGTGGAGACGCCCGAACCCGGCTTCGTCTCCGTCGTCCCACAACTGCATGAGCGCTAGGTAGATCTCGACGAAGGAACATCCCGGTACCACGCCGACGGCACCCCGTCGCAAGGCATCGGGCAGGTGGACTCCGGCGTACCCGACCAATGAGGTCAAGGACCCCCCGGAGGCCTGCTCCAACGCCGACACATAGCGACCCGACGGTTGTGACTCCACCTTCACCATTCGGAGGTTGGGGTGTCGATGTCCGATGTCCACCCAGAATGAAGGATCCAGCTTCGTTCCCGTCTGGATCGGGGCGTACTGGACGATGACCGGCAGACTCACAGCCGAGAGGACGGCTTCGAGGTGGGCGGCGATCGCAACGCGAGAGGGATTGAGGAAGTGGGGTGGCAGAACCATGAGCGCATCAGCCCCTTCGTTCTGGAACGCTCGGGCCTGATCGACGGCCACCTCCGTTGCGTGGTCTGTCACCGAGACGACACCTGCCACGACAGGATGCCGGCTGGTGCGCGCCAGCAGTCGCGAGGTGAGGGCACGACGCTCCGAATCGGTGAGCTTGTGGAACTCAGAGGCGAGCCCGAACAGGATGAGAGCAGACACTCCGCTCGCCATGAGATGATCTACCACAGACTCGAAGCAGTCGAGGTCGACGGCGCCGTCGGCTGAGAACGGCACTGCGAGCACGGGACACACGCCCGATATGCTCTTGGTGGTCATTCGGGCGCACGCCCTTTGGCTCCGTCCTCATCGCAGCCGATGGCGCGTGCGCCTGTCATGGCCATCAGAAGAAGGTGCGAACTGCTCCGACGACGTCGTAAGCGTCGTCGACAACGGGAACGAGAGTCCATTTGTCGAAGGCCGTGCACGGGTGGGAGATTCCACAGCCCAAGAACTGACCGACCTCGAGACCCCCTTGGCGTGGAAGTCGGACCATCGCATGCTGGTCGTTGAGTTCCACAACAGTCATCCCCGGACCCGGTACAGAAACCGACGCACCGGGTTGGGTGACGGCGATGGGAACCGGAAGCCCAGCATCGTAGGGGACATCACGCTTTCCGAAGCCCACGATGGCCAGGTCAGGCTCCGGACGGGAAAGGACCACACCCCACACCTCGAGCGCAGGGATCAGGTGCGGCCCGTTCGGCTGGGTGCGGCCGTCGAAGGGAGAGACCCCGGCGTAGAGACCGTGATCGTGGGTCAGGTAACAGCCGCTCCGCAGGATCCGGCGGCACGGCCTCGGCGCCACCCATCCGCTGATACCGAGACGCTCGGCGACCAGGTCGGGGAAGGCGCTCCCCCCGATCGAGACGACGAAGTCATCGGCGGCGGTGAAATGGCGGCTCGTCATCACTCGTTCGGCAACATCCTTGAACCAATCGAGGAAGGCGCCCACCGCCTCCGA
Source organism: Acidimicrobiia bacterium (assembly GCA_041744375.1). Classification (GTDB taxonomy): domain Bacteria; phylum Actinomycetota; class Acidimicrobiia; order Spongiisociales; family ZC4RG35; genus JBGTLA01. The sequence continues at coordinate 43,496 of JBGTLA010000160.1, read as the reverse complement.
TGCATCCCGATCGCTCCCGATCACTCCTTCGAAGGCCTCGATTCCGGCCAGCGAGAGGTGAGCGGACCGGCTCACGGCCGAGACCACCTCGAACACCACGTCAGTGGATCGACATCCGGTGCGCCTCCCGTGCGACCCGAGCTCGATTAGCACACGAAGCCTGTCGGGCGGTGGGGTGGCGTGAACCATCCTGTCCAATAGCTCGACCCCCTCTACGGAGTCGACCAGGCAGTAGAACTCGAATCCAGGATCGTCCGCCAGCACTTGGGCCGCCCACCGAACTCCGACCGGGTCGAGAAGCTGGTTGGCGAGGATGATCCGCCGCACACCGTAGGCGTGATAGACCGCAGCCTGGGTGGGCGTAGCAGTGGTGACACCCCACGCTCCGGCCGATAGCTGCCGCTGTACGAGTTGGGGAGACATGGTCGTCTTGCCGTGTGGGGCCAGTTCGAGCCCATTGTCTCGACAGAAGGCGGCCATCAGCTCGACGTTGTTGGTGAGGGCCGACTCCTTGAGGACCATCACCGGCAGCGGGAGATCCCCGGCCAAAAAGTTCCAACCCCGACGACCGATGTCAGCCAACGACATGGACCCGGTGCCGGGGGGAAGCGCCTTGTGGGTCTGGGAAAGAGGCCGAGCCAACAGGTCTTGGATGGCGTCGTCCATCGGAGTTAGCGTAGAACTCACCAGGCAGCCTTCACATATAGGAGACGATCGTGGCAAGACACCAGGTCAAGACAGAAGAAGCGCCCCCGCCCGGGGGTGCCTACTCGCAGGCCATCGTGGCCGGTTCGCTGGTGTTCATAGCGGGACAGGGACCGTTCGAGGCCCCGTCGGGCTCCAAGGTGGAGGGCCCGTTCGCAGATCAAGCCCGCCAGACCTTTCGCAACCTCGCCGCCGTGGCCAAAGCGGCCGGTGGAAGCCTCGACCACGCCGTGCGGGTAGGTGTGTTCTTGCGGGACATGGGCGACTTCGCGGCGATGAATGAGATCTTCGGCGAGTTCTTCCCTGAGCCGTTTCCCGCCCGAACGACTGTCCAGTCCAACCTGCCAGGGTTCAGCATCGAAGTGGACGCCATCCTCCAACTGGACACGTGACTGCAAGCGGTTGAACAAGGGCTACTACTCGTCGACGGAGCGGGATTCGACCACGGCCGACTGCGACTCATCACTGACCTGTGACGGCCCGCTCGCCGCTGACGGATTCGAGGTGTCCTCGCCTGGCTCGTCCAGGAAACGCCGGAAGCCATCTCTCAGCATCGGCCACAGGCCGCGCGGCGCCACCACCGCCACCAGTGCCAGGGCCAGACCGAGCACCAAGGTTCGGAAGTCGGAGAGCTCCCGGAGGCCTTCTTGTAGCCCCAACAGCAGCGCCGTCCCGAAGATCGGCCCCCCGAAGCTTCCCCATCCCCCGATGACGATCATGGCCAGGACATTGATCAGAACCGAAAAGGCGAAGATGGATTGAGAGATCGACCCCAGGTAGTGGGTCATCAGTCCCCCGGCCAAACCCGTGAAGAAGGCACTGAAGCTGAACAAGAAGAGCTTGATGCGAAACTGGTTGATGCCTCGCCCCACGGCATAGCCCTCGGAGTCTCGCAGAGCGCTGAAGGCGGCACCGAGTGGGGACTGGAAGATCCACCAGATGGCGAAGGTTGCCGCCACGAAGAACAACAGGGCCAGGTAGTACGAGGGAATCAGGTGACTGACGGCCGACAACGGGCCAAAGTCGAGCCGGGGAACACCGATCAAGCCATAGCCACCGCCGCTGATGATGCGGGGGCCGTTCGTAACGTAGTTGCGCAACAGCTCGTGGAACGCAAGTGTCAACAGCACCACATACACGCCCCGCAGGCGAAGAGTGGGCAAACCGATGAGCAGGGCGGCGACGACGGCCACGAGCGGGGTCAGCGCCACACTGAACCAGGGGTTCCACCCGAATGACATCGACAACACCCCGGTGAACCAGCCCCCGACTGCGAACAGGGCGATCTGGGCGAACGAGTAGATGCCCGAGACTCCCAGCACGAGGTTCCAGCTCTGCGCCACCACGCTCCACAGGAAGAACATGATGAGCATGTGAGCGATGAAGCTCCCGGCGCCGAAACGCAACAACACCCAGGGCAGGAGCAGGGCGAGCAACCCGAGGAACGACACGGCACCCCAGCGCGGAGCCCGCCACGGGGCGGCGGCTCCATCGATACGCTCGACGGCCATGTCTGATGATGGGGATGCCTGCGTCAAAGTCGTTGAGCCTCCGCAACGCCGAAGAGACCGTTGGGCCTCACGATGAGTACCACGATGATGAACAAGAAGAGCACGGGCAGCGCCAGGGCACCACCGAGATAGACCTGCACGGAAGACTCCAGCAGGCCGATCAGATAGGCGGCGACGATGGTGCCCTTCACGCTCCCCAAGCCTCCGAATATCGTGACGAGGAGGGCGATGATCATTGGGGTGAAGCCCGACGTCGGCGACAAGAAGAGGAGCGAGGACAAGAGCACGCCGGCCAGTCCCGCCAGCCCGGCGCTGATCACCATGACCAGGGCGTAGGTACGCTCCACCGGCACCCCCATCAGGGCGGCCGCGTCCATGTGCTGAGACACGGCCCTTATTGCCATGCCTTGGCGGGAAGAACGCAGGTAGAAGTAGAGCGCGGCCAGTGCGATCACGGCAACGGCAACGATCACCAGGCCCTGATACGAGATTCGTACCGAGGCCACCACGGCCGATCCGGAGACCACAGCCGGGATTTGTTTGACCCTGGGGCCGAAGACGAGCAGGGTGGCGGCCTGGAGGGCGATGGCGACCCCGACGGTGGCGATGATGGAGGCGCTGTCCCATCCGGGCCGCCCCAGCATGGGACGGATGACCACGGTGTGCAAGAGAAACCCGAGTGCGCCCGCAGCCACCACTGCTACCGGGATAGCCACCACGAGGGAAAACCCAACCAGGTTGATGGCGGTCCAGGCGGCATAGGCTCCCACCACGTAGAGGGCTCCATGGGCGAGGTTTAGCAACCGCACCGCCCCCCAGATGAGGGTGAGGCCGATTGCCATCAGCCCGTACACCGACCCCGAGAGGATCCCGCCCCACACTGCTTGCAAGAGTTCGCTCACTCGATCCCCCTCAACCGAGATACGCCGCCAGCAGCGCTTCGTCGGCCAGAAGTGTCTCGGCGGGCCCTTCGCGCACGAAGAGACCGGTCTCCAACAGGATCACCCGGTCGGCCAGTCCCTCCACGTGGTCGGCGTTCTCGTCCGCCAGGAGAATCGCCAGCCCGCTCTTCTTGATGGCCCGGATCTGATCGTAGATCTGCTCGATGAGCAGCGGAGCCAGGCCGAGTGAGGGCTCGTCGATCATCAATAGCTTCGCTTCGGCCATGAGACCGCGCCCGATGGCGAGCATCCGGCGTTCGCCCCCCGACAGACTGTTGGCCAGCTGGCGACGTCGGTCCTTCAGCGTGGGCAGCAGCTCATACACGCGCTCGAGCCTGTGCTGACGACTCATCCAAGCCGGTTTCACGAAGGCGCCCATCAACAGGTTGTCCTCCACTGTCATCTCCGGGAAGAGGGCGTCGCCCTGGGGGATGTGGACAAGGCCGGCAGTGGCAATCTGGTCCGGTCGCCAGCCGGTCACGTCCTCACCGGCGAAGCGCAGCGTGCCGGATGTGGGCTTCGTGACAGCTGAGATGGCCCGCAGGAGGGTTGTCTTGCCGTGCCCGTTCGGGCCGAGCACCACGACGCCCTCACCCTCGGCCATGGAGAGATCGATGTTGTGCAAGACGGTGGCGGCTCCGTACCCAGCCTCCAAACCTTCTACTTCGAGGATCACGTCGTCTCCCCGTTTCGGCTCCGCTTGGCGGCGACTCCTCCCAGATAGACCTCGACCACTCTCTCATCGCGCAGAACGTCGGCAGGCAGGCCCTCGGCCAGCTTCTGGCCGTGATGCAGCACGAGCATCCGTGTGGCCAGCGCCTGCACCGCCTTCATAACGTGCTCGATCATGAGGACCGTGACCCCGGTGGCGGCCACACGGGTGATCAGCTCGATGAAATCCTGACGCTCGGCGGCATTGAGCCCTCCGACCGGCTCGTCGAGCAGGAGGACCCGCGGTTGGGTCGCCAGCGCAGTGGCGAGCATGAGGCGTTTCCGATCGAGGATGGGCAAAGTCGCCGCCTCATCTCCCTGTCGTCCTTCCAGGCCCACCATCGTCAAGGCATCGATTGCCGCTTCCCGGGCCTCAATGTCGAAACGAAGCCATGACGATCGACCTGACCTCCCGAACACGGCGGCCACCAGCGCGTTGGTGAGGGCCGTCTGGGTATCGAAAGCAGTGGTCGTCTGAAAGGTCCGCGTGAGACCGACCTTGCACACCGCGTGGGGTGACATGCCTTGGATCTCGGCACCGTTGAAGCGGATGACTCCCGACGTCGGCGGAGCGTGGCCGGATATCGTGTCGAACAGCGTCGTCTTGCCGGCCCCGTTCGGTCCCACGATGGCGAAGAACTCGCCCTCATCTACCGCGAAGGACAGCTCCTTGACGGCCTCCAGTCCACCGTAGCGCTTGGTGACGTCGAGACACTCAACGACGGCCACGATCGCCCCCAGCGGGCCACGAGCCGACTATATCCACGGCGGCGTCTGGAACTCTCCGTCTGTATACGGCTCCGGGAAGATCACGCGATGCTCGCCATCTTGGATCTGGACGATGATCTGGGACTGACCCAGGGTCGGATCCTGCGTCTCGTGCGGGTACTGCACACCGGTGTGATCCACGAACGAGATGCCGCCGGTGATACCGCGATGGACCACGCCTTCGGTGGCCCGGGCCACAGCCTCATAATCGTTTGGATTGCCTGAGAGGAGCACAGCCTTCGCCCAGGTATTGATGAGGTCGTAGTTACCGGGAGCGTTTGCCCAGCCGGGGGTCTCGCCGAACTGCGCTTCATAGCGAGAGACCCAATCTTGGCCCACGGGATCCGGGAGGCGCCCCAGCACCGTCGACCACACGATCCCTTCCGCCGCAGACCCCGCCAGATCGAGGTACTCGGGAACGGAGGGACCGTACTGCTGGTACACCACCGCCGGCATCGGGTTCTCCACGAACTGCTGGGCCATGGCCGCGTTGTCGGCCGGGCTAAAGGTGGTGGTGAACAACACCGACACGTCATCGCCACGCACCCGCGACAGGAGCGGACCCCAGTCCGCCACCTGACCGGGCGTGAAGTTCTCCCGGCCACTGACCTCCCATCCCAGTTCCTGGGCTGTCTGCTCGAAGTAGTCGGTGATGGAGGAGCCATACGGATCGGTCGCTCCCAAGATGGCGGCCCGCTTAGCACCGGGGAGAGCGCCAGAGTCGACCAGCTCGTCCATCCACTGGGCGAAACCAATGCCATACCAGGCTTCGGTCGGGTCGACCTGGAAGATGCTCCAGTAGCGATCCGGATCGGACTGATAGAGATCGACCCATGCGGTCTGGGTGTTGAGGTTGTAGTAGAGGCGACCGGCGTCGGCGACGATGTCGAATTCGGGCCCGGTAGCGAGGTGGTAGCCGGAGACGATGAGGTCCGGGTTCTCGGTGTCGACGGCCCGGCGGAAGGCGTTGACGATGTCATCGGTGAAGGAGTCGCCGTCGTCGATCTCGATGTACTCGATGGGTCGGCCGAGCAGGCCACCGCGATCGTTGATCTCGTCGATCGCCATCACCGTGCCGTTACGCATCTCCTGGCCATCGGCGGCCACCACGCCCGTCAGCGGGAAGATTCCCACCACACGGATCGGGTCTCCTCCCGGGCCACCGGCCGGACCATCCCCGGTGCCGGCGGCATCCCCGATCAGGTACCCGCCCACGCCTCCCAGCACCAGCCCACCCGCACCGATCGCCGACCGCTGCAACATTTCGCGCCGCGTAATACCCTTTTCAGCCATGCCTGCTCCTTCTCGTATGTCGTGTCGCCACCGGAACTGATCTGTCTCTGGCCGTCAGCTGAGATCCACCTTCACGGGGATCCCACCCTGGGCTGCCGAATCGTCGATTGCGAAACAGATCGCCATCGACTTGTAGGAATCGTGAATCGACGCGTGGGACTCGACGTCGTTGTCGATGCACTCGATGAAGTGTGCGATCTCCGGCACGAAGGGGTGGTGCGTCACGTCGCCGCTATCGGGTTCGACGGTGGGGAACCGCCAATAGTCCAGTGAACCGGGATAACGCTTCGACGAATACACCTCGTTGTTCTGGATCGACCCTTCGGTGCCGAAGAAACGGGTGTTGAAGATGTAGGGCGTGTCGCCGTCCAAGATGGTCGACAACTTGCCGACGGCCCCGTTCTCGAACTTCAACGACGCCACGATGTTCGGGTCGTAGCCGTAGTCGAGGTTCAACTTGGCCGGAGCAGAGAAAGCCGACACCTCGACGACTTCGCCCCCGAGCCAGCGAATGGCGTCGACGGCGTGGCACCCTCCGGCGATGAAGGCACTTCCTCCGATCTCCTTGCTCACGATCCAGTCGTAACAAGGATATGACTTGCTGATCGGGTGCCAGTAGTCGGCCTCGGCGTACACCAGGTCTCCGACGACGCCGTCATCGACCAACTGACGGATGGTCTCCAGCTGGGGATTCCACCGCAGGACGAAAGAGGTGACCGACTTGACTCCGCTGTCTGTGATCGCCTTTCGGATCTGGGCAACACCCTCAGGTGTCAGCGCCACTGGCTTCTCGATCACCACATGGCGACCGGACTCGGCCGCCCGGATCACGTGCTCCGGGCGCACATCCGGTGGAGTGCACGATGCGATGATCTGGACGCGGTCGTCGTCGAAGAGATCGTCGACGCTGGCATACTCCTGGGCGTCCACGCCATGGCTCTCGCACAGGGCGGTTGCCTTGCCCGGGGTGCGGTTGTAGACACCCACCAGGTTGGTCTGAGGATGGTCCCGGAAGGCTTTGACGTACTCACCGGCAACCCACCCCGCCCCGATGATGGCAACTCCGTACGTGTCTCCCATGTGAAGCGCTCCTCAGTCCTCGACGTGCGATGAGGCGCGGATGATATAAAGTAGGTTGAGGGCTGTCAACGAAGTCCGCCACCGTCGGGAATCTGTCAGAAAGTGGTGCCAGGTATGAATCGATTTCGCGGTCTGATGCCCCCGGTTGTCACTCCGATGGTGGCCGGAGCGGTCGATCCGGACGGGATCGCCAACCTCGTCGAGCACACGGTGGGTCACCTCGACGGCCTGGTCGTCGGAGGAAGCTGCGGTGAGGGTCCCAGCCTGGGGCGGAGCGGACGCCGGCGAGCTCTCCGCTCGTTCATGGACGCCGTCGACGGTCGCCTGCCAGTCATCGCCGGTGTGGCCAGTACCAGCCTCGCCGACATCGCAGAACTCACCGAGGAAGGCGACGGTCTGGGAGTCGTGGGCTATCTGGTCCCACCACCCTTCTACTTCACGAACTCGTCACAGGGGGTCGAGGCCTTCTTCGCCGCGGTGGCACGAGGCACCGACCGTGAGATCATGATCTACGACAACCCGAAGACGACCAAGACCGCCATGAGCGCCGAGCTCATCGCTTCCATCGTCGCCGGGTCACCCAATATCAATCACGTCAAGGTGACCGACCCCGACCTCGACAAGGTGACCCGCCTCGCCGAGATGTGCGATGCCACATTGCTGGCCGGCTCGGACGAAGTCATGCACCACCAGATCGCCCGCGGATGCGAAGGGGCGGTCACGGCCGCCCCTCAAGTCTTCCCGCAGGCGTGCCGTGCCTGGTTCGACGCCGCTCGGCGCGGGACGGGGGATGGGGGAAGGTCGCTCTATGACCGTTTGCTGCCTTTCATCGTCGAACTCATCTTGGGGCCCGACCAATACCCCGCAGTGGTCAAGCACGCCTTGTTTCGCCTCGGCGTCATTTCCAGCGACGAGGTTCTTGCACCCCTGACCCCTCTCGACGAGAGACGCCGGGCGGAACTCGGAGCCCTGTTCGAAAGCGACAGACTCTTTGTGAGTGCATAGGAGGAGAATCGATGCGATTCGTCGACAGGGTCGTGGTCATAACCGGAGGCGGATCGGGGATCGGAGCCGTCATGGCGCGCTTGTTCGCGGGCGAGGGTGCGGCGACGGTGGTGGCAGACTGGAACGAGGGAGCCGCTCAGAGAACGGTGGCCTCCATCGAGGAAGTTGATGGTACCGCCGCGTCCGTGACGGCCGACGTCAGCACGCCCGATGGCGTCGATCACATCGTCGATGTTGCCGTCAGCACCTTCGGGCGAGTCGACGTTCTGGTCAACAACGCAGCCGTGGCCGACGGCGATGACGTCCTTCTCACCGAGCCAGAGACCTGGGACCACGACGTCGCCGTCGTGATGAGCGGAACCTTCCTCTGCACACGGGCCGTGCTGCCCCACATGATCGAACAACGAGCCGGGTCTATCGTCAACATCGCCTCCGTCAACGGGCTGTCCGCCTTGGGCAACGAGGCGTACAGTGCCGCCAAGGCTGGGGTCATCAACCTGACCCAAGGGGTGGCAATGCGCTACGGCCGTCATGGCATTCGCGCCAATGCCATCGCACCCGGCACGATTCGGACCCCGATCTGGCAGGAAAGGGTGGATCGTGACCCACGTGTCTTCGAGCGGTTGGTGAAGTGGTATCCACTGGGGAGGGTGGGCGAGCCCGAGGACGTCGCCAAGGCGGCGATGTTCCTGGCCTCAGACGATGCCGGCTGGATTTCGGGCGCCACCCTCCGTGTCGACGGTGGCCTCCTGGCCGGCAACGAGGTCATGACCCGCGAGTTGTTGGCCATGGCCGCTGACGAGGAGTGATCATGGCCGACCTCCTCCTACGCGGAGGCGAGGTGCTGGACGGTGCCGGCAATCCCGCCTTTCGGGCGGACGTGGCCATCACCGGCGACCGCATCAGCGAAGTCGGCCGAACACTCGAATCGGTCGCCCCGCGAACGATAGATGCCACCGGGCTGACCGTCGCCCCCGGTTTCATCGACATGCATTCTCACTCCGACCTCCAGATCCTGGCCAATCCGGGCCACGAAGCCAAGGTGCAACAAGGGGTGACACTCGACGTCCTCGGCCAGGACGGTTTGAGCTATGCGCCGGTCACCGACGGGGTACTCGAAGACCTACGCCGCCAATTGCGAGGGTGGAACGGTGACCCGCCCGGGTTCGACTGGAGCTGGCGGACGGTCGGCGAGTATCTGGACCGCCTTGATCGAGGGATCGCCGTCAACGCTGCCTACCTCGTTCCTCACGGCACCATCCGCATGGTGGCGATGGGCCAGTCCGACGGTTCCCCCTCCCCCGCCCAGCTCACACATATGCGCCAGCTAGTCGCCACCGGCCTCGAGGACGGAGCCGTGGGGATGTCGGCGGGGCTGACGTACACTCCGGCCGCCTATGCCGATGACGACGAACTGGTTGCCTTGTGTGAGGTGGTCGCCGCCTACGGTGGCTATTACTGCCCCCACCATCGCAACTACGGCAGCCACGCCCTCGAAGCGTACGCCGCCTGCATAGAGGTGGCCCGGAGGTCGGGTGTCTCCCTCCACTACGCCCACGCCCATCTCGGCTTCGAGGTGAATCGTGGTCGAGCTGGAGAACTGCTGGCCATGGTGGACGCAGCCCGCGACGACCAAATCGAGGTGACACTCGACAGCTATCCCTACCTCGCTGGAGCCACCTATCTCCATGCCATCCTTCCCAGCTGGTTCCAGGCCGGCGGACACGACGCGACTCTGGCTCGGCTCGCCGACCCCGACCTGCGTGACCGTCTTCGAGCAGAACTCGAGCAGACCGGCTCCGACGGATTCCAGGGCATACCCATCGATTGGTCGGTGATCGTGATCTCCGGCACGGCTCACCCGCGCAACGCCCATCTGGTGGGTCAGAGCATGGAGGAGGCCGCCGCCTCGGCCGGCCAGAGACCGATCGACTTCCTGTGCGATCTACTGGCGGACGAGGAGCTGGGCACGTCGTGTCTCGAACACATAGGGAACGAGGAGAACGTGCGGGAGATCATGACCCACCCGGCACACATGGCGGGAAGCGACGGGATCCTGGTCGGTGACCGACCTCATCCCCGGGCGTGGGGAACCTTTCCCCGATACCTCGGCCACTACAGCCGAGAGCTCGGCATCCTGCCCATCGAGCAGGCTGTCCGAAAGATGACGTCGCTGCCGGCCATGCGACTCGGCTTCACCGACCGAGGGCTGGTTCGCCCCGGCATGGCGGCCGACCTGGTCTGCTTCGACAGAAAGACAGTCTCCGATCGCGGGACCTACCAGGAGCCACGGCAAGCGCCCGCCGGCATTCGTTTCGTGATCGTCAACGGGGTTCCCGTGGTGGACGACGGAGTGCACACAGGCAGGCTCCCAGGGCACTCGATCCGCAGGATGGGCGCTCAGTCGGTCAAGGCTTCGTGAAGCAGGTCCAGGGTCGACAAGCGCATGAAGCCGTAGTGGTAGAAATCGGCGCGAACCAACCCGAGTTCCCGGCTCAGCGCCAGCTTGGCGGCCAGGTTGTCGGCCGAGTCGCAATCCGGGTCCATCGGCCGCAGTGCCACCGAGAAGTCGGCTCCACCGTCGATGAGCTCCAGGTATGCGCCGAGATCGAGGCGCAACCGATCCGGCTCGTAGGCATAGCCGATCGCCTGGATGCCATGGCAGACCTCGGCCAACTGCTCGATGTCCACCCCGAGGCGCCAGGCGATCGACGGTGCAGGGGCACCTTCGGGACGACCGGTCGCATATCCCTTCACGGCGCCGGATAGGTCCATGAACGTGAACCGCCCACCGTGGGAGTCGACCTCTGCTGCGATGTCGGCGGCGAGGGTGGACACCGCTTCGGCGCGCATGTCTAGGTAGGCGCCCAGCCGGCCATCGAAGAGCGAGCGTGCGTCCTCGCGCTCAACGTCGGCCACCCCTGCGTCGGTGGGTACCGCATCGAACGCTCGCTGGATGTGGGCTCGCGCCTCCTCTTTGGTTCGCTCCCCGTCGATGCCGTGGTGTTCGGCTCGAGTCAAACAGTGCTGACAGAAGCAAAGTCCCAGCAAGAACCTCGCCGATGCCCCCAGGTCCACGAAGTAACGCTCATGGTGGAATCCGTGCTCGAGTGGGTGGTAGTGGAGCGACTCGGCCAGCACCGTGTCCGGGCGATACCGCATGACATCGGCTGCAAGACTCACCGCATAGCGACGGACATCGGGGTTGGCCGGGCAGAGATCGGTCAGGTAGGCGTCGTCGAAGGCATTACGCACCGCGCATTCGGGGTGCTTCGTTCCGAGAGTCGTGTTGTGGAGGAACACCGTCCACGCATGCAACTCCATCGAGTGGCGTTCCGTGGCGGCGCGCACGGTGGCCAAGACATCGTGCTCCTGTGCCAACTTGCTCACATGAGGCCGAATTCGTCCCCCGTATGCCGAGAGCTCCGGCCGGAAGAAGACCGCCCCGCCCTCGAGGAAGTGGATCTTGCGAGCCGGATTGTGAGGAAAGACGTCGCGTCCGTGGTGATACGAGACCGCCATCGTGATCCCGCCGACTCCACCCCGTTCAGAGACGGTTTCGAGCACTGAATCGACGCCCTCGTCATGCAAGTCGGTGGCGAACGTGAAGATGGATGTGCGCAGGTTTGCTCCCATCGTGTGGCCCCGAATCACAGCGGTCGAGCCAGGCAATCCTGGTAGGTGTGCTGCCACGGCCGCACACGTTCGAAGGCGGCACTCGCCGCCAGCACGTCATCGTCTGCGTAGCGTCGCCCGATCAGCTGCATTCCCACTGGTAGCCCTTCAGCCATGCCCGCCGGAATGGAAGCCGACGGATGCCCGGAGAAGTTGGTGAAGTACGTCATGCACCAGCCGATGAGCTCGTCCACCTCGACACCCTCGATCTCCGACGGCCCGGTGGTATTGCCGTCATCGCTGTTGAGCACCGGCAGCGCAGCGAGGGTCGGCGTGACCAACAGGTCGTGAGTCTCGAAAACAGCCTGAATGGCGTCGTACACCGTTGTGCGCATGGCGTAGTCCCGATTGATGTCCACGGCTCCAGCCGTGTACGCCTCGTCGATCCAACGCAGGTACTGAGGCGGAAAGTCATCCCGGTGATCGGCCAGGAGGTCGATGCCCAGGCTCTTGAAGTGCTCGAACGTACCGAGATTGACGAGCATGATCTGGCGGCACCACAGGTCGCTCAGCTGGCGTTGATCGTAGGGCAGGTCGATCTCCACCTCTTCGACATGGGCGCCGGCTTCGGCAAAGGCCTGCACGGCCTCGGCGACTACCTTGCTAACTCTCCGGTCAACGGGGTAGACACCGAAGTCGGGACTGTAGGCGATACGCATTCCCCGGATGGACCGATGCACTGCGGTCGTGAAGTCACGCACCTCGTCGAGGCTGAAGGGATCACGCGGGTCGTAGCCGGATAGCACGTTGAGTGCCAGGGCCGCATCGTCGACGTTGCGGGTCAGGGGTCCCTCGAAGATGAACGGCATGGTGTTGCCGAAGGCGTTAGGACGCACGACACAGGGAACTCGGCCGAACGAAGCCTTGTAACCATAGAGCCCGCACCAGGCTGCTGGGATCCGGATCGAGCCGCCGCCATCCGTTCCTTCCGCGAACGGAACGAGGCCGTCGGCAACCGCGGCGGCACTCCCGCCGGATGATCCGCCGGGGTTACGACTGGTATCGAAAGGGTTGCGGGTGGGACCGTACAGTGGATTGTCGCAGGTGCCGCGGAACCCCATGACGGGACTGTTCGTCTTGCCCATGATGATGGCTCCGGCTCGTTCGACGCGTTCGGCGAAGACGCAGGAGAAGTCGGCGACGAAGTTCTGGAAGGCCCGTATTCCCCCGAAGGTGGCGGGCCAACCGGGCTTGAAGTCGAACAGGTCCTTGATCGCCGTCGGGACACCATGGAGTCGACCGAGGTCGGCCCCCGACACAACGGCCTGCTCGGCCTCCTTCGCTTGCTGGCGGGCGTCGTCGAAGCCCAGGTAGATGAAGGCGTTGAGGCTGGGGTTGCGTCGCTCGATCCTTTCGATGGTGGACTCGACCACCTCCACGGGTGACAATTCCCGTCGACGGATTCGTGCGGCGAGGTCCGTGGCGGTGGCGTAGGCCAGTTCATCGTGCACAGCCATGTGGGCTTCCCCTTGGTCGGGCGACATTCGTATTCGGTCGATGACCCGATCATATAACATTGAGCGGCCGCCCGCCCGGTACTGGGTGCACGCAGGCGTCAGGCCTCAGCCGGCCGTCGTCACCGTGGTTGGACAGCTCCTACCACGTGGGCGACACAAGCCCCACCAGCTGCCTGATCAACGACGGGGCCACCTCCGTCAACCAGGTCGAGGAGCATCTTCATTCCCCTCGACCGGTGTCGGCCGATAGATCGGGCCACGCTCGAGAACGACGTCCAGGAGTCCCTCATCGACGTACCAGGGGTAGACGTCGGGGACCACCACGGTTGCTCCTTGACCGGGATATCCGAGGAGGCCAGCGACGTGCTCGCTGGTGTAATAACCCCCGAGAATGGTCAGGACCAGTGCCTCGTGGCCTGGTGGATCCGTCTGGGCAAGCGCCTCCAGGAACTCCACCGCCGAGCCGCCGAACGAGACTGCCAGCACTCGCTGCAGGGGCTCTACCAGATCCGGTCGTGAGGCAAACACGACCTCGAGCTGCTGTTGGGCCACGCCGACCTGTGAGGCGGAAGGCATCCCTTCGGCCGCGGGAATCAACTCATCGGCGATGTCGGCCAGCCTGGCTCGAGAAGTCGACGGAATCATCGGCGCGCCGTCGCAACTCCGGGCGATCCCCCGAAGTGGGTCATGCCGGAGTCCGTTGCCAGCGTCGACCCTCGATCATCCGCTCGGCACATCGGAGCGCCAGCGCACAAATCGTGCTCGTGGGATTGACCCCCCCAGAGGTCACGAACAGGCTTCCGTCGACGACATAGAGGTTCTCGACGTCGTGCGCTCGGCCGAACTGGTCGACCACCGAGCCGGCGGGATCGTCACCCATGCGGGCGGTGCCCATGAGGTGCCATCCCGACTCGCGCAAGAGTTGACTGCTCTCGATCGTGTGGGCACCCGCCTCGACGAGAGACTCGCTCGCCCGGGCCACGTGGTAGTCGAGCAGTCGGCGCGTGTTCGAGCTCACTCGATAGCTGACCTTGGGTGCCGCCAGGCCGCTTCCATCCCGCAGCGCGTTATGGAGCTCGATTCGATTGTCGACGGCAGGAAGGTCCTCACCGAAGATCCCCCAACTCAAACAATGCCCGAACCGACTCTTGACGCGGCGGTGGTGATCGGAACCCCAACACACATCCCCGGCGCGCGCCGGCAGCGCAGCATTGAGAGGTCCACCGGTACTCGGGGCCATGCTCCACTTGGCCCCCCGCACGAAACCTCGTGAAGGGTCGGACTCGTAGAACTCCATCGAGTTGATACGACAGCCTACGTGGCCTTGCCACGTCGGGAAGGCCTCGTCGAAGACCCCCGTGACCACGGCGAAGGGGTGCATCATCAGGCGCCTGCCCACTTGCCCACTCGAGTTGGCGAGACCGTCGGGGTGATCCCGCCCGGCCGAAAGGAGCAGCAACCGAGCCGTTCCGATGGCGTTGGCTGCCAGCACGACCACCGCTGCGGCCTGGAAGCTCTCGTTCCCAGCTCGATCCACCCAGGTGACTCCGGTGGCGAGACTCCGAGGACCCACCAGCACACGCGTCACCCGGGCCCCGGTGATCACCTTGGCGCCGTTGGCGATGGCCGCCGGCCAGTGGGTCAGGTCGGCGGATGCTTTGGCACCCTCAGGGCAGCCTTGCATACAGGTTCCCCATTGGACGCAGGGCCGACGATCTTCATGCGGCGCCGACAGGATGGCATTCGTACCCGGCCACCAATGCCAGCGGAGCCTGGTATGGGCGCGTGCCACTTGCAGGCCGCTCTCCCCGATCGGCAACGGGGGCAAAGGCGGGTCAGAACCCCGAGGGTAGGCCGGGTTCCCCGCCAGCCCCGACACACCCATGTCGTGATCGGTGCGGTCGTAGAAGGGCTCGAGCGCTTCGTAGCTGAGCGGCCAGTCGTCTCCGACGCCATCGAGAGTCGCAACCCGGAAGTCACCCGGCGTCAGGCGCGACCAATCGGCCGCGTAGAGGATCGTGCTACCGCCGACGGCGTTGAACATGAGCGGTTCGACCTCAGAGGCCGAGGAGTCGATGGGGTAGTCCTCGGCCAGGGACCGGGTGTTCGGATTGGGTGACCATTGCTTGCGAAGTGCGAGTTCCCAGTCGGGGCGCTGACCGGGGTACTCGGATCGATCGCGCCACTCTCCCTGTTCCAGGCACACCACCGAGAAGCCCTCTTCTGCGAGTCGCCGACCGACCACCCCGCCGGAGATACCCGCACCGACGATGACCACGTCGGCCGGCTCCGACGATCGTGCGGCTCTAACTCTTCGTGGCATGGTGCCGTCGGCAGCAGCGGCGCCGTGGGGGTGGACCACGCTCAGAGAGGCTCGATGCCGGCCACCGCCAACAGCGCCGCCAGGCGGCTGGCGGCACGCTCGGGGTCCGCCAAGAGGCCGGCCTTATCCGCCAGCACGAATTGGCGAGCGAGGTGGACCACGGAACGGGCACTCTCGAGACCACCGACCATCCGAAAGTGGTTCTGGTGACCGTTGAGATAGGCCATGAACACCACACCGGTTTTGTAAAAGAAGGTGGGCGTCGAGAACACGTGACGCGAGAGGGGGACCGTAGGGGCCAGAATGGCGCCAAATCCGGCGGCGTCGGCGGCATCGAGAGCCTGTAGCGCCGCGGACGCGGCGGGAGCGATGAGATCGAAGGCACCCAAGAAGGCGTGGCTGAAGCCGGTCTCGTCTCCGAGAATGGTGTCGGGGTAGTCGAAGTCGTCGCCTGTGTACAGACGCACGCCG
Organism: Acidimicrobiia bacterium; assembly: GCA_041744375.1. Lineage (GTDB taxonomy): Bacteria > Actinomycetota > Acidimicrobiia > Spongiisociales > ZC4RG35 > JBGTLA01. The sequence continues at coordinate 27,556 of JBGTLA010000160.1, read as the reverse complement.
GATGGGAGCCGCCGTCGTACGTCGATCTCGCGCTCCTTGTCGAGGAGGGAGATCTTCACCCCATCCACTTTGGAGGCGTTGTCGCCGAGCATGGCCAAGAAGACGTCCGTGGCCGCATCCGGGTCGGTCGAGCCCCAGTAGCCGGCCAAAGCGGGATCGAACATCTCTCCCAGCCAGTGGATGATGACCGGTCGCTCGACCTGGGACAAGAGTCGTCCATAGACATGGTGATAGTCGTCGGGGCCGCGTGCGGTCGCCGCCAAATGCCGACTGGCCATGACCACCGCTTGCCCGCCTTCGCCTTCCACCAGGGCCACCTGCTCCTCGTAGGCGCCAAGGATCCGCTCCAGCGTGACCGGTTGTCCTGCGGTGAGCTGATCTGTGCCTGCTCCGCAGGCGATTTCGCCACCTTCTGCGGTGGCCTCGGCCACGGACCGCTTGATCAATTCTCGGACGGTATCCCAATCCAGGCCCATCCCCCGCTGGGCGGTGTCCATCGCCTCGGCCACGGCGAGACCGTACGACCAGATGTGCCTCCGAAAAGCCAACGTGGCGTCCCAGTCCAGGTTGGGGCCGGAGGCCGAATTGTTGTCGGCCAAGGGGTCGGCGACGACATGGACTGCGGCAAACGCTCGCCGGCTCACCAGGGGGGTGCTCGGACGGGCGAACTCCCTGGCGCCTCCCAGCGCATAGGTGCTCAGAGTCCCGTCTTCGAGCGGAATGCGCACGCTCACCATTTCGTCGTCTCCACAGTCAAGCCGTCACCCCTCCTTGAGGCCCGCCACGATCTCCAGGGAGGGGGCCACTATGGCATATTTCATCGCCATCCCTCTCAGGCTGGCCGTGTGGAGCTCCGGGTCGAAAGATGCCACGGCATCCTCCGCCACCACCATCTCCAGGTTGAGGTGGAATCCGCCCCGAACGGTGTCTTCCACGCATATCTGGGTCACGGTCCCGGCCACCACTACCTGTGTGACATCGTGAGCTCGGAGCGCATCGGCCAAGTTCGTGTTGTGAAAGGCGTTGTACCCGAACTTGTCGATCACTTCTTCGTCGGGCCGCGGTGTCAATTCGTCCACCACATCGAAACCCTCGAGGAAACCACCCCGATCCCGGTATTGCCTCTGGTGACCGCGCCAGCATGAACGCATCTCGTCGGTGCACTCGGGCGAGAAGGCCCACATGAGAGTTCGATGGGGTCCAGCTATGAACCGTGTGAAGAACACGGGCCGGCCCGCCTCCCGGAAAGCCGTGATCAGACGCGCCACCTGCGAAAGTATCCGACGAGCATCCGGCACCTCCTGTGGCGCCCCCTCACGCACGAAGTCGTTCTGCATGTCGACGACTACCAGCCCCTGTCGATGAGGGCGCAAGGAAAAGGGAGTGACATCCATCACCGAGACCTCCGTGCCGCCTCGACCAGGCCTTCAAACGGGAAGCCAGCGTAGTGCCCGTCAAAGGACTCGGCATGCCACTGCACACCGATGCACCACCAGGACGCTTCGGTCGATTCCACTGCTTCGATGGTGCCGTCGGGACCCCGCCCCACCACCGTCAGGGCCTCACCGGGCCGGTCGATGGCCCAAGCGTGGTAGGAGTTGACCTCCATCTTCCGCAAGCCGGCCAAGTCGTGAAGCATCGACCCCGCCTCGATGGCCACGCTGTGAGCGGGTGACGTCAGAGGTAGCTCCTGGCGATGCCCGCTCACCTTTCGCAACGTCCCCCCCAGGGCCACGTTGAGCACCTGGGCTCCGCGACAAACTCCCAACAGGGGCCGCCGATCTCGGCGGCACACCTCGACCAGCTCCATCTCCAGGGCGTCTCGCGCGTGGTCGATCGAATCCCCCGACTCGGTCGACCCGAAGGCGGCCGGGGCAACGTCTCCACCCCCGATCAACAAGACACCGTCGGATACATCCGACATGCGTCCGCTCATCGCCGGCCACAACACGATGGGATCCGCCCCGGCGGCGTCGAGGCGGGCGAGGTACCTCTCGTCCACCGCCAGGCTGTGATGCCGGCCGATCGGCGACTCGAGCTCTCTGCGATGGGCCACCACCGCGATGCGAGGGCGGCTCACCTGCTCCCACCATGGGGATTGAGCTGCACGGTCTTCGTCTCGAGGTAGGGACTCAGACCCTCGAGACCTAACTCCCTGCCAAGCCCGCTCTGTTTGAATCCGCCGGTGGGGAGCTCGGGGTAGGTCTTGTTCCACGTGTTGACCCACACGGTGCCGACTCGAAGACCCCGCGCCACGGCCAGTGCCACGTCCAGGTCGCCAGTGAACACGCCCCCGGCGAGACCGAAGTGGCCCGAGTTGGCGACGTCTATGGCCTCGTCGAGCTCATCGAAGCGCTGGACCGTCAGCACCGGGCCGAAGATCTCCTCGGCCACCACTCGCGAGGTTGCCTCGACCCCGTCGATGACAGTCGGCGGGTAGTAAGGCCCGCGCTGATCCGCCGGGTAGACCCGCTCGCCACCGGTGAGGACATCGGCGCCCTCGCGCCTGGCCAGGTCCACATAGGAGGCCACCGTCTGAAGCTGCCGCTCGTCGACGAGGGGACCGAGGTCCGCATCGTCGTCGGGCCCGAGTCGCTGGCGCTCGGCCTTCTCGATCACGGCACCGATCATTTCATCGGCGATGGAACTCGCCACCACGAGCCGGCTGGGGACGTTGCACTGCTGGCCGGAGTTGAAGAAGCATTCGAGAGCGGCGTCGCTGGCGGCGGAGGGATCGGCGTCGGACATCACGACAAGGGGCGACTTCCCTCCCAACTCGAGCGACACCCGCTTCACCGTTCGCGCCGCCGATTCCATCACGCTACGACCGGTGGCCGTCGATCCCGTGAAAGAAACCTTGTCGACGCCCTCATGGTCGGCCAGGGCTCGGCCGACCACCGCCCCGGGACCGGTGACGACGTTGAGGACACCGGGTGGCAAGCCGGCCTCCAACAGGTCGATCCCCAGTTCCAGGACACTGGCGGGGGCCTGAGAGGCAGGCTTGACGACCATCGTGCAACCGGAGGCGAGGGCGGCGGCCACCTTCCAGGTCGTGAGGACCAACGGAAAGTTCCATGGCGTGATCGCCGCCACCACTCCCACCGGCTCCTGGAACGTCAAGCCGATACCCGCCGGGCCCAGGGGGATCGACCGCCCGAAGAGCATGCGGGCAGCTCCCGCGTAGAAGTCGATCACGTCGGCGCAGTAATCAGTGAGCCAACCCACGCGCCCATAGGGGATCCCTACGTGGGCAGATTCCAGACGCGCATAGCGATCGCTCTTGCTGCGTAGCAGGCCCGCCACCTCATGGAGGACCTCGGCCCTCTCCGACCCGCTGCTGCGCGGCCACGGGCCCTGGTCGAAGGCAGCACGTGCGGCCCGAACAGCCCGGTCGACGTCGTCGACCCCGCCCTGGGCGAAGCGCCCCACCACCTGTCCGGTGGCCGGACTGACGCGATCGAACACCTCACCCGAACCGGCAGCCATGCTCTCGCCGTTGACGAGTAGTCCCCACGTCGGGGCCGTGTCGCCGGTCGCTTCGACGGTCGAGCTCACGCCAGGACCAAAAACTGGTCGCGTTCCCACTGCGTGACGCCGGCGTGCCACTGCGGAGATCCGTAGTCGGGGCAGGCACCCTTTGCCTTGTCGATCTCGTGACGCTTGAGGGCAGCGAAGGCCGTGAGGAACTCGGAGTGGAAATAAGACCGAAATCGGCTGTCGGACTCCAGGTGCTGGAGGGACTCCTCCAAGGAGTTGGGGACGAGGTCGAGATCGTCGCGGAGGTATGCGTTGGTCTGAATGGGCGCCGGTGGTTCGGTCTGATGCTCGATCCCATCCAGCATGGCAGCGAGCATCCCTGCCATCGCCACGTAGGGGTTGGAGGCTCCGCTCCCCAGGCGATTCTCGATGTGGGTCTGCTCACCGCGCCAGGATTTCACGCGCACGGCCACCGATCTGTTCTCGAACCCCCATGAGATGCTGGCCGGGGCATAGGTTCCCTTGCGGTAACGTTTGGAACAGTTCACCGTGGGTGCCAAGAAGGCGCTGAGGGCTCGCGCATGCTCGAGCTGGCCACCCACCGCCCACCGAAACCGAGGCGACACGCCGTCACCGTCGGCCGAGTCGGCAAAGGCGTTGGCACCGTCGGCGAAGAGGCTCATGTGAACGTGGGAGCTGCATCCGCTTCGCTCCGCCCAGGGCTTCGTCATGAAGGTGAGCAGGTAACCGCTCTGGGCGGCGATGTCCTTGGCGTAGGTCTTGTAGGTGAAGGCGAGGTCTCCACCCTCCAGGCCGGCACCGGGATCGAAGTTCAACTCGTACTGGGTGGGACCCCACTCCTGATTGAGCGTGGTCGGCCGTAGACCGAGCTGACGCAGGTCCTGCATCAGGCGCAGCAACACCGGCAGCCGCTGATTCGTGAGAGTGGTCGTGATGTCAGTTCCCTCGAAAGGAGGCTGACGTGTTGCGGGGTCGAGCAGATAGAACTCATACTCTGCCTGCATGAGCGCCGAGTAGCCCAGTTGAGCGGCGCCATCCACCAGTCGGCTCAACACCCGGCGGGGGCTCGCTTCCACAGGTCGCCCATCGGAGTACTCGACATCACAAATGACTCGCGCCTGGCCGGGCACGTGAGGCAGGATCCGGAAGGTCGACAGATCGGCGCGCAGCGTCAAGTCGGCGAAGGTCAGATCCTCTCCAAAACCCGTGCCGGTGGCGACCCAACACTCATGGTCCCAGCAATATATGTCGCTGACCAACGCGAGGCCGTCCTCTGCATACTTGGAGAACTGATCGGCGGCGATGCTCTTGCCCCGCGAGATCCCGTTCAGGTCGGGCGTCTCGAACCGAACGAGCTCGATGCGTTCATCGCGGATCCGATCCTGGATCTCGTCGAGAGACGTGCCGCCTTCGGTGCTCATGTTCGCCTATCCCGGGCCGACCGTCTCGGGCATCTCGTCATCGCGGCTGCTCCCCTCAAGTGGCGGGAATGACACCGGGGGGCGGGCATGACGACTACCTCATCCCGCCCGGTAGTCGTCGAGCAGGGTGGCGAGCTGGTGCCGATACGGCGGCCCGGGTCTCGGGGCAAGCGGGATGGTCGGCGTGGGGCAACACCCGCGCGACAGTGTCGGGGGGAGACGCGGGCCAGTTCGGCACCGTACGAATAGAGACGGCCGGCGGGAGAGAGTGGCAATGTAGGAGGTCTTGAGAGCGCTTTCCCTCGGAGGTTGCCACTGGGCGCGCACCCCTGTCAAGGCGTGATCCAAGTCCACACCACGGCCATTCCACCCTCGCATCGTCACAGGCGTAACCTGCTCTACGATGTCCATCAGTCAGCGCCTGCAGCCCTTCGGCGTCTCCATCTTCTCGGAGATCACCGAACTGGCCGAAAGCAACCGTGCCATCAACCTGGGACAAGGCACACCCGACGGGGACGGTCCTGGTTTCGTCAAGGACGCCGCCCGGGCCTCGCTCGAAGGGGGTACCGACCAGTATCCTCCCAGCCCCGGCGTGTGGGCTCTCCGGAAGGCCATCGCCGACCGCTACGGCCCCTTGCTCGGCCGCGAACTCGACCCAGACACCGAAGTCACGGTCGCGTGCGGCTGCAGCGAAGCCCTGGCCGCCTCCTTCCTGGGGCTCGTCGACCCCGGCGACGAGGTGATCGTGATCGAGCCCTACTACGACTCGTACCCCGTCAACGTCGCCTTCGCCGGTGGCACTCCCAGGTTCGTCACCCTCCGACCCCCCGACTTTCGCCTCGATCTCGATGAGCTGAGCGCCGCCTTCTCGAAGCGAACCCGAGCGATCCTGCTCAATACCCCCCACAATCCGACGGGCCGGGTCTTCGACGATGACGAGCTCGGGGCGGTGGCGACCCTGTGCCACGAGCACGACGTCATCGCCTTGTGCGACGAAGTCTATGAAGAGCTCACCTTCGGGCCGCCTCACCATCGTCTCGCCACCTTCGAGGGGATGTGGAATCGCACGGTCACCATGTCCTCAGTCGCCAAGACCTACTCGCTCACGGGATGGAAGCTGGGCTGGACGATCGGTCCCGAGCACCTGACGGCGGGGGTGCGCGCCGCCCACCAGTTCCTCACCTTCACCACCCCGACACCCGTTCAGCACGGAGCCGTGGCCGCTCTCGCTGCCCCGGCCGGCTACTACACGCAGCTGAGGGCAAGTTACCGGGCGAAGCGAGACCTGCTTGTCGACGGTCTGGTTGCGGCCGGGTTCCTGCCCTACGCCCCCGATGGCACGTATTTCGTCCTCGCCGACCACACCCCGTTCGGACTACCCGACGATCGCAGCTTCTGTCGCCACATGATCGAGAAAGTGGGTGTCGCGGCCATACCACCGAGCGTCTTCTATCACCGACCAGAAACCGGGTCGCGCCTCGTCCGCTTCGCATTCTGCAAGGACGAGGAGACCCTGACAGAGGCCGTCGATCGCCTCGGCCGGCTCAGAGGCGCCTGAGCGGAGACGCAGCCGTCGACCTTTCGGCCACGACGTCACGCTCCGGCTTCAGCCGCCCGGGCTGTCGAGAACGGTGGTCCGGTAGGAAGATCCGTCGGCCCCGATCGGTTCTTTCGTGACCCATACCCGGGGGTAGTCGGCGCGCGTGACCGCCGCATTGACCTGGATGCGTCCGGGGCTGCGGAAGGTTCCGGCCGACACTCGGCGTCCGTCCGGGGCGGACAACCACACCTCGTAGAAGGCGTCGGCGGAAGCCTCTGCGAGGCCACTCACGTCGAGAACCATCCGCGTCCCCCCCTCGGTGTTCCACCCTCTCACGGTGGCGGCGGCACCGGCTGCTTGGGGGCCGGGGGCCAACTCGATGACCCAATCGGGTCGAGACTGGAACCAGATTCCCAGCGCCACCAGAACCGCCAGGACAGCCGCTCCGGCTCCAACCCACCAGGATCTGCGCCGGGTGGCCATGACCGGCTGCTCACCCACCACAGCCCTCATCACGTCTGCTTCCAGCCCCTCGGAGGGGTCCTCCCACACGATGGGGTCACGGAGATGGCGACCCAACAGTTCGGCCGATGCGGTCATGGACCGGCACTGGGGGCACACGGCCAGATGGGCCGCCACCGTCTCGGAGCGACGTCCGGTCATCACCTCGGCCAGGATCATGTGGCACTTCACGCCGACTCCTCTCCGAGATGCTCGAGCAGCCCGGCCAGCCGTTGATAGGCCCGGTGTGAGCGCGACTTGACGGTACCGACCGGTATGTCGAGGAGCTCGGCCGTCTCCGAGTGGCTCAGGTCCCGGTAGAACGTTGCCTCGATCACGTCGCGTTCGGCGGGCGGAAGCTCGTCGACGGCCGAGCGAACCTCCCACAGCTCCCACAGACCCTCGAAGGAGGGGGGCAAGACGGCCATGTCCGTCTCGTCCGTTCTGCCCTCCCGGTGGCGCCGTTCCCGCCGATACACGTCCACTGCCACCCGGCGAACGATGCTGTAGAGCCAGGGAGCAGGATCACGCTCGGGGTCGAAGCGGGAGGAGGCTTGCCAGGCGTTGACGAATGTCTGTTGCACTGCTTCCTCGGCCAATGATCGGTCCCCCAGCGAGCGCAGGGCCACCGTGAACACGGCTCGCCCGTAGCGCTGATAGAGCACTCGCACCGCTTCGGGGTCGCCCCGTCGGAACCTCGTCATGAGACGGGCCGTCATCGGCTTGAACCGCTCATCGAGATGACAATACGGCCCGGCACCCGCCTGCGGTTCGCTCGATCAGATCGTGAGCATGTCGAGGAACTGTTGCCACATGTCGCCGAGAACATCGGTCGTCCGATCGAAGGCCCACAAGAGGAGTATGGCGAGGATCACGACGACGGCGGTCGTCGTCAGGGCTCGCACCCGATAGCGCTGCCGCTCTTCGGGATCCTCGAGGTAGGAGGGTTCCCCGACCGGTGCCGACTCGAGCACCGTCGGAGGAGCAGCCCGTTCGGTTCGGCGCCGGCGCTCAGACCGGGGCACATCAGTTTGTGCCGTCGACCACTCATGGGAGGGCGGCGCACCGGCATCGAGGAGGTCACCTGCCGGTAGGGCCGACTCTTGCTCAGCTGCTTCGGGCTCATGCTCGGCCGGCGAGGAGGCGGCCAGCGCGGGGCCCTCCCCGGGCGCATTGAACTCTTCGGGCGGACCCGCATCCTCTGGCGGAGGGGTGGGGTGAATCGGGACCGCGTCGGTTGCGTCCGCCTCGGTGGCGGCGGGAGGTCCAGGAGCCTCGACCGAGGGTTCGGGCTCAGGTAGCAGGTCCGCCTCGACCGGGTCAGCCGAGTCGGTCGGATCCGAAGGCGGCGCCTCGTCGGGGACCGGGTAGGGAAGCTCGACTTCGGGGATGAGCGAGGCCAGCGCCTGTTCCATCGTGGGGCTCGTCTCGACGCGGCTGGGCTCGAACCCGGCTTGCTCGAGGAGGGTTGCCTCATCGACTCCGAGGATGGCGGCCAGGGCTACGACATCGGCGGGGGCAGAGGGGGTGGCGCGGTCGCGCTCCCAGTTGCGCACCGTGCTCGCCGATCGACCGACGAGTTCGGCGAGGCGCGACTGACTGAGGCCGAGCACATCGCGGCGCTTCCTGAGAGTCGACCCGAAGGTTTGGTCCCCCATGACGGAGCCAAGGTTACCGAGGCCCGGTCAATGAGATGGACTTGGCGGAACCGAGTCGGGCTCGGGACCGACGGTGAGTCGAATAACGGCCACACCCTTTACGTTCCAACAAGCAGTGTCACCGTCGGTGACGATGAGGCGGAATGGGCCGCCGTCACCCGGATCCAACGGGCCGCCGGAATCGGCATGGATGATCACTCCACCGGCCACGGCAGAAGACATCGGTATCGAAGCCCGATACGAGGCGTCGGCGGACTCGAAGCTGATGTGGGTGAAAGGGCCCGGGTCGCCAACCAGGTCCCCAACCGCCACCCGACCGTCTGGTCCCATCCGTTCGAGCGTGTGGCGACTGAACCGCCTGACCCCTTCCCCATCCTCGATGTCGATCCACTCGGTCACACCGTCACGGTAACTGGTCACCTCACCCGTGTGGGTTCCGCCTTCGATGCTGGGGACCAATGTCGCACCGGGGGACATGGATCCCTCCTCGCGGCTCGTCTGGTGCCGGCGTATGGCGCCGGCGGGCCAGGTCGGATGCCGGATTCATCGCCCCCAAGAGCGCGGGCCCGATGGGGGGGTTGGGATATCGGTTAGCCTGCGGCCATGGAGGCGTCCGGACGCCTGGTGGGTCCCCCGGTCTTCAAAACCGGTGGGGGGTCTCACGACCCCCGGCGGGTTCGATTCCCGTCCGCCTCCGCCACACTGGGGAACCTCTGTTTCCCCTGCTCAGATAGACTTCGCCGCACCAAGTTCGCTGAGATCGCCGAATCGTGGCTTGTGGGACTCCAGCCTCAAGTCAAGCGCGTGCATATCTGGGGTGATGAGCGACCGGGAGGGCGCTCATGGTGGTCTGCGACCCTTCGTTGGTGGTCAACGCCCCGCTTGCTGTCGGTGCGGTGGGTGAGCGCTTTTGGCAACGGGCCCGCTCGCTGTGCCGGGTGGAGTCGATCGAGGGCTGAGCTCACATCCGATATCGTGTCGGCGGAGAACCGCGCAGCCTCCGGTGGATCGATATCATCCCGACATCGACCCACAGAGAGGCCGTACGTGCACCCCAACGAGGAACTCGCCCGCCGTGAGATCGACGCCATCCAGCGGGGGGACCAGGCGACACTCGACGCAATCTACGCCGACGACTTCGTGCTCCACTACCCCGGGGCCAGCTCTCTTGCCGGCACCCACACAAGCTTCGGCGAGTTCGTCGCCAAGGTGGAGACGCTGCTCGACGGTGGCAGCCTTCACCGGGAACTGCACGACGCACTCGGCACCGACGATCACGTGGTGCAGCTGATCACCGTCACTGCCGAAGCCAAGGGCCGTTCCCATACCTGGAACGCCGTATTCGTCACCCATGTGCGGGACGGGCAGTTCACCGAAGCCTGGTTCCACGTCGACGACCAGTACGCTCTGGACGAGTTCTGGAAATCGCTCGAGTAACCGGTCTCCCGGGTCGGGCTGGCTCAACGACACCGTCCCAGATGGCATGGGTGGCTCCATACTGAACCTAGGAGCAGTCAATCAAGCGGAGTATCGGCAGACCCCTTCCGGGACGCCACAGGCGAACTGGTGATCTCCAAGACGGCGGTGTCGGAGGTGACTGACCGGCTGTGGGAACAGTTGGAAGCTTTCCGTTCTCGGGAACTGTCCGATCTCTCCGTCGAGTACCTGTTCTGCGACGGGATCTATGGGTCGCTGCCCTGGTCCGAGCCGGCATCGAGTCCCCAGACGCAATCCAACTCGAAAGGAGCACCAACCAATCAAGGGACGTCGCCTGACCACCCGGCCCGATCAACATACCACTAGCGCCGATCGACCGATCCCGAGCGGTATGCTCATTTTCGAGTCGGCTCGGTATCGGCATCACCTCGTGCGCTACCGGCCCATGTCCCGCCACAGCCATGACCATGGCTATGTGGACGCAGACCGAACGGTCGCACCGGGGAGAGACGGAAGTGCATACGTGAAAGTCCCACCCCGACCCGCCCTCAGGCGATCGCATCGAGCGCGGAAACCGGCACCCATCCCTCCGCGCCATCGCCGCGGCGGCACCACCACCAGCCGCTCACATCGTCCCGGTGGAGGACGGCGACTTCCTCACCGGCTGCGAGTTCCAGTTCCGTCGTGTCGTATGGCGTGATCACCACCGCGGTACCGGCGTCAGCCGAAAGGTAACGAGAGGGCACCCAGCCCTTACCCGAGGAACCGGTCACGAAGACAAACGCAGGCCATTGAGTGTCACGCTCGCCAACCGTGACCTCGTCACCGGGTTCGAGTCGAATCGATTCCCGCGCCGGAACCTCATGGCTCGACGTCGCCCGCGCTCGCATTCGGTCACGGTACCGGCGGCCGGCAAGCTCCCGCCCGCAAGGCAAGGATCCCGAGAAGGTGTCCGAGATCACCAATTCTGCGCTACCAATCGCATCCGGATGCGACAGCGCAGATCGGTGGGGGGTCACGCGATCCCCGGCGGGTTTCGATTCCCCGTCCGCCTCCGCCAAAGAACCCGACATCTCACCACCGCTGCTCCTCAGGTGGGCGCTCCCTGGCCGAGACCCACGCCGTTTGTGTCGGTAGCTCAGGCAACGGGGATGGCGTTGCGCCGGCGCTGGGCGTCGGCCACGGCCACCGCCGTGAGGTTGACGACGTCGGTCACCTCGGCATCACGTTGCAAGACGTGCACCGACTTGGAGAGACCGGACAGGATCGGACCGATCACCTCGGCGCCTCCCAGCCGGTTGAGCAACTGATAAGAGGCGTTGGCCGCGGTGAGATTCGGGAACACGAGCACGTTGGCGGCCCGGTCGAGAGGACCCTGGGGACGCCTCCGCCGGATGAGGTCGTTGACTACGGCGGTCCCCGCCTGCATCTCGCCGTCCACGGGGATGTCGGGGTGTGCAGACCGGAACCCTTCGACCGCTTTGCGGACCCGGGCCGGCTCATCGCCTCCCGCCGACCCGAAGTCCGAATAGCTGATGAAGGCCACGCGCGGGCTGCGGTCGAACTGGTTCTGGGCGATCTCTACGGCGGCCTCGGCGATCTCGACCAGCTGTTCGGCGCTCGGTTCGATGTTGACGGCACAATCGGTGAAGAAGAAGGGGGTGTCGCGCACCACCACGACATACAGCGACGACACGATGGTCCGCCCCTCCTCCACCCGCAGCACCTGGAGAGCCGGGCGGATGGTTTCGGCATAGAAGGTGGTGAGGCCCCCCAGCACGGCGTCGGCCGCCCCTTCCCGCACCATGAGGCTGGCGAACATGTTGGGGTCGCGTACCCAGCGCTGGGCCTCCAGCAGTGACACCCCTTTATGACGGCGCAACTCTTCGAGGGTGTGGGCGTACCTTTGGCGGGTGGCGTCCTCCGTGTTGGGGTCGACCATTTCGATACCATCCAGCGAGATCCCGGCCTCGACCGCCAGGTCGCGCATGAGGCCTGCCTCTCCTACCAGCACCGGATTGCCCACTCCTTCGTCGAGGACCCGGCGGGCGGCCCGGATGATTCGCAGGTCGTGCCCGTGGGGGTAGGCCACCCGCATGGGCCGGGTGCGCGCCTTGGTGGTGATCGTGTTCATGAGCGCATACGAAGCGTGGAACCGGGTCTGCAGCGCCTCTCGGTATTGGTCCATGTCGGCGACGGGCGACCGTGCCAGTCCCTCCTCGGTGGCCGCCAGCGCCACCGCCGGAGCGACTCGGATGAGCACCCGGGGGTCGAAGGGCTTGGGTATGAGGTAGTCGCGCGAGAACTGGAGCCGTTCCAGGTTGTAGGCCCTCAGCACCGAGTCCGGCACAGACTCCCGCGCCAGTTCTGCCAAGGCATGGGCGGCCGCCACCTTCATGCCTTCCGATACGGCGCGGGCGCGCACGTCGAGGGCGCCCCGGAAGATGAAGGGGAAGCCGAGCACGTTGTTGACCTGGTTCGGATAGTCGGAACGTCCGGTGGCCACGATGGCGTCGGGGCGGGCGGCGCGCGCCTCCTCATACGAGATCTCTGGATCCGGATTGGCCAGGGCGAAAACGATCGGATCGGGCGCCATCGACCGGACCATCTCGGCGGTGACGGTGCCGGCGACCGACACCCCAACGAAAGCATCGGCTCCCACCAGCGCGTCGGCCAGTGTCCGGGCGTCGGTGGTTCGCGAGAATTCGCGTTTGATGTCGGAGAGGTCGTCTCGTTCGTCGTGGATCACGCCCCGCGAGTCGACCATGAGCATCTTCTCGGGGAGCACGCCCAGCTCACGAAAGAACCGGGCGGTGGCGACTCCGGCCGCCCCCGCCCCACTGAACACGACGCGCACGTCGTCGGGACGGCGATCCGTCAGTGTGAGGGCGTTGACGAAGGCCGCCCCGCTGATGATGGCAGTGCCGTGCTGGTCATCGTGGAATACCGGTATGTCGAGACGCTCGCGCAGTGTCGCCTCTATCTCGAAACACTGCGGCGCCGCGATGTCTTCGAGGTTGATGCCCCCCACGGTCGGGGCGAGCATCTCACAGAATCGAATCACGTCTGCGGACTCGGCGGCGTCCACCTCCAGGTCGAAGACGTCGATGTCGGCGAATCGCTTGAAGAGGACCGCCTTGCCCTCCATGACGGGCTTGCCCGCCAAGGGCCCGATGTTCCCGAGGCCGAGCACCGCCGTCCCGTTTGACACCACCGCCACCAGGTTGCCGCGGTTGGTGTAACGGAACACTGCCTCGGGATCGTCGGCGATGACCCGGCAGGGTTCGGCTACCCCCGGGCTATAGGCGAGGCTGAGATCGGCCTGGGTGGCAGTGGGTTTGGTGGAACGGATCTCGAGTTTCCCCGGGCGAGGATGCTCGTGGTAGTCGAGGGCTTCAGAGAACGCGGTTGCTTCTGCCATATGCACCGATCCTACCCATCGCCCACGGAGCCCCACGGTCCAGCACCGGCCGCGAGGACAATGTCGTACTCTCGACCCATGCGCTCTCTCCTCAAGGCGGCGGGTTGGGTCGCCGCCATCACCGCCACCGGGGCCTTCCTAATGGCGGTGGGCGCATACTTGTGGGCCGCCTTCACCTGACCTCGGAGCCTCGAGCAGCATCCGTGCGCTCGGGTCTGAAATCGACCAAGTGGCGTCCGCCTGCGAAACTCAGCGACGATGAGCGAGAGCGACAACGGGTTCAAGGTCATGAGCGGGTGGCGGGTCGGCGCCCCTCCCGAGGAGTCCACCACGAAGTCGGGGCTGTTGGTCCCGATGGGCACCAAGGACGGCAACGACGCTTTGGCGCTGGTCGACGTCGCCACGGGACAACGTTTCTGGGCAGTGCCTACGGGCGCCTGGCGCTTCATCTGGCCGGCGACCGGGCGCCCGGTGGTGGCCGTGCGCGAATCTCAGATCATCGCCGAAGAAGAGTTGGATCACGTCGAGGCGGAAGGCCAATACCTGTGAATCGCCCGGTTGGTGCGACGGCAGCCCGGTGTAAAACAAGGAGACGCAACGGCTCGCTTCTGGTACCAAGGGGACGCGCGGATAGACGGCCGGCCGGACCAGGGAGCGCCCCGGTAGAGCGGCTCCGGTTCCCGCAGCCGTCCCTATCCGCCCGTCCCCTAATCGTAGGAAAATGACCGATTCCCCAGTCGGCCGTTCCGGCCGCCGCCTCACCGCCACAGTCACCGACCTCGAGGTCGCTCGTCAGCGTGGTTTCCTGATCGGTGTCGTGTTGAGCGACGACGACCCCGGCGATGCCGAGCGTTCCCTCGACGAGTTGGCCCTCCTCACCGACACGGCGGGGTCGGATCCTGTCGACGCCGAGCTGGTCCGGCGCGACCGCCCCGACCCGGCCACCTACATCGGCTCGGGCAAGGCGGCGGAACTAGCCGAGATCACAACCGCCCTCGACATAGATGTGGTGGTTTTCGACAACGCCCTCAGCCCGGCTCAGCAGAGGAACCTCCAGAAAATATTCCATTGCGATGTCGTCGACCGCGAAGCCGTGATCCTCGACATCTTCGCCGAAAACGCCAAGACGCGTCACGGAGCCGTCCAGGTCGAGCTGGCGCTCTACCGCTACAACCTTCCGCGCCTGCGCGGAAGGGGCGGCGACCTGTCCCAGCAGGCGGGCGGGATCGGGGCGAGACGGGGACCCGGCGAAACCAAACTCGAAACCGATCGGCGCAGGATCCAGGCCCGCATCACCCGCCTCACCCGCGAGCTCGACGACCTGGCCCGCATCCTGGCCACTCAACGCAAGGCTCGAAAGCGGTCTGCCACCCCACACATCGCCCTGGTCGGTTACACCAACGCCGGAAAGTCGACCCTGCTCAATCTCCTCACGGATGCGCACGTGCTCGCCCAGGACCGCCTTTTCTCGACTCTCGATTCGACCGTGCGCCGGCTGGAGTTGCCGGGAGGTCACAATGTTCTCATCTCCGACACGGTGGGCTTCGTCCGACGCCTTCCTCACCACCTGGTCGAGGCCTTCCGGTCGACCCTGGTCGAAGTGCGCGAAGCCGACCTGCTGCTCCATGTCGTCGACTCGGCCGACCCGGATCCTGATGGCCAGATCGAGGCAGTGCGCCAGGTTCTCGCCGAGATCGACGCCGGCGAGGTCCCCGAGCAATTGGCCTTCAACAAGATCGACCTCGCCTCGCCCGCGGTCTGCGAGCGCCTCGCGAATCTCTATCCAGAGGCGGTGTTCGTGTCGGCTCTCACCGGCGAGGGCATCGGTCGCCTCTCAGCCGCCTTGGCGGACCACTTGAACCAGCACAAGGAATTCATGCGCGTGCTCGTTCCCTACGAACGTGGCGACGTGGTGGCATCCGCTCATCGCGTGGCCGAAATCGTTGCGGAAAAGCACGAAGAGCAAGGCACCCTCCTCGACATGCGGGTTCCCGTCGACCAGGCCGATCAATTCCGAGGATACGTCCGCACTTAGGAGGGCGGATAGGGACGGCTGCGGGAACCGGAGCCGCTCTACCGGGGCGCTCCCTGGCCTGGCCCGTCTATCGGCGCGTTCCCTCGAGGCGGACCCGCCGGCTGATCCGGCCGGGTCACCAGATACACCTCGTTCTCGAACCACACCGTGGGGTGCGTTTCCATCACGGCCCGGGTGGCTTCCTCCCATGCCCCCGAGCGCATGGCCTCCGACAACCGCTGCTCGTCGATCTGAGCTACGTAGGCAGCGGCATTCCAAGTGGCCAGGATCGACGACGTTCCGATGTGCTCGGCTGATTCGGACGGCATCGTGTGCAGCTCGTAACGGATCAAGGAGTCGTCGGAACCCAGCTGGGGAAACTCGAGGTCCGTGTCGGCCAGCTGCGAGGCTGCTTCTGCTCGCAACTCTTCCACCCCCTCTCGGAAGGGGTCCTCGTCCGGCCAGACGCGGCGGATGACGTCCATCCCCGGGTCGCGGCCCCGGGCATGGACCCCTACCAGCCGACCGCCGGGAGCGAGGGATCGGGCCAGCGGGGCCACCACCGACCCGACCTTCCTCGACGTCGTCATCGCCGCCCGGTAAGCCTGGGCGGCGATGACGAGGTCGTAGTGGATGGGTCCCGAATGGGGCTGGGGGATCATCGGCCGCATGATGAATTCGTGGTCGGAGCGGTACAGCACGAGGACGGCGGGTCGAACGTACACCGGGTTGCCGGACCGCTCACTGGTCCGTACCTCCCAGTCGTGCGAGAGGCTGGGCAAGAGCGATCGAATCTGAGCAGCGAACTCATGCGACGTACTCCCGTGCAGGGCGACGTCACGCCACACCAGGCTGGCTGGGTCCTTCGGAGTCAGCCGGGTTGCTTCGTCGAAGCGCATGTTGGTGACGACGAACGCCATCTCCGGGTGCTCGAAGAGGCGATCGGGCAGGCGAGCCAACGCCTGCCTCACATCCTCGAGGCTGATCTCCTTGCCGACCACGGTCCAGGGGATGTGAGGAAACACGTGATGCATCTCCCGCATCAGCTGGGTCAGCACGGAGGCGTCGCCCATTCCGGCGTCGAACACCCACAGCCCCGGGTGGCGAGGACGGATATGGACGAGTTCGCGACCGATACGCTCGGCTACCTGCGCCTTCTCTGAGGTGGCCGTGGCGAAAAGCATGTAGGCGGCCCGGGTGTCGAAGAACCGGCCGGTCGCCGACGTCGCCTTCATCGAGCCACGGCCGCCATCGCCGCACCCACGATCCCGGCCTCGTTCTCCAGGACGGCCGGCACGACGTCGTACTTGACCCGGAAGAACTCTTCGAACTTGTCGAACTTGCGGCTAACTCCTCCACCGAACACCACCAGGTCGGGCGAGAACACGGTTCCGAGATGGTTCAAGTAGGCATCGACGCGCTCGGCCCAGGCCTCCCACGAGAGGTCTTCATCCTTGCGGACGTTGGCCGACGCCCACTTCTCGACGGGAGAATGCCCGGCGAATTCGATATGGCCCAACTCGGTGTTCGGGACGAGGACACCGTGAGTGAAGAGCGCACTGCCGATGCCCGTCCCGAAGGTGAGGCATATCACCACTCCCTGCCGATGACGTCCGGCACCGTAGGTCATCTCGGCCATGCCGGCGGCATCGGCGTCGTTGAGAACGGTCACTCGGCGGCCACTCACTTCCGAGAAGAGTGCGGCGGCATCGGACCCGATCCACGCCTTGTCGACGTTGGCCGCCGACAACGCCACACCCTCGCGTATGACGGCGGGAAACGTAGCCCCCACCGGGCCCTCGCTCGAAAAGTGCTCGATGATCTCGCCGACCACCTCCGCCACTGCGGCAGGGGTGGAGGGTTGTGGGGTGTCCACCTTGTAGCGCTCGCCGACCGGTTCACCGGCGGCGAGGTCGACGAGGTTGGCCTTGATACCCGTACCGCCGATGTCGATTCCCAAGACTGGATCAGCCATTTACTCAGGATACGGCCAATGGTGGGGACTCTGCTCACCGACGGTCCCTGTCGGAGTCGGCGTCCCACGGGTTACCGTTGGCCGTATGACAGCAGATATCGGACTGATCGGCCTCGGGGTGATGGGGCGCAATCTCGCGCTCAACTTCGCCGACCACGGAGCAACGGTGGCCGTCTACAACCGAACGCAGGCAGTGACCGACGACTTCACATCTGGCGAAGGCAGTCGCCCGGACATTCTCGCCGTTCGCACCCCCGACGAGCTGGTGTCTTCGCTCACCACACCGCGCATCATCGTCATGATGGTGCCGGCGGGCCCACCCGTCGACGCCGTCATCTCCGGCCTCCAACCTCTGCTCGAAGGCGGTGACATCATCGTCGACGGCGGGAACTCCTTGTTCACCGAGACCCAAGACCGAATGGAGCGGCTCGAAGCCGACGACATCCTGTTCGTGGGTTGCGGAGTCTCCGGCGGCGAGGACGGTGCCCGCTACGGACCGTCGATGATGCCGGGAGGCTCCCCTGACGCCTGGCCGCATCTGCAGGATTTGTTCCAGTCTGCGGCCGCCAAGGCGCCCGATGGGACACCTTGTGCAGATTGGGTGGGCCCGGGCGGCGCCGGCCACTACGTAAAGATGATCCACAACGGAATCGAGTACGGCGACATGCAGGTGATCGCTGAGGCTTACCACCTGTTGCATCGCGGCCTCGGCCTCGGTCACCCCGAGATGGCGGCGATCTTCGAGGAATGGGACCGAGGAGTCCTGGATTCCTACCTCATCGAGATCACCTCCCACATCCTCGCCCTCGAGGTCGACGGCGAACGGCGGGTCGAAGCAATCCTCGATGCCGCCGGCCAAAAAGGAACCGGCAAGTGGACGGTGATCTCGTCCATGGAGCTGGGCCAGCCGATGACTCTCGTCGCCGAGGCCGTCTACGCCCGCATCGTGTCGTCGTTCAAGGACCAGAGGGCCGAGGCGTCCACGATTCTCCCCGGACCCGACGGAACAATCACCGACACCGAGAACTTCGTAGAGGCGGTGCGCCAGGCCCTGTATGCCTCCAAGATCGTTTCATATGCCCAGGGCTTCATCCAGCTGCAGGCCGCTTCCGAAGAGCACGGATGGGATCTCGACCTCGGTCGCATCGCCGGCCTGTGGCGAGCCGGGTGCATCATTCGCGCCGCTTTCCTGGATGACATCAGCGAGGCATTCGACCGCAACCCATCCAACCTGTTGGTCGACCCATTCTTCTCATCCGCCCTGGCCGATGCCCAGGACGGTTGGAGACGGGTGGTGGCCACTGCGGCCGCGGTCGGAATCCCGGTACCGGCGTACTCGACGGCACTGGCTTTCTACGACGCATTCCGCTCCGAGCGTCTCCCCGCCAACCTCATCCAGGCCCAACGTGACTATTTCGGGGCCCACACCTACGAGCGACTCGACAGCGCACGGGGGCTCTCCTTTCACACTCGCTGGGCCGAGGGCGGCGTCGAGCGGAAAATCTGAGCAACCACCGCCGCTCCTGACAAACTCTCCGAAACCCAGAGGGCGGCACCCAGGCCTCAGTGCTCGACCAAGAAGTCGGGAGTCTTGCCGCCCGCGAACCGGGCGATGTTGGCCGCCACCCGGGCGGCCAACACGGATGGCTCAGAGGTTGCCGCCACGTGGGGGAAGAGGGTGACGTGGGGATGGGCCCAGAAGGGGTGGGAAGCAAG
Source organism: Acidimicrobiia bacterium (assembly GCA_041744375.1). Taxonomy (GTDB): domain Bacteria; phylum Actinomycetota; class Acidimicrobiia; order Spongiisociales; family ZC4RG35; genus JBGTLA01. The sequence goes on along the minus strand of JBGTLA010000160.1, from coordinate 8,375 downwards.
GAGCGGCTCCACCGCCGTGACGTCGAGCACAGCGTCGCTGAGCCGGCCCCCATCCAGGGCCGCCAAGAGGTCGTCTTCGACGACATGACCGCCCCGTGCCACATTGACCAGCGCCGATCCCGCAGGCATGAGAGCGAAGGCCCTGGCGTCCAGAATGCCGTGGGTGGGCGCTGTGAGCGGTAGAAGATTGACCACGATGTGAGACCTCCCGAGGACCTCCGTCCAGCCTTCGTCACCGGCGACGACCCTCACCGGGTCCTCCCGGGGCGACCGAGCCCAGGCCATGACATCGAACCCGGCAGCGGTGAGCCTCGAGGCAACCGGCCGGCCGATCGCACCGTATCCCAGCACCGCCACCCGGCGCTCTCCGGTGGCCATTTGGGGAAGGGGGCGCCACTGGCGCCGGGTCTGTGATCGACGGTACTCGGGCACCTGGCGGTGAAGCATGAGCGTGGCAGTCAGGACGAATTCGCTCATGGCCGCGGTCAGCTCGGGAGCCACCATCCTTGCGATCGGAACCGGGGGGGAATCGCGTACCAGGCGATCGACTCCCGCCCATGCGCTCTGTATGAACTGAGCGCTTGAAAACCGATGTAGTTCCGACCCGGGCGGGTTTCCCACGACAACCACATCCACCTCATCGGCGGCGACCGCAAAGCTGTCCACGACCTGCATCCCTCCGAGATGTGGTTGAAGCTGGTCCACCCACCGAGAACGGACGTCCTCGGACTCGAAGGCAACGCCGACGATCACACCGGAGGAAGGCCGGCGACCGGCCGAAGGGTGTCGACCGAGCCACCCTCGATATCGTCGTCGCGGATACCGAGCATGAACAACACGGCGTCGAGATAGGGCACGTTGAGCGAGGCGTCGGCCGCTTCCTGAACCATTCGCCGGGCGTTGAAGGCAATTCCCAAACCCGCCGCAGTCAGCATGTCGAGGTCGTTGGCCCCATCACCGACCGCCACCACCTGATCGAGGGGAATCTGTTGTTCGGCCGCCAGCCTACGCATGATGTCTGCTTTGCCCTTCCGGTCGATGACCTGACCGACGAGTCTGCCGGTGAGATGCCCGTCCTCGACCTCCAGCACGTTGGCGGCCGAGTGATCGACCTCCAGCTCGGCGGCCAGGCGATCGGTGATGACCGAGAATCCGCCCGATACGATGGCCACCCGCATACCGAGACGCTTGAGAGTGCGGACAAATGTGCGCGCACCCGGCGTCAGCTCGATTCTGGCAGCAACGCGCTCAACGGCTTCGAAGGGCAACCCAACCAGGTGGGACACACGCTCACGCAGGGACGTCTCGAAGTCGAGCACTCCGTCCATCGTATGGCCCGTGATCGCCGACACCTGCTCGGCCTTCCCGGCTTCTGCCGCCAGCATGTCGATGACTTCACCGACGACGAGGGTGGAGTCGACATCGAGTACCACCATTCGTTTCAGGCGGCGCTCCAAACGCTCCTCTTGCACCGCCACGTCGAATCCGTGCTCGGCTCCGGCGGCACCGAGGCTGCGCTGCATGGCTAGTTGGTCGCCACCCGACGCGATCAGTTCGTATGAGACCACCGGATACCGGGAGAGCCGGACGATGCGGTCGATGTTGGCGCCGGCTTCTGCGATCACCTGCGCCGCCGCCCCGAAGGTATCGGGTCCGATGCGAGGTGCGACCAGAGTGATGGCGGTGGTGTGGCGGGGAGGGCTGGGTGGGGCGTCGATCACCTCGAAGTCGACCTGCATCTCGGCTTCCCAGCCGTAGTAGAGGATGTCCTTGACCGTGGACCGACCCTCGGGAACGGCGAAGAGGACGTCGAGAGACAAACGACCCCGTACCACCACCTGCTCGACGTCGTAGAGCTCGGCCCCGGACTCGGCCAGCACACCCATCAGCCCGGCGGTGATACCGGGTCGATCGAGGCCGTGCACTCTGCACAGGATGGTGGTGGCGCCGGTCACCGAGCTAGTTTGCCTCCGGCCGGGGCTGTGACCAAGACAGCCGAGGGCGGTTCACTACTCGTAAGCGATCGCTTCGAGCATGTTCATCCGAACGGCGCGCCGGGCGGGGATGACCGCTGCCAGAACCCCCGCCACCAGCGCGCCCACCAATCCGGTGGTGATCCACAACCAGGGGATACCGAAGCGGACACCTTCACCCACCACCCCGACAGACAAAGCCCACCCACAGAAGAGGCCCAGTGCCACCCCGAGCACCGTCCCGAAGACGGCAATCAGCGTGGACTCGAAACGAATCATGTGTCGCACCTGACGCCGGGTCATGCCAACTGCCCGCAACATGCCTGTCTCTCGGGTACGTTCGAACACCGCCAGATAGAGGGTGAGCACGATCCCCACGACTGCGACCACCACCGACATGAGGAGCAACCCGGCCACCATTCCCAATAGAGCCGCCAAAGCGCCGCGCACCTGGGCGATGATGTCGGAGATGGTATTGACCTGAGCTGAGGGGAACTCCGCCAGCGCATCCGACACCACTTCAGCGCCGTCTGCGAGCTCCACACCCGGCTGCAATCGAACGTAGAGCGACACGTCGAGGGGAGTTTCTTGACGGATAGCCACCTCTTCGTAGGCAAGGTAGTAAGACTGGGAGTCGGAGGCGCCTCCCGCAAAGTCGAAGATCGCCACCACTTCGTGAACCTCCGGGCCCTCACCAAAGTCGAGCGCCACCGTCTGACCCAATCCCCACCCGCGAGCCGTGGCCTCAACCCTCTGAACAGCCACGGTGGACGACCCGAGGTCCAAGAAGGAGCCTTCGACATCCTCGAAGGCCAGCGCCAGCTCCACGGTTTCGGGCTCCACTCCCACGGCGAGGGTCGACTTCCCATCCGCGAGCTCCACCGAGATGAGGTTGGCACGCGACACGGCGGCCACCTCACCGAGGTCTGCGACCAGCGGCGCCACCTCGGTCGGGATGCCGACGGTCGGGTCGAAGCCGGCCGACTGGACGACGAGGTCGGCCGTGAAGGCCTCCTCGAGAGCGCCGAGGATGGTGTCCTCGACGGACCGCGACAAGACAGCCACCGTCGCCACCAGTCCGAGCCCGATCATGAGGGCACTGGCCGTAACCGCCGTGCGCCGTGGCGTGCGCCGGGCATTCTCACGGCCCAGCACGGCGGCGACCGATCGTCCCCCCCAGCCCATCGCCCCGATGAGCGGGCGGGCGAGAACTCGAGCCAGGAGGAACACGGCGGCGAAAGCGAGGGCACACCCGATCCCGATGAGGATCAGTGGAGCGGTGTCACCCGTGAGGGCGGCCTGGTCGTACGCCTGGTTCACGCCGATCATCACCATCACGACAGAGGCCACGAGGAGGGCCGCCCCGGCACCCGCCCACCATGGGCGCGCCCGCTGCATCTCGGGCTGGTCTCGGAGCGCCTCCATGGGAGTGATCCGGGTCGTGCGCAGGGCGGGAACGACGGCTGCCACCAGCGTCGTGACGACTCCCACCATGAGACCGACGGCCGCCGTCCTCGTCGACAACACCAAACCGGAGTCAGGAAGGTCGACTCCGATGGCCCCGAGAACGGCACGGATCGCCACCGCCAGCCCGACACCCGCGATCACGCCGACGACGGAGGCGACCACCCCCACCACCGAAGCCTCCGCCAACACGGACCACACCAACTGTCTGCGGGTGGTACCGAGAATCCGCAACAGCGCCAATTCACGGCTCCTCTGAGCGACCACCACCCGGAAGGCGTTGTAGACCACGAATGCGCCCACCACCAACGAGATGGCGCCGAAAACCAGCAGGAAGGTGTTGAAGAATCCGATCCCCTCCTGCAGTCGCGCAGCCTGGGCCGCGGCGGCGGCCCTCGAGTCGAGAGCTTCGGCTTCCGGCGGCAGAACAGAAGCAAGTGCGGCGACGACAGCTGCGACGTCGGCGTCTCCCGCCACCGCTATCTCGATGGTGTTGACCCGACCGGCGGCACCGAAGAGCCGGGTGGCGCTGTCGAACGTGAAGGCAACGAAGGTCGCGCCGAAACCGGACCCACCCGCTCCGAGCCCAAACGTGCCGACGACCGTGAACGTCTCGGCGCGAGAAAGCCCTGCCACCTGGATCGAGTCACCAACGACGACGTTGCGGGTTTCGGCGCTGGACGCATCCATCACGACCTCACCTGGTGACGTCGGTTCCACTCCTTCCTGGATCTCGAAAGCGCCGCTCCCGGTCCAGGTCAGGCCGAACTCTGGGGGACCGAACGATGGCCGATCCTCGTCGGGAATCACAACGGTGACGAAGCCCTGCACACTGGGAGTGACTCGCTCTACCCCCTCGACACCGGCGACCACGTCGATCAAACCGGCGTCGAGGCCGGGGAACGACCCTCCCGCACCTCCGCTACCCGGGCCGTTGTCGACGGCCGGGGTGACGAGAATGTCAACTCCGGTGTCGGCACCGGTGAACGCCTCATCGAAGGCGGCGGCCAGGGAGTCTGTGAAGACATACGAGGCCGAGACGAACCCGACGCCGGCCACCACAGCCAGGCCCAGGAGAATGGTTCGGAGCTTGTGATCCCACAAGTTCCGGAGAGCAACGCGGAGCATGTCCGTCAGGTTTCGAGGGTCTTGAGGCGATCGAAGATCGATTCGACCGTGGGGGCATTGATCTCGTCGACCGCCTGACCGTCGCGCAGGAAGACGACCCGGTCGCTGTAGACGGCGGCCGAGGGGTCGTGCGTGACCATGACGATCGTCTGACCGAACTCGTCAACCGCTCGCCGCAAGAAGGCGAGCAACTCGGCCGCAGACGCAGTGTCGAGATTCCCCGAGGGTTCATCGGCAAAGACGATTTCCGGCCTTCGCACGAGGGCCCGTGCCGCCGCCACCCGCTGCTGCTGACCTCCTGACAACTCGGACGGGCGGTGATCGAGACGATCCGACACCCCGAGGATATCGATGACTTGGGTCTGCCAAGCCGGGTCGAGCTCGGCCCGCGCAATCCGGGCAGGCAACTCGATGTTCTCGCGGGCGGTGAGAGTGGGAATCAAATTGAAAGCCTGAAAGACGAAACCGATGCGGTCGCGCCGCAACCGGGTGAGGTCGTCATCGGACAGTCCCGCCAGGTCGGTATCGCCGATCATGACCTTGCCGTCGGTGAGACGGTCCAACCCGGCCAAACAGTGCATGAGCGTCGACTTCCCCGACCCGGAGGGGCCCATGATCGAGGTCATTCGCCCCTGCTCGAAGGCAAGATTCACCGCATCGAGGGCGGTTACGGCTGTCTCGCCGAGCCCGTACACCTTCGTAGCCTGCACAGCACGGGCCGCGACACTCACTCAGAACACCTTCGTTGACAACGGCAGAAGTCAAGCACTCCCGCAGAACTGTGCGGAACTCGCCAGATTGGCCCTTACCGGTCGGGGGTGGAGCGGTGTAGGTTGATGGGGGGAAGGAGTGCGGGTACGTGAGATCTACTCCCGGGCTGAGGCCGACCCGTCAGGTGGCGGCGGCGATCTTGATGATCCTGGCGGTGGTTTCGTTGGGCCCCCTGGTGGCCCTGGCCGCGGCGTCGCTGACGGTGACACCGGCATTGGCGTCCGCCGGAAGCTCCATGACCGCCACCGGCTCGGGCTTCCAGCCCGGTGAAGGGGTGGCGGTCTATCTCGACGGGGTTCCCGTCGGGCTCTCCGTCGTCGGTGAAGAAGGCTCCTTCGTTGCCACTTTCTCTCTTTCGCTCACCATCTCCAACGGCCGCCACACCGTGACGGCCGTCGCCCCCAGTGATCAGGCCTCCGCTTCCTTCACGGTGAGCAACGCGGGCGACACCACGACCACTACCGAAGGTGAAACCACGACGACCACCACGACGACCACCACCCCGCCCACCACGACGATCATCTCCACCAGCACCCTCCCTCTCGAACCCCCGCCCACCGGACCGGTCGACCCCACCACCACGGTCCCCGGCGCCCCGGTCACCATCCCAACGACCACCACCCCCGCATCCGGCGGGTCCTCCGACACCTCCACCCCAGCTACTACCTCCCCGCGTCCTCCTGCCACGACCGCACCTCCCCCCACCATCGATGTGCCCACCACCACGGTGCCTTCGACAGGCGGAGCTTCGATCACCGACATCTCGATTCCCGCCGACCCCCCCGGCGCTGCCTATCCGTGGCCGACACTTGCCTACACGGACGAGACCGCCCGGCTGGCGGGAGCATCGATCGCCGTCGGAACCTTCACGGTTTCACCACCCATGGGTCCGGTCGGGACCCAGGTGACACTCAACTTCGGGCTCGACGGTGCGATTCCGGGGCTCACCGTCGTCGAGGTCCGACTCGGTGGCCGACAACTCGGCGAGGTGGTGCCGATCACCAACGCGGACGTGTCGGTCCAGCGGACGGTGCCGGCACTGGCACCGGGAGCCCATCTCCTGACCGTGGAATGGGGCGACCTGATGCTGGCCAGCACCACTTTCGAGGTGACTGGCTCCGCTACCCAGGGAACCAGCCCCACCACGAGCGTGTGGCTCCTCCCCTTGGCACTGCTCGTCGCCCTCCTGACATGGGTGCTGGTTGGTCTCATACGGGAACCGGGTCGTGGTCAAGTGCTGATAGGTGCTGGTGTGGCCGGCCGGCTACGGCGCGCCTTGACGACCCGACGATAGGGGAACGGCGGATAGGGACGGCGGCAGGAAACGGATCCCCCCACCACGGCGCCCGGCCCGGCCGTGACTCGCCTACCCGGGGTTGCAGACGTCGCTGGGCGGTGGTTGGAACCCCGGGTTGCCGGTTTTGAGGGGGTGTGTTGGCGGAGGGCCGTCGGCGTCGGTCGAGACTACCGTGACCTCCATGCCCCATGAGTTGGCCGTTGGCCTCGCCAAAACCTCTTGCACCATCGTCACACCCGACATGAGCCCCCCTCACCTTTCTCCGATCGTGGTGTTGGCCACTCCCGAGATGATCTGGCTGATGGAGAAAGCGTGCACGGAGGCCGTCGAACCAGCATTGCAAGAGATGGAACTGACCACGGTCGGTACCCATGTCGACATCTCCCACGAATCGGCGGCTCGCCAGGGAGAGGAGGTGATCGTCGAGGCAACGCTCGTCTCGGTTGACGGACCACGGCTGAGATTCGAGGTAGTGGCGCGAGTGGGAGACCGCATCATCGGCCGCGGCACCCATCGCCGCCATGTCATCGACCGCGCCCGGTTCGGGGCGTGACTATCAGTTCCGTGGTGACACCCCTGTGGCTGGACCGCCCTGGGGCCGAGAACCGCATCGTGGCTGCGGCGGCCGACGAATTCGGATACGGGGAGTTGTGGATAGGGGAGATGGCCACCTACGACGCTTTCGCTTTAGCCACTGCCGTGGGCGCTTTCACCGACATGACAATCACGGTCGGCCCACTTGCGGTAGGAGTTCGCACCGCCACCGGAATGGCCCTCGGAATCGCATCCGTCTCCGACCTGATCGGGCGCCCGGTCCGACTTGCCCTGGGAGCGTCATCGCCGACGATTGGCATGGCCGCCCCTGGCATGACACGACGCGCGCCATCGCCGAGAGCCTCGCAATCGCTCGAACGCTGCTGGAAGGGGGAAGAACCGACCACGCCGGCAGGTGCGCTCGCAGTCGCGGGTTTCGCCTCCGCGTCAAGGCCCCCGGTGCCCACATCACGGTTGCCGCCTTCGGTCGACGCTCCCTTCGGTTGGCAGCAGGGCAGGCCGATCGTGTCGTGCTGAACATGGTCACGGTTGACACGGCCGCCCGTATCGTGATGTCGCTGGCCGAGGCCGCCGCCGCTCAGGGCCGTGACCGACCGCCTCCTGTCGCCCTGTGGCTGCTCTTAGCTGCTGGCGCAGCCTCATCACGATGGCCACCCACCCTTTCAATGTTGCTGTCGATCACCTTTTCGAAGGTACGAGGGGGAACGGCGTCAGCAGGAGCAGGAGGCGCTGCAGGCCTGCACCTTTGCGCCTGCAGTCAACCGAGCCTCGCCCCGCCAGCACGCTGCGGGGCCGAGCATCACAATCCGGCCCATATCACGCCCTGGCACCGCTGGCAAGGTGAGCTGCCCTACATCGTTCCCAACCCCCGTGCTCAAGTGTGTTCTGTGCCCCAATCTCAGCAGCTGCAGCCCCTTGCACGACTGGCGGGTACAGTGAAACCTGTGGTGGAATGCGCCAGCTGCTGTAGTGCCACCAGAACTGCCGTTACGCTCCTCTGACACTGCACACCAGCAGGTGAAGGGCAGCCAGCAGCCCGCAACTGGTGGCGCAGCAGATGCGCTCGACTTTCGCGTGTTCATGCAGCAGCAGGCGGCCCTGGATGCCCACAGCAAGCAGCCACAGGCCCACAGCTTGTCAGCTCCTGCTGCAGCAAGCTTAGCACAGCCTCCCACTGAGGCAATAGT
>JBGTLA010000159.1:0-5980 GCA_041744375.1 Acidimicrobiia bacterium | reverse complement strand
CCCGGACCGGATCGAGGCGTTCACCGCTGCCGCCTCGCGCGCCGGGCTGATGTGAGTCACCCCGAACACATACGCCTGGCCGTGGACGGGCCGGTAGCGACCCTCACCCTGGCCCGGCCCGAGATCCGCAACGCCATCACCGGTCCCGACATGCTCGCCGAGGTGATCGGAGCCATCACCGCGCCGGCGGCCGGCGTCTCTGTCATGATCGTCACGGGAGAGGGAACCGCCTTCTCGGCGGGCGGAAACGTCAAGGACATGGCGGACGGTGCGGGCATGTTCGCCGGTACCCCCGACGAGATCGCCGAGGCATACCGCCACACCATCCAGGGTCTCACCCGTGCCATGGCTTCGACCGATCTCGTCACCATCGCTGCCGTGAACGGTCCTGCCGTCGGAGCCGGCTTCGACCTCGTTCTCGGCTGTGACCTGCGCATCGGCTCGACCGACGCCTGGTTCGCCCACACCTTCGTCGACCTCGGCATCATTCCCGGCGATGGCGGAGCATGGATACTTCCCAGGGTGGTGGGCTGGCAGAGAGCCGCCCACCTCGCCTTCACCGGCCGGCGGGTGGACGCCTCCGAAGCGCTGGTTCTGGACGTGCTCCTCGAGGCGGTGGAGCCGGAGGCGCTGATGTCGCGCGCCCAAGAGCTCGCCCACGAGATCGCCTCCAAGCCTGCCCACTCGATCCGTCTCACCAAGCGCCTGTTTCGTCAGGCCCGCTCGATGGACCTCGACGGGTTCTTGGAGTTCTCAGCCGCGCTGCAGGGGCTCAGCCACGCCAACCCCGACCACGCCGAGGCGGTAGCGGCCTACCTCGAGCGTTGGCGACCCGCCGGGTCGTGATCGTCGGGCCCTGATCGTATGTGCCGGGTGTCAGCCGAAGTGGGCGACGGCCATTCCGGCCGGGAGGCCATCCAGTTGGGCGATGACGTTGAAGGCCTCCACCACCATCGGATCGAATTGGGTGCCACTGTGGGCATTCACCTCGGCCACGGCGTGAGTGGTGGGGAGGGCCGGCTGGTAACAACGATGGCTGACCATGGCGTCGTAGGCGTCGGCCACCAACACGATCCTGGCCAGGAGGGGGATCTCTGTGCCTTCCAGCCCGAAGGGGTAGCCGTGTCCGTCATACCGCTCGTGGTGATAGAGGATGGCCTCGGACACCCGCCGGTCGAACTTGTCGACCGTCATCGCAAAACCCAACTCCGGGTGGCGCCGCATGTGATCGAGCTCGATGGGGTCGAGGGGGCCGGGCTTGGAGAGGATGGCCGGGTCGACGTGCACCTTGCCCACATCGTGGAGGACACCCACCAAGCCCAGCCTGATCTGGTCTGCCTCGGTGAGCCCCAACGTGGTTCCGAGAGCCACCGACAGGTCCGAAACTCGGTGGACGTGTCCGTGGATGTCCTCGACCATGTTCTCCATGGCCGCAAGGAGAGAGTCGCGTTCGGGGTGACGGCGAGGGGTCATTCAAAACACTCGATGTAGGGGGACGTACAAGAGGAGAGTCGTCTGGCACCATGATGCGTTACCGACTCATTGTGGCAAATAGGCCATCCGAACCACGGCCTTTCCCACCAGGGAACCCGACAAGCCTTCAGTAAAGGGCTTGGGGATCCGCCTGGCAAGTCATCGTCGCCGCTTCGGCCGTCCCCAGTCGCCTTGTCGGTGGCACCCGATACTCTCACGCGCATGAGCTCGCTCGACCAGTTCACTCCCGCCACGGTGGCCTGGTTCGAGGCGAATTTTCCCCGGCCCACCGAAGCCCAGGAACAAGGATGGAAGGCCATCGCCGCCGGCGGGCACACGCTCATCCACGCCCCGACGGGCTCGGGGAAGACCCTCGCCGCCTTCTTGTGGACGATCGATCGCCTCCTCCACGAGCCACCGCCGGAGCGAGCGGAACGGTGCCGGGTTCTCTACGTGTCGCCGCTCAAGGCATTGGCCTACGACATCGATCGCAACCTGCGGGCCCCCCTGGCGGGCATCCGGCACGCGGCCGAGCGCATCGGGGGGGACACACTCCCCGAACTGACCACCTTCCTGCGCACCGGCGACACGCCCGCCGACGAGCGCAGACGGATGCAACACAGCCCCCCCGACATACTCATCACCACTCCCGAGTCGTTGTATCTGCTCCTCACCTCCCAGGCCCGTGAGACGCTCACCACGGTGCGCTGGGTCATCGTCGACGAGATTCACGCCGTCGCCGGCACCAAACGAGGATCTCACCTGGCGCTGTCGCTGGAGCGGCTCTCCGACATCAGCGGTCACCCCCAACGAATTGGGCTGTCGGCCACTCAGCGGCCTCTCGACAAGATCGCCGCCTTCCTGGCGGGCAACGAGGCACTCGACGGGCACCCCACCCCACGACCTGTGGTCATCGTCGACGTGACGGACAGGAGACCGGTCGATCTCGAAATCGTCGTCCCCGTCGACGACATGGCCGCGCCGGCGGCTCCCGACCCGCTCGAACCGGATGCGATACGGACCCGTTCCATCTGGCCGGCGGTGTACCCCCGCATCCTCGAGCTCATCACATCCCACACGTCGACCATCGTCTTCGCCAATTCGCGCCGCCTGGCGGAACGTCTCTGCGGTGAGCTCAACCTCTTGGCCGGCGAGGAGATCGCCCGGTCCCACCACGGCTCGGTGTCGAGAGAGCAACGGGTCGACATCGAAGAAGCCCTCAAGAACGGCACGCTGAAGGCAGTGGTCGCCACCTCCTCGCTGGAGTTGGGTATCGACATGGGCGCCGTCGACCTCGTCATCCAGGTCGAGTCGCCCGTCTCGGTGGCCTCCGGCCTCCAGAGGGTGGGCCGGGCAGGCCACCACGTCGGCGAGGTGAGCCGGGCCAAGCTCTTCCCCAAACATCGCGGCGACCTGTTGGTGTCCACGGTGGTCGCCGGCCAGATGGTGCGCGGCGAGGTCGAACCGACGGTCGTTCCGCTCAACCCGCTCGACGTGCTCGCCCAGCAGTTGGTCGCCATGGTGGTCATGGACGACCGCACCGCCGACGAGATGTACGACCTGATTCGCCGGGCTCACCCCTACACCGAACTGCCCCGCTCTGCCTTCGACGCCACCCTCGACATGCTCTCGGGTCGCTACCCCTCCGACCTCTTCGCCGAGCTGCGGCCCCGGGTGGTGTGGGACCGATCGACCGGCACCGTCACCGCCCGACCGGGTGCCCGCCAGCTGGCGGTCACGAATCCCGGCACGATTCCCGATCGGGGCCTGTATCGAGTGGTTCTGCCCGAGGGATCACGGGTTGGTGAACTGGACGAAGAGATGGTGTACGAGTCTCGCCAGGGCGACGTGTTCGTCCTGGGGGCATCCACCTGGCGGATCACCGATATCGGCGTCGACCGGGTCGAGGTGATTCCCGCCCCCGGGGAACCGGCCGCCAAGATCCCCTTCTGGCACGGCGACATGGCGGGCCGCCCCCTCGCCACCGGGCAGGCGGTAGGAGCATTCACCGCAGAGATGGCCGCACTGCCCGCTCCGCAAGCCCGGACCCGTCTCCAGACCGACTACGGCCTCGACGAGTTGGCGGCGACCAATCTGGTCGCCTATCTGCAGGAAGAACTGACCGCCACCGGCTGTGTCCCCACAGATCGCACCATCGTGGTCGAACGCTTCCGAGACGAGATCGGCGACTGGCGGGTGGTCATCTTGTCTCCGCTAGGAGCGAAGGTGCATGCCCCCTGGGCCATGGCCCTCACCCAGAAGCTCAAGGCGGGTCACCAGTCCGATGTAGATGTCATCTGGTCCGACGACGGAATCGCCTTCCGCTTCCCCGACGCCGACGAGGTGCCGGGCGTCGACGACTTCGCTCTCGACCCTGACGAAGTCGAACCACTTCTCATCGACCACCTCAGCGAGTCGGCCTTGTTCGCAGCCCGCTTTCGCGAGGCAGCGGGGCGATCTCTTCTTCTCCCCCGTCGGCGTCCGGGCTCACGCACCCCGCTGTGGCTTCAGCGGCGCCGGGCCGCCGGCCTGTTGACCGTTGCCAAGCAATTCGGCTCGTTTCCGATCGTTCTCGAGACCTACCGCGAGATCCTCACCGACGACTTCGACCTCCCGGCTCTCCAGCAGGTGCTGGGAGACATCGCTTCCCGGCGTATTCGCCTCACCGAGGTCGACCTGGCCGGGCCGTCTCCGTTCGCCTCTTCGTTGCTGTTTGCCTTCGTTGCCGCCTTCATGTACGAGGCCGACACGCCGCTGGCGGAGAGGCGGGCGGCGGCACTCACGCTGGATCGCGAGCTGCTCGCCGAGCTCCTGGGAGAAGGCGAACTCCGTCAACTGCTCTCTCCCGAGGTGATCGCCGACGTGGAATCGGAGCTGCAGCGGCTCACTCCCGAACGCGCCGCTCGTTCGGTCGACGCAGTCGCCGACCTCTTTCGCGACCTGGGACCGCTGACGATCGCCGACGTGGCGGCCCGGAGTGAAGGCGTCGACGCCGGGGCCGCCGTAGCCTCTCTGACCGAGTCCCGACGCCTCATCCAGGTCCATGTGGCGGGAGAGCCGCGCTGGGCTGCAGTCGAAGACGCCGCCCGTCTGCGCGACGCGCTGGGAATCCAGCCCCCGCGCGGGGTCCCCCACGCTTTGTTGCAGCCCGTCGACGACCCGCTCGGCGACGTGGTCGGTCGGTATGCCCGTACCCGCGGCCCCTTCACGGTCGCCCAGGCCGGCGCCGCCCTCCATCTGGCACCCGGAGTCGTCGGGATCGCTCTCGAGAAACTCCAGGCGCAGGGTCGCGTCGTCACCGGTGGGTTCACACCGTTCACCGGGGCCACCGAGTGGGTCGACCACGACGTGCTGCGTCGGCTCAAGCGACGATCCCTTTCGGTTCTGCGGGGTGAGGTCGAGCCGGTCGACACACGGGCCGTCGGGCGTTTTCTTCCCGCCTGGCAGGGAGTCGAGGAGCTGAGACGAGGCAGAAGCGCCGTGGAGGAGGTCATCGCCCGGTTGCAGGGAGCCAGTGTGGCCGCCTCGGTCCTGGAGAGGGACATCCTCGCCGATCGTCTCCTCGAAGGTGGGCCGGTTCTCGATCAGCTCATGCTGGAGGGTGAAATCGTATGGGTGGGGCGGGGGTCCCTCGGGCCTCGCGACGGAAGACTGGCCCTGTACTTCCGCCACCAGCTGGCCTCCCTCGACCTCGGTGAGCCGGTGCCGCCGCCCGAGGGGCACGTGGCGGAGGTGTTGCGCTCACACCTCACCGAGCGGGGAGCGAGCTTCTTCGCCGACCTCTACACCGCCGCCGGCGGCGGGGACCCCGAGACCGTCATCGACGCCCTGTGGGACCTGGTGTGGTCCGGGGAGGTGACCAACGACACGCTCATGCCGGTGCGGGCTTTCCTGGCGCGGCGAGGGCGCAAGCGCCGTGCGGGAGGGCTGACGGGAACCTTCGGCGCCCATGCCGGTGGCCGCTGGTCGCTCGTCTCGCGTCTGGGGGGGCCCACACCCTCCGACACCGAGCGAGCCACTGCCTGGGCGGATCAGCTGTTGGAGCGGTACGGCGTCGTCACGCGCCAGGTGGTCGCCACCGAGGGATTGGTGGGTGGTTTCAGTGCCCTCTACCCGGTGCTCAGCCGCATGGAAGAGACGGGACGCGTGCGCCGGGGTTATTTCGTCGAAGGCCAAGGTGGTGCCCAATTCGCCACATCCGGGGCGGTCGACCGCCTCCGATCCAGCGTCGACGTCGGAGTTGTCGCCCTCGCCGCCACCGATCCCGCCAATCCCTACGGCGCCGTTCTGCCCTGGCCCGACTCCCCAGGGCGGCTGGCCCGGGTGGCAGGCAGCTACGTAATCCTGGTCGAGGGAGCCCTCGCCGTGTTCGTCGATCGAGGGGGGCGGGCGCTGACCGTGCTGGAGCCGGCCGCTGGTGCCGTGAACGAGATCGCCCCAGCCGTGGCGCGGGTGGCCTCTCGCAACCGCCGTTTCGTCGTCGAGTCCATCGACGGCGGTCCGCCGG
>JBGTLA010000158.1:0-14188 GCA_041744375.1 Acidimicrobiia bacterium | reverse complement strand
GACCGGCAGCGCCAGGCCCAACACGCCGGAGATTGCCCCGAGCCACGTCGGATAGGGCCCGCCGGCCGTTTGGGCGATCCCGAACCAGCCCATGCCGAAGAGAAGAGACCATAGGCCGACCGACGCCAGTTGACGTCCGGCCAGGGGGCGGTCTCCCTGCTTCACGATGGCGTAGAGGACCAACCCCACCGCGGTGATCGTCAGGGCCACAAGGTGAGCCGATGAGTAGAAGAGGTCACCGATCACCATCGACACAGAAGTGGTGCCCGGGACGTTTCCAGCCAGGTAGAGGAGGGGAAGAGCGCCGAGCCCCACCACCACGTAGGGGATGGTGACGTATGTGTACGTCTCTGTCCGCCTGCGGACGGTCTGGACCGCCACGAGGGGCGGGACGGCCAGTCCGGCCAGCATGGGTAGGTCGAGCCACCACGGAAGGGCGAAGGGTTCACGGCCGTCGCCGAATCCCAGGCCCACCACCGCCATGCCCGCCAGGGTCGTCCCGGCGATGAGTACCAAGCCGAGCTGCGCCAGCCGCCCGTTCCACAACTGGGCCCCGGTGAGTCGGGGCAGCACGTAGTAGGTACCGCCCACCACCGACAGGGTGGCGAAACCGATCATGAGAGGAAGCATGGCGACGGGACGGAAGATGCCGTAACCGAGGGGCACAAAGGCCGGGAAACTCATCGACAACACCGCGACGCCGGCGGCGACGGCTCCCAGCCCCAAGAACACGGTCGATGCAACGACGTGGGCCACGGCCACGCCGTCGGGTCGGGTCCCGTCGGCACGTATCAGTGATTTGATGTCCGTCTCGATGTCGGCCACCCGTCTCCTCGGGGTCGTC
Source organism: Acidimicrobiia bacterium (assembly GCA_041744375.1). Classification (GTDB taxonomy): domain Bacteria; phylum Actinomycetota; class Acidimicrobiia; order Spongiisociales; family ZC4RG35; genus JBGTLA01. The sequence continues at coordinate 13,344 of JBGTLA010000158.1, read as the reverse complement.
GGCGGGAGCATAACCTGTCGTGGCCGGGGCCTCAGATTCCTCCCAACCCAGGTTTTGCCCGACCCCCGGATGAATTCTGCCCAGGTTGTCGCCGTGTGGTAGAACTTGGCTTACGGACGGCCGCCTCGCAGGGAGCACGTGGTGATTCGACTCGGTGATCTCACCGAACAGCAGAGAGCCCGCTACGGATGGACCATGTTGGTCGTCGGGACCGTGGCGATGGCCGTTGGCGTGATCGTCGTGCACTACGCCAACCTTCCCCAGTCGCAGGCTGTGGGAGGCGCCTTCGGGTGGATCCCGCGCGGCTGGTTCCCAAAGAGCATCGGCTACCTCATTGCCTTTGGTGCGTCTCAGCTCCTGGTGGTCGGGGCAGCGATCGCCTTCCTCCTCGGGCGTCCCCTGACCTGGGCCGGTGCCGCATTCGGCGCTTTCCTCGCCTGGATGGAGTTGGTGATCATCTTCGCAATTGTCCCATCCGAGTGGCTCAACCTCTCTCAGACGGACCTCGACTGGTCGGCCACCCGGATCGCCGTGACCATTCCTCCGTGGCTCGTGTTGGGCAACCAGGTGGACATCAGCTACGAGGCCGTCAAAGACATCATTTCGATGGGCTACAACGGGACGATGCTCGTCGTGGGAGCAGTGTTCGTTTACAAGTTCCGCGACATCATCGGACCCAGCCCCGCCCAGGTCGAGAAACCCGAGAAGATCTCTCCCTACGGACGCCCGCTGGTCAGGAGTGATTCCTGATGCCGCGCGGTGTCATCGACGAGACGCCGCCGATTCGAGACGACTACCAACTGGCCCAGGTCGACGGCGACTACTTCAAAGACAAGCTTCGACCGAAACAATTCCTCCATATAGATCAGTCCGAGTGCATCCTGTGTGAAGGATGCGTCGACATCTGCCCATGGAAGTGCATCCACTACCTTTCGCTCGACGCCATCACCGAAGCCGTGAACGTCGATCATCCCGTCGACGATCCCCAGAACTACGGGTTCTTCGTGGTCGACGAGGATGAGTGCACCCGCTGTGCCCTCTGCATCGACCGCTGTCCCACGAATGTGATCTCGCTCGGCAAGTTCGAGGGCTCGCTGGCCGATCAGGCCGCGCAACTGGGGTTGACCGAGGCGATCGACGAACTGAACCGTCGACCCTGGGACGTGGATACCGGTCAGCGCGACTTCAAGAACGGGTACGCCTACGGGATGCGCTGGTAGGAGGTCCTCGTGGCAGATGAGAAAGTGACCCTGAAGGAGCGGGCCGGCGAGTTGGGAGGTCGGCTCCGCGAGTCCCAATTCTGGGAGTCTGTGTTCCGACCCGGTTCGCCGTTCAAGAAGGGCTACTCCGACAGCCCTCGCAACCGTTCGTACGTGATCATGAACAACGTGCTCTACCACCTGCACCCGGTCAAGGTGAAGCGGCACGGCGTCAAGCTCTCCTACACGCTGTGTCTCGGTGGCCTCAGCTTCTTTCTCTTCATCCTGTTGACCATCACCGGCATCTTCCTCATGTTCTATTACACACCGACCGTGGAGCAGGCTTACGCCGACACCCAGGCCCTGTCCACCAATGTGGCCTTCGGCTCTCTCGTCCGCAACATGCATCGTTGGGGAGCCCACCTGATGGTTCTCACCGTCTTCTTGCACATGAGCCGCGTCTTCTATCACGGGGCCTACAAGCCCCCCCGTGAATTCAACTGGGTCGTCGGGGTCGTGCTACTACTCCTCACCCTCTTGCTGTCTTTCACGGGCTATCTGCTCCCCTGGGACCAGTTGGCGCTGTGGGCCGTGACCGTGGGCACCAACATGGCCGGTTTCGTCCCCGTCGTCGGCGACCAGGTCAAATTCGCCCTGTTGGGTAGTGCCGAGGTGACGGCCAACACGCTTCTTCGCTGGTACGTGTTGCACGTCTTGTTCTTCCCCTTCATCATCGTCATCTTCATGGCCGTCCATTTTTGGCGAGTACGCAAAGATGGCGGTATATCCGGTCCGCTTTAGGAGGTTCCGATGGTCGACATCCCAGAGAGTCTCCTGCGCAGATCGGCGGAGGCCAAGGCCAAGGCGCTGGGCGTCCCGGTAGAGCAGGTGCTCGCCGAGATGAAGGGTGAGGCTCCTTCGTCTCCCCCAGCCGACGCAGGTGACACCCCGGCCGCTCCCAAGCCACGCCCGGGAGCTTCCGCCCAGACGGATCCGTCTCCTGACCCCGAACCGGATGCTCCCGAGACCGCTGAGGTAGCCGACCCCGAACCCGTGGCGGAGGCTCCCCCGACCGAGGACGAAACGCCGGCGCCAGAGGGGGCCGAGACCACCCCGGCCCCAGCCGAGTCAGAGACGGAGCCGACGACCGGAGCGGTGGCGACCTTGACCGAGGCCGACCAGCCCGCAGAAGAGCTTGCGGAGGACGACGGCAGCCCAGCAGATGCTGATGGGAAGGGCGCCAACGGAGCGGGCGGGAACGGGGCGGGGAAAGTGGCCGCCGTGGTCACGGCCCGACCGGTCGTGCCACCCACCGGAGCACCGGAGGGTGTGCGCACTCAGCGGCTTCTGACGGTTGTCAAGGCCCGGGCGATCCAACAGGTCAAGACCGAGCCGACCGACAAGGTCAACACCTGGCCGCATCTCGTCGTCGCCGAGTTCGGGGCCCTGCTGGCGATGACGGCGCTGTTGGTGGTCATGTCGGTCGCGATCCAGGCCCCATTGCTGGAGCCGGCCAACTTCAACGCCACGCCCAACCCGTCGAAGGCGCCTTGGTACTTCCTCGGCCTCCAGGAGTTGCTCTCGTATTTCGACCCCCAGATCGCCGGGGTGACGGTCCCGACCATCATCGGACTGGTCGGATTCATGATGATTCCCTACGTCGATCGCAACCCGTCGACAAAACCATCCGATCGCAAGTTCGCCATCATGCTGTTCACGATCTTCCTGGCGGGTTCGGCCACGCTCACGATCATCGGTGTATTGTTCCGGGCTCAGGGGTTCAACTTCGCCTTCCCGTGGGAGGCAGGGGTCTTCTTCGATGATCTCCGAGACTGGGTCGACTTCGGGTTACATTGATGTTCGGCCTGACCCCCACCAACCTGATCCTCATCGGTGTGGCAATCGTTGCCATCTTCGGAGCGCTGGGAGCTTTTACCGTTGCCTTCCGCCGCTCGCGCACCGACACAGACTCGGCCAAGAAGGACGACTGGGCCAAGAAACTCGACGCCGACGCCCGCCGAGCCGATCGGTCGATGGAAGGGGTGCGAGTGGCAACGGTTCCCGAGGAACCCGCGATCGCGTCGCCTGAGCCGGCTCTCGACGAAGAGGTGGAGGCCGATGGCACCGAGGAGGAGGCGCCGGTGCCCGAGTCCGTGGGTGTGGCGGTCGTAGAGGCTCAGCGGGTGGTGGAGGTCTCGCCGGAGGAGGCCGGTGTCACCCGTCGCCAGTTCTTCAACCGGGCGCTCGGAGCCACTTTCGGGGTATGGTCGGCGGGCCTCGGTCTCGGATTCCTGGCTTTCTTCTGGCCGCGAGTCGTGGGGGGATTCGGGGCCGACATCCTCGCCGGTCAGGTCTCGAACATCTTGCGGCAGGTGCGCACGGACGACGGGGAAGTGATTCCGCTGTTCATACCCGAAGCACGTGCGTACGTCGTGCCGGCTCCGCCGACGATCTCCCAACAATTCGAGGGCCAAAGCGTGGCGGCGGGTGGCTTGATGGCCCTCTACCAAGCCTGTGTCCACCTCGGCTGCCGGGTGCCGTGGTGCGCAGCGTCGCAGGGATTCGAGTGCCCATGTCACGGCTCCAAGTACAACGAGATCGGTGAGTACTTCGATGGCCCTGCCCCCAGAAACCTCGACCGATTCGTGGTGGAGTTGACCGATACGAACGACCTCATGATCCGGACGAGCCTCATCATTCCGACCCCGCGTGCTCCCGCCCAGTCCGTCGAGTACCCCCGCGGTCCGTCGTGCATCGGATTGTGACCGCCCCCATGGCCTCTGTCGCCCCCCTGCCCCCCCGAGGCGCGTGACCATGTCGTCGAGCATCGTCATCACGCTCGCCGCCATCGGTGGAATCGCCTGGCTGGGATTCATCCTGGTGGCAGCGCTCCGCCGACGGGGCCCCGAAGAGATACCCTCGAACCTCGCCCCCGGGACGACCGACGACCAGATGGAGACCCGGAGGTTGGAGTCAGGCCAGAAGGCAGCAGTGCTCCTGTCGGCGTTCCTGGCGGTTTCTCTGCCCCTCTATTACCTCGGTGAGCAGCAACGCCAAGAGGGTTTCGTCGAGCAGTTCAGTGAGGAGTCGGTAGAGCGGGGCGCCGCCCTCGTGGAGGAATTCGCCTGTTACGACTGTCACGGCCCCGAGGGGGTCGGTGGGGTCGCCCCCTTCGTCGAGGCGAGGTCGGGGGTGGCGGTGTCTTGGGTGTCGCCGCCACTCGACGACGTCTTCTACCGCTACGACGAGGATGCGGTGAACTATTGGCTCACCTTCGGGCGGGGCAACTCACCTATGCCGGCTTGGGGCCTGGAAGGTGGTGGCCCCATGAACGAGAAGCAGATCATCGACATCGTCCACTACCTCCGGACCATTCAAATCAGCCAGGAGGAAGCCGTCGCTCGCGCCGGTTCCGTCATCCCCGCCGAGCGCAATCGGCTCGCCAACGCCGATTCGTCGATGGAGTCGGCCTTGGTGAGCCAGCGGCAGGTCCTGGCCGACATCGAGAAGGCAGAGGAGCGTGCACCGGTCATCTCCGAGTTCGCCGCTCGAGCTCGCGCCCTGCTCGAGGCGGCCGCCGACGGCATCGACACCGACGGTGACGGGCTGTCCGACGCCACCGAAGTCGGGCTCGTCGAGATCGGCGAGGAGATCGTTTCTTTCTATCAGGTCATCGAGCCAGTGACGCTCGATCCCGAGAACCCTCAGAGTGTCGAAGGCCAGGACGACCTCGCTACCGCACAGATGATCGTCGATCGGCTCACCGAACTGGTCGAGTCCGGCCAAGAGCCCATTCTCGAAGCTCAGAGGGCGGCGGCCGTCGCGGCTTTCGAGGACGGTTTGGTCGAGGCCGATATCGCTCTTTCTGCGGCCGCCCTCGACGAGCTGGCGGCGCTAGCCGAGGAGTTCCCCGAGGCGGGCCCGGGGGGCGACATCGTCGACCTGAATTCCGCCGAGCAGTTCGTCGCATCCATCGAAGCGGCCGCTGCCGAGGATCCCGACGACCCCGAGCTCGCCGCCGTCGCCACCGATGCCCGGTCGATCTTCGACGATGGTCAGGATCCCGACGGCGACGGGTTGTCCACCGCCGCTGAGCGCACCCTCTCCGCTCAGGTGACCGATGCCCTCAACGCCACGATGCCGTCGGAGGCCGTGGTGCCCGTTCTCGACCCCACCAACGAAGCCACCTCCGGGGAACCCGACGCAGCAGAAGCCGCCAGGGTGGTGGGAGCCTGGGAATCGTTGGCCACGACCACCACGGTCACCGCCAACAACATCGAGGCAATCCGGGCCGGCGCCGTGGCGGGTATCGATTTCCTGGAGCAATCCCATGACGCCCGGCGGTGGGTGATCGACATCGACGGCGTTGCGGAACGAACCTTCGGAGGTGACTACGACACCGCTGAGAGGGCGGTGCTGCTCTACCAGGGTTACTGTGCCCGCTGCCACACGGCCGGACATTCGGCCGGGGTGCCGTTCACACTCGAGGCCGGTTCCGGCGGATTCGGCCCGGCCTTGTGGGACGGCCGCCCGGTCGTCCAGTTCGGCGCCGCGGCGGACGACCCCGAGAGCGATCTCCTCATCGACTTCCTCATCAACGGATCCGTGGCGGAGGAGCCATATGGGCTCAATGGATTCGGCTCGGGTCGCATGCCCGGGTTCGGCATGGTTCTGAGCCTCGACGACATCTCGCTCATCGCCCAGTACTTGCGGGGTGGCGACATGACAGGACGGGGCCCGGCGGAGGTGGGCCCGTGATTCGCGAGTTCATGCGGTCGTTACTGTCGGCCAATTTGTTCGTGACCGGGGTGATTCTGACGATCGCCTCGATCATCGTCTTCTATGGAAGTATCTTCCTGCTCACCTGGACCAACCTCGCCAAGAAGCTGGCGTTTCTCGTCACGGGGGCGGGGATCTTCGGATGGCTGACGATCGGTTCGCTGCTGTTCGTTCTCTATGCCCCGCGCGGACCCCGGCCCGAGAACATTGAGGGCCTCAACGCCTTCGAGATCCGCATCATCCCCCTGACCTACATGATCGTCTCGGCCATCATCTTCGCCGCCTTTCTCGTCGGCCTGAAGCAATACGAAGAAGTCCAAGAGCGCAAACCGTAGTTTCGTCCCCCGGGCGCGTCTCGCAGCCGGGTGTCGGCTGTCCCGTCTCTTCCGACTCGGTGTCGGGACGGAGCGGATCTAGCGTCCACGCCATGGCCTACTCCCCACCGGTCGGGGTGCTGCTCATCCAGCTCGGCACCCCCAAGTCGCCCGCGGTGTCAGATGTCCGCACCTACCTGCGCGAGTTCCTGAGCGACCGGCGCGTCATCGATCTTCCGGCACCGGCCCGGGCCTTGCTCCTCAACGCCGTGATCCTCCCGTTCCGCCCGAGAAGGTCGGCGCACGCCTACAGCCAGATCTGGACAGAGGACGGCTCGCCACTGACGATCTTCACTCAGGCCCTCGCCGACGGTGTGAGCGAACGTCTGGGTGACGGCTTTCGGGTCGCCGTCGCTATGCGATACCAGGAGCCGTCGCTCGCATCCGGTGTGGCCCAGTTGCTGGCCGCCGGCTGCGAGAAGGTAGTCGTTCTGCCACTCTTTCCCCAGTACGCGTCCGCATCCACGGGGTCGGCTATCGAGGCCGCCCTGGTTGAGATCGGGCGGCGTTGGAACGTCCCTGAGGTAGCAACAGTCGGAGCGTTCTACGACGACGACGGCTTCAGTCGGGCGGTGGCCGAGACCGTCCGCTTTCATCTGGAGGGTTTCGCTCCGGATCATGTCCTGTTCAGTTATCACGGCCTCCCCGAGAAGCAGATCCGCAAGAGCGATGCCACCGGAGAGTGGTGTCTGGCGTCGGAATCGTGTTGTAGTTCCATCACCGAGGCCAATCGGTTTTGTTACAGGGCCCAGTCGTATGCGACCACCCGGGGTGTCGTTGCCCATCTCGGTCTGGCGGAGAGTGAATACACCACCACCTTTCAGTCGCGTCTCGCCGGTCAGAAGTGGATCGAGCCTTACACAGACAAAGAGCTGCCCCGGTTGTACGACCGGGGGGTACGCCGCCTGGCCGTTGTCACCCCGTCGTTCACGGCCGACTGTTTGGAGACGCTTGAAGAGATCGGGATCCGGGGACGTGCCCAATGGGAGGGCTTGGGTGGCGAGGCCTTCCTTCTCGTCCCCTGTCTGAATGCCGAGCCGGCGTGGGTTGAGGCAGTGACCAGGCTCGTGCAGGCGGCGCAATGACCGACCTTTCGGCCTCGTGGGGCTCAGGCGCGACCCATCACCCGGTCGACCGTTATCTCGATCGCCACCCGCTCGGGGTTCGGGGAGGCGGGCCGGTAGCGACGTTCGTAGGCGGTAACCGCCGCCTGGACCCGATCGGGTTGATCCGTGGCCAGCGCGTTACCTTCGAGGGAGAGCCAGCGCGGCCCGTCGACCTGGCACACCACTGCCCGGGGATTGTTCTCGACATTGGTGACCTTGACCGAGCCACGTCGTGTGATGATGCGGACCAGTCCGGCGGAGGTGTCATAGGTGAAGGCAATGGCCACGACGTGCGGGGTGCCGTTGCGGCGCAACGTTGTCAGGGTTCCGAGGTGTCGCTCGGTCAGAAAGGCGATCTGAGCGGGCTTGAGCACGGCTCGCCAGCCTACCGGTGGCGAGCATGAAGCGGTCCGAGCTCGAGGACGGTTACCGGAATGTGCAAGCCACCTTGGCTGCAGCTCTCGGACGTCTGGACGGCGCCGCACACCTGGACAAGGAGAAATGGGATCGGGCGGGGGGCGGAGGAGGCGACAGCTGGACGATGGCCGGCGACGGTCTCGTCGAACGCGCGGCTGTCAACCTCTCAGCAGTGTGGGGTGAGACGCCCCCCGCCATGACCGAGCGGATGGCTTCTCGGGGCACACACTTCTATGCCACCGGGATCTCCACCATCGTCCACCCCCGCAACCCCCATGCGCCTACCTTTCACGCCAATCTCCGCTACTTCGAAACTGACACGGGAGCATGGTTCGGTGGGGGCGCCGATCTCACCCCGTACTATCTCGATGCAGACGACGCTCGCCACTTCCATGGCAGCCTTCGCTCCGTCTGTGACCGTCACGACGTGGCCGATCACGCCGGATGGAAGACGGAGTGTGACCGATACTTCTTCCTCCCCCACCGGGGCGAAGCGCGTGGAGTGGGTGGGATCTTTTTCGACCATCTCACCGACAGCCTCGAGGCGGTGTGGGAGTTCCAACAGGATCTGGGCGCCTTGCTCGTCGATGCTTACCTGCCCATCCTCGAGGCGAGGGGGCGAGCACCCTTCGGCCCGGCCCAAGATCGCTGGCACGAATTGCGCCGAGGCCGTTATGTGGAGTTCAACCTCGTGTGGGACCGGGGGACACGATTCGGCTTGGAGACGGGTGGCCGTGCGGCGTCCATTCTCGCCTCCCTTCCGCCCCGGGCCCGTTGGGACGAGACCTTTCGGGCCGAGCCTGACTCCCGGGAGCAGGAGCTCTTGGACTTCGTGCGCGGTGAGCCCCGGGCATGGTGAGCGCAGAATCCGTTCTGTGGGTCGCCCCCGCGCTCCTGTGACGGTCGAGGTAGTTTCCGGGCGGAATCGGCTTCAGGGCAGTCATGATGGCGGCGGCGGCACCGGCCGGATCGCCCGTCGATGAGGGCCCTTCGAATCAGTGTCTCGCCGCATCGACACCAGTCCTCCTATCGCGGATTTTGCCGAGTTGGTGGTCGGGCTTCCATTGTTATGCAACTCCAGCCAGGAATGCCCTCAACTCTTCTCTTGAGCCGATGCCGAGTTTTCGGTAGACCGACCCGAGGTGGTTGTCGACCGTTCGGGTTGAGATGAAGCGGCTGAGAGCTATGTCTCGGCTGGCGATCCCGGCGCCAGCTTCCAGACCGATCTCCATCTCCCTGGTGGTCACTGGGTTGGGCCGCGCCCGCAGGGCAGGAGTGGAGGGTGCACCACATCGGCTCTCCCAGCACCTGGATAGGAAGGCGGCGCGCGCCGCATCCACCGGGCGGCTTGCGTGGGTGTGCAAGGTGGCGGATTGAGCGGACGCATCTGCTGCCCACAAGTACGCACCTGCGGCGGCGAGGCGCCGAGCGAGCACTAGAAGCTTCACCCCGTCCTCATCGACGAGGGCATGAGCCACGTCGGCCACCATCTCGATCAGAACCGCGCCCTTGGAGTGATCGACTGCCTCGTCCAGCAGCTCGACAACCCTTCCCGGATACCCGAATCGGGTCGAGTCGTGGAGAGTCCAAACGCTCAACGTCGTGTGTTGGCCGCCGAGGCCCTCCTCGCCCGATTGGGCCGTCATCTGAGCTGCCGCGTGGAGGTCACCCCGGAGCGCCAGACTCGAGGCCACGCCCCTTGCGACGAAGAGACCGATGCGAGGTTGAGGGTGGTGAATCTCGATTTCCGCCAACTCCATGCCCGGCAGCTCGTCGCCCAGCTCACCGGCTGCCAGGGCCAGGCTGCCCGCCGCCTGCAGTCTGAGCTGGAATGGATCGAAGTCGTGCAGCGTCGTCGATGCTCGTTCTAGGGTCTGGCGCGCCGCTTTCAGCCGGCCGGCCATCTCGTAGGTGTGGCCCAGCTGGCAAAGCCAAGTCCCGCCCATGACCCCGGACTCGCTGACGTTCTCGATGCGACCCTCCGCCAGTTCAATGGCTTCCGTCACTCGACCCTCGGCCATCAGCGATTGCAGGTGCATTATCAGGATCTGGTCTTGGGCCAGAGGAAGGTCGTCGGCCGCCGCCCGTGCTGCCTGGAGCCCTGCGGCAAGGGTGGCGTTCAGTCCCGCGCAATCTCCGGTCATAGCTTGAGCCAGGGTCAGGCTGACGTAAGCCGATGCCTGAGCAGCTCCCGTAGCGTCTGGGTTTTCGATGACCGAACGGGCTGCGCGAAAGGTCTCCCGAAAGTCGCCGGGGATGGCCGAGATAACGCCTCGTTCGGCATCGAGACGCCCCTGCATCACCAGATCGTCGACCTGGGCCGCCACCTCCTTGAGGAGCTGAACGGCCTCACCGACACGATTTAGTCCGAAGGAGAGGTTCTGGGCACGCGCCGATGCCAGTTCCCCCTCGTTCCCGTCGAGACGAGCCGGTTCGATCGCCGACAGGACTTGCTCAGCTTCGTCATAACGTGCTTGTTGGCTCAATGCCCGCCCCAACAGGATGCTGGCAAGAGCCGACCGATCGGCGACCGAGCGGGCTAGGCGCTCCGCGAGGCGTGCATCCTGACGCCCCAAGGCGAGGGCGGCTCCCCGGATTGCTATGTCGGGTGTGGCCACCACCCCTGACTCGTGCTGCCAGATTGCCAGCCGGAGCGGATCCAGACCGGGTGCCATGTTCATCTTGGAGGCAGCTTGAACGAGTAGAGACTTCAGGCGGCGAAGTCGAGCGGGGGGCAAATTAGAAGCCATGACCTCGCCGAATATCGGATGGCCTGGTCTGACCATGACGCCATTACCGTCGGTGATCGTGGTGAGGAGGTCCCCCGCTTCTAGTCGCTCCACCACATCTGCGCCTATGAGTTCTTCCAGGAGCAGGATGGGGAGGGGAGCCCCAATGGCTGCGAATTCGATCGCAAGCCGATCGGTGTCATCCAGGGCGAACAAGCGCTCGCCTATCAGCACGGACAGGCGGGGAGAGTTGCTCAACGACCCGACGATCTGCCACTTTCTAGTCTCGTCGCGCACCAACGTACGACCGGTGGATCCCTCGACAAGCTCTCGCAGCAACAGGACGTTTCCCTGGCTGAGACGCCACAACTCGTGCCCCACTTCCGGATCGGTCTCCCCGAGGACGGCGGTTAGCAATCGGCCAAACTCGGAGCGATCGAAGGGCCTCAGATCGACTCCTTCCACCTGCTCGGCCCTCAATAGTGCTGCTAGACCAGGATCCACCGGGCCATCGCTTCGAACGGTCATGGCGATGGTGGCCACCCGAGAATTGACGACGTGGCTGAGGAGGGCGAGTGAACCGTCGTCCAGATGTTGGGCGTCGTCTACGGCGAGCACGACGCCTTGAGGCTTCGACCGTTCTTCCAACGTCCGGAGAACGCCCCTCAAGGGTGACAAGCCATGTCCATCTGCCTCAGCTGGGAGGAGGTCTATGAAAGGGGCGTACGGAACAGCCTTCGTCGCCTCTGTGGCGACGAATCGCAGTACCCGGTACCCGTGACCATCGAGCGGCGAGACAGCCTCGTCGAGCAAACGCGTCTTCCCTACTCCCACTGGACCTAGCACCGCCAGGCTGGTTCGGTTGTCGAGGAGGCTCCCAATGTGGGCAAGTTCGGTTTCGCGGCTGACGAAGGGCCATCGCACTTCGGTGAGCCTACGCCCCGGGAGGCCCGGGCGAGCGTAGAAATGAGTAACCCACCACCGAGAATCGAGTAGCGGTCAAGGTGACGCGTAGTGGTCGGGGCTCTAGCGTCCGCCGAGCGTGGTCGCACACCTCGTGGGACCTATGACCGGAGGTAGAGATGAGATTCTGGAAGTTGTCCGCACTGGTGGGTCTGTTCGGAATCCTGGGCCTGGTCACCGCCGCGGCCGCCGCCCAGAGCATCACGTGGGTGAGCGTTACCTCCGATGGCTCTGGCAGTGGCGGTAACGGGTTTTCTGCGGTCTCCGACGACGGGCGCTTCGTGGCGTTCACCTCGAGTTCAGCGACGCTCGTCGCGGGAGACACGAATGGTCATTCCGATGTCTTCGTGAAGGACATGACCACCGGAGCCATAGAGAGAGTCAGCGTCGCGTCTGGTGGTGTCCAGGGCAACGGGGTCAGTGGAACCACCACCGTCGACATCTCAAACGACGGCCGCTTCGTGTTGTTCGACTCGGCAGCCTCCAACCTCGTCTCCGGCGACACCAATGCTCGGGGCGACATGTTCGTCGTCGATCGCCAGACCGGCGATATCCAGAGAGTGGTGCGGGGTGATGGGGCGGAAGGAACGGTGGCCTCGGTTGGCGCCCTGTCGGGCAATGGCCGCTTCGTGGTGTTCGTCGGACAGGACTTCGACGATGTCCCTGGAGGTGGGGGAGTATTCGTCTTCGACCTGCAGACCGGCGATGTCACGCGTGTGACCGATGGCATCCACAACTTTGCAACGAGTCAGCACTCCGCCATCTCCGACGACGGCCGGTGGGTGGCGTTCGTCACAGCTCAGTTCGAGAGCAATCGCGATGTGATTCTCTTCGACCGTGACAATCCCGAGGACTGGGTGATCGCCAACCCACGACTGGGTGGTGAGTCTCCTCAGAGTCGAATCGCCGTGGTAGCGATCTCCGGCAACGGGCGCTTTGTCGCATTCAACTCCCATGACACCAACTACGTCCCCGGCGACACACCAAGCACCAATGATGTGTTCGTGTTCGATGCCGAAGCCGGGTTGCTCGAACTGATCCCCGGCGGGGGCGCGGCCGCGTCTCAGAATCCGTTGCCGGTCATCTCCGACGATGGACGGTATGTGGCTTTCACGGCGTGGGAGGACATCTACGGGGCCGCCAACGGGTACAACGACGTCGTCGTCTTCGACCGCGTCACCGAGGTCGGAGAGGTGGTGTCGGTGTACAACGACGGGTCACCCGGCGATGCCCACAGTGGATCCACGTATGAGCCAAGCCTTTCGGGCGACGGCCGGTTCGTGGCGTTCGCCACCCGGGTGCCGTTCGACCCCGAAGACAGCGGTGGCTCACTCGACTTCTATCTGGTGGATCGGGAGGGGACGACGGGTCCGGCTCCGGGGGGTGCGTGCACTCACGATTTCTCGGATGTGGATTCTTCGAACATCTTCGAGGATGACATCTGCTGGTTGGCCGACGCGGGCATAACCCGGGGTTGCAACCCGCCGGCGAACACCGAGTTCTGTCCGACCGATCGGGTGACGCGGGGTCAGATGGCGGCGTTCTTGGTGCGGGCGTTGGGTTACGCCGACGACGGTGGCGGTGACCTGTTCGACGACGACGACGCGTCGGTGTTCGAAGGTGACATCGACCGGTTGGGAACGGCGGGGGTGACCCGGGGTTGTAACCCGCCCACCAACAGCCGGTTCTGTCCTGACGATTTCGTGACTCGGGGTCAGATGGCGGCGTTTTTGGTGCGGGCGTTGGGTTATGTCGACGACGGTGGCGGTGACCTGTT
>JBGTLA010000157.1:0-8750 GCA_041744375.1 Acidimicrobiia bacterium | reverse complement strand
GCGGCCGACGGCTCGGTGCTCGACACCGCCTTCCCGGCTCCCGTCTTGGGCACCGGCGCCCTGCAACCGCTCGGGCTGGCCCCCGGCACCACCCGCCTGGAGGTCGACCAAGTAGATGCGACGGGGGCAACCCTGCTTCTCGAACGGTCCGGCCACGACGAGGGGCGCCACGTCGATTTGGTGGTCGTAGCCACCATCATCGAGGACCTCTCCCGCCCACCGGTCGACGCCGTCGACGCCTACCTGCGGCTCCATCTTCTCTCTCATCGCCTGGTCAGACCCCACGGGCTCAACCTCGAGGGGATCTTCTCGGTGCTCAACAACGTGGTGTGGACGACGCAGGGCCCGTGCCCCGTCCCCGATTTCGAAGTCACCCGGCATCGTCTCGAGGCTAGGGGCCGTCCGGTGCACGTGTCGTCGGTCGACAAGTTTCCCCGCATGACCGACTACGTGATCCCCCAGGGTGTGCGGATCGGTGACGCCGACCGGGTCCGCCTCGGCGCCCATCTCGCCGCCGGAACGACCGTCATGCATGAGGGCTTCGTGAACTTCAACGCCGGCACTCTCGGCCAGTCGATGGTCGAAGGGCGCATCTCGGCGGGGGTCGTCATCGGAGACGGCACCGACGTGGGTGGTGGCGCCTCGATCATGGGGACGCTCTCCGGCGGTGGCCAGCAGGTGATCTCCATCGGCGAGCACTGCCTGCTGGGAGCCAACTCGGGGGTTGGCATCTCCCTCGGAGACGACTGCACCGTCGAGGCGGGTCTCTATCTGACGGCAGGAACCGTCGTCACCCTTCCCGACGGGACCCGCCACAAGGGCCGGGACCTCTCCGGTATCGAGGGAATGCTCTTCAGACGCAACTCGGTCACCGGGGCGGTGGAAGCCCTCCCCACCTCCGGGACCTGGAGAGGCCTCAACGAGGCGCTCCATGCCAACTGAGAGGCGCGCAAATAGGTGAGCCATCGTGCTGCGATTTCTGCTCAACTCACCAGGCATTGTGGCTGGAGAAGGCCAGAACGCACGAGCTCTATTTGCGCGCCCTCTGAGGGCGGTTGCGGCCCGAAGTGGCCTCACAGCAGGCGTGTGAGGGTGCGCCCGGCTAGCTCACATTCGTCGAGCGTCGGGACCAGGGCCAGCCGGATATGGCCGGCACCGCGGCTGCCGAAGATGCTTCCCGGGGTCACGACCACGCCCGCCGAGAGCATACGCTCGGCCACGGCGATATCGTCGTCGTCGGTCGACACCCACAGGTACAGGCCGGCCACGGACCCTACGACGGTCGCCCCGGACCCCTCCAGCGCCCGCCGCAGCACGTCGCGCTTGGCGGCGAACACTTCCCGCCTCTCCGCCACGTGCTCGTCGTCGGACCAGGCCACCACGGCTCCCGCCTGCACGAACTCGGTGGGAGCGGTGCCCGTCGATGTCCGCAGTCGGTGGAGTTGCTCGATCGCGACCGGATCGCCCACGATGGCCCCGGAGCGATAGCCCGTCATCCCGGATCTTTTCGACAAGGACAAGTACGACAGCACACCCTGCGACCCCTCACCGGCCGCCTGCAATACCGAAGGAGGCGGGTGGCGGTAGTCGTCGTAGAGGTCGACGTAACACTCGTCACTCGCCACCAGAACATCGTGCTGGCGTGCCTGCACCACCAATTCGGCCAGGCAGTCGATCGACGTCACCGCCCCGGTCGGGTTCGAAGGCGAGCACAACCACAGCAGGGCCAGACGACCCCACAGATCGGCTGCCACGTCGAGCGGTGTTACCAGCGTCGTCGGGCCGGTGGCGATCGGAACCGGTCGAGCACCGGCCAGGGCTGCCCCGCGGGCATATACCGGGTAGCCGGGATCGGGGTATCCCACGGCATCTGCCCGACCCCGGTCGACGAACGCCAGGGCCGTCGAAAAGATGGCTTCCTTGGAGCCAGACGTCGCCAGCACCTGGGTGTGCGGATCGACTTCGACCGAGAAGCGTCGCTTCACGTAACCGGCCACTGCCGAGCGCAACTCGGGAAGCCCCGCCGTGGTCGGGTAGCGAGACGTGACCGGCACGGCGTCGCTCACGGCCGACCGAATCGCCGACCACGTCGGTTCTCGGGGGTCACCGATGGAGAAGTCGATGACGGTGTCGCCGGCTGCCGCCATGTCTCGTGCTCGCTGCTGGATGGCGGCGATGGGGTGGGGTCCGGCCCGCTCCAAAGCCGGATTGGCGCGCATCCCCGCAGCGTACCGTCGGTTCGGCCTAGCGGTGCCGGACCGGTACCGTCGTTTCGTGCCCTACCGATTGGTCTATGCGGGACTCGGCCTGCTGGCGGTGGCCTTCGTCGCACTGGGGGTGGCGTTCGCCCGCGAGGGCGAATCCATCGAGGTGCCCGCCCCGCTCGAGTCGGTGTCTCCGGAGCCCGGCGCCACCACGATCCGCCAGGCCGTGGTCGAGGTCGACCTTGAGATTGGATACGAGGCCGACATCTTCGTGAACGGATTCGAGGTGCCCGACGCCACTTTCGTGAGCGCCATCGGTATGTATCGCTGGTCCCCCAGCCCCACCTCGGTGATCATGGAGTCATGGACACCCGGTGAGCACACGGTCAGGGTGGAATGGCGGCGCATCACGGGGACACCCGACTTCGGCAGCTTCGAATGGAGCTTCCGGGTCCAGTGAGAGCCGGCGAAGGTTCTCATTCGAGCGCCCCAGGACCCTCGGCCAGCAACCGGACGAACGTGGCTTCGTCGACTACCGGGACGCCCAATTCCTCCGCCCGCGTCAGCTTCGAGGCGCCGGGTGAGTCGCCCACCACCAGCGCCGTCGTGGCGGCGGACACCGACCCGGTTGCCTTGCCCCCGGCCGTCTCGATGGCCGCTTTGGCTTCGTCGCGGGTGAATCCGCCCAGGGTGCCCGACACCACCAGGGTCATGCCGTCGAGGGTGGCGGCACTGACCGACCCGGCGGTGTCGTCGGCCATCCGCACCCCGGCCTCATCCAACCGCTCAACCAAAGCCCTGTTGGCGGGGTCGGCGGCCCAAGCGGCCACCTCGGCGGCGATCGTCGGCCCCACCCCTTCCACCTCGGCGATAGCGTCGGTGTCGGCGCTCATCAGCGCCGGGATGGTCCCGAACCCCCGCATGAGCCTGCGGGCCACGGTCGCCCCCACGTGACGGATCCCGAGCGCCGTGAGAAGGCGGTGGGCGGGGCGGTCCTTGGCCGTCTCGATGGCTGCGGCGAGGTTGGCCACCGATATGTTCCCCCAGCCCTCCTCTTCCAACAAGACGGTGGGGTCGAACCGGAAGATGTCGGAGGGGTCGCTGATGAGGTGCCGTTGCAACAGGAGGTCGATGGTCTTGTAGCCGAGGTGCTCGATGTCCATCCCTCCTCTGCCGGCAAAGTGGAACAGCCACTCCCGCAGCCGTGAAGGGCATTCGAAGCCACCGGTGCATCGGGCGACCGCCTCTCCCTCCGGCTTTACGATCGGGTGGTCGCAGAATGGGCAGCGAGTGGGCATCTCCCACACCTGCTCGTTTCCGGTACGGGCAGCCACCACCGGGCCCACCACCTCGGGGATCACGTCGCCAGCTCGCCGGACGATGACCTGATCACCGATGCGAACGTCCTTTTGCGCGACCTGGTCTTGGTTGTGGAGCGTGGCCATCCCCACGGTGGCCCCACCCACGAACACCGGATCGAGGACGGCGAACGGCGTGACCGCCCCGGTGCGACCCACGTTCACTTTGATGTCGAGCAGCGTGGTGGTGCGCTCTTCGGGGGGGAACTTGTAGGCGATGGCCCAACGCGGGGCCCGGGCAGTGAAGCCCAGCTCCTCCTGATCGGCCAGGGACTCGAGTTTGATGACCACCCCATCGGTCTGATACTCGTGATCGTGGCGACGCTCCTCGGCGTCGGCGACGTACTCCTCGACGGCGGCGAGGTCGGAAACGGTGGCCGATGCCGGGTTGACGGCAAAACCGAGATCGCTGAGGTATCGCATCGTCTCGCTGTGAGTTGCCAGCTCCGGGCCACCTTCGATGATGCCAGCCTGGTAGACCCAAATCCCCAGGCGGCGGCGGGCCGTCACCGCGGGGTCTTTCATCCTCACCGACCCGGCGGCGGCGTTGCGGGGATTGGTGAACAACCTCAGGCCGTCCTCGGCCTGACGTCGATTGAGTTCCTCGAATGCCCCGAAAGACATGTACACCTCACCACGGACCTCCAGCCGCGTAGGGTGACTGGCGAAGGCCAGCCGACCGGGGATGTCATCGATGGTGCGGAGGTTGGCGGTGATGTCCTCGCCAACGGTGCCGTCCCCCCGGGTTGCTCCGCTCACCAGGCGCCCCCCCTCGTAGACGAGCACCACTGCCAGGCCATCGATCTTGAGCTCGCAGGCGAACCCCTCCGGTGGCCTCCCCAATGCCCGTTCCATGCGGACAGCCCAGGCTTCGAGTTGGCCCGTCGACTCGGCGTTGTCGAGAGAGAAGAGAGGCCGGAGATGTTCGACCGGAGCGAAGGTGGCCCGATCGATGGCGGCGCCCACGCGCTGGCTGGGCGAATCGGGGGTGATGAGGTCCGGGTGTTGTTCCTCCAGCGCCCGCAGTTCCCTCATGAGATCGTCGTAGTCGGCATCCGACATGGTGGGGTCGACCTGGACGTAGTAGCGGTGATCCGCTCTGCGGATTATCTCCCTCAGCTCGGCAATGCGCCGCTCCGGTTCATTCACGTCGATGACGTTACCGACCGGGTGCGTCGTCTTCGCCCCAGCCGATAGGTTCGGAATGTCGGGGCCTGTCCATCCGTTGGTAGTGGGTGAACTACTCGACTGGAGACACCCCAATGGCGACCATCGCCCTCACCAAAGAGACATTCAACGAGACCATCGCCGACAACGACACCGTGATCGTCGATTTCTGGGCCGAGTGGTGCGGACCGTGCCGCTCGTTTGCACCCACCTTCGAGCAAGCCTCCCAAGAACACACCGATGTTGTGTTCGGGAAGGTCGACACCGAAGACCAACAGGAGCTGGCACAAGCCTTCGGCATCCGCTCCATCCCCACGCTGATGGTCTTCCGCGATCAGATCCTCCTCTACAGCGAGCCGGGCGCTTTGCCCGCTCCCGCCTTTATCGACCTGATCGACCAGGTCAAGGCACTGGACATGGACGACGTCCGCCGCCAGATCGCCGAACAGAACGCCGATAGCACAGTCACCTGAGAAGGCCGGTCACCCGACCTTCATCGGTGGGTAGCGGCGATGACGGCGCCACCCAGGACCTCGTCGCCCGTATAGAACGTGATGGTCTGGCCGGGAGAAACTGCTTCCTGGTCGACGGCGAACCAGACGTCGCACCCGTCGAGGGATGCCGGCACCGCTTCGCCATGTGCCCGGTACTGGGCCGACATCTCCCCCGCCAGCCGCTGTCCCGACACGGTCGTCATCTCGGCCACCGACACTCCCTTCACCGCCAGTTCGTGGCGACGGCCGAGTGTCACCGTGGCGGTGGCGGCGTCGATCCCGGTCACGTACCGGGGTTCGCCCACAGCCACTCCCAGGCGACGGCGCTGACCGATGGTGAATCCCACCACGCCGGAGTGGGTCCCGAGTGGGCTCCCGTCCCAGTCGACCACCGGACCCGGCTCGAACGCCTCGGGGGCGGTGGCGGCCATGAACTCCCGGTAGTCGCCTCCCCGGACGAAGCAGATGTCCATCGACTCCGCCTTTTCTGCCGTCCGCAGCCCCATGGCCGCGGCGCGTCGGCGTGTCTCGGCCTTGGTGAGCGAGCCGACCGGGAAGCGCACCTGCGCCAGCTCGGCCTGTCCCAGCATCGACAACACGTAGGACTGGTCCTTGGCTCCGTCGACCCCGCGTCCCAGGTGCCACCCCTTTTCGTCCCGCCAGATTCGGGCGTAGTGGCCGGTGGCAACGACGTCGCAACCGAGCTCGGCCGAGTGCTCGAGGAGCGCCGAGAACTTGACAGTGCGGTTGCATTCCACGCAGGGGTTGGGGGTGCGCCCTGCCAGGTAGTCGCCCATGAACCGCTCGATAACCCCCGTCGAGAAATGGTCGGTGTAATCGACCACGTAGTAGGGGATTCCGAGCGTCGCCGCCGCCCGGCGAGCATCTTCGGAGTCCGAAACCGTGCAACACCCGGAGGTGGGCGCCTCTCCGTTGGGCCCGGCCCACATCTTCATGGTGACTCCGATGACCTCATGGCCCTCCTCGACCATGAGGGCGGCCGCTACCGACGAGTCCACCCCGCCCGACATCGCCACCAGCACCTTGCTCATCTGCCGCCTCGCATACGCAAAGGGTACGCCACCGGGGATGGGGGGCGACACTCCATGACGAAATGCTCACTTGACACATGTCGCGCGAGAATCAGGGCATGAGCGCACCCCCCACCGACTGGCGAGCGGCCGCAGCGACGCTGGCCCCCGCCAACCAACTCTTCTTGGACGGACGCTTCGTCGATTCCGTCGACGAAGCCACCTTTCCCTCTGTCAACCCCGCCACCGGCCAAGTGATCACCGAGGTCGCCGCCGCCGGCCCTGCCGACGTCGACCGTGCCGTCGCATCGGCCCGGGCCTCCTTCGAGGATGGCCGATGGGCCGCCATGCCTCCCCGGGCCCGGGGCAGGGTGTTGGGGCGCCTCGCCGACCTCATGGAGGAGAACGCCGAGGAAATGCAGCTCACCGAGACCCTCGACATCGGCAAACCCATCCGCTACACGCGCCGCGTCGACCTGAATCAGGCCATCACCACCATCCGCTTCTACGGGGAGGCGATCGACAAGATGAACGACGACGTCCTCCCCGCCGGCCCGGATGTGGTTGCGACTGCCACCCGCGAGCCACTGGGAGTCGTCGGGGCCATCACGCCGTGGAATTTCCCGATGATGATCGGAGCGTGGAAGATCGCTCCTGCCTTGGTGGCAGGCAACTCCGTGGTGTGGAAACCCGCCGAACAGAGCCCCCTCACCGCGCTGAGGGTGGCCGAGCTGGCAGCCGAGGCCGGACTTCCCGATGGCGTTCTCAATGTCATTCCCGGCATGGGAGAGACCGCCGGCAAGGCCCTCGCCACCCATATGGACGTCGACGCCATCGCCTTCACGGGCTCGACGGAGGTGGGCAAGCTCATGTTGGTCTATGCGGGGCAATCGAACATGAAGCGGGTGTCGGCCGAGACCGGCGGCAAGACCCCCAACGTCATCTTCGCCGACGCCCCCGATCTCGACTTCGCCCAACAGGCGGTCGGTTTTTCCATTTTCTGGAACACCGGCGAGATGTGCGTGGCCGGCTCCCGCTTGCTCGTCCAACGCGACATCGCCGAGGGAGTGCTGGAGGCATTGGGCGACGTGGCGGCCGACTGGCAACCGGGTGACCCGCTCGATCCCGCCTCCAAGGCCGGCCCCGTGGTCGACTCCGACCAACTCGAACGGGTCCTCTCATATGTGGACATCGCTCGGTCGGAAGGGGCCACCGTGGCGGTGGGCGGGGGGCGCGCTCTCGAGGACAGCGGCGGCTTCTATGTCGAGCCGACAGTGCTCACCGACGTCGACAATTCGATGCGCGTCGCCCAAGAGGAGATCTTCGGGCCGGTGGTGACGGTGATCCCCTTCGACGACGAAGACGACGCCCTCCGCATCGCCAACGACACCGTCTACGGCCTGTCGGCGGCCATTTGGACTTCCAACCTGGCCCGGGCCCACCGTTTCGCCCGGGCGGTGAAGGCCGGGACGGTCTGGGTGAACAACTTCGACCAGGCCGACCTCACTGCTCCCTTCGGAGGCTTCAAACAATCCGGCTTCGGAGGCAAGGACAAGTCGCTCCAGGCCATCGACAAGTACGTCAACTGGAAGACGACCTGGATCAACATCGGCAAAGGCGGCCGCTGACTCCCTCGTCTGGGCGTCGAAGACGGGAGCGAGAGTCAACGCTCGAACCGCCTGAGAGTCGTGAGCTGGATGTCGGTGCCGATCAGGGCCGCCCCCCGGCAGATCCCGGCAGTCAGCAGACAGAACCCGACGAGCAGGAAAACCCGATGCGGGCTGAGCAGCCCGGCCAGTCCGCTCACCGGGCCGACGATCTCGTAGACGCGGAGGGTCTGATCGGACGGGAGGCGCCGGCTCCCCATCGACTTGGTCATCCAGCCGAACAGTACGAGCACGAGGCCCAGCCACCTGGTGAGCTGGATCTCCCACGGCTGGGAGACCAAGACAGCCAGCAACGAGGAGGGAATTACGCCGAGAAGGAGTCCCGCTCCCAGGTAGAGACCCGCCGCCGGTCGCCGCTTACTGTCCGCTGGTGTCATGTCGTCGCTCTGCCCCGAGGCGCTCTGCCCCCGAATCGATGGTACCCGGGCCGGTTCCCCAAATCAGAGGGCAGCCACCAAGGCGTCGGCCAGCCGGTCTCCGTCGTGGGGATTGGTCGTCCACCCGAAGCTGAAGCGCAGGCATTCCCGTCCTTCGTCGGGGGTCATTCCCATGGCACTGAGGACGTGGCTCGGCGAGGATGCGCCCGACTGACAGGCGGAACCAGCCGACGCCGACACGCCGGCCTGGTCGAGACGGATGAGCACGGTCTCATTGCGGATCCCCGGTATCCGCACATGACTGTGCTGGATGAGGCGACCATCGAGGGGAGCGTTGATGCGCACGTCCGGGATCCTGGCCGCAATCGTCTTCTCGAAGCGAGATCTGGCCTCACCGACATCCGCCCGGAAACGGAAGCGGTCGGCGTGTGCCTGCTCCAGGGCCGCCGCCG
>JBGTLA010000156.1:0-7312 GCA_041744375.1 Acidimicrobiia bacterium | reverse complement strand
GACGTGGTGCCGGTCCGTATCGAGCCGGAGCTGCGGGCGGCGATCGAGGCCCGCGCCGAGGCCGAGCACACCACCACCAGCGAGATCATCCGTGAGGCGATCCGCCGGTTCCTCGAGGTGGCCTGACCGAACCCCGCTCCGTCGCGCGTCCCCGCACAGGTCGACATAACGCTCTGTCCTGGGGTTTTGGTCCGCAGGGGTCCATCCCGATCCACGCCGCGAGCCTTCGGGACGCTGAGGTCGTGGGTTCAAGTCCCACCGTCCCGACTCAGAGACACACCAGGTCAGGCCACTCACCAGAGTGGCCTGACCTGGGTGGTGGGACGGGTTCCATGGCGCGTCCATCGCGCGTCACGCCCCAAGTTAACTCCGCCCCAAGTTGTTGGCGCCAAGTTGTTAGAAGACTGACGGACCCGACCATGCCTCCGGGCCCTGTCAACACGATCAACCGGTCGCCTCAGAGGCGTTCGGCGATCTGGATGGTGTTGAGAGCCGCTCCCTTGCGGAGATTGTCTCCCACGGCCCACAGGTTGATCCCACCGGGCCGTCCCAGGGTCTGGCGAACCCGTCCAATGAGGACATCGTCGCGACCGGCCGAGTCCAAAGCCGTGGGCACGGTCTCGGCCCATAGCTGGGCGCCTGGCGCCCCCGCCAGGATCTCTACCGCCTCGCCAACTTCGAGGTCGCGTTCGAATACCAGCGTGGCGGCAATGCCGTGACCAGCCACGACCGGCACACGCACACATGTCGGCTCCACGGCCACTTTGGGTGCGTCGAGGATCTTGCGGGTCTCGTTGACCAGCTTCCACTCCTCGTCGGTGTAGCCACTCTCGGTCTCGGTACCGGCGTAGGGCAGGGCGTTGAAGGCGATCGGCCGGGCATAGACCTCGGCGCCAGGATCCTCCCAGCTGCCGTCTCTCAGGGCATCTGGCTCGCCGAGCAGCGCCGTGGTCTGACGCAGCAGCTCGTCGACAGCCTCTCCCCCCGACCCGGAGACGGCCTGATACGAGCACGCCACCATCGAGGCCAGGCCGGCCGCGCGATGGAGTGGCCCCACAGCCACCATCAAGGTCATGGTGGTGCAGTTGGGGTTGGCGATGATCCCCTCATGCCGTCTCAGGTGATCGTCGTTGACGTCGGCGACCACCAGCGGAATGTCGGGGTCGGCACGAAAGGCCGACGAGTTGTCTATCACCACGGCTCCCGACTCGACGAAGCGGGGGGCGTGCTGACGGGACCGATCGGCACCGGCAGAGAACAAAGCAATGTCGATGCCGGACGGGTCGGCCTCGGAGAGGTCCTCGACGGCGACTAAGCCCCAAGGTGTCTCCATCTCCATTCCTGCCGATCGACTCGACGCCAAGAGTCGGAGACCCGCCAGCGGGAACTCTCGCTGTTCCAGGATCGAGAGCATCGTGCGACCCACCAGCCCTGTCGCTCCAACGATGGCAACCACTCGGTCGCTCACGACTCGCTCACGACTCGCTCCCTCCGCTCTCGAGGTCCAGGTCGAAAGCCGAGTGCAGTGTGCGAACTGCTTGCTCCACCTGGTCACCGCGCACCACGCAGGAGATCCGAATGGTGGACGTCGAGATCATCTCGACATTGATGTCGGCGCCGGCCAACGCCGCGAACACAGTGGCGGCGACACCCGGATGCGACTTCATTCCCGCTCCGACCAGCGACACCTTGGCGATTCCCGCATCGACCTCGACCTCGCCGGCATTCAGTTCGGCGGCGACCTTCTCCGAGATCGTGCGGGCCAGGTCGGCGCTGCCCTTCGACACGGTGAACGAGATGTCTGTGTGACCATCGTGTGAGACGTTCTGGACGATCATGTCGACATCTATCTCCTGTTCGGCCAGAGGGCCGAAGAGCGAGGCCGCCACGCCGGGGCGGTCGGGAACCCGGCGCACGGTGACCTTGGCCTCGGAGCGGTCGTGGGCGACGCCAGTGATGATGGCCTGTTCCATGGTTGACTCCTTGACCCAGGTGCCGGGCGTGTCGTTGAACGATGATCGTACGTGGATGGGAATGCCGAATCGACGCCCGAACTCCACCGAACGAGACATGAGAACACCCGAGCCCGACGCCGCCAACTCGAGCATCTCCTCGAAGCTCACCTCGTCGAGTTTTCGGGCATCCGGCACGATCCGGGGATCGGCGGTGTAGATGCCATCCACATCGGTGCAAATCTCACACACTTCGGCCTCGAGTGCGGCGGCGAGAGCCACGGCCGTTGCGTCGGAACCGCCTCGTCCCAGTGTTGTGATCTCCTTTGCGTCGGGATCGACCCCCTGAAAGCCGGCCACGATGACGACTTTCCCCTGTTGGAGCGAGTCGCGCACGCGGGTGCCCCGGATGGCCTGGATTTTGGCCGCCCCATGGGAAGCGTCGGTGAGGATCCCCGCCTGTGAACCGGTGAAACTGACCGCTTCTACACCACGGCCTTGGATGGCCATCGCCATCAAGGCCATCGAGATCCGCTCACCGGCCGTAAGCAGCATGTCCATCTCCCGTCCGGGCGGATCGGGGTTGATGGCCTGTGCCAGGTCGATCAACTCGTCGGTGGTGTGGCCCATCGCCGAGACCACCACCACCACGTCGTGCCCGGATCGACGGGTGGAAACAACCCGATCGGCCACCCGGCTGATTCGTTCGGGATCAGCCAGCGATGTCCCTCCGTACTTCTGGACGACGATGCTCATATGTCGGGAAACGTTAGGCGTCCGACGATATCACCTGGTCGACCATCGCTTCCGTCCCCAAGATGGTGCGAACGAGAGCGGAAGCCCCGCGGCCCGCGCCAGAAAGTGCCCGATAGTCGGAGGGCTGTCGTCGATGACCGGAACGATTCCCTCAACACCGTCCTAGAGTCTCGGAGCTATGACCGACCGCCGACGCCGCCAGAAGGAGAATCGGGCCGCCCGCCGCGAGGCCGAGCGCAAGGCCGACTCACGCCGAGAGTTGTTCCGGCGGATCAGGTTCGCATTCCTGCTGGGTTTGGTCGTCGTCCTGCTTTTTGTGGTCGGGTCGTTCTTTGGAGGGGACGACAGCGCCCTCCCGGGCAGCTACGCCAGCTACCGCCAGCAGCCGACCGCCTGCGGCGCCGAGGCACCGCCACCGGAGCAGGTGATGAGGTTCGATACGTTCGAACCGCAACCAGACGTCATCGGCAGCAGCACCGCCACCGCCACCATCACCACGTCCTGTGGCCCGATCGTGATCGAGCTCGATCCGGCTTCGGCGCCGGAGACGGTCCAGTCGTTCGTCTTCTTGTCGAGGGAAGGGTTCTATGACGGGACGGTCTTTCACCGAATCGTCGCCGATTTCGTGATCCAAGGCGGCGATCCCGACGCTATCGGGAGCGGCGGGCCGGGCTACACCATCGCCGACGAGTTCCCCGGATCCGACTTCACCTACGAGTTCGGAGTGGTGGCAATGGCCAACGCCGGCCGGGGAACGACGGGGAGCCAGTTCTTCGTTGTGGTCGGCGAGTCGGCCTCTGTCCTCACCAACCTCTTCAACCCGCTCGGCATGGTGGTGGATGGCCAGGACACCCTCGACCTCATCGCAGCCGTTCCCACCGCCACCCGACCCGCCGCCCGCGAGCAGAGCCTCCCCTTGGAGACCGTGTACATCGAATCGATCGAGATCGTTGTCGGCTGAGCGGGCTCCCAGGCGAGCCACCAAGAATCCCAGGCGGTTTCGTAGGCTGGCCCGAGCATGCCCGTCGACCTCCACAGCCACTCCACCGCCTCCGACGGTTCCGAAACCCCGGCTCGGGTCGTGGCCATGGCCGCCGAAGCCGGACTGAGCGCCCTCGCTCTCACCGACCACGACACCCTCTCCGGTATCGGCGAGGCCCGGCAGGCCGCAGACCAGCTCGGCGTCGAACTCATTGCCGGGGTGGAACTGTCCCTGGACTGGACCGCCCACTACCCGGCCGGCGGCCGACCCGGCGGCATGCACCTGATCGTCCTGTTCGTCGACGATTCACACGGTCCCATCCAGGACCGGCTGGAAGGGCTCCGGGTGGGGAGGAGTGCACGCAATCGGCTGATCCTGGAACGACTGGCCGATCTCGGTGTCGACATCTCTATTGAAGAGGTGGTCGCCAAAGCGGGGGCCGGAACTGTCGGCCGCCCCCACATCGCCGCGGCTTTGGTCGATCGCGGTTACGCCCCCGACATCGGCTCAGCTTTCCAGCTCTATCTCGGCAACCAGGGACCCGCTTATGTCGGACGAAGGCGCCTCACCGCCAACGATGCCCTGGACCTTGCTCGGCGATCGGGCGGGGTGTCTGTCCTGGCCCATCCCTACACGCTGGGGCTCGAGCACGACCGGCAACTGGAAAATCTCCTCGCCCAGCTCGCCGAGAGGGGCCTGGACGGCGTCGAGACCCACCACTCCGGGATCGAGCCGGACCGGCGCAAGACCCTGCGACGCATGGCGTCACGGGTCGGCCTGTCCCCCTCCGGGGGCTCGGACTATCACGGGACCTACAAGCCCGGGATCGAGGTCGGTGTGGGAGTGGGAGACTTGGCTGTCCCCGATCACTTCTTGGAGGAACTGAGAGAGCGAGCCGGACGATGAGCACTCTGGGTCGGGCCGCGGTGGTCGTCTCGGCCGGCATACTGGCATCCCGGCTGCTCGGATTCGTACGCGACGTGATCCTGGCGGCATTGTTGGGGCGCAGCATCGAGGCGGACCTCTACAACTACGCCTTCGCCATCCCCGACTTCCTGTTCTTCCTCATGGCCGGCGGATACATCTCGATCACTCTGGTCCCGATCCTCAGCCGCTACCTGGCCGTCGGAGACATCACGGGCGCCAACCGATCCTTCACGGCCGTTACGAAAGTGGTGGGAACGCTCATGGCAACTCTCACCGCCGTGACGATGATCTTCGCCCAACCCCTCACCGAAGCGGTCTTCGCCGGAGTGCCGCCCCAGCAACTTCCTGAGCTCGTGACATTGGTCCGGATCGTGTTGCCCGCCCAGTTCTTCTTCGTCCTGGGGGCGATGCTCATGGCAGCCCAGTACGCCCACCGGCGTTTCGTCATCCCCACCCTGGCGCCACTCGTCTACAACCTCTCGATCATCGCCGGTGGGATGCTGGCGGCGTGGATAGGTCACGCCGGTCCCGCCGGGTTCATCTGGGGAGCGTTGGTGGGCGTCATTCTGGGAAACTTCGGTCTTCAGTGGTGGGGGGCGTCGCGCCTAGGCGTTCATTGGGAGCCCCGAGTGAGCATCCGGCACGAATCCGTGAGGGAATATTTTGGGCTGGCGTTGCCCCTGATGATCGGGCAGTCGGCGGTGGCCCTCGACGAGGTATTCATGAGAGTGTTCGGTCAGCTCGGCGGTTTGGGCGACACGTCGGCTCTCAACTACGCCCGCCGGGTCAACATGGTGCCGGTGGGGGTCATCGCCCAAGCGGCAGGAGTCGCCGCCTTCCCCTTCCTCGCCGGCCTGTTCGCCGAGGGGAAGATTGGCGAGATGGCGGCCACTGTGGCCAAGGCCCTGCGCTCGGGCTTGACCGTGGCCGGTCTGGGAGCCGCCGGTGCGATCGGCCTAGCCCTCCCCATCATTCAACTCGCCTACCAGCGGGGCGCCTTCACGCCGACGGACACGTTGGTGGTGTCAACCCTCCTCGCCATCTACGGGCTGTCCATTCCGCTGTGGACAGCCCATCAGGTGTACACACGTGCCTTCTACGCCCAGAAGAGGATGTGGCTCCCTGTTGGTGTCGGTACGGCCACCACTGCTGTGGCCATCCCCCTGTATTGGTTCGGAGCGACCGCCGTGGGTGCCGCCGGAGTGGCCCTCGCCAGCGTCGTCGCCATGGCCGTCTACACGGTCGTCATGGCATGGTTGTGGCATCGTCACCATCCTTCATCGGAGACGCTCGGCGCCCTCGTTCGGATGATCCTTGGTGCCCTACCCGCGGGGGGGCTGGGCTGGCTCTCCGTCCAGGCCATCGGTGTCGCACCGGCATCCTCGGCATGGTCGGCGGGAGCGTCCCTCATCGTCGGAGGTCTGGTCACGACCGTCGTCTACGTCGGGGTTCTGGCCGCCACCCGGTCTCCCGACCTTCAACTCCTTCTGGCGCGCAAACGGAGCCGTGGCAGCGGTGCGACCGAGTGATCCCTTGGTGGCCCGGAGGGGACCTCCTCCCCCGAGGCAGGCAACGAGACAGAACCTCAGTCTTCACCGATCCAAGGAGGTGTTGGCGCCTCGATACGGGCGAGCTGTGACGGCACCGGGCCAAACCGGTCGGTATCGTGTTCCTGCCACGCCCGCCAAGCGTCCGTGATCTCAGCCTTGGTGCGAGCAACGAAGTTCCACCACATTTGTATCCGCTCACCCAAAGGCTCACCACCCAACAGCATGAGCCGGGCACCGGCACCCGACGACTCCAAACGCAAAGCGTCGCCACCGGGCGCCACCAATCCGAGCCACCCTGGCTCGACGACGTGATCCTCGACGAGGAGCGGAGCGTCGATCGGAAGAACCGCCAACTCGAAGGAAGGATCTACAGGAACCTGTGATGGGCCCCGCAGGGTGATCTCGGCTCCTACCAGCGGGGTCTCGGCGACGGTGGGCGAACGGTGACCGGCCAACGAGCCCATGAACAGTGCCACCTCTCCAGCAGTGATGTCGAAACGGGGAAGGTCGTCGTGATGCTGGAACATCGAGGCGCCGTGGCGGGTCGACTCGGGCTGGGCCACCCACATCTGCACTCCATGCACCCCCGTGACGGTGGAGAGCTCTGAATGGGCGATGCCGTGTCCAGCCGTCATGAGGTTGAGCTGTCCGGGCCTGATCACCTGCTCGGTCCCGAGCGAGTCACCGTGGAGCGCCTCGCCATCGAACAGCCAGGTAACGGTGGCGAGTCCGATGTGGGGATGAGGGCCGATCTCGAGCGGGTCGGGCTCGTCGGCGTCAGGTGGAATCATCACGTCGGCGAAGCACCAGGCTCCCACCGTCCGTCGACCCTTGGTGGGCAGCAATCTGGCCACCTGCAGTGTGCCGACGGCGGTGCGTCGACCTTCCTTCACCTCGACGGCACCGAACTGTTCGTCGGGCGTCACGTCGTTTTCTTGGACGGGTCCGCTCACACCCTCATGGTATCGGGCCAATCACAAAGGGTCGCCTCGATGATCGGGAACGATGACGTCGAGGGGATCGTCGGGATGGCGTGGGCGGCTCGCCCTCATCCACGCCGGCGGAAGGTTCGAGGCGGGCCGGCGCGCGGCGGCCACCTTCTCGGCTTGGAGAACATGCCTCACGGCCGCCGCCACCGCCGCCGC
>JBGTLA010000155.1:0-11468 GCA_041744375.1 Acidimicrobiia bacterium | reverse complement strand
GCGGCATCGGCTCCCGAGCGGATCCCGCCCGAAACGATCAACTGCACCTCGTGGTGCTTGCCGATGTCGCGCAGCGCGTCGGCGGCGATCCGGACCGCGGGCAGGGTGGGGATGCCGGCATGTTCGATGAAGACGTCTTGGGTGGCGCCGGTGCCACCCTGCATGCCGTCGACGACGACCACGTCGGCGCCGGCGGCCACGGCCAGCTTCACGTCGTTCTCGGTGCGGGTGGCGCCCACCTTGACGTAGATGGGCTTTTCCCAGTTGGTGGCCTCCCGCAACTCCTCGATCTTTATGACCAGGTCGTCGGGTCCGGTCCAGTCGGGGTGACGTGACGCCGAGCGCTGGTCCACCCCGGCGGGGAGGGTGCGCATGTCCGCCACCCGTTCTGAGACCTTCTGTCCCAACAACATGCCGCCCCCGCCCGGTTTGGCTCCCTGGCCGATGACGACCTCGATGGCGTCGGCCTGGCGCAGATCCTTGGGGTTGAAGCCGTAGCGCGAGGGCAGACACTGATAGACGAGCGTCTTGGAGGCCTGCCGTTCTTCGGCGGTCATACCGCCGTCGCCGGTGGTCGTCGAGGTGCCGACGGCGGTGGCGCCGCGTCCGAGCGCATCCTTGGCATTGGCCGACAGCGACCCAAAGCTCATTCCGGCGATGGTGATGGGTATGTCGAGCTCTATCGGGCGCGTCGCGAAACGGGTCCCGAGGACCGTCTTGGTGTCGCACCGTTCCCGGTATCCCTCCAGCGGGTAGCGCGAGGCGGAGGCGGTGATGAAGACGAGGTCGTCGAAGGTGGGCAGTTTTCGTTTGGCGCCCCAGCCCCGGATCTCGTAGCGACCCTCTTCGGCCATCGTGTGGATCTGATCGATGACCTCGACCGGAAAGCTGTGAGAAGCTCGCAGGGGATGAGATCGGTGACGTATCTCCATATCAGTATTTCTGTGCCTTCAGCGCATCGAAGTTGTAGAGCTGGCGGGCCGAGGCTACGCGGGTGACGTTCTCGGGCTCGATGTGGTCGAGACCGCTGACGCGCACCAGCTCGCTCACCCGGGCGACGTCGTCGTCGGTCAGGTCCTCAATGCGGGCATCGGCGCCGAGGGAGTGGACTTTGCCACCGACGTAGATCACGGTCTCGTAGAGTGAGTCGCCCAGGGCTTCGCCGGCGTCGCCTCCTACCAGGATGGTGCCTGCCTGAGCCATGAAGGCGCTCATGTGACCCACGTCTCCTCCGACGGCCAGGGTTCCCCCCTTGAGCGAGATTCCCGCCCGAGACGAGGCGTCGCCCTCGATTACCACCAGGCCCCCGTGAGCGGTGGCGGCGGCGCATTCGGAGGCATTGCCGCGTACCCGGATCGTGCCCGACATGAGGTTCTCGCCCACCGACCAACCGACGAACCCGTCGACGGTGATGTCGGGGCCGTCGCCGAGACCGCCGATGAAGTAACCGGCGTTGCCGGCGATGGTGATGTCGATGTCGTTGGTCAGCCCCACGGCCAGGTTGTGGCGGCCTTTCGGTTCGAGGATGGTGACCTCAGATCCGGGAGCCATCTCCTGTAGCGCCCGGTTCATCTCTCGCGTCGAGAGCTCGGCACAGCTCAGCGCGACCACAGATGGATGTCCTCGGGCATCGGCTCGAACACCTCAGCCTCCTCGATACCGGGCAGCTCGGCCAGAGCCCGGTACTCAGAAGCCATGGCGACGTAGTCGTCGGTCTCGGCGATCACCGCCGGCTTACAGGCGAAGGCATCACGTACCACGGCGAATTCGTGGCGTGTCGACACCAGCAACGTGTAGAAGCCGTCCATCGCCTCCATCATCGATTCGAGGGCAGCGCCGAGATCGGCGCCCCTCTCGATCTCGAGGGCGATCCAGCGGGCCGCCACCTCCGAGTCGTTGTCGGTGACGAACTCGACGCCTTCGTCTTCGAGGTCCCGGCGGATGGTGTAGTAGTTGGAGAAAGAGCCGTTGTGCACCAGGCAGATGTCGTCGTCGGGGGAGAAGGGGTGCGAGTGCTCGGTGGTGACCGCCGACTCGGTGGCCATGCGGGTGTGACCCACGGCCTGGTACCCGCCCCGGTTGGGGATTCCGTAACGGTCACAGATCTGGCGAGGAGTTCCGACATCCTTGAAGACCTCGACGGCGTGACCCCGGCTCACGACCCGGATGCTCGGGTCGACCGCGGCGATGGCGGTTGCCGCCTTCTTCCCTCCCGTCTCCATCGTGACGACCGCGCCGGGACCGGTCCGGCGGATGCCGACCGATGTCTGCAACTCTTCAGACAGCCGTTCCACGAACTGGTCCCAGTCGTAGCCGTCGAGGGGGGAGCGGACCGTGACCTTGGTTTCGGCGCCGTTGGCCTCGTAGAGGGCGATGCCGGCCGAGTCGGGTCCGCGTTCGGTCATCGCCTCCAACATGCGCGTCGTCAGAATCCCCAGTTCCGGCTCCAGGGCCGGGTTACGCAGGTGGATTCCCACGATCCCACACATGTCTCATCCTCTCTCCAGAGTTGAAGCATGATACATGATGTTGAAGCTGAGGAGACTCGATCGCCAGAAAAACAAGGAGATCTGGGGCACAGCGCGCGTCGGCGGCCGTATATTCGAGCCTTCGGAGGTGATACGTATGACCACATCGCGGTCAGACTTGAAAGAGCGAGCGGAACGAGACGGGATCGAGTTCTTCTTCGCCATGTTCGTAGACATGCACGGGAAGCCATGCGCCAAACTCATCCCGGTCGAGGCGTTCGATTTGATGATGGACGGCGGAGCCGGCTTTGCCGGCTTTGCCGCCGGGCCGATGGGCCAGACCCCCGCCGACCCCGACATGATCGCCATGCCCGACCCGGCGTCGTACACGCCGGTTCCGTGGACACCGGGTCTGGCGGTGCTCCAGTGCGACATCTGGGTCGACGACGAACCGTGGCCGTTTGCCCCCCGGGTGATCCTCAAGAACGCCCTCAAGGAGCTGGAGAGCCGCGAGCTGGTTCTCAACATCGGAGTGGAGGCCGAGTACTTCTTGGTCCGCCGCAAGCCCGAGGGAGGTATCGAACTGGCCGACGCCATCGACACGGCGCCGCTCCCCTGTTACGACGCCAAGGGCCTCTCGCGCATGTACGGGCACCTGACGTCGGTGTCGAAGTACATGAATCAGCTCGGCTGGACCAACTACGCCAACGACCACGAGGATGCCAACGGGCAGTTCGAGCAGAACTTCGCCTATGCCGACGCCCTCACCACTGCCGACCGATTGATCTTCTTCCGCTACATGGTCCAGACGTTGGCCCACGAAGCGGGCATGACGGCCACGTTCATGCCCAAACCCTTCTCCCACCTGACCGGCAATGGCCTCCATTGCCACTCGAGCCTGTGGTCGTCCTCCGGCGAAGAGCTGTTCTTGGACACCGAAGACGAACGCGGCCTCGGCCTCTCGGAGATGGCCTACGGCTACATCGGTGGCCTCATCGACCACGCCCGCGCTCTGACCGCCGTCTCCTGCCCGACCGTCAACTCCTACAAGCGAATGGGAGGGGGGATCCCCGATTCGGGCTCGACCTGGGCTCCGGCGTATGCCACGTACGGCGGGAACAACCGCACCCAGATGCTGCGCGTGCCCGACGTCGGCCGGGTCGAGAACCGGGGTGTCGACGGCGCCGCCAACCCCTACCTCACCATCGCCGCCCAGGCGGCGGCGGGCCTCGACGGTATCGACCGCGGTCTCGACCCCGGCGAGCCCAACCACGACAACCTCTACACGATGGACCCGGCCGAGGTGGCCCGACGCGGAATCGCCACCCTGCCGCTCACGCTCCTCCATGCG
Organism: Acidimicrobiia bacterium; assembly: GCA_041744375.1. GTDB lineage: Bacteria > Actinomycetota > Acidimicrobiia > Spongiisociales > ZC4RG35 > JBGTLA01. The sequence continues at coordinate 7,649 of JBGTLA010000155.1, read as the reverse complement.
GTAGAAGCCCTGGTCACCGACGATGTGCTTCGCCGGGGGTTGGGCCAAACGCGCGATGGCGACTACGTCGACTACTACGCCGACGTGAAGCGCAAAGAGTTCTCCAGCTGGCACGCCATCGTGTCCGACGCCGAGGTCGAGCGATACCTCACTCTGTTCTGACAGTGCCCACCCCCACAAAGCGCAGCGGGGAGGCGGCAACTGGTTTACCGTTCCCCCCATGGGGCTGCTCCTCTTGTTCGAGGCCACCAGGAACGTCGTCATGTGGTTGGCGCTGTTCGGCGCCGTCGGCCTCACGGTATGGGAGGTGCGTGAGCAGGGATTCTCCAAGAAGGCGTCGACGTGGTGGATCCTCCTCGTGCTGTTGACTCACGTGCCCGGTTACCTGGTGTTACGGGGAGTCACCGCCTACCTGACCCACCGGGCCGAGACGTGAGCGAGGGGCAGCTGTCGCGGTGGTCGCGCATGTCACGAGCATCCCGGACGATTCTCGTGTTGGGAACGGTGCTGTTGGTGCTGGCTGCCACCGGGGTGTTGCAGGCCGATCGCGGGATAGAGGTGTCCTCGGAGGAGGCCGTTGCGACGGCCGTGGCCCAGGTCGACTTCCAGCCCGAGAACGTCCAGGTCCGGCTGATCCGCCAGGGGATCGGGCTCCGACCGGTGTGGGGCGTCTCGCTTTCGATTCCGGTGCCGGATTCAGCCGAGTTCGAGAGGCTGTCCACCGTCGAAATCGACGCCATCTCCGGCGAGGTGCTGCGGGTGGTGAGGTCGCACTGAGCGACTTGTGCGGCTCACGAGGGTCTCCGCCGGGAGCGGACCAGCGTGAGCAACTGGATGATGGCGGCCACTGTGAAAGCGAGCGCCCCGAGCCACAGGCCCGCCCCAGGGTGGGCGGCCGGGCTCTGAACCACGGTCACCACGTCACGGCCCAAGAGCACCGCCAAGAACCCCGACACGATCCACCCGAACGCCACACGGCGCCAGGCGAGAGCCATCGCCGCCGTTCCCCCGATGAGGGTCAGCAGACCGTCGGGTTGCGACAGGCCGAGGCGACTCCCACGATCGTCGACGATCCAGGGGAGCATCACCGACAGCACCCCGATGGCCAAAGGCCAGATGGCCGGGCTCGGGGAAGGGGTGCTGTCGGCTACGAGGTTCCCTAGAGGGTGAAGATGGCGATAACCACGAGGGCGGTCGCCACTAGCGACACGACCATCAAGACCATCCCCAGCTTGGGGGAGTGGGTCTGATCTGGGGGAAAATCGATCTGCTTACCGGCCATTCTTCACCTCGAACTCCAGACGCTGGGCGTGCTCTGTCAATCTCCGATCCTCGAGTACCACACCGGCCACGATTGTGGCCACCATGGCCAAGAAGCCCAGGAGGGTCAGGATGATGGTGGCCGTGTTCCCACCGGGCCCGAACGTGAAGTACCCGGCGCCCACTTCCTGAGCCGCGGCGATGGCCTCATCCCAGCTGTCAAAGGGAAACGTGTCCATGTCAGTCGATTCCTCCTCGTTCGCCCGCGCTTTCGGGGGCAGTCAGGCGGCGTCTCTTGTTTCGCATCCAGATTCCGGCGGCGGCGACGACCACGTACATGCCCGCCATTGCCACGATCAGTTCCATCATCGCCGATCACCTCACCAGGCTGTGGTAGTCCTCCGCCAGGATCGGGCCCGCCGGCACCTCCCGGCCGTCTTCTAGGACGATGACCTCTTCGAGCTGAGAGAACTCCGGGTAGAAGTCCGTGTCGAACTCGGCGCGGTCGAGGCCGGCCACCTCCACCTCGGGGGGGACCCGCAACAGGTTGAGCTTCTTGAGAATCAAGGAGACACCGTATCCCGGTATGAAGGCGAGGGCGAAGAAGGTGAGCATCCCCACCAGCTGGCCGAGCAGGGATGAATTGACGTTGTCCACCCCGGTGGGGAACCCGGCGGCGAAGATCCCTACATAGAGCAAACCGAGGAATCCGGCCGCACCGTGAACCGCCACCGCTCCCACGGCATCGTCGATGCGCAGTCTCTTGTCGATCCACATGCCCGCCCAGTAGGCGAAGGCGCCACCGAAGATGGAGAGAAGGTACACGAGCGACGGTGCGTAGATGTCGGCTCCGGCCGAGACCGAGATCACACCGGCCAGACCACCCGATACCGTCCAGAACGGGTCACCCTTGGAGGCGAAATAACCGCCCGTGAACCCGCCGGCGAACCCGATCGTGATCGTGAACGTGATGGCCGACAAGGTGGCCGGGGACAGGTAGATATTGCCCCAACCGGGGAAGGCCGTCGACTGGATGACGAGGCAGGCCGCATAGAAGGCGTAGAAGCCCGTGAAGATCAACATGAGGCCCATGAGGGTCAGGTGGAGGTTGTGGGGTTTGAAACTCCGTACCACCCCGCCCTTTCCATACTTTCCGATCCGGGGCCCCAGGTTGATCAGCACCCCGAGGGTAAACACGCCGGCTACGCCATGGACTACCCCGGAGGCGATGGCGTCGTGGAACCCGAAGTGGCGGATGAGCCATCCCCCGGCGCTCCAACCCCAGGCCGCATCCAGGATCCACACCACCGACCCCAAGATTCCGGCGAGGACCAGGTATGCCGAGATGCGGATACGCTCGATGACCGCCCCCGACATGATCGACGCCGTCGTCCATGAGAAGAGCAGGAAGGCCGCCCAGAACACTCCGGTGATGTTGTCCGACAGGTTGGGCCCCATGTTTGCGGACCACGGATAGGTGGAGGCGCAGAACGCACCGTAGAACTCGTCGGTGCTGCTCGAGGGGATGAACCCCTGCTGGAGGCAGCCGTATATCCACCATCCGAAGTAGTAGAACGTCGGGGTCACCACCGCGATCGTGAGGATGTTCTTCATGGCGGTCGACATGACGTTCTTCCGGCGGCTGGCGCCGGCCTCGTACGACATGAACCCCACATGGATGAGCCACATGATCGCCACGGTGAAGAAATAGAACTGCTCGGCGAGGATCGCCGAATCGAGAGCGAGTTGCTCTTCGATCGTTGCCTGCGCCAGAATCATTCAGACACCTCCCGCGTCCGACTTGGCCGATCCATCGAAGCTTCCGATCCAATACATCGGTCGACTCTCATTTTGTCCGGGGTGGACTCTAGAAAGGTCGCAGGGGACCTTGTCGTGGAATGTGGGGGTTTTTTGTTGAACACGGTTAAACACCGTTGTCAGTTGGCAACCCGGAGAAACTATCGGGCACGTCTTCTGCGGATGCCGCCTCGCCGCTTCACCTCTCTTGGGGGGCGAGATCAGAGGACGAGACCAATCCCCAGGGCGTAGAGGACAAGGATGATGGCGCTCTCGCTGCCGATGTTGCCGATTCCATGGCGCTGTCGACGGAGCAAGCCCATCACGAGCACGGCCGTCATGAGGAGGGCGATACCGACGAAGATGGTCTGGTCGCTCTCCACCTGTGAGTAGACAGAGCCGTCGCGGTAGGCGACGTCGGCCACTCCCACCAGCATCGTGTCGAAGGCGTTGCCGCCGATGACATTGCCCACCGCCAACGTGAGAGCCCCTCTTCGCACGGCGGCGACTCCAACCACCAGTTCGGCGAGCGACGAAGCAGCCCCAGTGATGAACGCCCCCACCATCGACTGGGACAACCCTGTCACGGCTACGAGCGACTCTCCGCCTCGCCCCAGGGCGTAACCGGCGGCTGCCAGGAGGGCGCCGAACATCGCGAAGCGCAAGATGAGGGATCTCACCACCGGGCCTGTTGCGGTTTGCTCGTCGGGTTCGTCGCTGCGGGTCTCAGAAGTGGGGCGGGGTCGCCACATTGGTGCCTGCTCGGACATACTCACCAACCGCAGCCCATAGAGATATATCACCGGGAGGGCGATGGTTCCCGGGTGGATCCCCCAGATCGTCACAGTGGGGGCATGAAGCAAGAGGAGAACGGTGGAAAGGAGCGTGATCAGCAAGCCGGCCTGCATCAGATTGGGAAGTGAAGCAGCAGCGTGCTCGAGGTTGGCACGCCGGTATGAGAGGTCGATGACGGCCAGGAATGCCGTCTGGGCGAGCACTCCGCCCAAGGCATTGCCAACCGCCAGGTCCGGGAAACCGTTCACGGCCGGAGTGACGGTGGCCACGAGATCTGGCAGGGAGGTGGCTGCTCCGACGAGGACGGCGCCCACGATCGCCTCTCCCAATCCGGTGACGTCGGCGAGACGATCGGCGATAGCCACCATGCGGGGGCCGGCGAAGAGCACCACCAACGAGGCGAGGCCGATCGAGAGCAGGGCCACGGCAAGCGTCATGTCTCACGCCACGCATGGCGGTTCATTTTCACGTGCCACACCATCGCACCCTAGAGAACTGTCGCCATCGAATGGGGAAGGGTTGGAGAGCCGTCGGGGACTGCACGAAAACGCGAAAAACAACTTGCGTTCTCGGTTGCGCCCCGGGGAACTGGATGCAATGATTCCGTCGTTGGCCGAGGAGCTCCTTGCGGGTTTCTCGGCCAACACTTTTTGGCCAACACTTTCGGGACGGCCGAATGAGGGTGCCGTCGGTCCCTAAGATCGCAGTCATGCCCACCGTTGCCGAAGTCGTTGAGTCCCTGGCCATCCTGACCCGACCTGACAAGGCTGCAGCATGGGATCCGGTGGGACTTCAGTTGGGGGACCCCGCCCAGGAAGTGCGACGAGTGGCCGTGTGTCACGAGGTGACCGAAATTGCCACCGCCCGCCTCGTCGACGACCCACCCGACCTGGTGGTCTCCTATCACCCCCTCCTCTTTCGACCCACTACCCGCCTCGTTTCCGGAGGCACGCCGCATGGTCGGGCCTGGAGGTTGGTGCGCGCCGGAATCTCTCTCGTGGTCAGCCACACCGACCTCGATGCAACTCCGGGCGGCACCGCCGATGCTTTGGCGACTGCTCTTGGGGTGACCGACAGCTCGCCCTTCGGGCCGGTGACAGGAGGCGAGCAGGTCAAGGTGGTGACCTTCGTCCCGCCCGATGCGGTGGCCACCATCACCTCGGCCATGGCTGCCGCCGGTGCCGGGCGAATCGGCAACTACAAGACCTGCTCGTTCCGGATAGCCGGGGAAGGGACGTTTCGGGCCGGGGCGGGATCGGCACCGGTCACCGGGGAGGCCGGGCACTTCAACGTTGAACCTGAGATAAGGGTAGAGATGCTGGCTCTCCGCCATTCCGTCGGTCGTGTCGTCGCCGCGCTCGTCACCGCCCATCCCTACGAGGAGCCCGCATTCGACGTGTTCGACGTGGCTTCCAACCACGGCTTCATAGGTCGGGTGGGCTCCTGGCAGGGAACGGTGGGAGCTCTGGCGGCCAAGGCCGGCGAGGAGTTGGGTTGGGCGGCCCTGCGGGTGGCGGGGGAGACGGCGCGCCCTGTCGCCACGGTGGCGGTCGTCCCCGGTTCCGGATCCTCCTTTGTGGAGGAGGCGGTGGCAACCGGAGCCGACGCCCTCGTCACCGGTGACGTGGACCATCATCGCGCCACCGCGGCGATGGACATGGGAATGGCGGTGGTGGACCCGGGTCATGCCGCTACCGAACGTCCCGGGATGAGGAGCTTGGTGGACCTGGTGGCGTCGCTCGATTTGGAGATGATCGACCTGACGGGAGGACCGGTTTGCCCCTGGGTCGATGTCTCGACGAACTCACTACCGTGACACTCACATGGAGATCTCCGCTCTCGCCGACCTGTTGGACGTCCAAGACCTCGACCTCCAGATCGATCGGCTGCTGGCCAGGCGTTCCGGGCTCCCGGAGTTGGCGGCGTACCGGCGTACACAAGAACAGCTCGATGACCTCTCCGAGCGAATGCAGTCGGCCGCCGCCGAGCTTCGCCAGATCGAGCTCGACACCGACAAAGCCGACGGGGAGCTGGAGATGCTGGAGGCCAAGCTCACCGAGCACGAAACTCGATTGTTCGCCGGCGGGATGTCGGGCAGGGAGACAGAGCACATGCGTCTCGAGGTGCAATCTCTGCATGGCCAGAAATCAGCCTCCGAGGAGAGGGTTCTCGCCTTGTTGGAGAGACTCGACGCCGCCCGACAGGTGGTGGCCGATCTCACCTCCGAACAGAACACGCTAGAGACCGAAAAGGGCGAGCTGGAGTCGGCGATCACGGAGCAGTGGCGTTCCATCGACGCCGAGTTGGCGCGTAAGGAAGAGCGGAAGGTAGAGGCGATGGCTCCGCTGCCGGAGGACCTCATTGCGCTGTACGAGAGGCTACGCACAACCAAGGAGGGAGTTGGAGTGGGTCGGCTCGACGACGGGATCTGTGGAGGATGCCACATGCGGCTCTCGCCGGCCGAGCAGATCCAGGTCCGGGACTCCGAACCCCCCCGCTGTGTTCACTGCCGGCGTATCCTCGTGCCCTGAGCCGGCGTGCTCGCCTGGAACCTGGCCGCCGTCTTCTTCCTGTTCCGCTGGATCTTTCGCGACCCGAAGGTAGACATGCGGTTTCTCGCCGCCGGGGTGATCCTGCCCGACCTGATCGACCTGGCCGTCGTGACGGTGGTCGGCGGGAGCAGCGGCGAGCTGTGGGCGCATTCGCTTTTGGTGCCGACCGTTGTGGCCGTGGGAGTCGTGGTGGCGACGAGACGGGGGCGGCGACGAAGGGCGTGGATGGCGCTGGTGGTGGGGTGGCTGTTGCACCTTCTCGTCGATGGGATGTGGACCAACGCCTCGGTCTTCCTGTGGCCGGCATTCGGGCTGGGGCTGGAGATGGGAGGGAGTGCGTTCTGGCCGGCGGCCTGGCAGCGGGCCACCGGTGATCCCGGGAGATGGTTGCTGGAGGGCCTGGGAATCGCCTATCTGGTGTGGCTGTGGCGGGCGGCCGGTCTGGCCGAACCGGCCCGGCGGACGATGCTGGTGCGCACGGGTCGCCTGGGAGAGATCGGCGGGCCCTATTAGCGTTCCATGTCGATGCCATTTCAGCCGCGTCTCGTGGCCTGCGCCGTGGCCCTGGTACTGGTTGGCTGCACTGGAGCCGAGGAGTCACCAGACACCACGATCATGGGAAGTGACTCTGCCCCTGCCCAGGTGGTCTCGGACTTGCTGTCGGCCATCGAGGAGGGGCGTTTCGAGGACGCCGCCGATGTCACCGACCTCGATCAGGCCGCCTTGTTGACCCTGGTCGAGGGAGCGAACGCCACCGAAGTCGTGGCAGCACTGACGGACGAAGCTGTCCAAACGGGCTCCAACTTCTGGTCTGGCTTTGCTCAGACAGTGGATGGCTTCGCACCGGGGAGCGTCACCGTCTCTGAGGGCGAGTCGGTCACCCAGGGACATTCACATTTCGTGATGGTGTCGGTTCTTCCCGAACAGGGTGACCCGAGAGTCTTCGTCGTGCGGCGCACAGACGACGCGTGGGTCATTGATCTCTTCGCCACGTTCGGCTCGACGCTGTCGGAGCGTTTGTTGGCTCCTGTCGAGACAGTCCTTGCGTCGGCCAATCCCGACGCGGCCGTGGTGCGAACCCGCCTTGGTCAGTCGGCCGACTCACTTCTGGTGGCCGCCGCCGACCCGAACCTGCCCTCGTCCGCCCATCAATCGTTGTTGGCGCTGATCGAACGGGTGACGCGTACCCCGGGGTAATCCCAAATTGTTCGCTCTGGCGCGACATTCCCGGCCAATTGGCCGGGA